>NZ_JAOXHM010000009.1 GCF_025780075.1 Ureaplasma sp. ES3154-GEN | reverse complement strand
TTACATAACTTATACTCCTGAACTAATTATTTCAACACCAACAAAACCGGTGACAATTAGTAGTTTTACAAGTGAGGATGTTAATGGCGGACGAAACGGAAACCAAGTTAAGGTTAAGTTTACACTTAACGATCCAGACAATGTTCTTGTAGGCCAGGAAGCAGTAACTGTTAAGTATTCAAATAGTAAAACTAATACTTCTCCGACTATGAGTGCAACAGGAACCATTGGTGTTCAAGGAAGCAACAAGTACCTAGAAGTAATGGTAACTAGCCAATTTAACCAAGATTGGTTTATTAACCAAGTTGTTCTTAATGCGAAACCAGCTCGTGCTTTAACGAATGTTGGCATTACAAGTAACACTAATAAAATTTATGAATCAACAGCATCTAATGCAGCAGAATATAAATACCGTGTGAACCTTGGTTTAAACAGTATTGCCAATAACCACCAAAATAGAATTACAACTGTTTCACCTAGTGACCACAGCGTAGTTACAACATTAGTTCTTAAAACAAATGCTTTAAATACAAATGCAAACATTTTAAACACTTCTATTAACAATAATAAATGAGCTAATCTTAGCAATATTAAAATTAAAGCAAGATTTAATTATACAAACGCTCGAAACAACGCTGTAACTATTGATACACCGGAAGTTAATTTAGGAAACAACGGACAAGTTCAAACTACTTTAAGATTCCCAACTGATGCATCAAGCACTACACACTTTAGATTAAGTCATTTATACTACAGAATTAATGGAACTAATGATTGAATCGAAATTCAAAACCCTTCAAACATTTGAACAGAATATGAACACCTAAAACCAAGTGTTGACATTTATCAAAATGAAACTAATGGTTTCAAGGCTCTTGAACAAAATTTCTCAGCAGTCGGAAGTGCTAACGAATATAATAATTTCCCAAGAAATACATCAATAGATCTTATTAAAACTCAATCATTTACACATGAATTTTCTTTAAATAATGTTTATTTACAAAATGCTCAAATCGATGAACGAGAAAAAATTGTTTTAGTATTTGAAGAAAGCTATACAAATCAATCTAATCAATCGTTTGCCAAGGAAATTGGATTTGAACTATCTAAAAAAACATCTAATTCTATTATGTCTCAGCATTATTCATTTACTGATGAACAACATCCATCACGTCACGCATCGGATCGAAAAATTAATTTAAGTGTAAAAATAACTGACATGAAAGCTGGTTATAAATATCGTTTAAAACGTTTCTATTTTAAAACTAATCCAACAGATAGAAATGGAGTACCTAATTTGTCAGAAGTAAATACATTTACATTTAACTTTGATAACCCAAGTCAAAATACAATTAATTCACATGGAACCATAAAAAATGAACCATTCTATCCCGCACCATTAGTTCCATGATTATTAGAAGCAGACACTAAGATTTCAACAAAAGAAGTTTGACGTTCAATAGGTCCTAATTGAATACCTCAAACTACTGGTGTTTATGCGGATAAATTTATTGAATTGCAAACTTCATATGGTTGAGGTAAAATTCTTGAGTGATTAAACAACGAAATACCAAATACCCCAAAAGTTTTTACATATAATTCAGACCCACGAATAGCAAGTATAAATCAACAAGTTTTAGGACAACCAATTCAAACAAAATATACATTAAAAGAATTATGAATTCAAAGAATCGCAGAGGAAGTTGGCCGTTACTATGCTTTAGTATCATTAGGAAAAAATTATCGAAACGCTAAAATAGATGGTTATAATAATGGACATGCAGTTTATTTAGGTTCGTTTTATTGAGACGATAGATATTCATTATCAAGCGTCTCATTAGGATTTAAAAATGTTAGCCAAAAACAAAGATATGGTAACTTCTATGATCCACGACGTAATCCAAATGATATAGTTTTTGAATATGCTCCTGTTTTGGGTGGTAAGACATTGCACGCAGATATGCGTAATAATAAATTTAATTTAAATAATTATAGAACTATGATTGAATCGTTCATGCAACAAGCAACCGGCGGTTG
>NZ_JAOXHM010000008.1 GCF_025780075.1 Ureaplasma sp. ES3154-GEN | reverse complement strand
AAGCACAGCAAAATGATCTTTGAAAACTAAATAGAATCCGTCAATTTTTAAGAGTTTGATCCTGGCTCAGGATTAACGCTGGCGGCATGCCTAATACATGCAAATCGAACGAGGTTAGTTTACTAACCTAGTGGTGAACGGGTGAGTAACAAGTATCCAATCTGCCCTTAAGATGGGAATAACTGACCGAAAGGTTAGCTAATGCCCAAT
This sequence comes from Ureaplasma sp. ES3154-GEN, assembly GCF_025780075.1. Classification (GTDB taxonomy): domain Bacteria; phylum Bacillota_I; class Bacilli_A; order Mycoplasmatales; family Mycoplasmoidaceae; genus Ureaplasma. The sequence continues at coordinate 4,751 of NZ_JAOXHM010000008.1, read as the reverse complement.
AATAACATTCTTATCGCATGAGAAAATGTAGAAAGTCGCTTCAAAGCGACGCTTTTGGATGAGGGTGCTCCGTATCAGATAGTTGGTAGGGTAAAAGCCTACCAAGTCAATGACGCGTAGCTGTACTGAGAGGTAGAACAGCCACAATGGGACTGAGACACGGCCCATACTCCTACGGGAGGCAGCAGTAGGGAATTTTTCACAATGGGCGCAAGCCTTATGAAGCAATGCCGCGTGAACGACGAAGGTCTTATAGATTGTAAAGTTCTTTTATTTGGGAAGAAACGTTATGATAGGAAATGATCATAACTTGACTGTACCTTTTGAATAAGTATCGGCTAACTATGTGCCAGCAGCCGCGGTAATACATAGGATGCAAGCGTTATCCGGATTTACTGGGCGTAAAACGAGCGCAGGCGGATCTGCAAGTTTGGTATTAAATCTATGTGCTCAACGCATAGCTGTATCAAAAACTGCAAATCTAGAGTGTAGTAGAGAGTTGGGGAACTCCATGTGGAGCGGTAAAATGCGTAGATATATGGAAGAACACCGGCGGCGAAGGCGCCAACTTAGACTAGCACTGACGCTTAGGCTCGAAAGTGTGGGGATCAAATAGGATTAGATACCCTAGTAGTCCACACTGTAAACGATCATCATTAAATGTCGGCACGAACGTGTCGGTGTTGTAGCTAACGCATTAAATGATGTGCCTGGGTAGTACATTCGCAAGAATGAAACTCAAACGGAATTGACGGGGACCCGCACAAGTGGTGGAGCATGTTGCTTAATTTGACAATACACGTAAAACCTTACCTAGGTTTGACATCGATTGCAAAGCTATAGAAATATAGTAGAGGTTAACAATCTGACAGGTGGTGCATGGTTGTCGTCAGCTCGTGTCGTGAGATGTTGGGTTAAGTCCCGCAACGAGCGCAACCCCTTTCGTTAGTTATTTTTTTAACGATACTGCTACTGCAAAGTAGAGGAAGGTGGGGATGACGTCAAATCATCATGCCCCTTATATCTAGGGCTGCAAACGTGCTACAATGGTTGAGACAAACTGCCGCAAAACCGTAAGGTCGAGCAAATCAGACAAAATCAATCTCAGTTCGGATAGAGGGCTGCAATTCGCCCTCTTGAAGTTGGAATCACTAGTAATCGCGAATCAGACATGTCGCGGTGAATACGTTCTCGGGTCTTGTACACACCGCCCGTCAAACTATGGGAGCTGATAATATCTGAAACCGTACTGTTAACCGCAAGGAGGCATACGTCTAGGGTAGGATTGGTGACTGGAGTTAAGTCGTAACAAGGTATCCCTACGAGAACGTGGGGATGGATCACCTCCTTTCTTCGGAGTAATTTTTATAATTACACAATCAAGTGTACGAAATCACAAACAAAATCCATGATGATTAGCCGCTTATATTTTTAACAAATCGTTATGGTCGGATTCTATTTAGTTTTGAGAGATTATGTCTCTCCATATATTTATTTTTTAAATATATGAGATCGATCTTTGAAAACTGAATTATTATCAACAATCTTTCTAATAGTTAGATATGTAAAAATATCTAATGAATAGAATTATATTAATTTAATTAATATAGTTAACAATCATATTAAAGATACAACTTTAAGGATTTACAATAAGTTATTAAGAGCTTATGGTGAATGCCTTGGGACAAACAGGCGATGAAGGACGTGCAAATCTGCGATAAGCAACGGGAAGCTGATAAGAAGCTGTGATCCGTTGATTTCCGAATGAGTAAACTCAATATAAGTAATTTTATATTATTACATTATGAATTCATAGTAATGTAAGGCAATACCTCGTGAAGTGAAACATCTCAGTAGCGAGAGGAAAAGAAAACGAATGTGATTCCGGTAGTAGCGGCGAGCGAATCCGGAACAGGCCAAACCGAATCTTGATTCGGGGTTGTAGGACTGCAATCTGGACTAATTGTCGATAGTGGAACGAGTTGGGAAGCTTGATCATAGAGGGTGATAATCCCGTACACGAAATCAACAATTTACCTAGCAGTATCCTGAGTAGGGCGGGACACGTGAAATCCTGTCTGAATCTACCCAGACCATTGGGTAAGCCTAAATACTAGTTTGTCACCGATAGCGCATAGTACCGTGAGGGAACGGTGAAAAGAACCCAGAGATGGGAGTGAAATAGAACCTGAAACCATAAGCTTACAAGGTGTTAGAGCACATTTATGTGTGATAGCGTGCCTTTTGAAGTATGAGCCAGCGAGTTATTGTTGCATGCGAGGTTAAATCGTAGAGATGGAGCCGTAGGGAAACCGAGTCTTAATAGGGCATATAGTATGTAGCAATAGACGCGAAACGGGGTGATCTATCCATGGGCAGGTTGAAAGTGAAGTAACATTCACTGGAGGACCGAACCCACTTTCGTTGAAACGACAGGGGATGACCTGTGGATAGCAGTGAAATTCCAATCGAACTCCGTGATAGCTCGTTCTCGTCGAAATATTTTTAGGAATAGCGTTGGATTATTGCAATTATGGGGGTAAAGCACTGAATCTATGATGGCGCCACCTCGGTGTACTGAATAGAATCAAACTCTGAATACCATAATTGCTATTCCAGCAGTCAGACAGTGGGGGATAAGCTTCATTGTCGCGAGGGAAACAGCCCAGACCAATATCTAAGGTCCCTAATATATGCTAAGTGGAAAACGATGTTGAATTTCTCAAACAGCAAGGATGTTGGCTTAGAAGCAGCCATCGTTTAAAGAGTGCGTAACAGCTCACTTGTTTAGAGATTCTGCGCGGAAGATGTAACGGGGCTAAGCATATAACCGAAGATTTGGGTTACCATTTATGGTAGCGGTAGACGAGTGTTGTATAAAGGACGAAGCTAGAGTGTGAACACTAGTGGACATTATACAAGTAAGAATGCTGGCGTGAGTAACGAATGAGAGTGAGAATCTCTCAAACCGATTGACTAAGGTTTCCTGGGCAAGGGTCGTCCTCCCAGGGTAAGTCGGATCCTAAGGCGAGGCCAAATGGCGTAGTCGATGGAAAGCAGGTTAATATTCCTGCACCTACGTATTGAGTGATGGAGTGACGGAGAAGGTTAATATGTGCCGGTTATCGGATTCCGGTTTAAATAACAAGACTGGTGAGTAGGCAAATCCGCTCACCATAAGGTTAAGTTATGAATACGATCGAACCCTTCGGGCAGTAGAGAAGACATATACATCATGCTTCCAAGAAAAGCTTCTAGCGTTAATCAATAAGTAGTCCGTACCGAGAACGAACACACGTGGTCAAGGATCAATATCCTAAGGTTAGCGAGTTAACTACAGTTAAGGAACTCTGCAAATTAGCCCCGTAAGTTAGCGAAAAGGGGTGCTGGAGAAAAACCAGCCGCAGTGAATAGCGAGGGGGGACTGTTTAACAAAAACACAGCTCTATGCTAAGTCGCAAGACGATGTATATGGGGTGACACCTGCCCAATGCTGTAAGGTTAAAGAAGAATGTTAGCAGCAATGCGAAGCTTTTGACTGAAGCCCCAGTGAATGGCGGCCGTAACTATAACGGTCCTAAGGTAGCGAAATTCCTTGTCGGGTAAATTCCGTCCCGCTTGAATGGTGTAACCATCTCTTGACTGTCTCAACTGTAGACTCGGTGAAATCCTGGTGAGGGTGAAGACGCCCTCTTGGCGTGATTGGACGGAAAGACCCCATGAAGCTTTACTGTAGCTTAATATTGGGATATTTTATTGCTTGTAGAGCATAGGTAGGAGACTTTGAGATATACTCGCTAGGGTATATGGAGTCGTCGTTGGAATACTACCCTTGCAATAAGATCTCCCTAACTTGCGACCATTATCTGGTCGGAGGACATTGTTAGGTGGGCAGTTTGACTGGGGCGGTCGCCTCCCAAAAGGTAACGGAGGCGCGCAACGGTACCCTCAGCACGGTTGGAAATCGTGTTTAGAGTGTAATGGTATAAGGGTGCTTGACTGCGAGACATACATGTCGAGCAGGTAGGAAACTAGGTCATAGTGATCCGGTGGCTGTGTATGGAAACGCCATCGCTCAACGGATAAAAGCTACTCTGGGGATAACAGGCTGATAGTGCCCAAGAGTTCATATCGACGGCACTGTTTGGCACCTCGATGTCGACTCATCTCATCCTGGAGCTGGAGCAGGTTCCAAGGGTTCGGCTGTTCGCCGATTAAAGAGATACGTGAGTTGGGTTCAAACCGTCGTGAGACAGGTTGGTCCCTATCTGTCATGCCCGTTAGAAGATTGAGAAGAGCTGTTCCTAGTACGAGAGGACCGGAATGGACACACCACTTGTGATCCTGTTGTAGCGCCAGCTGCACTGCAGGGTAGCAACGTGTGGAATAGAGAAACGCTGAAAGCATCTAAGTGTGAAACTAACTTCAAGATTAATCTTCTCTTCCTTAAATGGAATAAGAATCGTTAAAGACTATAACGTTGATAGGTCAGATGTGTACGCACGGTGACGTGTTTAGCTAACTGATACTAATTATTCGAAGACTTATTGAAATTCTCTGATTAATAAACAACTTGTTGATAAAATTTAGTTTTCAAGCATCGATCTGGTGTGGTGAAGATATCAAAGTGGAAATACCTGTTCCCATCCCGAACACAGAAGTCAAGCACTTTCGAGCCGAAGATAGTTTAAAACAAAATAGGAAATCGCCACGCAAATTAAATTAAAGAACTGAGTAATCAGTTCTTTTTT
>NZ_JAOXHM010000007.1 GCF_025780075.1 Ureaplasma sp. ES3154-GEN | reverse complement strand
GTTAGTAAACTAACCTCGTTCGATTTGCATGTATTAGGCATGCCGCCAGCGTTAATCCTGAGCCAGGATCAAACTCTTAAAAATTGACGGATTCTATTTAGTTTTCAAAGATCATTTTGCTGTGCTTCTTGTTAAGCACACCATAATATTATAGTGCTTTTAAAAGTAATTTGTCAATACTTTTTTAAAAAATTTTATTATTTTTTTATTGTGTTTGACTTTTTAAAAAACACTAATAAATATTATACATTAAAAAGAAAAAGAATTTAACCTAAAAATCAAATTTTTTTAAGATTAAATTCTTTATTAGATAAATAGTGCATTTCAGATTCATAATTGCTTAAATCCTTAAACCTTATATAATAGGAAACCAAACATTGATTTTTGTAATTATAGTCCTTGTTAATTTGTTTGCCAATATATCTGGTTTCCCCAACTAAAGGCATACCTAAATAGTTCATAACTGCACGAATCTGATGTGTTCTTCCTGTTAATAGTTCAACGTCATACAAATAATACGACCCAAATTGCTTAATAAATTTATACTTTGTAATTGCCGTCTTATTGTCTTTAGTTTTAAAATCTTGTACAACCATTAAATTATCATCTGGTCGCTTATACATAAAATTTTGTACTACATCTTGATTTTTAGGATGTTTGTTGTACGTTAAACATTGGTATTTACGAACCACATCATTGTTTTTAAACATTGCAGTAATATTTCGCAATGCTGTTGCGTTTTTTGCGGCCACTATTAAACCTGATGTATTTAGATCCAATCGATGACACAAACTAGGAGTGAAAGAAGATGTATCAAAAGGATTGTATTGTTTTGTTCGAGCGAGATACTTTTTGACTCTCTTTGTTAATGTATCATCTTGTTGATTAATATCCTCATAAACAATTAGGCCAACAGGTTTGTGCAAAACAAGAATATTTTTATCCTCATAAATAATGTCTAGATCATCGTTTGCTTTTAAAAAATCTAGATTACGATTTTCTTCAAGTGTGTTTGCATGCATAAAAACCTGAACACTATCACCGACAACTAATTTATACTCAATATTGGCCTTTTTTCCATTTACTTTAACATCTTTTGTTCGAATCATCTTATATATATTCATTCGAGTAACATTTTTAAAGACCTTTAGTAAAAAACGATCAAGTCGTTGGTTAGCTTCGTTTGCAGTTATTTTGATTTCTTTTAACATGTAATTCAGTATTCCTTTGTTCCATTGATTTGGTGGTTATAAAAATAGTGGCCGATTTTTTGAATTAGTTGTCACGAATCTCAGTACGGATAATCTTTTTTTAAATAAGTTAAATTAATGTATTTAACCTCCTGACGAGGAAGTTTGTATTCGTTGAGCAATTGGTGTCATTTACGAACGCTAAAACGATGATCTGTATATAAAGGAAAACGTTTTAGGTCTTTAAGCATCATTTCTAGATGAATACGGGCGGTTTGTTTCTGAGTTAAATTAATATGTCCTCGTTTAATAATTCCTTGTTTTATACAATCATAGATAACATAATTAATTTTTTTGTGAACATCAAAATCAGTAATTAGGATCGCTTTATTGGTTGGTTTTTTACGATCGTTTCATGCATTTTGGTCAAAAACATAAAAAACTTCAGATCGCTTAGGATAAAACAATCCTAATTGTTCAAGATCTGATCAATGTCGATCTGGTAGCTGCAATAAAGTAAAAAAAACATTTTCTAACAATCATGCATCATACTGTGCTGAGTGGGTATTATATTCTGAAAAATTAATTTTTAAAATCCGTGCCAAACTATTTAAATTAAAGGTTGTTTTATGATGGTTAATAAATAAAAGTGAAATATCAAAATAAACCAATTTAGTGTGATCTAAATTATATTTTGTGAATAAATTCCGCAATAAAACCTCATCAAAATTTCCGTAAACAACGATAACACTATTTAACAAAAAATCATAAATTTTTTGTGCTTCAGTCTTGTTCATCAAAGGATATTTATCAAAATTTTTAAAATTCTTTTTAAAATTCAATAAATATTGGACTCGGGATGGAATTGGTTGTGAAGAATAATACTTCTGGTTAAATTCTTTCTTCCTGTGTGTTATCAAATCCAATTTAATTCCACTAATCTGAATGATATCTGCATTTCTTTGTCCTGTTGCTTCTATATCTAAAAACACCAAATGAGGCATTTTATCGATCATCTTGGTGCTATTTTTCATACTATTTTTTAACTAAAGACTTTCTTGTTAAATTAACAACACGGCTATTGTCGTTTTCAAAGAATTCTGCAAGTTGTTTAAAACCATTTTCCTTTCCATAAAACAATTCATCATCGCAAATGATAACAACCTGGTAAAACGAAATAATAAAATCATTTTTTAATTGAAAATCATTTGCATCCACCTTGTTTCACGGTAAATCTAAATAGCCCGCCACTTTATTGGAATGAGCAAAATAATTAGGATTAATAAATACTTGTAATCATTTTAAAGTTAAATGTTGTTCGTAAGAATACTTTGCAATATTCATTATAAAATTAATAATTCAGTAGTTTTGTGGATTATTTAAATCTAAATCTAATGATAGTTCCAGATAAATTTCTGATCGCTCATTAGTTTGTTCGATATGGTTGTGCGAATCAAACGCCCCTAACCCAATAGTCATTAATAAATACGTCGATTCTGTTTTAACTAAAATCAAATCATAGTCAATCGGGATTCCACGATTAAATGAATTTAAACTTATGATTTTATAAGGGGTTCCAAAGTGTTTTGTAATAAAATTTAAAACTTTCTGTTTTTGTTCGATTGTATAGCTGTATGTCATAATAATTAACCTTCTAACATTATTTAATTATAAAGGAATATAAAAAAGTTTAGTGTAACACCACTAAACTTTTTAAATTTTCCTAATTTTTTGCTCGGTAATCATCATATGCGATGATAATGTTTGATAACGTTAAATCATTAATTGGTCTTTCAAGTGTTGATAAATTATAAACAACTTTAAAAATTTCACGATTAATGTTGTTTAACGCAATTTTTTCTGCAATCTCATCTGCTAACCCATCATATAGATTAGTAAGTTTAGTTGCTAAAATTCTTTTTAATTCTTGATCATCAATATTAGAATTGATTAGCCCAGCAGTTAATAAGGCGTTTTTAAGACTTTCGAAGACAATAACTGGTTCTTTTTCTTCAATACTAATTTCTTCATCCAAAAAATTAACATCAAAATCAAAATTTCCATCTTCTTTTTTATTTTTTTCAAATAATGCATAAATTACATTAGCTAGTTCATCAAATAAAATATGCTTGTTTTGACGTTCTCTTTTAGTTGCATAATTTGAATTAATCCCAAAATATTCGTTTTCTAAGAAATTACTATTTGCTTGATTTGCTAAACGTTCCTTGATTAAATCAATCTGAAAAGCATCGTTCCCTAAATAGCCTTCCGATTCATCAAGGACATTATCATAAATTGCACGCAAAGTTGGGGTATAGTTCACATAATCAAAATTTTGCATTGGTGCATATAAATAACCTTGATCACTCAATACATCGCCCTCTTCTTCGTCATCAAGATTTGTTGTTTCGTATTTTTCGATATCTTGATCATTCATCCCTTTATGAATTTTTAACCCTCAACGTAAAACACCATCATTTTCAACGTCATTAATTCCTTGAAATATTAGTTGCTTAATATAATCATATGCTCCTTCAATATGTTCTTCGTCTACTAACGCATTGATCACAAATCCATCCATTACATTTAGAGTATACTTTGGACGTACAAAATGGAAATCTTCGGTTGTTGGAATTTTGTTTTTATATTGTGGTACATCAGCGTATTCTCCACCATTAAGAGCAAATGAAATATCTCCATTATAACCAATTACTCCAACCGTTTCTAATGTGGCCAGATTGTTTAAAACATTGTTTGAATTGGGATCAAAACGTACAGTATTATGTGGTAAGTCCTTTGTATATCGTAGAAGATAATTAAACGTTTTCTCAATATCTTTAATTTTTGCATTATTTTGAATATGTACACGCGGGGCTTTTTCTCTATACAACTCTTCCCATTTTAGAATTTTTGCTAAATCAGGATTTTCTTTGGTTTTTTCTAAATTAATTCAAGTTTGTCATTTGACAAGATCTTTATAATCTTGTTCACTTAAATTTTCCGAAGTTTCAATAATCCGTGCTAAGTCATAAATCGTTCTTGGATCACTAATAAACGTTAAGCGGGCAAGATTTTTGTTAGTTGAAACAGTTTCTTCATCCCGTGTATAAAGGTCGACTTTTTTATTAGGATTAAAGCGAGAATCATTTTGCATTGCCCAAAAAATATCAGATCAGGTTGGGTTATTTTCGGGTTTTAATTTTTCAATCACTTGACCACGGTAGCCAAAAATTAAGTCTTGATAAAAATACGGAACCATATAATCAAGTAATTGTTCCTTTTCATTATCTCCGTCTAAATCCCCTAAGTAATCACTATATGCCTGCGATAATAACCATGTAGTATCACTAAAAATGGATTTTAATTGTTTACTTGAAGTAATAAGTTGTCCATCTTTATCGTGCAAATCAAATTTTGATCAATCCAGTTTTTTAATAACACCACGTTTCGCTAATTTTGCAACTGTGTATTGCGAAATTACAGCAATATCAAGTGATTTTGCTTTTAGATAGCCCTCAACAACTTCGTTATTAGAATAATATAAATAACTTAAAAAGTTATTGTGATTAGTTTTGAAATTTGTTTGTAATTCATCTGATACTTTGGGTGAAATATATGCATCATAATTTCCTACTACAAATTTATTTGTCCCTACAGCACACGCTGTTGTTAATGGAACAACTAAACCTGTTATTCCCCCAAGTAACAAGCTTCTTTTAATTCATTTTTTTGACATCGTTTACTCCTGTTTTTTTCACACTAATAAACGTTTCTGATTCATAATTCTTTTCTTTTGGATTGCCTTTGAAAATTGATAGATTCCGATAATCGCTACTATTAAAATAGTTACCATGATCATTAGGGCACCAAAAGCAATTGCTCAGGATTTAATACCCTTAGCCATTTGGTAAATTTCCGTAGAAATTGTATTTACCTTTCCACCAACTAAACGAGTAATCGCATAGTCATCAAATGTAATAGCGAAAACTACAATAATCGCTGAAGCTAATGAAGGCAAAAGATGGGGAATAACTACCTTAAAAAACGTCTTAATTTTTGTGTATCCCAAATCATAAGATGCCAGAATTAAGTTCTTATTCATCTTCATCATTCGGGGGTAAAAAATCATAATAGCATATGGTGTACAATATGAGATGTGTGCTAATACAATTGATCCAAAACCAAAATTCAATCCCAATGGTAAAAATGTTGCTGTGAATAACAAAGCTAACGAAATACCTGTAATAATATCAGGAACTGCAATATTTGTTTTAGAAGTATTTAATACCGTTTTTTTATAAATTGAACGGGCGTGTCAAATCCCAAAAGTTGTAATTAAACCCAAAAAAATTGAAATCGGAATCACAATTGCAGAAATTATGATTGTGTTTAGCAACGCAGTCGTAAACTGTGTACTCCCTAATTCCAAAAAATTTTCTCCTGCGTTTCATTGAAAGGCAGTTGTAATATTTCCTTTAATTGACGGTTCAGTAAATGCCAAAAAAATAATCATCAATAAAGGGATATAAATAACAGCAAGAACAATAAAAATGTAGAAACGACGAAACCAACTTGCCAGCGACTGAGTTTTATTAATATTTTTATAGCCAACAACCTGCTCAAATATTTGTTTATCTTCGTTTGTTAATTTATTATTTCCTATTCTTTTAGCTAGTAAATTGTTAGTTTTTTGAATGTTAACTAACTTTGTTTGATCAACTTTTTGACCATTTTGGACAAAATGATACCCCATTTTATAGTTGCCCTTTCTTAATTGATGAACGTTTTACAAGTTTCATTACCAAACGAGGAAAAATTACTAACGTAACATATAACGCAAGAATAATCACACTAATGAGTAAAGTTAATGTTGCAGCTCGACTTAATTGAGCAGGGTTTGAAGTCCCATTTTCCCCTGTAATTAAAATAATTCCACCAATCAAATCAGAGTCATTTGACATATTCATAAATCCAGAGATAACAACTGATGTTAAACAAGATAAAAACATAACACTTGTCCCTGAAATCAAAGCATTTTTAATATACGGAATTGTTACATGAAAGAATGTATAAATATGTCCTCTTCCTAAATCATAACTCGCTTGTTCAAGGTTTTTTGGCATATGCGATAGTGCAGTATATAAAGGTAAAAGCATAAACGGCATATAAATAAACACGTGACCAATAATTGTATAGAAATGACCATACGTTGAATTATTATGTCCGTGTACCACATCTAAAAATGTTTTAATTCCGATTAACTTAATTAACATTGACATTCAAATTGGTGCAGTAATCAATGCAATTGCAATTGCGCGCAGCACAATATTTTTTGTTTTTGCTAAAAAATATGTAAATGGAAGTGCAATAAGTAACCCAATAAATGTAGAGATAAAACTAATTCAAATTGTGTTTCAAATTTTTAACCCAATTGTCGGTGTTAAAACATCCCAGTTATCAGCGACTGTAATTTGTCCAACATTTGGATCATTTGTTGTCTTGAAGGAACTAATTAAAACCACAATCAAAGGGATAATAAACAAAAAAATAGTTAACAAAAAATAAGGAATCGCTAAAACCAAACCTTTGGTGGGTTTAACTTTTTTTCAACTAAATAACTTTTGTTTATTTGCTAATTGTTGTTTCATCATTCACTCCCTTTTTAATTACATGAACATCAATATCATCCCAATCTAAACCAACCTCATCACCAACTTTAACTTCATTAATTCCCTCAACATTAATAAGCTTGCCTTGGTAATTACATTTAATATCCCACATCAGTCCTTTGTAAAGAACCGATTCAATTGTTGCATTGATACTTCCTTTGTTTTTATCGACTACATCAAAGTCTTCTGGACGAATCATAATGTATACATCTTCATTTTCTTTAAAACCATTAATTACATCTGTTGTTGATGAAATATCATCAAAAACAACTTCGCCTTTAGTTTTATATATTCCTTCAAAAATGTTTGCTCGTCCGACAAAATTTGCTGTTCATAGCGAATTTGGCGAGTCATAAATATCACTTGGAGTTCCAACTTGTTCAATTTGACCATTAGACATCACAACTACTTTGTCAGATAGAGATAAAGCTTCTTCTTGGTCGTGAGTTACTAAGATAAAAGTAATTCCTAGTGTTTCATGAAGTTTTTTCAACTCATTTTGCAGTTGCTGACGCACTTTCGCATCTAAAGCACTTAAAGGTTCGTCTAATAAAATAATTTCAGGTTCAATAACAATTGAACGCGCTAACGCAACTCTTTGTTGCATTCCACCAGAAAGTTCAGATGGGAAATTATTTACTTTATCAGAAAGCCCAACTAAATGAATGATTCGTTTTGCTTTTTCGTTAATTTCCTCTTTGGTTAATAAACGAGTAATATTCTTATTTTCAAACTCTTCTTTTTTGTTAGATGGATAAATTTGTCAATATGAATTTCAGTAATCTAAATCATTGTATTTAAATGTTAATCGGTCATATTTTTGATCAATTTTTGTTTTCTTTTGATAATTAACTTTTAATTTGTTAATTTCTTTATCTACTTCGTTTAGCAAAGCATTTTGATTAGTAGAGTTATTAGTAATAATGGAGTGTCGTTTATTTTTTAACTCATCCATCGATGCTAAATATTGACTTTTCCGCATCGTCTTAATTTCTTTTAGAAACTCATCAGTTTCATAAAAAGCTTCTAGTTTTTTAATCTCATTTCAAAGATTATTTTTTTTCACTTCAATTTCTTTGATTTTTGTTTGACTTTTTTTCTTTGCTAATTGATAAACTCTTTCAGCGGCCTCATATATTTTTGGATCGATATTCTCTTTTGGTTTGCGCATCAAGCGAATACCGTATTTAATATTTTGAGCAACAGTCATATTCGGAAAAAGAGCGTAGTCTTGGAAGACTGTGGAAGTTGGTCGCATACGAATTGGCATATCTTTAATGTCAATACCGTTGTACAAAATTTTTCCATGTGTAGGTTGTTCAAAACCTGCAATCATTTTAAGGACGGTCGTTTTTCCACAACCACTTGGTCCTAAAAGTGTAACAAATTCACCCTTTTTAATTTCTAAATCAAAATTATTAACAGCAGTAAAACCATCATCATAAGATTTAGAAATATTTCTTAGATGTAATATTGTTTTTTGCATCAAAATCTCCTTATAAAAGATAAAAAAAATATGTTTCCCTAAAAAAGAAAACATATTAATAATAACACATAAAAACATAATGAAAAATAAAATAAATTTTATTGTGTTTTTGTGTAATCTTGTCTATACAAATAAATAGTGTTTTTTAGTGTAAATATTAGTAATTTTTAGCAATTAACAACTTTTATTTTTTTATGTTTTAAATTATGCAGCAGCTTCAGTTGTTGGTTCTGTAGGAGAAGTTAAATTATTAGAACCTGGTTGAGTTTCAGTTGAAGTTGTTGATGGTGATGGTTGTTCTGTTGAACTACTTCCTTCGCTATTAGATGTTGAAGTTGTACCTGTACTTGTAGCACCTTCTTGATTATTAGATTCTTGACTCGGTTGTTGAGATTCGTTTTGACCGTTTCCTGTTGATGATGAACCACTTTCTTGTTTGCTACTAGATGT
>NZ_JAOXHM010000006.1 GCF_025780075.1 Ureaplasma sp. ES3154-GEN | reverse complement strand
AAAGTGGAAATACCTGTTCCCATCCCGAACACAGAAGTCAAGCACTTTCGAGCCGAAGATAGTTTAAAACAAAATAGGAAATCGCCACGCAAATTAAATTAAAGAACTGAGTAATCAGTTCTTTTTTGTTTTAAAAAAGACAAAATATTTAAGCTATAAAAAGCAATGGAATAAAAATAAAATTGTAATGTTTAAACATTACAATTTTATTTTATAATACCAATATTCGTATTGATTTTCTGTGTGTTTGATATATGGTTTAATAAATGATTTATGCCCTATTTTTGTTTGATAAACCGCTCATGTGTAAGCAAAGTAGTTTACAAAAAACATATATGAATAAATAAATGAATCATTAAAAAGATATTTACTTTTAATAACATTAAGTACTAAATGCTGTTGGTTTATATCTTCGATTGAACGTATAAAATTAAATAAATCATAATATTTAAAACTATATGCTGCAAGTTCAAAGTCGATAACTTGAAATAAATTAGTCCTTTTGTTTGTAATAATATTAAAGATTGATAAATCATTATGCGATAAAACTAATGTCAAACTTCTTTTAAATTCTTCGTATAAGCTCAAAAATTTATCTTTGAATTTATTACTAGGAACAATGTTGATATATTCTTGGAAGTCAAAATACATTTTTTGAGCAATAATATCAACAATTTCATTATTTTCTAAATCTACTAAAAAAGTAAATAAATGATTTAAATATCAATCATCAACTATATTATTTTTATCAGTAGCAAGTGCAACACTAATTAAATTATGATTGATTGGATCGTAATAATGATCGGCAGTAAAATAATGGTTAAACAACAGAGGTTCATAGGGATTTAGAAAGTTATTTTTAAGACGGATATAATAGTTTTTGTTTTCATATTCATAAAAATAAACATGATTAGTTCAGGCTCAATCATGTTTATTTTGTTTTTGATATTGTTTATTTTTAATAAAATTATGAAGAATTTTTATTAATTGCATTTAATCTAGATTGTTAAAAAACTTAATAACTTCGTCTTTAAATTCTTTAAGGGTTTCGGGATTGTATTCTACACAGTTATGGTAAGTAAATGTTTCCTTAATGTTAGTTTTTACGGATTTCAACATTCCATTCATATTATTTAAATAATCATCTACATTATACCCACTAGCATTTTCACCTGTGCGTTGGTAATGTTCTTGCTTACGACCGGTTGTTATTACTTTATAAACATCTTTGCCAGTTACATTAAACGGTTTAGTGCGTCATACTTCTGCAAAATAACGTGATAATGATCATGGCATATTAAATCAATTAATTGTGAATAAGAAGATAATTCGGTCGTATTGGTAAATAAATTCTTTTTCTTTTTCAAAATCAAACGGTTGCGATGCATCAATGAAGCGTGTGTCAAAATTAGTTTCATTTGCAAACGCATCAAATAAGTATTTTGTATGGACTGGATCTGTTGGACAAATCCGTGCGTATAAAACAACTGTTTTTTTCATAATAATCCTCCTTTTTGGATATAGATAAATTTTAACTGAAATGCATATTTTTAGCAAAGCTAATATATATTTATTTATACAACTAATTATTGAAGGAATATTTATTATTTTAAAACCAGATATAATATAAGTGTGAAAATGCTACTTTTTAATTCGAAAGAAATATTTAATCAACAGAAAGGTGGTGTATTATTTAATGGCCCGAAATCATAACGCAGACATATCGAATCCGAATAAAGGGACCAAAGGCACAAATTCTACCTACGCTAAAAACCAAGGCAACAGAGGAATTCAAATGAACCCTAACGGCAAAAAATAAAAAAACAACACCATACAGTGTTGTTTTTTTACTTCATTTTTATATAACTATGCTGCTTGTTGAGCAACAGTTTTATTTAAAGCCTTAGCTGTACGTGATTTTAAACGTGCCGCTTTGTTTTTATGAATAACACCTTTTGATGCAGTTTTATCAATGACTGAGTAAGCAACTGCTGTATTTTCAAGGTTTTCAGAATTACGCACTTTCTTAACCACAGTACGTAATTTAGACATCTTTGAGTGATTTTGTTTACGAACCTTTTCGTTGTGACGGTAAGATTTTTCGTTTGATACAATATTAGCCATATAATCGCCTCCTCAGTGAAAATTTATTAAATCAGTTTATAAGTCTTTTAATATTATAACACAAAATAAGAAAAATTATTATCTATTGTTAATGACACAAGACAGATTTTGTAATTACTATTAAACTAATAATTCTAAGGATTTTAAAATTAAATGTCAAATGCTAATGGCAACATTTCTTATTAAATTCTAAAAAACATGGTTTGTTGATAGTAATTTGTTTTTTTAATACGGTTAATTATATTAGAAAATAGGTTTAATAATTTAGTAAATAACCTTGTAAAATATATATAATACTAAAAAATAAGGAATTATTATGCCATTTATTAAAAAATACGGAGAAGATTTTATTCTTCAAGATAATCGGATTATTTTGACTAAAAAATATGTTGAAGAGAATAAGCACCGTTTTGCCAAAATTACAGGTAGTCGTTTGGGAGAGATTATGGGTTTAGGAGAATATGCCTCCCCATTAAAAGTGTGATGTTCAATGGTGCGTATCTACAAAGAAGACATTGATCCAATACATGCAAATGCGGGGAATATCATTGAAAGTAAAATTTTTAACGAGGTTCATCTGCGACTTCCTCATAGGTTTGTTTCATACGATCCAATTAAAATTGGTTTTGATATGTTCAAAGAAGATCCAATTTTTGGTGGTATTCCAGATGGCGAGCCAATTAATTTGGAAAATGCCGTTGATTACAATTATGGCCCAATGTTAGAAATTAAAACATCCTCAGTGGATAAGTTTTTGTACAAAGTTGTTGATGAGATTCCGGTTTTACAAAAAGATCAAAATGATTATCCAATTGTAAAGGAAATAGGAGCAAAAAAAGCCAGCTGATTTGTTAATAATGAGCTCACAATTCCTAAAAATTATATGTTACAACTAGGTTTATATCTATATTTGCGTAACCAGACAAAAGGTATGTTTGTGGTTAGTTTTTTAGACACAAAACATTACATTGACCCAAACAGCTATGATCCTGCAACAGCTGATTTATGGTTCCAAGATTTTAGTGTTGACTTGGAAAAATTTAAAAACGTTGTTTATGACCCTTGCAAAGAATGATATAAACAACATATTGAAACTGGAATTTCTCCAGAACTAACCCCTAAAGATAAGAAATGATTTAATATATGAATAAACAAATAATTTACATTAAATACGGCGAATTAACATTAAAAGGGAAAAATAGACAATCCTTTGTTCAATGTTTAGGAAGGAACATTAAACAAGCACTAGCGCAATTCGATAATTTGGTTTTTCAAATTGCGTATGATTTTGCACTTATTGAAAATTTTACAGATAATGATTTAGAAAAAATTATAGAAATTTTAAAAGAAGTTAATGGTATTGCTCATTTTAGTTTAGCATATAAAATTCCTAAGGATATTAATCTTATTGAACAAACAACTTTATCTTTAATCAAAAAGGATAATTTAACTTTTAAAATCGAAGCAAAGCGCAAAGATAAAACATTTGGGTACAATTCTGACGAATTAAAACGCCACTTAGCTGGTGTCTTATTACGCAACAATAAAACATTAAAAGTTGATGTTCACCAGCCAGATTTATTAATTACCGTTGAAATTAATTATAATGAATGTTTTATATATTATAAAAAAATTCAGGGAGCCAAGGGTTTGCCTGTTGGAATTAATGGACGTGCATTAGTTTTATTATCAGGTGGAATTGATTCCCCTGTTGCAGCTCGTCAGGTGATGAAACGAGGAATTGCGGTTGATTTTATTACTTTTATTACCCCACCACACACAAAAGAAAAAGCTTTAGATAAGGTTAAAGATTTATCTTCGTTAATTACCCTAGGCAATAAATTGTGCAATGCTCGTTTATTTATTTGTAATTTTACACCAATGTTAGAAGAATTAGGGCATGTCTCAAAACCTTCTTATCGTATTATTTTGATGCGTCGATATTTTATGCGAATTGCAAAAGCGGTTGCTTTGGAAAACAGCGCAGACTTCCTAGTAACTGGAGAATCATTAAATCAGGTTGCTAGCCAAACTACAACCTCAATGAAAGTGATTTCGGATGCAATTTCAGATTTTTTGATCATTCGTCCATTGGTGACCTATGATAAGAGTGAGATCATTGAATTAGCAATTAAATATAATACTTATGCAACAAGTATATTACCTTATGATGATTCGTGTTCCGCGTTTGCTCCTCCCGCTCCGGCAACATCGCCAAAACTTGCGATGGTTAAAGCATTAGAAAATGAATCAATTGTTATTGAAGGTATTTTAGAATCAACGATTAATAACCATATTACAAAAATTAATGTAAAGGATTTAAATAAAAATAATGATTAATTATCAAACTGCTGCATTCGAATGAATTAAACATACCGAAGGATATAATAAAGCTAGTATTTTTGTGCATATTAATCCCGATGGAGATGCTTTGGGAAGTGCATTTGCGTTGGCCCGTTTTTTACGATTAAATGCCTTTTGATTAGATGTTAAAATTATTGGAACTAATATTTTAAATTCGGCGGATTTTAAAGGTTTTTTTGAATTCAGTAACGAAGAAGTTAGTCTTGATTTTATTAAAGATTCTGTAGGGTTTATTGTTGATACAGCAAATGATGAACGTGTTTTAACTCATCAACATAGCTTTTGCAAAAAAACGATATTGATTGACCACCATATTAAAAACCCAACGTTTACAAATTTTTCTTATGTTGATGAAACATCGGTTGCAGCATGTGAAATAATAGGTTTAGCAATTAAAGAAAGCAAATTAAACTATGACCGTAAAACTCTTGAGTATTTATTGATTGGATTAACTACTGATTCAAATCGGTTGATGTACGATAAGGTTGATAAAGATACATATTACTTAATGGCTTGGTTTAATGAAAATGGCGTTCAACATCATCCAATTTATAGTAAACTGTATAGTCGATCATACAAGGAAGCTTTGTTTGATGCTCAATTAATGACAAAAATGCATATTGAAAACAATATTGGTTATTTATTAGTTGATCCTGCATGAAATGAAATATATAATTTTGACCGTTGAGGAGAAAAAGTTAATCTACTTGCAAGTATTAAAGAAGCGCAAATTTGATTTGTAATTTATTATGTACCTGAAGATAACCATTATAAAATTTCTTTACGCTCTAGTGTTTATCCGATTCGTTTAGTAGCAAATAAATATAATGGTGGGGGACATGATTTAGCATCTGGTTGTTATTTAAAAAGTCTAGATGAATTAAAAAACTTTATTAACGATTTACAAACATTAATATGTGAAGTTGATAATCAAAGGAGTAATTATGAACAATAAGAAAAAACATGATTTAGTCACGTCAGTTTTTGATGTTAATGACATTTTTACAGATAAACCATTACATGAGCAATCAATTGAAGATCTTCAGTATCAATTAGATTATGAGGTAACTGATCCTAAAAAACGTAAACAAATTAAAGAACTAATTAAACAAAAAGAGAAACAAAAATAATTTATGTACGCTAATCTCAATGCCCATTCACACTATTCA
The DNA here is from genome assembly GCF_025780075.1 of Ureaplasma sp. ES3154-GEN. Classification (GTDB taxonomy): domain Bacteria; phylum Bacillota_I; class Bacilli_A; order Mycoplasmatales; family Mycoplasmoidaceae; genus Ureaplasma. The sequence continues at coordinate 99,704 of NZ_JAOXHM010000006.1, read as the reverse complement.
CTCTTATCTTCAACACTCAGTATTGAAGATCTAGTTTTATTTGCTAAAAAAAACCAAATGTTATACGTTTGCTTGACAGATGTGAATAATATGTACGGAGCAGTGGAATTTTACGATCTAGCAATTAAACACCAATTGAAGCCAGTTTTGGGATTAGAGTTTATTTATAAAAATAGTCTTCTTGTTGTGATTGCTAAGGATTATTATGGCTATCAGCAGTTGATGAAAATATCATCTCATTTAATGCTAGAAGAAGAGTTTTTATTAAATATTACCCCTCATCTTTTTATCATTAGAAAACAGGGCGATATCACATTTGATGACCCGCATTTTTTCGTTGCTGATGATTTATCGGCACCCAATTATATTGCTTGCCATAGTGCCTATTTTAAAGACGCAGATGATTATGAAGCATATGTTGCCTTACATGTGATTAAAAATAATAAGTTATTTGAAGAAGAAACTGGTTTAGAAAATAATCGTGATGCATATCTGTATAATTTTGACGATTTAGTAAATAATTATTTACCTATTGGTTTAGAAAATTTAAATAAGTTATTAACCCAAGTTCATTTAGAAATCAAAAACTTACCAATGAATATTCCAGTATTTCAACCTAGTAGTTTAATTGTTTCTTCGGCATTATTAGAACAACTATGCCAGGATGGCTTAGAACAACGTATTGGGAACAATCATCCTTTATATAAAAATTATCAAGTACGTCTTGAATATGAAATTAATGTGATTACTCAGATGCATTTTGAAGATTATTTTTTGATTGTCGCGGATTTTATTAATTATGCAAAAAATCAGGATATTCTTATTGGACCAGGACGTGGGAGTGCAGCGGGTTCATTAGTTGCATTTTGTTTAAATATTACAGATGTAGATCCGATTAAATATAACCTAGTCTTTGAGCGATTTTTAAATCCAAAGCGAAAGACAATGCCAGATATTGATATTGATATTATGGATCGTCGACGAGATGAAGTATTCGAGTATTTATTTGATAAATATACTAACGAGCACACTGCATACATCGTGACATTTCAGCGAATTAAAATCAAAACAGCTATTCGTGATGTTGGTCGAATTTTGCAAATTAATTTGAATACTATTAATAATATTTGCAAGAGCATTGATAATCTTGATGATGATAATAATATTTCCTTGTTATTGCAAAAACTTCATCAAGACTACGAACGCTATCCACAATTATTTGATTTAGCAATTAAATTAATTAATATTCCTCGAAATATTGGAACCCATGCAGCAGGGATTATTCTTTCACAATCATTATTAAGAGAAGTTATTCCTTTGCAGAAAGGAATGAATGATCGTTTTTTATCACAATACAGTATGGAATATTTAGAACGATTCGGACTGATTAAAATCGATTTGCTAGGTCTAATAAATTTGACATTTCTACAAGATATTCAAATGCGACTAACACAAAATTACAATATCAAAGTGGATTTACTAAATATTAACTACAATGATTCTGCTGTTTTTAAGGATTTATCAAACGGTCAAACCCATGGGATTTTCCAACTAGAATCACCTGCAATGACTAACTTAATTAAGCGCATTAAGCCGCAAAGTATTGAAGATATATCATTGGTTTCTGCGCTACTACGACCGGGAGCTCAGGAACAAATCAATCAATACATAGCAAACCGGCGATATCCACAGCAAGTGAAATATGCAAATAATGCAATTAAAGAGATTCTTGCTCCAACTTATGGGATTATTGTTTATCAGGAGCAGGTCATTAAATTAGTTCAAATTATTGCCCAATTTGATGCTGCACAAGCGGATTTATTCCGCCGTGCAATTTCTAAAAAGGATAATCAACAATTAGATTTATTAAAAGAACATTTTGTTAGTAATGCTGTTAAAAATAATTACTCAGTAGCTGATGCATTACATTGATATGAATATATCCACAAATTTGGTAATTATGGATTCAATCATTCACATTCATTAGCTTATTCTTTAGTGAGTTATTGATTAGCTTACTTAAAACACCATTATCCAATGGATTTTATGATATCGCTTTTGAATAACCAGAGCCATGCAAAAAATAAACTAAAACCTTATCTACAACAAGTTAGAATGTATCAAATTAATGTTTTGCCAATCGATATTCGTCACAGTCATACCGGTTTTTATGGCAATGTGCAAAATAAAACAATTTACTTTGGATTTCAAATCATTAAAGGTTTTGGGAATGAAATTTGTAAAAAAATTATGCAAACTAACCGCAAGACAAAAAGTTATTGAGAATGTTTTTTAAACTTAAAAAACAATAAGGTTAGCCAGAAAAACGTTGAAATTTTAATTAAGATTGGTGCCTTTGATAGTTATGGTGTGTCACGTAAATTTTTATTAGCAAATTTAATTAAGCACTTCTCTGTGCTCGAATTAATCCCTGATGGTTTTTTTAGTATTGATAAACAAGAAATAGAAAATGAATTTAATCTCGCAAGTAATAGTGAATTTATCGCAGACGAAATTAATTATTTGGGAACAAGTTGACTAGATCTTCTAAAAGAAGAACAGTCAGCGTTACCTATTCGAGAGTGAATTAGTGTTCAAATTAATGATGTTAAACAAAAAATAACAAAGAATAAAAACAAATTTTGAAGTGTCAGATTTACATATAAGAATCATATTTATGATGTTAATTGTTTTAATGATTACCAATGAATCATTAACAACCAATATGAAATATATTTAGAAAAAAATGATCGTTATCTTAGGGTCACGAATGTACGGGTGGTATAAAAATGAGTCAAAAAGCTTTTGTTTTAGATGCGAGTGCTTTGATTTATCGGGCATATTTTGCGTCATATAAACAACTTGAGTATAATCAGAAACACAATCTCCCACCCAACAATGCGATTAAATTGGTTTGTCAAATGTTGAAAAAAATAATGCAGTTTCAGTCATATGATTACGCCCTAGTAGCACTTGATAGCCCTTACAAAACCCTGCGTTCAGGAATGTATGAGGATTATAAAAAAAATCGGAAACCAATGGATGAGGCATTAGTTCAACAACTTGAGCCAATTAATGAATTATTTCATTTACTTGGTCTAAAAACTTATGTTTATCCAGGTTATGAGGCGGATGATCTTGTTGGATCATTTGCAGCATTATGCAACGAACATAGGATTAAAATTGATGTGTATAGTTCGGATAAGGATATGCTGCAACTTGTAAATAATTGAACTGATGTTCATTTATTTAAAACAGGTGTTAGTGTTTTGCAAACTAATACAATAAGTAATTTTGCATCACAAAACAACCAACTTACTCCTGCTCAAATTATTGATTTTAAGGCATTAGCGGGTGATAGCTCAGATCACTTACTAGGGGTTAAGGGAATTGGAAAACAAACTGCACTGCAACTGCTTTATGACTATCATGATTTAAATAACATTTATGAACAAATCAATGTTCATCCCAACGGATTAAGGACCAAATTAATTAATGGAAAGAATAGTGCCTATATGTGTTATGATTTAGCACGAATTAAAACAGATTTATTAAAAGATCAACCACTGCACGATTTTATAGTTAAAACCCGCAGAGATGACGATTTAAAAGAATTTTTAAGCAAATGAAAAATTAATTTTTCATTTGCGGATTAGGATTTGAAATATGCCAGAATTACCAGAAGTCCAAGTGATTGTTAATCATTTAAATAGCCAAGTTTGTGCTAAAAATATTAATCATATTGATGTTCATCTGCCAAAAATCATTAAAAATTTAAAACCGATAGATTTTGTGCAGATGTTTACTAATACTTTTATTCGTGAAATCAAACGGGTTGGTAAATACCTATTGTTTATGATGAGTAATGATTATGTTTTGCAAGTTCATTTACGAATGGAAGGGCGGTTTTATTATGTTAACGAAGACGAATTTATTAACCGTGCACATTCACACATTATCTTTCATTTAGACAATCAGAAGCGTTTGATTTATTATGACACTCGCCAATTTGGAACGTTTCATGTATATCATCGTGATGATTTAGTTTCATCTAAAGAATTAAAAAAAGTAAATAAGGATCCATTGGATCCAGAAGTAGACGGTCAGTATTTTTATGACCAGCTGCATCATTTAAAAAAAGATATAAAAACAACCCTATTAGATCAACAACGAATTAGTGGAATTGGGAATATTTATGCAAATGAGATTTTGTTTGCCGCAAAGATTCACCCGATTGTTCAATGCACTCAACTAACATTGTTTGATTATCAAAATATCTACCAACACGCTAAACGCATATTAAGAGATTCGATTGATCACGATGGAACGAGTATTCACACGTTCCAGATTGATCAAGACCGTGTTGGTTCTTACCAAAATTGTTTGCAGATTCACGGGCGTGATAAACAATTGTGTTATCAATGCAACAATCCAGTTAAAAAAATTAAATTAAATGGCCGTGGCACATATTTTTGTGAACATTGCCAAAAATCAAAAGATTAAATACTCCTTTATTTATGAACGAAAAACCTGTGTGCTATAATTTATAATACTCAAAAAATGGCCACCGAAAGGAAAAAATATGAAAAAACAAAACCTTAAAAGGAAATTATGATGAGCGTTATCAACTGTACCTTTAACAACTATGATTCTTGCTGTAGCTGCCGCTTGTAATGCTCAAAAAAATCAAACCGAAGACCCAAAGCAAGACCAACCATCAACTTCGAATCCTAATATAAATCAAGATAAACCATCAACTTCTGCTTCTCAGACAACAGATGATAATAATTTAGCATCAATTAAGACAAAAATCGAGGAATTAAAAACAAATTTTGTAAAGAAAAAAACAAGTAAAGTTGATTATGCTGGGTTAACGACACTTGCTGAAGAAGTACTAGCAGAATTAGATGTTATTGTAAATGATGATCAAGCAAACACCGATAAATTCAGTAGTGCATATGTTTTATTAAAGACACGCGCTGATTTTGCACAACAAATTACTAATGTCGTATCTCTTTTAGATGGTTTAAAAAGAGAATCTAAAAAATACAGCACTTCAGAAACATATAACAAATTACTTAGTGATACAAATGAACTATTTACAAAAGCGAATACAGAACTAGTAGATAAGGAGGCGACTAAGGCTGATCTAGATCTAAAAATTGTGGCCATTAAAGAAGGTTTTGCAAATCTAAGTGCTCGGAAAAAGAAACTAGTAGATGCGTTTGCGCAAACATCAGTTGCTTTTGCAGAATACGAAAAAGCTAAAACAAATGTTGAAACTATATTGAAATTTTTAGATCAGGTTAAATACAGCGAATTACTAACATCTTCTCAATCTCAATTTAGTGAATTAACAAACGAAATTACCCAAAACTCTGATCCAGTTGCAATTAAAACAAATAAAGATGCATTAATAAAATTGTCTGAAACCATTAGAAATAATATTAATGCAAAACAAAAGGAGAATGCGACTGCAGCAAATTTAACTGCTGAATCATATACTTTCTTAAATTTCTTTCCTGCATTTGATGTTCAAAAAAGTAAAGTTACGACTTACCAAGAAAATGGTGATAAAGTACTTTATGTTGGTTTAATGGATATGGTTTATCGTATGAAGGGTGTGTTTGAAAGCGAACGTTTTACATTAGTTGAACATACAGGTAGTATTTGAACGTATAACATTAGTTTTGGCAACCAAAATGCAAAGGTAATTGTTGATACTGCAAATAATACTTTTACAATTGATTCACCTTACTTCAACAGATTCACACACGCTAATAATGATTTAGATTACCTACAATTTTTAGAAGGTTCAGAAACGCAGACAAAGAGCGATCCAAACAAACGAAGTTGAACTTTTTCATTGCAGGAAGCTGATCTTAAATTTATCGAAAATGGGAATGATGTTTTAATACCATTATCAATTTTTAATATCCTTTTTAATTCCCCAAACTATTACAACTTGAACTTTAATGGGGAATATATTAGTGGGGTTTCCATGTTTGTAGCTCCTGGCCGTCCAAAATACGAAGAGATTAAGCAAAATAAATTAAATTCTGCTACCCAAACAGAAAAAGATCGTCAGTACAACTACAACACACTACGTTTCTTGATGAATAACTTTTATGGTTTAAAGTATGAAAAATTCCCTAATGGTCAAAAATGGGAAGATACTTTATCTCCATACCAAAAGAAATTATTGCTATCAACAAATGTAGAAGACAATAACAATGGTTATATTGATGTTATTCAAAATAATTTGCAGGATTTACACTCATCTATAAAATCAGTTTCATTCTATAATAGCTACAATGTTGGACCAAACCAGCGTTTGGGTAACCAGAACTTAGCTTTCCAAAATGTTTATCTAACAAGTATCTTTTTAAGTGAACAAAAACGTAATTACTTTACACAACAAGGAATTCAAAATCCAGATGGTACATTAGTATCTTCAAATGGCTCAACAATGTTTGTAATGCCTCCGAACTTTGTTGTAGGTTCAAAAAGAGCAATTCAAAACGAATCAATTGGTCAAGACACTTTTACCTTATTTAAAAAAGCATTAGAATTAGCAACGAAAAATAATGAAAATCCAGCTAATACACAAATTAAAAATGTGGTTATTGACCTTTCGCTTAACGGTGGTGGAATGTCTGCTGCTTTGTTGAAAGCACTAGGTTTTTTAACCGATGATCCAATTGTTAACTACAGTGTAAATCGTTTAAGTGGTTCTATTTCACGTCAGGAGTTTAAAGTAGACACAAATGCAGATGGTGATTTTGCTGATTTAGATAGTTATAAAAATAAATTTAAATTCTTTATTTTATCAAGTGTTGTTACATTTAGTTCCGCAAACATTATGACAGGGATTGCTAAAGAAAATAATTTAGCAACTGTTATTGGAAATCGTACCGGTGGTGGCGCTTATGCAATCTTACCAACAACATTACCGGACGGAACATCATTGCAAATTTCATCGGTGGAAGGTAATTTTACAACTAATAGACCTTGATCTGATATTAATAATATTAGTGATTTAACCGATTTGGAAAAAGGTGTAGCACCAACTGATGAGCACAAAATTAGTTTTGCTGACTACTATGATTTACCGTACATTAACTATTTAGTTAATAAGTTTAATGGTGTAGATGTGCAAAATCCCCACCCCGAACCAAGCACAAATACAACTACTCAAGGTACATCACAAAAACCAAGAACAATTGATGAACAAAAAGCAGCAATTGATGCGTTGTTTAATCAATGAAAAAATGAAAATCTTACAATTAATATGCCTAACAAGACGATTGGAGATTTCATTAATGAAAACTACGTAATTGTTCCAACTGATAATCAATTAAGCGAGGGTGAAACCGCAGGACATCCATTAGCAATTAATAACGCACGAATTATTGATTTAATTAGCAAATTACACAAGGATACAACAGAATTTACACGTGAAAAAATTCCTAATGCTTGAGGTTTCTTTGTTCGTGCTTATAATGATAATGAGTTAAGAATTCGTATTGCATTCTATGAAATTGGGAGAAATGTACAAACAGAAGAATTAGTTATTAAATTTAACCCATCAGAAGCAACAAATTCTACAATTGCATAGAACATAAATTAACAACTTAATCAACCTTGGAGTTGCAAATTAAGTTGTTTTTCTTTATAATAATAGGTGCTGTGTATGCTTTCATATGCAGCTTCAACCACGCAGAACAGGTCTTAAACTTTTAATTTTTAAAAAATTAAAATACCTCTATGGTGAGTCTAAGTTGATAAAAAGGAGAACTTATATGTTTGCTATTATTCAAACTGGTGCAAAACAATATAAAGTTCAACAAGGCGATATTATTTATGTTGAAAAACTAGATGCTGAAGTTAATGCTAGTGTAAAACTAGACAAAGTAGTAATGTTAGAAAATAAAATTGGAAACCCATATGTAAACAATGCTTATGTAACAGCAACTGTTTTAAAACATGGAAAACAAAAGAAAATTAACATTATTAAACACCAATCTAAAAAACACCATATGAAACGTCAAGGCCACCGACAACCATATACTCAACTAAGAATTGAGTCAATTAATAATTAATCAAATCATGATTTCTATAAATAAATACCCAAATGGTTTAATCATTCAAGGCCACGCAATGTCCGCTCCTTATGGGCAGGATTTAGTGTGTGCAGGGGTAAGTGCAGTTAGTTTAAGTGCGCTTAATTGGTTTGATAAAAAAACAATTAGTGTTCAAATCGATGATGGTGACTACCAATTAATCATCATAAAGAAGTCTAAACACAATAGTTTACTGCTTAACTTGTTGTTTATTCAACTCCAAGGAATAGCACAAAGTTATAACCAATATATAGAAATTAATGAATTTACATACGAATTGAAAAAGGAATAGTAAGATGAAAAAATTATTATGAAATGTGAATTTACAACTTTTTGCATCAAAAAAAGGGGTAGGTTCATCTAAAAATGGTCGTGACTCAAATCCTAAGTATCTTGGTGCTAAATTAGGTGATGGACAATTCACAAAAGCTGGACAAATTATTTATCGTCAACGAGGAAACCGTATTTATCCTGGTTTAAATGTTGGACAAGGGAAAGATCATACACTTTTTGCTAAAGTGGATGGCACAGTTAAATATACTAAATTTATGGGAACTAAAACAAAAGTATCTGTTTTAGTAACTGATAATAAATAAAAATAAAAAACATGAAAAATCGAACTATACTGGTTCGATTTTTATTATCCTTCTAAGGACTATATTTAACAACATACAGCACAAAAAGATATTTTTTAAAATTCCTTGTGCAGAATAAAACAGTCCTTAATATAATTAAAAGTAATTGCGTAAATGCAAACAAAATAAGAAAAGGTGTAAATGAGATATATGTATGATGTTTTAATAATTGGATCTGGTCCTGGTGGTATTTATTCTGCCTATGAATTAAGTCAATTAAGGCCTGATTTAAAAATTGCGGTTTTTGAGAAGGGACCAGACTTGCAAACTCGAATTAATGGAAACTATTCAATTATGAATGGTTTTGGAGGCGCTGGAGCTTTTAGTGATGGAAAATTTAATATTACTAATGAGTTTGGTGGAACTTTATATGCACATATTGGAAAAGACGAGGCCACTTCTTTAATGGAATACGTTGACAAAATCAATTGTGCTAATGGGGGTGAAAATGCGCGAATGTATGCGAACGTAGATAGCCACTTAAAAACCATATGTTTAAAAAATGATTTATATTTATTGGGAGCAAAAGTTCGTCATTTGGGAACGGATATTAACCAAGTAGTTTTGGGTAATTTATATGATAAACTTAAAGATAAAGTAGATTTTTATTTCAATAAAGCAATAGTTGATGTTGTTAAGAATAATGATGGTTTATTTGCTATTACAAATGAGGATCACCAAATATTTACAGGGCGTAAATGTATTATTAGTACAGGACGTAGTGGTTCAAAATGAATGGAAGAAGTCTCAAAAAAACTAAATATTAAAACCAAAAGCAATAAAGTTGATATTGGTGTACGTGTTGAATTGGCCTACGAAATTTTTAAACATTTAACAGATGTGTTATATGAATCAAAAATTGTTCACCAAACTAAAACATACGGGGATAAAGTGCGAACTTTTTGTATGAATCCACGTGGATATGTTGTGCAAGAAGACACGGAAGGTTTATTAACAGCGAATGGACATAGTTATGAAGGGGAGGATATGTTATCGAATAACACAAATTTTGCTTTATTAGTTTCACAAGAATTCACCGAACCCTTCAAAAATAGTAATGAATACGGGGAATATATCGCTCGTTTAAGCAATATGCTAGGTGGAGGAGTTATTGTTCAACGTTTAGGTGATTTAATTAGTGGACGCCGCTCAACACAATCACGTATTGATAGTAGTTTTTTAACACCGACATTAAAGGCGACACCAGGTGATCTTTCGCTTGTTTTACCAAAACGCTTATTAGATGACATTGTAGATATGTTATATGCTCTTGATAAAATTGCCCCAGGGACAGCAAATGATGATACATTATTATACGGGGTGGAGGTTAAATTTTATAATATGGAAGTGGATGTTGACCATAATTTAGAAACAACTTTACCAGGGTTATTTAGTATTGGGGATGCATCCGGTGTCACTCACTCGTTATCACATGCTTCTGCCAGTGGTGTTTATGTCGCTCGTTATTTAGCAGAGAGAATGGATAAATAGAAAAAATAAATAAAGGCTGACAATTTAGGGTAGTCTTTTTTGTTTTATAATAAAATCAATAAGAAAATGAAAAAAGGAAAAAAGGAAAAAGATGATGAAATTATTAGAAGAACGTATTAAGACTGATGGCATTGTTTTAAGTGAACAAATCCTAAAAGTTGATAGTTTTATTAATCACGCTGTTGACCCAATCCTGATGGATCAATTAGCAGATGCTTTTTATGAGTATTTTAAAAACAAACAAATTACTAAGGTCATTACTATTGAATCATCAGGGATTGCTAGTGCAATTCTTGTAGCATTAAAACTAAAAGTTCCATTAGTGATTATTAAAAAAACAGTAGCAGTAACAACTGATCAAGAAGTATATAGTGCATACGTAGATTCGTTTACTAAAAAAATTAATTATAAAGTAACAATTTCTAAAAAATTACTGAATTCAAACGACAATTGTTTATTTATTGATGATTTTCTAGCGAACGGTCAAGCATGTTTAGGGGCGGTTGAATTAGTTAAGCAAGCAAAAGCGCAAATGCGTTGTTTTGGTATTTTAATTGAAAAATCATTTCAAACCGGTCGTGCTTTACTGGATGCTCACAACTTTGATGTTTTATCTCTAGCACGGGTTTGAAAACTAGATCCGGTAAGTAAAGAAATTCAATTTGTTAAGGAGTAAATATGCAAAAGATTTTAGTAGTTGACTTTGGAAGTCAATACAACCAATTATTAGTGCGTCGGATTCGAGAACTAGGTGTTTATAGTGAACTAATAGACCATCTCGATGTGAGTAAATATTTTGACGACCAAGATGTGATTGGATTTATTCTATCAGGTGGGCCAAATTCAGTTTACGAACAAAACGCAATGAGTATTGATAAAAAAATATTCACTTTAAATAAGCCTGTCTTGGGTGTTTGTTATGGAATGCAATTAATGACACATTTACTGGGTGGTAAAGTTGCGCAAACAGGTGTAGGTGAGTATGGGTATACACAAATTCAAGTCAATCAATCTTCGCAAATTGGACAAGGGTTAGATGAAAACCAAACGGTTTGAATGTCGCACCAAGACAGTGTAGTTCTTTTACCAAATGGCTTCGAAACTTTTGCATCTTCAAAAGATTGTGCTAATGTGATGATTGAAAATCACACTGAAAAACTATATGGAATTCAATTCCACTGCGAGGTTAATAACACAAAATTTGGAAAAGAAATGCTTGCTAATTTTGTTTATAACATTTGCAAGGCCCAAAAAAATTGAACAATGCAAGATTTTATTGGCCAGCAAGTTCAAGCAATCAAAAACCAAGTCCAAGATAAAAAAGTTATCTGTGCGCTTAGTGGTGGAGTTGACTCAATGGTAACTGCTTCATTAATTTATAAAGCAATTGGTGATCAATTAACTTGTGTCTTTGTTGATCACGGTTTGTTGCGAAAGAACGAAAAAGAAAATGTGCTTGGAATGTTTCAGGAACAATTTAACTCATCACTAATTTATGTCGATGCACGCGAACGTTTCTTAAATAAACTAGCAACTATTACTGATCCGGAACAAAAACGTAAAATCATTGGGGCTGAATTTATCCGGATCTTTGAAGAAGAAGCTCGCAAAATTAAAGATGTGCAATTCCTTGCACAAGGAACCTTATACACTGACATCATTGAGTCGGGAACTAAAAATGCACAGACAATTAAATCTCACCATAACGTTGGGGGGTTGCCTAAAGACTTAGGTTTTAGTTTAATCGAACCGTTAAAAACTTTATTTAAGGATGAAGTGCGAGAATTGGGAAAAACACTAGGTTTAAATCTAGCATTTGTGCAACGTAAGCCTTTTCCTGGACCCGGATTGGCTATTCGGGTAATGGGAGAAGTCACTGAAGAAAAGCTTGCATTAGTTCGTGAGAGTGATGCAATTTTTAACGAAGAATTAAAAAAGGCAGGATTAGAAGAAGATATTTGACAACATTTCACAGTTCTCATTAATAACAAAACCGTTGGTGTTATGGGCGACCAAAGAACATATGAATACACCTTAGCTTTGCGTGCAGTTAATTCAATTGATGGGATGACAGCTGAGTTTGCGCCAATTCCTTTTGATGTATTAGGAAGAACAGCAACGCGAATTGTTAATGAGATTAAAGGTATTAATAGGGTAGTTTACGATATTACAAGTAAGCCCCCAGGAACTATTGAGTGGGAGTAGCCTCAAACAGTAATTGGAACCATTGATATTGCTGATTATTCTAAGGTTTCATGTGGTTAGCTGAAATATTTTTAGAGTACTTTTTCATAAGAAAAAAGTGGTAAGCCACTTTTAAGAGAAAATAATTAAGTCAACAGAGTCAATTCTGTTGGCTTTTTTAGTATGAAAATAATGTAACTTACCACCCTAAAAAATTCATAATAACATTAATCATGATTTCTTTTTCTTCAGGTTTTGACTTGGCTAATAATAATGTGGTTGCTACTAATGTACCGCCAGAAATTATTTTTCATTATCCTTTAAATAGTAAATTATTTTTGTTTAGGAAATGTAGGAAGATAATTGCAGCAATTCTTTTGTATCCATCAACATAAGATGATCTTTGACCATAAAATAAAGAATGTTTCCATCTTTTTATTGAACAGATGGATATACATCTTCTTCAAAAGTAGTTTGATAAACGGAATCAATAATGTCTTCTAATGCACCTTTACTTTTCTCCTTACAAAATATAGTTGATCTTTCGCTAAACGTGATACTATCAATTAGATAACAACATTCTTTATAGTTTAATTTATAGGCTTCCTCGTTGGACAAAAACGGTTTTTTAACAATTTGATGGTCATAATCATCTAATAACACAAGAGCTTGCCTATTTTTATATAACATAAGAACTTTCTTAGAATTCAAATTAAGAACATCAGTGATTATGTTTAATTGAATTTCTATTACTTTGTTTAACACGTTTAATCTTTTTTATTAACTGCATAGCCTTAAAGCATATATTCTTTCTACAGATTTATCGCCTTCATTTTGAACCTGTGCAAATTTTGCACAAGTTGAATTTTGTTTCAATTCATTCTCTTTAAATGTGTTTTTAATATGTCTTTGTATTACAGAACAATCTTTGCCAAAAAGTTTTGCCATTTCTTCAGCTCTTAACCAAACGGTTTCTTTATCAAGTGTAACTTCTCATGGAGTTTTAATTCACCATCATTATAAATAATACCTCCATTACTCATAAAATTTAATACCTTTTAATTCAGTAATTTGTCCGCTTACAAAATAAATAAATTGTTAATTTCTTCTTCTGATCACGTATTTTTTGCGTTATCATATTTAGTTTCAAATTCTTGATGAAGTACTTTAATGTTATCAAGTAAAGTCGAATCTTTATCTAATGTGCCTGGTCTCATTCTTACATATATTCGATTATATTCATATTAAATTAAAGACTATAGCAATATTTAAAGAAAAATCAATAAACTGAAAGTATAAACTTAATGTTAGATAATGATGAAATTGGAATAAATGGAAGTAAGGAATTAGCCTAAGTATTAAGATAAAGGCTATAATGTGACGATTGATTTATCAAGAAGCTACATAAAGACTTGGATAAGGAGTTTGTAGCGGAGGTTAAGGATGATGAAAAGCAGAGTATTTTGCAGCAGATAAGAGAATGTAGGAATAATTAAAACCAGTTTGAAAATGGAATTTAGAAATCTCATCAGTTAAGTAGATAAGAGAAATTAGGTATAGTTTAAAGACTATACCTTGTTTTTCAAAAAACTTTTGTTTACGAAAGTTTTACTATTAAAAACGGATAAACCTTGTATAATTGAAATCGGAGGAATAAATATGAATATAAGTTATAAACCATTGTGGCGACAACTTTTAGATAAAGATATGAAGAAAGTTGATTTAATGAAACTTGGTAATTTTTCGCCAAATTTAATGGCCAATATGAGCAAAGATAAGTTTATTTCTTTAAAAAATATAGTGAAGATTTGTGAAGCTTTAAATTGCAAACTAGATGATGTGATAGAATTGAAGAAAGAGTGTATAAATGGGGGCAATAAAGAATAATGCAGTCTTAGAAAAATCAATAAAAGTTCCTATTTCGAAAAATACATCGTTTAACATTTCAATTGATGTTAAACCTTTTATTAAATGGGCAGGCGGAAAATCAGCATTACTGCAAGATATAAGAAAATTTTATCCAAGCACATTGGGGAAAAAGATCGATAAATATTGTGAACCCTTCGTAGGTGCCGGAGCAGTATTGTTTGATGTTTTATCGAATTATGACTTGGATAAAATTTATATTAGTGATGTGAATAATGAACTTATCAATGTCTATAAAAGCATTAAATCAGACGTAGAGAAGTTAGTCAATATTTTAAAAAAAATACAAAATGAATATATTTATTTAGACACTGAAAAAAGAAAAGAATACTATTATGCAAAAAGAGATGAATTTAATAAGTATATAAGAAAAGAAACGGATGATATTATTTATGGTTCAGCGCTTTTTATATTTTTAAATAAAACTTGTTTTAACGGGTTATATAGAGTAAATAGTAAAGGGTTGTTTAATGTACCAATAGGTTCCTATAAAAATCCTAAGATATGCGATGAGGCGAATTTGAAAAACATATCGCTCAAATTAAGGAATGTGAATATACATTATGCTGAATATGATAAATCCATTGATTTTATTGATGAAAATACACTTGTATATTTTGATCCGCCTTACAGACCACTTACAGAAACGGCAAGTTTTACATCTTATGATAAATCGGTCTTTGGCGATAAGGAACAAATAGAATTGGCAGAATATTATAAAAAAGTAAGCGCCAAAGGAGCTGTGTGTATTTTAAGTAATTCAGATCCTAGGAATACTGATGAAGAAGATAATTTCTTTGATGATTTGTACAAAGGATTTCATATTAATAGAATTCAGTCAAAAAGAAGAATTAATTCAAACGCTAGTAAGCGTGGAAATGTTAATGAGCTACTAATTACAAATTTTTTTAAGGATGGAGAGTAAATGAGTAGAGTGTTTGAAGAATGGCTAAATGGGTTTAGAAAAAGTATTGCATCTTACGGATACTACACGGATTTTAAAAAAGTTTATAAAAATGTTGAAAAAATAAAAGTTGAACTCAATATCCTTAATTCTTTAATTGGCTCAAAAAATATTGAAAAGGAATTCATTGATTTAGTAAATAGATATCCTGAAACTTTAAAATGCATTCCGATTCTACTTGCAGTAAGAACTAACAAAATATATACTGTTGATGCTGAAGGGGAGTTTACATATTCTTTCAGGAAAATGAATCATTCTCCTGAACAATACGCTTCATTTATGAAAAAAACAGGCTTGTTTGACTTGTTAGAAAAACATATCGTTAACAATCTATATGATTATGTAACAGGCGTTGAAACTGGACTTGGCTCAAATGGCAGAAAAAATCGTGGTGGACATTTGATGGAAAACTTGGTTGAAAGTTTTATCATAAAAACGGGATTTGAGAAGGAAAAGAACTACTTCAAGGAAATGTATATTCACGAGATAGAGTCAAAATGGAACATCGATTTATCTGAAATATCGAATCAAGGCAAAATGGAAAAACGCTTTGATTATGTTATAAAAACAGATAATCAGATTTATTTAATAGAAACCAACTTTTATGCAAGTGGTGGCTCCAAATTAAATGAAACTGCAAGAAGCTACAAGACAATAGCAACAGAAGTGGACAGAATTAATGGAGTTACCTTTGTATGGTTTACAGATGGCGAAGGTTGGAAAAGTGCAAAAAGAAACTTAGAAGAAACTTTTGATACAATGGAACATATTTACTGTATTGATGATATGAAAAAAGGGATAATGAAAAAAGTATTTAAATAATGAAAGTAAAAAAATTTCTCTAAAATTTTTTAATAAATAGCATAGAAAGATTATGAAATAGTATTAAATGAATATATCATTACTCCTGATACACTTTTGATGCTAAAAGTTTATAAAATCACCTAAAAAAGAAATAAATTAGTATCTAAATACAAAATATAAAAGTAAATGTCTATTGGGAATTATCGTGTAAGAACAGCTGAGTGGTTTTCTAAAACGTCAATAACTATTGAATATTAGAAAAATTGAGCCCATCCAGCTAAACCACTTTTTAATAAGAAAAAAACTAGGGACTTACTTTTGAGAGAAAACAAGAAAACCAGCAGAATTTACAGTCTGCTTGTTTTTTCTATTTTATTATTTTTTTCATTGCTATATAAATTCATTAATCAACATTTTTGCACAATTGTGGTTACAGAAATAAGAATGAATATAATTTAGATATACCCGAAAAATAGATATTAGAAGATACGTGTTAAGTCATTTTTTGATATAAGTATTCTTTATAAAAAGAAAAAATCCCTAACTAGGGATTTTTTATTGTATTAATATTTTTTTAAGCTTTTGTAATATTCAAAGTTTGACGAATATCTAAATTAACAAATTCGGCTTCTTCTTCGTTTTCTTTATCCATTAATAAGACTCAATCAAAGGTAAATTGTGTATTATCTGCCGCATTAGATTTATCAATTGTTATAACAAGTGGATCAGTAGCATTAGTTGCTTTTGCTAAACCAAATGCAGTTGAAGACGTTCCTTCGTCGTTAGTGTATGATATTTGAAATTTAAATACAATAGGGAAATTTAATGAATCTAATTCTGTACCATCACTTTCAAACACTTTTTTAATTGCATTAAGATTAATATTTACATTGTTTAGAGTAATTTTAATGCTGTCGCTTGTTTTTGTTCAAGTTCCAGTGTTGTAGTTTTCACCAAACACTCCACGAGGAGTTGGTGCATTTTCTACACTACCAGCATTGTTTTCTTGGTTTTCATTGCTTGGTTGTTTAGGAGTTGTTGACTCTCCTGTACTTGGGTTAGTATCGTTTGAGCCTGATGTTGAGTCTGGTTTTTCATTAGGATTATAACCTTCTTCATTAGGGTTATATTCATCAGAAAAATCTACTGCATTGAAATTCGGAATTTTATTATAACTATTAATTGTTGTTAAGTATATTCCGTTTAAACTAGAAAAGTCAACATTTGTTAATTCTTGAGTTTTGTTATAGTCAGAATAGAATTTAACACCAACAATTTTATAGTATCTATCTTGTGTCATTAAATCAGTTTTTACTGCCCCATCGTATGAACGTTTACCATGAAATTCTAATAAGAAACGTCCACTTGATTTAATTTGCATTGGTTCTGAGAAAACGTGTGGTTTGTGTGTTCGGTATCCATCTTCATCGTATTCTACGGTTTCAATAACCATATAAGAATCCTGGCTTAGATTAATTAAACGATTGTTATCTTTATCTAACATACGTAAACGAAGATTAAAACTATGACTTGCTTTTTGGTCTTTAATTACTTCTTCGGATACGCTTCCTGAATTTAATTGACCAAGTGTTAATCTATTAAAGTAGTTAGGCTCTAAATCATCGACATGAAGTTCTCCATATTCAGGTAATGTTAAAGTTTTTATTTTTTCGTAATTATATCAAACATTATTTGATTTTAGATATTCTATCTCTTCCTTATCTAAATCTTCTTTTCTAAGTCTAACAGCAGAAAGGAATGGTTTTGCATCTAATGTTTTCACATTAATTTTCGGTTGTTTTGATTCGTTATCATCTTCGCCGTTAGAATCTTTAACTTGAATGTATTTTATATAGTATCTTTTTGGCGATGATTCATATGCCAAGCCACTTCTTGTAAAATAAACAATTAAATTACCATCAGAATCAACATTTGTTTCACTACTTGAATATAAATCATCTTCATCACTTGTGTCATTTAAGCCAATAAATTTATCGTTAGTTCCTACACGAACAGAAAAGCTCTTACCATAAAATGCACTGGGGTTATCTAAACGCAAAGTTAAAGCATAATTTCCATTTCTTCTTCGGTATAAATTAACATGTTGATCGTCTAAATAAACATTTGAATTAAGCATTTTTTCATTATATGAACCAGCGTAAACTTTAAAACCAGGTAGGTCATTTGATTCAATTGTTTCAAATGGCGTAGCATCTCTTTCGTTTTTGAAAATTTCAACTTTGGCAACAGTATATTTTTTATTAACGTCAATGTTTGAGAAGTGTGCTGATAATGTTCCTTGTTCAACTTGTGCGTTTCTTGTTGCGGGAATTAAATCGCCAATTGCTTCGTTATTTGCATTAACTTCTTTTAAATAAACTTTAACAAAAGCATTATTTCTAAATGTTAAGCCTAGATGCAGTACATAGTCAGGTTCATTGGTTGAGCTTGAAGTAACAAAACGAACAAAACCTTTAGATAAACTTATGTATGAAAGGGTTGTTTGTTTTAATTCTTTGTTATTCAAGCTAACAACACTTCCCATTAGTGATACTTCGCGGTCAACAACTGGTGTGTCTTCTGGTTGTGCAGGTTGATCTGAGTTGCTAGTACCACTTGAGCTGTTGCTATCGCCTGATTGGCTTGGTGTGTTTGTTTCGTTTTCTGTGTTGTTATCTGTGCCATGATTGTGTTCATGATCATGTTCATCCCCATGATCATGCGCATGGTTATGATCGTGTTTAAAACTTTCTGCACTAATTTCCTTTGTCAAAACAGCAGAGATTTTACTTTCTTTTTTAAGTTGGTATTTTACAACAATTTTATTTGTTTCCTTGGTTGCAGCAACATACTCAATGCTTACACCAACGTTTGAGTTACTAAAAGTAAATAAAGTTTTGTTTAAAGAATTAGGAACGTTTGCAAATTCTGTGTTTGGGGCATTGTTATAAGTGATTATCGTTTGTTTGTTTAATTCGCTTCAATTAGCTGTTGCGTCTGTATTTTTGCTACAGCTTGCAGCCACAGCAGATACAGCAGAAATTAGAGCAATTGAGCTTAAACTAGCAATTAATAAGCGTTTATTTGTTTTTTTGAGTTTCATTATTAACTATTCTCCTCGTTTATTTTCATTTTTTTCATCTAAAATTTCAACTACTAAGTAGTCAACGGGTTCACCACCATAATAATCATTAATATTATTGATGTGTAGTTCCGAATATTTAGCAATTAATTTCGTTCCCGATTCACTACCTCGTTTGGCATCAAAGTATTTAGATAAATTAAATTTCTTTAATAAATCTTTTTTGAAACTTTTCAGCTTAGGCAAAGTAGTTAATCGTTCATACAAAGTAACACCGTTTAGTAAAACTTGTTTACTATTTTCGTCTAATGATTGAATTGTTGTGATTCGAATTCAGTATCCATCTTGACTTAATAAATAATAATCAACTTCAGTTTCGACAACTTCTACCATTTGTTTTGTGATAGGGTGTTGAATTGTTTTTTTAGTTGATTCAAGATTGTTATTGTTAATGATTTTAACAAAATCAACAAATTTATTAGTTTTTGGACGGTAAAATTTCTCGTTTAAAGTGTTGTCTCGAATCAAATCACTTAAAGTTTGACGAATTAAAACTGTTGGATCGTCTGATTTTTCAGGATTTAAGACATATACAAAGTTAGTAATATTAAATAAAAACCACAATCAGTTATTAGTAAATGGTCCATATGTTGATAAATAACGTTGGCGTTTTGCCATAAAAGGTGTGTTTTGGTTAAAAGGTGTAAAACCTTTTGAGTCGTTTTCGTTATTTAATGGATTAGCATATGCATACGCACTTCGTAATTCAGTTAGATAACCATCATCAATTGCTTTTTGTTGATCAATAAATCGTTCACGATCTTCTTCGTTAGGAAAAATATCCTTTAAAATCAAACTGATTGGGATGTTATCTAAAAATAATTTTCAGTCGTAAGCCTTTGTTTCGTTATTAATATGATATTTTTCATTATCCAATCAATTTGCTGTTTTGCTGCTTGTTGATTTACAAGCAGCTGCAGTTGCAATGATGGTTGTACCAGCGGTTAAGGATAAAGGAATACTTAATCATTTTATTCAATGTTTTTTCATTGTCTTAATCCTTTCATACCATTAACATTTTTGCGGGTAAACCTCATTGAGCTGTTAGTTTATCCTCAAAAATTTTGTAATGTCTAATATCACCGTGAATGTATGACAAGTGGAAGTTACTTGTTAGTGTGCTGATTGAAATACTAAGTTTTGAATTCTTAAATGTTATTGTATATGGATACAATTTAATCCCCATATTATCATTAATACGGTTTTTTGTGTAAATGTTAAATCAGAATAATGAATTATTTTTCTTTAACATTAGTTCCCGAGTTCGAGCATCATTATTATGTGCTTTTGACACATCGGTTTCGCTTAATTCTTCTAGAATATTATCACCGAAACGGAATGATTTATATGGATCAGCAAGTTGCAGACGTTGTTCATATGCGGCTGAATGTTCAGCTCCAGTATCAAGGTTTTTTGGTAAGCGGAATCAGTCAATGAAAAGGAATTCAAAATGTTCAAGGTGTGTAAACACAAAGTATCAGTTTTTTGATAAAAGTTGTGAATATGCATCAGTACGAGAATCAAAGATTTTTCGTTTATCAGTAGTTGCTAAATGCCCTTGGTATTCCTTGCGATATTCTTGTGAATAAGATTTTAATTGAGCAATTAATTCTTTTTGGTATTCAGGATCTTCTTGTTGTTGAACATAATCGTGAATTAAAAGTGTATCATAATCGTAAATTTCATTTAATAGGCTATCGATAATTCCTTTAGAAATTTTTTGCTCAATGGTTTCATTTTTAGCGATAACATTTAATGATTCATCATCGTATTTTTTTAAGAATTCTGGAATTTTGATGATTTCTTTGTTTTCTTTCTCTTTTACTTTTGGTTCAATAGTATCTAAGAAAACACCAGCTTTAACCGAACGTAAAGTATACATTTTAAATGGATATTTATTTTCTAAAGCTTTTGATGTTCGGTAATTAAGTTCAAGAATTTGCGGTTTAGTGTTAAAGAAGAATTCACTTTCCTCAAATTCCTTAGTGAAAACTGCTCTTTTTTCAGAAGCATATTCTTCGAGTTCTTTTCTTTTTTCTTCTTCATTCTCTTCAGAAACGCTACCTAAAACACTATCTTTTCAATCTTCGATACGTTGTTCAATGGCTAAAGCGTATTGTTTTTTAGTTTCAGCTTCATAGTCTTCAGCAAATGTTTGTAGTTGTTTATAATCAATTTTGTGGTCGAAAACAAATAAATCTCAATCTAAACGCCCATAGAAAAGTGAATGGTCTTTAAGTTTAGTTAAACGTAGAATTTTGTTGTGGTCGAAAACTAGATAAAAAACTGATTTGTGTTGAAAAGTATTGTTTTGATTATAGTTTCAGTTAACTTCATAAGATAGGTTATAGATTGGATTTTCAATACTTAACACATTTCGATTTTCGTTTCAGATTTCAAAAACACCAGTGGCACTCATTCCGTCTTTGTATTTTTCAAACAATTCAGTTTCAGAAATATTACTATCATAACTCACGTTGAATGGTAGATAACGCTCATGACGAGTATTGTTAATTTCAAAAGTTAAATCATTAACTGTAAATCAATTTAAATGCATTACTGTTAAGTATTGATCCAAATTAATTTTTTGATTTTGATCATTATATGCATATAAGTGCTTAATTTGGTATTCCTTGTTTGGTTCAAGATCTGATTTTGTCAAATTATAAGATAATAAACCATTTTCTGGATTTGCGTGTAAGACAACTTCTTTATTTTGGCGATCAATTAATGAAAGTGATATGTTTGTTAGACTTGTATCATTTTTTAAATCAATATAAGTGAATAATTGATTGTTTTCTAACATAAAGACTTTATTAATTAATCGTTCGTTATTAGTTAATGTATTAACCCGACGAATCATATCAATTTTGTTAGTATCAGGTTCTAACCCTGAAAAGTTATAGTAATAACCTTTTTTTAATTGATCAGTGTCAAATTTTGCAACCAAATGATTATCGACTTGTTCAATGGTCGTAGTTAAATTTTGTTTAGAACGTAAGAATAAGTTTTCTTCGTTATCAAACCGGCTATATCCGTCATGGGGGTAAGGATTAAATAAAAATTCAAACTTATCAATATTTAATAGCATTCACAATCAATCAGTGGTCATTGTACTAAACATTTGGTCACGAGAACGGATTCGCGTACGTTTGTAACGTTTGTTAAAACTTAAATCATCCTTTTGACTTTCTGAATAACCTCGTGTTCGATGGGGATTGAAGAATGAAAATGCAAGCTTCAAATCTTGAATATGAGCGGTACTAATTTGTTTTTGTGAAAAGGCATATTGTGCCGCTTGACTTGCGTCTTGGTCAAAGAAATTTTCTAATAATGTTTCGTATTCCTGGCTTAATAAACTATTAACTTTTTGTGAATTTGCGCCAGTTTGTTTATTTTCATTATTTTTAATACCCAAACTAACTGCAAGAGTTGTGATCATTGCAGATATTCCAATTGTGCCAAGGACACTTGGCAAAATAATTTTTTTAAGCTTCTTGTTCTTCACTGTTATGACCTTCTTTTTTAAGTTTTTCTAATTTAATTACACGGTCGTAATAGATTTTTTCTAACTCATCATATTTTGGTCCAGTATACACTAATTCACCACGGTGAATTAAAGTTAAAGAGTTCGCAAACGATTCCATTTCCCGAAGAATATGCGAACATAAGAAAACAGTTTTGTTATTATCATTTAATTCCTTTAAAATCATAAACACTTCATGACGTGAAGAAGGGTCTAAGTTTGCGGTTGGTTCGTCTAGAATAATCAATTCTGGATCATGAATTAACGCCTGAATTAATAAGACTTTTTTCTTTTGACCAGACGAAAAAGATACTGGTTTTTTATTTTCTAAATTACTAATTTCGAATTTATTTAGATAAAAACGAATTTTTTCTTTCGCATCTTTTTTGCTTACCCCCGAAAGAATTGCTAATGAGTATAGATACTCAAAAGTTGTAACTTCTTCTGGGAACAATGCAACTTCAGGTACATAACCTAGTTTTGCACGTGAAATTGGTAATTTATGATCAAACCCATCAATAAGGATTTCTCCTTGGTAATTAGTGTAAGCGTTAATAATGGTTTTGATGGTTGTTGTTTTTCCTGAACCATTTTCCCCAATGAAGGCGTGCATCTCACCTTTTTTTACAACGAAGTTGATATCACGCACACCGCGGTCAGAGTTTTTGTAAATTTTCGTTAAATTTCTTACTACTAAAATATCTTCGGGATTGTGGTTAGTTGCTTTGTTTTTAATTTCGCTCATAACTATTTATAATCCTTTCGTGCATATCCTAAGTAAGTACCAATCATTAGTAAAGCGGCAAGTGAAATTCAAATAACACTATACACACCTTTCACAACAACTTTGCGAGAACGTTTAATTGATTGAACTTCACTAACGTTTTGGAAAACAAAGTTTTTTGAACGGTTTAATTCATAACGGTGAACAATTGTTCTTAAACCTTGTTTGTTTTCTTTACTATGTTGAGTTAATGAATATGATTCATATCCACCGATGTAGTATACATATCCATCAATCGTAACTTCGATTTGTGATGGTGTGTATTCTAGATTTGGGTTATTGTTTTTCAACAAGTAATCTAAAATATCTGAGTCTTGTTTGTTAAAGTAGATTCAGTAAATCATTGATGTAATTAGATAAACTTTTTTTTGCATTTGATTTTCTAATTCATTAACGAAGTTAGAGTTTAATAATGGTGATACAGATTCATCATCATTTAAGCTTAAGAATGAATTCTTTTGCTCTTTATATGTGTATTGTTCATGTAAAGAATTAATTATATCCTTCGCAGCTGCAATGTAAGATTTTAAATCAGTAGCAGTAATTGTTTTTAATTGTTTTTGCAGGTCTTTGCGACGAATTGTATTGATAATTTCATCTTCAAGAATTGTATCAACTTGTTCTGTTACTTCTTCTAATGTAACTGCTTTAGATTTTGGGTTACCACCAATATTTTCTGATTTTTTTTGTTTGTTATTTAGATAAGTTAAAACTTCATCTAGATAAACTAGTACAGCATTAAATGTTTGATCTTTGTCGTTATCAAAACGAGTAATGTAACTAATTTGGGTTAAGATTTCTTGTTTCTTTTCTAAATCAGTTAAATCATTTTTGTTAACAAATAGATTTTTTAATACGTTGTCATAAAACTGAGCAGCTTTTGCGTTAAAGATTGGTGAATCAAGCGTATCTTTAACAACCCGTCAACCAATTTTTCCGACAAGATTTGAAGGGTCAGCAAAGATATTGTTATCTTCCTTAAATTCAACATTAATGTTATCAGCGTTTTTACGTGCATAAACAAGTTCACGATCTTTGATTGCATTGATGTTTTGTTCTGAAATTAAAGAATAACGACGCAATAGTCCAGGGACTAAATAGTTAGGAGAGACATCAGTTCCTGCTTGCGGATTTGCACTCACATTATATTTTTTTAATGTTGTAACATCTTTTGTAATGTGATAGTTGTATTCTGATGATTGTGTATTATTTGCATACAAATAGTTCTTTAAATAATTAGGTTGTGAATTTACATTTAATGCGATCGGATCTCGGTCACGTGTTGCAAAAACATCTATAAATTGATAAGGAACTGACAATCATGAGATTGCTTGTCAAGGCGATGCAGCAGATTGCGCTTTGCTATTAATATCAGTTAATAGTTGATCTTGACGTAAAGTAAAAGCGTTTTCTTTACGAACATCAACTTTTTGGTTTTCTTCCTCTAATTTAGGAATAATAAAAACTTCATCTTGGTTGTTATTTAAATAAAAACGTTCAACGTTACCAATAGTACCACTGTGGTATTCAGGTTTTTTTGTATTTAAATATTCAGCCATTCTATTGTTTGCGGGAGTTGATACAATTCCAGCGATTGATCCAACTACTGCAAGCGGAATAAAAGTAATAATAGGGGCAATAATTGCAACTTTTGAAGATGCTTTTAATGCAATAACACTTGTCATAAATCCGAAAATTAAGAAAGTGAAGATTACACTGAAGAAACCTGATACATATCAATAGTTTACTTCGTGTTGGTAATTAAAATTACCAAGATAAAAAACAATAAAACTAATAAAAGTTAAAACACTTCAAATTGTTCCCATAAAAACAAGGAAACCAATTTTTGTGAGAATAATATTGTTTCGTGAAATTGATTTAGAATACACTAAAATATCAATTCCGGTTCGCGATAAATCCTTAAATAAATTTAACGACTTAATCACACTTAAAATTACAGTTAATAAAAGATTGACGAAAATGTAGACATAAGAAATAATTAAAAATTGTTTCAAATCTTGTGCTACAAATCGAGCAATTAGGGTAAAAGGGATCATTAATAAGAAAAGAATTAATACAAAGCTTCATGTACTAACTTTCTTGAAAATAAGATGACCCAAAAAAGACGAGTATGAATAGCTTTTTTTAAAAGCTTCAGACAAACCCATATGTTTTGTTTTCAAGGTTAATTTCCTTTCTAAAAAATATTATATTTTTGATTACACAAAAATTTTATTCCGATTAAAAAAGGTTTAACATTTTCTTCCTAGAAAATAGAAAAAATGGTGTTTTTTAAGCGAAAAAATAGCACATTTTGCCCACAATGTTAAATTACACAAAATTTAAGGAACAAAAATTTTATATTTTTAAGATAAAATGAAGCAATATTATAACAATTTAATATGATTTTTGCACACTAAAAAAATTTTATTTTTATCTAGTTTCTTTGGGCTTTATGGTTTATTATATTCCTATCTATTTAAATATAGTAATAGCAAAAAGGAAAGAAGAGAATGCGACGTAAAAAGAAAATTATTATTTCAACTATATCATCATTGTTGTTAGCAAGCGGATTAACTGCAATCAGTTTTGCTTGTGCAAAAATTCATAGAGATGAGCAAATGATGAAAACTTTTGAAACTTATCTAAATACATTAAATAATGAGCAATTTCGTGCTGTTTATAACAACGCAAAACAAGCGTATGATAAACTAAAACAAAACGAAAACGATGCTCATTTTTTTAACACAAAATTAGCTAGTTTATTAAAGGAAACAAAAAAAGAAGTATCAAAGATCAAAGAATCAACATCGAATACAAACGATTTAGGAAATTCATCAATCGATAAAAACCAAGTTGAGTCGGCAAAAACAAATGATCAATCAGAGACAAAAAATATAGATACAAATAAAAACGTTGAATCTAATGAATCTGCAATTAACAACAATTACTCAACAGAACAGGCAACAGATTCAAATAAAATAAATAATGCCAAAAATTCAAACGATGAAAACTCGACTGCAGAAATAAATCCGGCAATTAGTGAACAAAAAAATATAATCAAAAATAAAATGGATGATATCATGTTGTTTGATTCATATATCTATCAAACACATGACGAAGTTTTATCATCATTGAGTTTAGAAACTAATGATTTAATTAATCAAAAAACAAATCAGGTTCAAATGTTAAGTGATATTCAACAATTAAACGTTCTTAGTGCTGAATTACAAACATACAAAACAGGGCAAGAAGATTACTTATCAACCTATCAATCATTGTTAGATATTTCGGATAAACAAGCAACTGAGGAAGAATTAAATAATGTTGAAATTAAAATTAATAATTTGAACAACGTTTATCCGAATACAAAACAAAAGCTATTAGAAAAGTTAAATCAAATCAAAAATGAGAACACTAACCATCCATCTTCAAACATACTGTCTTTAATATTAGTCGGAAGTATTAATGGTCAAATTAGTGAAGAGACATACGATGATTGATCTGATCAGAAGACTTACTTGAAAAAACAAGGATTTCTACGTTTATTGAATGAAGTTAATAAAGTTAAAAAAGAAAAAGGTTTTGCAAACTCTGTTGTTTTATTAAATGGTTCTAATTTAACTGGCCAAACTCATGTAGCAGGAAATAACATTAATGATTTATCTCAAGGTCAATATGCCGCACTTGCTTTATCCTTTTTGAAACCACAAGCTAGCACAATTAATGAGCGTGATTTATTGTGATCATTTGATTTAGTGTCTAATAACCAAGAAGTTGCAAATCTTCGTACGTATACTAAAGCGATGTTTGCAAACCCTAATGAAGCAAACTTTTTAAGTGCTAATTTAAAAAACAATGAAAATAAAAAACTAACTGATGGTTCAAAGATTATTAATTTTAAAGGACATAAAATTGGAATAGTTGGTTCATCAACAATTAAAATGAACCGAACTAATGCATACAATGTTATTAAAAATTTAAAAAATAATTCCTATGAAGAAATCGCAAACACAATTGATGAAGAAATCACAAAATTAAAAGCAGATGGAGCTGAGTTTATTGTTTGAATGACATCAAGTCAAAATATTAAAATTGGCGACAAAAATAAAAAACAAAGTGAAATCGATAAGATTGCAGAGCACATTAATGGTGAAATCGATTTAGTATTTGGGATCAAACAATCAAAAAATCAAACCGAAGTTAATTTTAAAAATAAACAAAATGTCCCTTATGTTCATATTCAAGAACATAATCGTGAATTTGTGGTTGTAGATTTGAATTTTGATCATTTACTTAGTGATAACAAACCAACCATTTCATCAACAACTAAAAAAATTACAACATCTGGTAAGTATAAAAAAAATAAAAAAGGATCGGATGAATTTACAACTGAGCAGGATTTACTGGATCCAACAAAAAACGGAAATTACCATTGATCGCTAAGTGCTTTTGCAATTGCTGCAAAAAAATTCCTGCGAAACGATTTAGAGACTAAGAAAAAAGAAGTTATATTTAATAATTTAAATAGTATTGATCTAATTAAAAATCAAACCAGTGTTGCATCTGCAAATAGTTATGTAGCTGATCTAGTTCAAAAAACATATCAACATTATAATTTTAATTTTACTGGAGAACATAAATTTAAATTTACTTCTAAACCATTTGATGGTGTTTTCTTAAATAGTTCAAGTATTTACAAAAACATAATTAATCAAGAAAATTTAACATTAAACGATATTTTTCAAATGATTTATTTTAGTAATTACTTTGTAAGCATTGATATTACTATCGAAAAGCTTATTGAACATTTAAACTTGTATAATAGTGAAGGAGATGCATTCTCTTGATCAAATACGATTCGAATTGTACATGATGAAAATGGCAACGCTACACAGGTTTATGTTAAAAATGCCCAAACAAACATATTTGAGTTAAAAAATAATAGCGATCAAATTACTATTTTAATTCCAGATGTAATCTATAATGATTTTATTTTTGCAAAGGATAAGAAAAAACTCGCTTTCAAAACAGTTGCTGTAACACGTTCGATTCAAGATGATGATCAAGAACCAATTCGCGAAATTTTAATTCGAGCTCTTAAAAATGAAACAGATATTGATAAAGTATATGATGATTTTATTTTCAATATTTTGCAAGATCGATTTGTTTCAAGCGATTTCAACGAATCTAGTTTTTATAAAAATAAAGCAAAATTTTTATATGAACAAAAACAAACATATTTAGATTTAGTTAGTGATGAATCTACGAAAAATGAAATTAGTAATAGATTTGAAAAGATAAAAGAGCTCGCAGATAATCAATCAACAGTCGCTGAATTATTAAGAACAGAATTATTAGAATTGCTTTGAAATATTAAAATAGGTAAGAAGCAGAAAACTGAATTTGCAGCACCGAAGCTTAAAATCGGACACTGAAATGTTTTACACCAAGATGGGAAGAACAATGAAAAGAATATTGCTTTAGCAAATTTGATCAAAAAATATAATTATGATTTGGTTGCATTAACGGAAATTATGCCATTAAAAACTGATGAAACAGAAAATGATACACCAGTTAAATCGATTGTGGATTTATTAAATCAAAATTTAGAAGAACCAATTTATGGTTATATTGTTTCGAGAAATTTAGAAGGTGCCGATAACCAACGTTTAGCAACTTCCCAACATACGTCAACTGAACGAGTAGGTGTGATTTATAAACTTGATAAAGTTGTGCCAAAAGCGTTTGCAGATGGAAACATTGGACATATTTATTCAAACGCTAGACACTCTGGATATTTCACAGAAGGTGAACAAATTGATTATTCACGACCACCTTATGCAATTAAATTTGAATCTAAGGGAGATATAGTTAATGATTTTACTTTAGTTATTGGCCATTTTGATTCTCCAGGAGTTAAAGCGTCTCAAGCGGAAACAGAAATTACAAGAGAGTTGTTAACCTCAAAAGGGTTTGATAGTAATAAATTCGTTAATGCACGTTTTGGAATTGGTTCTAGAGAAGCGGATAATGCTTATGATTTAGTTAAAGTTATTGAAGAAATTAGAGTTTTGGATAATAATAGTGATGATGATTTTATTTTTATGGGCGATACTAACACTAAAATTAACCAAGAATGATGAGCATTCAAACATTTTATTGAAACTGGTTTTAAAAATTTATACGAAGATAGCGAACGTTATAAAACTTCGCTTTCTAACAAGGACCAAGTATACGCAAATCCATATGATAAAATTTTTGTAAACACTAATTTAAAGACAACCAATCCAGATATTTTTCCAATTTGAGATTTCTTTAAAAAAGGGATTGTAGGTCAAGATTGATTAAATCTTGCATACAAATCTTACAAGGATATTAGCTGGGGATCATTTGAAAATTGAGAAATAATTCGTCAAATGATTTCGGATCATAGCCCAACATCGTTTGAGTTATATTTAGATCCAAGAGATAATAAATAGTATAAAAATAAAAACTACTGAAGACTGCCTCTCAGTAGTTTTTATTTTTAGTAATTTTGTAAGTGGTTTAGTTCGATAAAATGGCAACCCTTACTTGTAATTTTGCGGCCTTTTAGGTTTTTGCTGATATATTGATGCTTAATAAGAAAAGGTTCGATTTTAGTTTCAATAGTTAACGGGTCCGTCATTAAAATTTGACTTATTGTTTTTAGGCCAACCTCGTCTTCATTCATATATAAAACTTTTAGATATTTAACATCTTCTTCCCCTAAACCATCATCAAAGATTTTAATTGCTTTAAAAATTTCATCAACTGACAAATTGGGATGAATTAGTTTATAATCTGCAATGCGTTTCATCAATCGATTCGCAATCCGAGGAATTCCTTTGCAGTAACTAGCAATTAGCATTTGATCATTGTCAGACAAATCTAGATGAAAACATTGCATATTTCGCTTCAATAGCTGACTAATTTCTTCATTTGTATATTCAGATAAATAATATAGATATCCAAATCGTTCTTCCATTGGTTGAGGAATTTTACCTAAAGATGTGGTTGCTCCAATTAATGTGAAATGTGGAATTTTTAAACGAGTCATTTTAGAGTTCATTTCCTTGCCTAAATTAACATCAATTGCAAAATCTTCCATAATAGAATAAAGTGTTTCACAAACGATGGGTGGACACGAATGAATTTCATCTATAAAAACGACATCATTTTCCTTAATCAAGGATAATAAATTGATAATATCTGTTGTTTTTGTTAATAGATTTCCTTGGGTAATGTGGATATTAGCTCCTAATTCATTAGCAATAATAAACGCCAGTGTTGTTTTTCCTACTCCAGGATATCCATAAAAAAGAATATGATCTAAATTGATTCCACGTTGTTTGCTTGCCTGAATTGCGGTTTCTAAATTATTAACTAGACTTTGTTTGCCAATAAAATTAGCTAATTTCTTGGGGCGCAAATCATAACTATTGTTTGGCATTTAATAAACTAATTTCCTTTATTGCTAATGATAAAAGTTCGTTAATTTGTACTTCTTCTTTTTGTTCCTGTAACTTATTGAGTGCATAATTAATCGCTTGTTTGTCATACCCCAAACTCTTTAAACCGTTAACTAATTCTTTCGTTGTATTATTTAGTTTAGGTTGTTGTTCATTTGCAAAGCGCATTGCATATTTACTACCTAGCAAACCAACAGCTAGACTAGCTAGTTTTTGATTGAAACCTTTAATGTTACATAAAGTATCGATATCACTATTGGCTAATGCTTGGATAATTAGATCACAATCATGTTTAAGAATAGTTAAAGCAATTTTAACACCAACCCCGTTAATGGTTAATAAATCAATAAATAAGTTTCGTTCATTTAGGGTTTTAAAGCCATACATTTCATTACGAAAACTATTTTTATTATTCACCTGAACAAGATGTTCGTAGATAAAAATTTTTGCGTACTTATTGATTTCTAAGGCATAATCCTTTGGTGTTTTAATAAGATAGCCAACAAACGAGTTCTCTCCTAGTAAATAATTACTATAGCATTGTGTAATTTTTAAGATAATATAATTCATTACTTCACCTCGTTTAATTAACCGTGTGAAAAACTAAATTTACTAAAAATTAAATTTAAATACTTTTAAATTAGGTTTTTTTAGTTTCTGATAATACTGGTAGGAATGCATCGGAAAATAAATCATAAACAGCAACAAACCAATAAATGTTCCAGTATAAGCACTAAAAAAACGTCATAAAAAAACAATAATATCTACATCGGATGATGTTGTCTGTAAATTACTTAAACTTTGAATAAAAGTTTTTAATATAAATTGGACTCCTCCTTCGGATCCTGGGATAGGGAGGAAATTAGTAGCAGTAACAGAAATGTTAGTAAAGTTATATCAATCTATAAAATTAAGATTGTTAGTTTGACGGTCTGACCATAAAAAAACAATAAATATCAAACTATACAAGACAAAGTTATAGACAAACCCTACGCCTAAGCCCATAAGGATTAATCATTTTTGATAGTAATAATAACGGACATACCAATTAAAATTAGTCTTTAATTGTTTTTTTGGTAAATATTTTAAATGTAATATTTTTTTGAATCATATTATCACTTTATGAAAAAAGATATGTACTTTTATACTGAATGCAAGCACAAAATATAAACTTGTAACAAAAATATCCAGCAACAAACCACCTAGAGCTAACCAGTAGTAGTAAGGAAAATTGAATTGATTTTGATAACTTAATTGCAGATATTGATCAGTAACATAAAAAAAAGAAGGTCATGTAATAATGATTTGCGCAAGCTGGACAAAGGTATTGTTGACTAACCAAAAGGCTGTCGCTTGCTTAATGTTTTTAAACAAGTATTTATTTATAAAAAATATAACATAAGGTTCAGCACCAATGGCAAAGGGAGTCACATTGGATAAGAAAATGATCATTCAACCCAAAGCAATATAATGGTATCATTTGATTTTATTTTTCATCTTATGCGCTTGGATAATAATCACAAGCACAAAAATTACAGCACGAAAAACACTAAATAAGGCAAGTGCAAATATATATAAAATAAATTTGTCATTGGATTTATTTCATACTTTTAAAGTAGATTTAAGTGTTGAAAAATCAATTTTCAAGACAAAAAGAACACTCACAACCACCATTAGACAAGCAAAGCAAAAACTTGTGATGATGAAGAGAATGTTCTTTTTAGTAAAGATACTTTGTTTATTCGTTTGCATTATTTAAAATTTAAAACCATACTAACAAAAAATTGATCAGGTGTAACCAAGATTTGGTGACCAAGAGTTGCAATTTTTTCTTTTGTGTCCTCATTAATTGCAGCTTGATTAACTTGTTCAAAAATTTGGTCAAGGACAACTTTTTCCCCTAAATCCAAAGCGAGTGTTAAAAAAGTTTCGTTATTTTTTGTTTGGATTTGAACATCTTTTGGAATACTGTTTAATTCATAATTTGCAATTCCGTTAGTTTGTGGTGTTTGTACTTTTCAAATACTTTTTGTTAATGCATCAACAGTTATTTTTTTGCTGTAATTTTTAATTGCTGCATCATTAATGATTAGGAAATAATGACCATTTTTAACCGTAACACTAGCTTTTGATTGATCAAAAGTTAGCGTTTTATTGCTGCTACATGCAGTAACAATGATAGGAGTTATCATTAGAGCTGTTAAGCCTGATAACAAGCCCAAAATTTTTAGACGCTTTTGTATTTTTTGTTTCATATCTATAACCCTTTTTTATACATATATAAATAGTTTGGTAATTTGATGTAGTATGTATTTTTTTTGATCAAGTAATTACCCATTACTAACATCACACTTGCAACAGATAATAGACTTAACATAATTAAATTATAGTTTAAATTGTGTTGAAAAAAGCTATCATAAGATTCTTTATTGTTATTAAAGCCAAATTTTACAAAGTTGGCAATAACACCAGCCAGCATAATCCCAATGGATAGTAAAGACTGATAAATTCCCATTGTGGTAAAATGCTTAGATTTAATGTGCAATCTTAAAACAATTGAAATTAATCCATTATAAACAATTCCATAAGCAATTCCATTAATAAAATGTACGCTAATGAACATAATTGGTGATGTAATAAAGATGATGATAGTATGATAAATTGCAAACAACCCTATCCCTAAAAAAATAATTTTTTGCATTGACAGTTTTTTAATTAAAAAATGTAATAAAAACATACTTGCAAATAATTGGAAGAAGTTATGGATTAAGGATAAATATGATTTGTAAAATAATGCATCTTCTGGTTGGTGTTTATCTAATATCATAATATGAATAGATGCGACTGAACCGCTATTTGAAAACTTCATCATTAAAATTATTAATCCAGTCATAGCGATAAGCATAAATCCTAAATTATTAACAACTTGGGATTTAAAATGAATTGGTTGATGTTTTAACAGCCCAATTCCGCGTGTTTCCTTGATAAAAAACCATAAAATGAAAGCAATAACGAAGAAAATAATTGCAATAATTCAATAAAGTCGTATTGCTTCAAAATTAATAACGTGATGAATACGGTCGTTTGCCCACACAGAAATTACAGAGCGCACAGGAGTTGTTAAAAAACTTGCTAGTAGCGGTGGAATGGATAGTAAAGAAACTGATAAAAATGTTTTTTCCTGAATATATTGTTCTTTGAATAATAACTGGTAAGTACCAATACAACTGGCAGCGATTCCCACACCTACACTTTGAATAATATTAGTTGTGGTATTGATGTGGGCAATAATTGGAATAAAACTAATGATTACACCAATTAAGGCAAATAATAAAAATGCTTTACGGTAGCGAACTAGAAAATATAAATAATCGGCGAATAAGCGCATAAAGATTCCGACAAATCCATATGCGCTCATTACCACTCACATTAAATCAAATTCGTTTAAGTGTATTTGTAGTCGTGCATTTTGACTTCGCACCAACATAATAGGAATTCACAATACAAGATAGTAAATAAAAGCCATTAAGTAGTTTTTGTTGGGAATTTTAATTTTAGTTAAAAAAATGATGGTAGCAGTTAGTACTACGACAAAAACTGCTGTATTAACGCTAAAACTAATAATATTTTGCTGATTATCAAAAAACATTATTTTTCACTCAATATCTTCACAAATGCATCTTGAGGAACAGATACGTTTCCAATAGCCTTCAAACGTTTCTTTCCTTCTTTTTGTTGTTCAAGTAATTTTTTCTTTCGACTAATGTCTCCCCCATAGCATTTTGCAAGTACATTCTTACGCATTGCTTTAATGGTTTCACGAGCGATAATTTTCGAACCAATCGATGCTTGAACAGGAATCTCAAATTGGTGTTTAGGAATTACTTCTTTCAAGCGCTCGCAAATGACTTTCCCTTTTTCATAAGCAAAATCTTTATGCGAAATAATACTTAAGGCATCAACTTTGATTCCGTTAAGCATGATATCCACTTTAACTAATTTACTAGTTACATAACCAATTAATTCATAATCCATACTTGCATACCCACGAGTAACTGATTTCAATTGGTCAAAGAATGAGTACATAATTTCGGCCAATGGCATTTCATAAACACACTTACGACGGGTTGAGTCGATAACTTCTAAATCTAAATAAATACCACGGTTTGATTGGCATAATTGCATAATTGCGCCAACATATTCATCTGGAGTGATAATACTTAAACGCACAAATGGTTCTTGGATCATCTTGATGTTTGTAACTTCAGGCATTTTAGCGGGTGAATCAATGAAAATTTCTTCATCATTTGTTAGGGTGATTTTGTAAATTACTGATGGAGCGGTTAATATTAGCTCGATGTTAAATTCATCGGCAATTCGTTGACGAATAACATCCATATGTAATAAACCCAAAAAACCACACCGAATTCCAAAACCCAAAGCCTTCGAAGTTTCATACTCATAAATCAAAGCAGCGTCCGATAAACTAATCTTTTCCATTGCCTCTTTGAAATCATCATATTGTGCTGTATCCACTGGATACAAACCGCAAAAGACCATTGGGGAAATTTTCTTGTAACCTGTTAATGGTTCGGGCGCGGGATTGTTTGCTAATGTAATTGTGTCCCCAACATGAATATCCTTAACGGTTTTAATGGAAGCGGCGATTCATCCAACCTCGCCTGCAACAAGAATTTGTTTATTTACGATTTTGGGAGTTCGCACTCCGACTTCGGTAACAGTATATTCTTTATTATTGGCCATCATTCGAATCTTATCATTTACTTTTAAAGTCCCTTGTTTGATTCGGACTAAACAAACAACTCCCTTATAAGCATCATAGTAAGAGTCAAAAATTAAGGCTTGCAAAGGTTTATTATCATCACTATCTATCGGTGGAGGAACATGCTCAATAATTGCTTCTAAAACATCCTGGATGTTTAAGCCTGTTTTCGCAGAAATTAGAGGAATATTACTTGTGTCTAAACCAATAACATCTTCAATTTCTTTTTTGACTTTGTCAATATCAGCCGAAGGAAGATCAATTTTGTTAATTGTTGGAATAATTTCTAAGTTATTTTCTAATGCTAAATAGACATTGCTTAATGTTTGTGCCTGAATTCCTTGAGCGGCATCAACAACTAAAATTGCTCCTTCACAAGCCGCAAGTGAACGTGAAACTTCATATGTAAAATCAACATGTCCCGGAGTATCGATTAAGTGTAAAATATACTCCTGATTATTTTTTGCAACATATTTAATTTGCACAGCATTTAGTTTAATGGTAATTCCTCGCTCTTTTTCAATACTCATCGAGTCTAGAATCTGATCTTTCATTTCTCTTTTTTCGAGCGTATTAGTAATTTCAATAATTCGGTCAGATAGGGTTGATTTCCCATGGTCAATGTGGGCAATAATACTAAAATTTCTAATGTTATTTTTGTTCATAAGGATCACGCATCTTCAAGTATATCTTTATATTTTATAATATTTAGGTGCTAAAATATAGGAATACATTATAAATATGGGAGCGAATATGAATTTTTGAAATCAACAGAAACAACCCCTCAACCAACAACAAAGTAAATTATTTGCAAAAACAATGATAGCAACGACAATTCAAGTTACTTTGTTTGTTGCCTTAATGATTGGTTTAACTTTCTTGTTAAAATATGGTTGAGCAACTAATTTTATTCCCACAATAATAGGGTTTGCATCCGTTGGGGGTGTTAGCTTAATTGGGGTGCTTATTATGTTTTTAATGAAGCGTTTTAAACCTGAAAAATACGAATTAAACTTTGCCTTTAATATTATCTACGGCATTTTTATGATGATTGTGTATAGTGTTGTGATCGCTTTTATAGCAGGCGCGTTAGAATTTTATACATTTCTAGTGATGATAGGAATTAGTTTAGTTTTATTTATAACATTAAGCATTATTGGTTATTTTGTTAGTAAAAAAACCGTAATTGTTTTATATACAATTACTCGTGTGATTATTGGAATTGCATCTGTTTTAATGATTTTGTCGTTTGTTTTATATTTTGTTGCTTTTAAAAACCAAACAGTTTTTAAAACAGTAAGTTGAATCGATTTAATTATTTCAATTATTTTTGTGATTACTTTTAGTATTAGTGTAGTTATGAGAATGAATGATCTGCGTAGCATAACCGAAGACAATCAAAATTTAGAACATAAAGGTTTAATTATGTATTTAAGCAATACAATGTTTTATGCATATGCACAAGTTCTTTTATGATTATTAATTTTACTGATTCGTTTGCGATGAATTGCGCGTTTTTTTGGTCGTTAATAACTATTGATATTAACAAGATTGATGATATAGAATATTAAGGTTTACTAAAAAAATGTGATTAAAAACCGAGTTCTAATTCTAGTTAGAACTCGGTTTTATTTTTATGTCCTAAGAACTGCATTATTGCTATTTTGATCTACTTGCATGTGTTGAGGATAAAACATTTTAAATGAAAATAAGGTATATATCCTTGCAATGTATGTAAAACACAACCTTGAAATAATCAAAAGGTAAAGAAAAAGCAACTATTAAGGTTGCTTTTGTGCTTTTTGTTTAGTTTTAGTATTAATTATTGCTTTGTTGAGTAGATTTTTGAATTTTTCTATATCATAATCTTTTATTTTTGGTTGTTTTTTATTTTTATACATACAATATATTTTTTCTATTAATCTAAAATTCCAAACATATCATCAGTTAATTTACTAAAACTTCTATTCATTAATTTTAATAATTGCTTTGTTTCTTCCTTTGATTTAGAAACGGGGAATATTTTAAAACCATAAGTAAAAACTAATTTTGATAAAGTTATGCTTAGTGTGCTTCTTACAACTTTTCCTTTGTTTTTGAAAGCATTCACTTTTTGTTCAAGAAGTTTTCCTATCTCTTTATTTTGACCATAACATATAACCAATAAATCACTTGCACCTTTTCATACCACTAGCACCAAATAAAGTCTAGGGTCTTGAAACGCTTTTGCTTTTTCCAGTGTTGTATCGTTAAATGTTGCTTGTCAAGAATCAGATGTAAAACTAGCATCTTTAACTTCAAGATATATTTTTGTTTTCTTTTTTACAATTAAAACCGTGTTTTCTGATGTTAACTAAACCATATCCTAAAGTATTTTCGACAATTGAGTCCCTTAATTCATTTATAAATGTATCTGTATCATTTTTATCGTATTTTTCTTGTACTAAATTTATTTGTTGTAAAACATCAACGCCTTCTTTTACAAAAGATAAATTGATTTTTTGAAATTCACCTTTATCAAAAAGTTCTTCAAGTTTTATTTTTATTTCATTTATTTACCTTCCTTTTAATATTAAATATATTCTAAATCGTAATCTTTAGTTTTGATATATCTATTAATTCTAAAAAGAAGTATATCGCTAATAAAAGGATTCACTCCTAAATCCATACATTTTTTAAAAACAGACGTATTAGTTTTAACCGGTTCTTTGGTTTGAATAAGAATGCATTTATTGTTCCTATTTTCTAATAAATTAAGTTCATAAACAAATTAAGCAGTCGTTCCTGAATCAGCAAAATAATCCAAAACAATGTCATCATCATTTGTTGAAATTCTAATCAAAAATTTAATCAGTTCAACAGGTTTGGGAGTATCGAATGAACCTGTTAAACCTATTTTCTTTAAATGATTCGTTCCTTGTCTTGAAAAAAATCAAGACCGATTGAGCGTTATTTGTCGCCTCTTCTAAATATTTTTTAGAATAAGGACGCCCATCTTTAAAAACATGTCTTTTTTCCTTGTAAAGTTCAATAAATTTTTATCGCTTGAGTAACCTCTAGATTTTAACAGCTAGAGTAATTAAAAAACCAGAGAAAAATCTGGTTTTTTAATTTTTTAATTATTGTTTGCTTGCAATTTTGGTTTGTAATAACTGGATGAAATCATCAAATAAAACAGTTTTTGTTGTTTCTTGTCCATACTCTCGGTATGTCACCAAGTTTTCATCTTCGATTTCTTTATCCCCAACCACAATTTGGTAAGGAATTTTACTCATTTGAGCTTCGCGGATTTTCTTAGAAATTCGTTCATTACGGTCGTCATAAACACTATGTAACATTAATGATTTAAGTTTTTTATGTAAATTTTGGGCATATACACCGTGAATTTCTTCATTAACTGCAATAATGATAACTTGTACAGGGGCTAATCAAAATGGTAAAACACCTTTTGTTTGTTCTAATAAAATTGCTAAAAAACGTTCATAAGTTCCGATAATACCGATATGAATCATTACTGGTGGAACAAGATTTTTTTGTGAATCAACATAAGTTAATTCAAAACGTTTCGGCAATAAAAAATCTAACTGGATAGTTGAGATAGTAATGATGCGGTTTAAACTAGTTTTAACTTGGAAATCAATTTTCGGGCCATAGAAAGCAGCTTCCCCAACCATTTCTTTGAAGGGGATGTTATTCTTGGTTAACATTGCACGTAATGCGTCTTGCGAGTTTTTTCACATTATTGGGTCATTATAGAATTTTTCATGATCATTTTCATCATATAAAGATAAATGAATTTCAAACGCTTGAATTTTTAGACCCTTATGAGCTTTATCGATCATTTCAAAAGCATTTTTTACTTCTTCTTCGATTTGATCCATACGGCAGAAGACGTGACAGTCTTCAAGAATCATTTCTCGTACTCGCTCGAAGCCTGTTAAACCACCTGATGATTCATAACGATGTAAGATTGAATGCTCTGATAAACGGACAGGTAAATTGCGATAAGAACGCAGGTTATCACTATAAACTAATGTATGGTGTGGACATGTCATTGGACGCAAAATAAAAGTTTCATCATCTACATTAATTGGCGGAAAAATATTTTCTTGATAGTGATCTCAATGTCCACTGGTTTTGTATAAATCAATACTTCCAAGAATTGGTGTAATAACAGGCGTAAAATCATACATAAACTCTAATTCATTGATAAATTGTTGAACTTTTTGTTTGATAATTGTTCCGTTTGGTTTTCAGATTGGCAATCCTTGTCCCGCTAGAGTATTAAATGTAAATAAATCAAGTTCTTTTCCTAATTTTCTATGATCGCGCTCCTTACGTTCTTGTAAAAGGATTAAATAATTATCTAATTCCTCTTTTGATGCAAAACAGATTCCACTAATGCGCACTAATTGATCTAATTTAGCGTTGTTTTGGTAGTAACTACCGCCTAAATTTAAGAGCTCAAAATGTCGACTGTTAAAAAGGTTGAAATCTTTGTCTAAGTTTAATCCAAAAATAAAATCATCTATACTAAATAAATTAAAGTTAGGTTCTTGATTCATTAAATCAGCAAGATAAACATTACTAATCGAAGCATCTGTAATTAGTGAAACTTCGGTTTTATTGTTAATCAATTTTTCAAAATTTTTTTTGATTTTTTTAAAATCGTTTAAATTGATTTTAAGATCATCATTGACCTTAAAATCAACATAAAAACCTTCGTCTTGTAAGTTAATAGTTGCGATTTGCACATCTTTGTATAAACGAGTTAGTGTATAAGCTAATCCAAAAGCAGTTTGTCAGTTAAGTTTATTATTAATATTGTCCATTTTTGTTCCTTGTTTTAAATTTATTTCATAATTAAACACTAATAATAATTATATTATTTTTTAATCTAGTCTTTTGTTATAAAATTTATATAAAAGGTGGTACTATGAAACAAAAATTTATTATTTTAACTGATTCATCATCAACAGTTAATCCTAATGAAACAAACGGATTAGCGATTAGAGTTCTTCCGCTAACAATCATGCGAAGCGATGAAAAACTTTTTGTAGATGAGCCAACAACACTACCCCATAACGAAGTTTTTGCATACTTAAACAAGGATTATAGTTTTATGACAAGTACAAGTTTATTAGGGACGGTTCATGAAACAATTGCTCAACTTGCTCAGGAGTATGAACGCATTATTTATATTGGCATTTCTAAAGGTTTTAGTTCACAATACAATAATTTGAAAATTCTTGAACGCGAGTATCCGAATCAACTAATTGTCGAGGATTCACAAACTTTTGGTTATGCCCTTGAATATTTAGCGGAGTTGCTAATAAAAACATTGAGTCAAAAAGATTTAAGTGAAATAGAAATTCGACAATTAATTAATCAGTTCGCACTTAAAACATCAAGTATGTTTGTATGCAAAGATATCAAGAGTCTAGTTAAATCGGGAAGAATTTCTAAAATAAAAGGTGTTTTTCTAAAGATGACACATATTTCTCCGATTATAAAACAGGAATATAAGAATCATTACGGTGGATTGGCACGTAAATATGATGAAGCGTATATTAAAATGGTTGATTTAATTGATCAAGTTTATGCAAATCAATTAGATCAGGATAATATCGAAAAAATTTGTATTTTACATGCCAATTTGGATGATTTCTATTTAAATAAAATTACAAGTTATTTGATTAAACACTATGGGTTGAACCTTAACCAAATTGTTTATCGACCTGGACCAAATGTTTTTACTGTTTATACACGGG
Organism: Ureaplasma sp. ES3154-GEN; assembly: GCF_025780075.1. Taxonomy (GTDB): domain Bacteria; phylum Bacillota_I; class Bacilli_A; order Mycoplasmatales; family Mycoplasmoidaceae; genus Ureaplasma. The sequence goes on along the minus strand of NZ_JAOXHM010000006.1, from coordinate 58,078 downwards.
AAAAGTCATATGCAATTCAAGTTGTAACTAAGATTAAGAAGGTTATTGTTAAAGAGTATTATCCACTACAATAACAATTTTTAATATTTTTTAACAATTAAAATTCATATTTACCCAACACTTTTTATTTTTAACATTATTATTCCTAATTTAAGGAAGATATTTATTTAAAAACGGCATTTTAGCTTGGATTTTTAAATTTTTAGACACAAAAACACCACTTTTCAGTGGTGTTTTTTTATAAATACTTACCATTTATCATCCGTTGTGATTTTCAAAATAGTCGCTTTTGTTTGTTGTTTCATCCAAGACTTATGACAGCTAGGTTTTGGTAAAAATCGTAGTTTAACAAATTAATGATTAAAAAAGAACTTTATATCCAAAAGTTGTATCACCATACAAACATTGCACTTTGGTTAAATTACTGCCTTGTCTCACACTTAGTTTTATAGAGAATGTATAATGTATAAAATATACATAAATAATTGAAATATCTTTTTTGAAATGGCATATGGTTTATCTGTACACGCCTGTTTTAGGTTGATAAATTCTATTTGTTGTAGAATTTAAATTAATTTATACATACTTTTGTGTATTACTTAATTTATGATGTGCTAAGTTTTTGATGTATTTTTGAAACTTAATTATATAAGATTCTGATACAAGTCTAGTTTTTGTTTTATATATAGAATAAAATGGAGATGTTTTTTAAAATATGGCATCATGGTCTATATTTCAATTAAATTTATGTTTTTTATTCAATCATAATTATTAATTGATAAATTTTTTATTTTTATTCATAAAAACAAACAGATTAACCTGTTTGTAAAATTTAAAAATATTAGTTGTCTAATTTTAGATAGATATTACTGCTGATTTTGTTCTATTTTTTTAAAAAATCAAGGTAGTCGGTAGTTAATTGGGTCTAATAAGTTTGCTCGTAAAATTTGAGCGCCTAATGACTTATCATTAACTAGTGTTAAAGGGTTTTGGTGATTAAAATTAACTCCAAAGTGATTATATAAATATCCAGCATAATGTAATCCTCATGTCTTAGTGCCAGTTGTTCATTGAGATTTAATTAATCCAAAATAAGTATTATTATCAAGAATGAAACCAGTACCAGACATTCCGGGAGCCGCAAAAACAGTTGGATAATGATTATGAGTATTAATATAAATATTTTTGTTATCAGTGGGTACACGATTTAGTATTAAACCAGTTTGTTTTTTACCAGGAAAACCCAAAACTGTTGCCTCGCGCAAATGGGGGACATTAATGATTGCATCATTGCCACTAATATCTAGTTGCATATCCTTATTGGATAACTGATCAATTTTATAAATAATATCAGTATATCCGTGCAACAAAGCATCTTGATAAAATGGATTTAAATCAACAACGAATACTGTAATATCTGGATTCGATATGTAGGTATCAGAATTATTATTTTGTTCAAAACCTGAATAAATAACTTTAATGTTTACACCGTTATAGGTATTAGCTGGTCAAAAACCTTGTGTATTGCCATCAATTAAATCATTTTTTAAATATTTGTCTATTGTCGAATACAGTCGATTTGTAAATTCACGTAAGAAATTTTTGTGTGCAACACTTGCGTAATTATCTAAACCATCCCCCTCAACGTGCCGGTTGGTTATAACATAAAAACGTTTATCATTAGGATTCGTACTGACTCTTGCAAGAATTGTTGCTGATCCGTACACAATTTGGTCTCCATAATCTCGAACGTTTAATAACGCACGAATATATTCATTATGTGCTTGATTAAATTTTATATACTTATCCAAACGTAAAGTATCCACATCTAGTTTGAATCCATCGTGTAATTTTCAGTATACATTTTGGTTTGGGTTATATATACCTTTATTAGTATAAAATGATTCATCATTAGCAAATAATGTTGGTTGGTTAATTTTTGAAAAATAAACATCATTATAATCAAATCGATTTGATTCGTATCCGAAGTTTTCGTTTTGCAAGTAGTTCGTATAAGATATGCTAATCTTTGCCGCATAATCTGTAATTAAAAATGCTTTGTTTTCATCAAAAAGAGAGTTATTATTTTCGTTAATAAATTTATGCGGGTTGTCAACTAATATTTTATATTTTGGATTAGTTGGAAAAAAAGTAAATGTGATTCCTATATGTGGATCATATTTCATGATTAATAATATCTGATAAGTAACAGTAGTATCTGTGGGCAAATTATATGTTTGAAATAAAATTTGTTTTTGGATTAATTCGTTTCAATTAATGCTAACTTTTAATTGATACTGTTCATCAAAAAAACGATTATTTTTTAGATCATCCATAATTAATGAATTTGCTTCAAAACTTATATTTATCCGTGGATTTTTTAGATTAGGCTGTAATAATGTTTGTTCTAGATATTTAAGAGGAAGTAATCATTGTGCGCTGTTAGTTTCATTATTTTTTGTTCATTTTAAATCTCGTCAATAAGGTTCAATTATTCGTTGACGATAAACAGAGTGGTTAGCCTGATAAATAGTCAATAAATTTTGTTGATCAGTATTTCATTCTTCTTTGGGATTATGATTTGCTAATCGAATTTTAGGAACTTCATACCAGTTTTTACCCACAATACTAGTTGTTTTATTTAATCGTGTATTATATCCAGTTACTTTTAAATTAAAGTAAAGTTTGTTATTCACTACCCTAAAAGCATTAATTTCGAAATAATTACGCGGTAATGAAAAATTTTGATATACGATTTGATCCTGATCATTTGCACGAATGCGAATAGCTTTTTTTAAATCATTATACCTTTCATAAGTTGTATAGTAATTAAGATCATTATGAATTAGTTGGTCATCAAAGATTAAATCATCATAGGTGATATTATTAAGCATTATTTCCGGATATAACGCCTGTTCATAATCATTAACTAAGTTAACAAGCGTAATATCTTTGTTGTTTGTGTAACGAATGTTATGGTTATTTTTGTTAATATATCCAAGCTTAAAAGACATACTATAACGGTTAACTAATCGGACATCATAAAAAAACAGATAGTAATTATCGTTAATAATTTGCGGATTGGCATTATTAATAGGAGTATTTAATGGGGCTAGAGTGTTATTGCTTAACGGCATGTAAATGGTTGCAGGGTCAGTAACTGTTTCTGGTTTTCGTGATTCTACTAAGTTTAAAAAATAATTAATATTAATAAAAGCTTCTTGGTTAATTAGTTTTTGCGGGTTTAATGAACGGTAACCAACATAACGGTTCTTTGCTCTATTTAATAAAATCGCCTCAGTGTAACGTCAATCAAAATTAGTTGCATTTATTTTATTAAAATTAATAATTTCATCTGGATTAGGTTGTTGATATTCACTATTAAAATCCGCTTGTGTGAAATGTTTATTTTTTGGTTTAATATCAAATCAATTGAAACTTTTGAAGTTATGCATTCAAATAAAATTGGCTCGTTGTTTATTCGGATCATAATTTGGAACTTCAACACCTTTATATGTGTATCATAGAACTAATTTAACACTTTTGGAAGTTAATGAGTGTTGAATGATCTCTTTAACAATCACTTGATAATTACCGAATTTGGGCAAATCATAAACTTCATTAATCGCCTTTTGCGCCTGGTTGATTGTGAAATCAGAATGGGTTAAAGCTTGGTTAGGGTTTTTTAATTTTAAATTTTGATAAAATAACTGAGATTGCACCACACGGTTTTTAGTTGTGTTTAAAACAATTTTTTCGATTGCGATTTGGTGTAACTTATCTAAAAAAACATCATTTGGCAATTCGGTATTAAAATAAATTTTATTTTTAGGTTGTAAAACAAAACTTTTGATTAATTGCTTATTTCAGTAAACGCCAACATGAACATAAAGGTGATTATTTACAAATTCAACATGATTGATTTGATAATTAAAATATTGTTTGATTCCGGTGTATAAAGGCGTAAAAAAATCTTCGTAATGTTCACGCTGATCAAATCAATCAAATTGACTACTCTTAATTCTTGCGTAATCTATATGAAACAAATCATCTAAATACTGATATTCTTGTTTACGAATTATATCGAGATCAACCGTTTTACTAAAAGTTTTTGTTTTTTTAAATGATACTTGAATATTATCCACCCCTTTGATCGCAACAGTAATGGTTGCAATTAACACTTGGGGGTTTGCTAAATCTCATTCTAAATCAGTAATACTGAAATCAAAGATATCAGTATCATAGTTGTCAAAGAAAATATTTGCATTAGTTAAATTAAAACTTGCGGGAGTTGCGTATTCATCAAAATTAAATTTTTGACCATTAATTCCGTAGTCCAAATGGTATAAATTTTCCGTTTCTTTTAATAGCAGCTCCCTGAGAGTTAAATCACTTTGTTTTTGACTAGACATTATAATGTTCAATTCTTTGCTCATAGAAACTATTAGTTTGTGGATATGATTAAAATCTAATGAAGGTAGATGAACGATTTTATTGTTAGTGAAAATATTGCGGATGCGGGAAAGAAATTTATAAAAATTATAAACGTTGATTGAACTAACATTATTGTTTTCAATATCTCCACGAAACTTAGTTATTTTTTCGATAAATATTTTTAATGCGTTATTAAAATTATTAAAGCTATTTTCGAATTTTTGAAGCTGTTTAAAGGTATTGAACTGGTAAATATAAGTATTAATTAAGTTTTTAATATTTGTTGTAAAAGGAGTGTTTAATAAGGTATTTTTAAGTGTTGTTTGACGGTGAATAAAATCTGAAGTTAAGCGATCAAGCTGATTGTTAATGTTTATTAAATCATTATCTAAAATAGATACTTCAACCATAGTAAGCCATTTAGTTTTATTTGTAATATCATCGGAAAAAAATTCTAGAATTCGCTGAGTTGTTTTATTTTTTAATTCACTATTAATGACAACTAAATTCTGGTTATTTATAAAAAAACCTTTAGTTTTGTTGATTAAACTTTTGGACGTTTCAATTAACTTTATTAGATCTAATTCAGGGACTGAGTTGATGTTTTCTAGATTATGAACATAATCTCTTATAGGTTGTAAATTTAAATCATTAAGATTTTCATACGTGCTTAATAATGTTTTTAAATAACTAAAATTGTTTTTAAAGTGAATTAAATCTGTAAATAAACCAATGTCTACCTCATCATAATTATTCAGATGTTGTTGGATTAAAAATAAACCAATTTGCTTGATTAAAATATCGTTTGAACTGATTTGATTCAAGGAATCAAGAAGAAAAACAAATTGTTGATTCTTACTTTTTAAGAGATTATTATATTTGTTAATTAAGGAATCAGCTTCGTTAATCAAATCGTTGATTACTAAGGGTTGATTAAATAACAATGGTGTTTTGATTTTGTTTGATATTAAATGGATTTGGTTAGTAATTTTTTCTTTTAAATTTTCACCTTTTACATATTTAAACTTGAAGCTCATTGGTACAAAAGCTTCGATTGTTAAAAATTTATTTATAATAAGCAAAATATCGGCTTGGTTGGTATTCACAAATGGAATCGGTGTATTATTAATAATCTCATTTTTAATTTCTTTGTTCAAGTTCAAATTGTTTAGTTTTTCAATAAACAATTTCCGTTCTATTAGCTGATTATTTGGTTGTAATTCAGATTTATCTGTTTTTTGATCTTTATTGTCCTTGGCATTTGGATCATTATATTTAACCGTACAAGCGACAACAGGTAAAGAAGTGAAGAGAACAACAGATAAGAAGAGTAGAGATTTTTTAAATTTTTTCATATATTTGTTTTAAAAAATAATTTTTTTGATTACCAATAAATAAAAAGTTGAATTTATTAGTAGCTTATATTATTTTATTTTTTACTTCTAAATTTTCTAAAGAGTTTATATTTATTTAAACATTATTTTTTTATTGTATATAAAAATTTATTATTTAGCAAAATATAAAATTTACTAAATATATTTTTATGGTGAAATTACGTATATTTATTAACTAGAAAGGCAAGTACACCTGATTATTTTCTTGCTTGATTTCGATTTTTTCTCCATCAATTGTTTGAATTCCAATAATTGCCAGATCTTTATTTTGGAATCGCTTTTCTAGAGCGACTTCAGATTGACCATCCCAAATAATCGGAATTAAGAAGGTATATGTTTTTCCATCATCCAAACGAATAAATAATTTTGCACGCTTATTTTTATACTCATCTTGCGCGTTTTTGTATAAAACAATTTTATTTTCAATGACCGCCTCATCTCGTGCTCGTCAACTAATGTGTATGTAGTTTTTATAACCTTTAATTCTTCAAATATTATCGACCCAAAGATAGGGGTAAAATTTTGATTTTTCAACAATAGATGGTCGTTCAATTTTTTCAATTTCTTTTAGTAGTTTTCTTTTTTTATCTTCCTCTATAATGCTACTATCATTTGGTATTGGTATATCCGATGTCTTTGATTTGTTATTAGTTTTTAATTGTTTAAAGTAACGGGAATCAATTGTTTGATTGAATAGTCATGAAACTTGATTATTGCTTTTTAGTTTATATGTAACGTTAATTGCTTTATTTTGTTTAAATGCACTTACAAAAAGCACTGTAATATTGTTGTTATTTGTTATAAATTCAAAAAGTTCGCCAGTTAAGCTATTAGGAACTTCTTTAAAAGAAGTATTTGTTTGATTTTTGTATTGAACAACAACATTGCTATTAAAAAAATCTCAATCAATTTGTTCGGGTTTTTTTGTAGTTGGTTTATTAACATTAAAACAGGTAGTAGCTAAACTTGTGATTGCAATGCTTGTCGCAATCAGGCTAAGATTACTAAATAATATTTTTGTATACTTTTTCATGTCCCCCCCTTTTTTTAATATTTTTTGCTTCATTTATTAATTATTTTTTAATTAAAGGTTTTAATTGGAAATTTTATAGACAAGGAACAACTCATTATAGTATTAAGTTTATACTTTCTATTCTTTATTTTCTGCTAATGCTAATGCAAGGTTGAGATTTTTTGTTTTGTAGTATGTTAGTAACCATGCACCGATTAAAATCATACCTACTAAACCGAAAGTGAGAATAAAGATTCATCATGGAATGATAGGACTAATAATAATATTAAAGGCATTAAAGATTGCTAGTTTATATAATTCAATTACACCAAAAGCTAAAGGAATTGAGAAGATGATGTTAATTATTCAAACAATTGGATATACAAACATAAAGTTATGCACGTTTCTAAAATTGTTTGTTCCCAAGACTTTCATCATTGCAATCGATTTTTGGGATTCATTTGCTAATGTAGAAGCAATTACAATGATGATGATAAATAGTGTTGGAAGTAAAGACAACATTACAATTAAGAAAATATTAAAGATTGTATAGTCAATGGTTTTTGCTAAAATTGTATTTTCTTGATTTGCATCTACCCCCACGAATGAAGGAACAACAACTTGCTGTCCAAAAATTTCCCGAATCTTGAGTGCTAATTTTTTCATGTTCAACTGGCTGAAATCAACGGGATTATAGTTAGGATCATCGCTGATGATTTCGTTAATTTTAGCCCATGATAATAACATCATATAGAAGATTGCACTGCTTGAAAATTCATCGTTAAAATTAATATCATTAATCGGTCAATTTCCTAGTGCTGGTGTTAAGCCTGATGGAGAATAAAAAGATGCAATATTATAAAAGAATAATGGTTCAGTTTCTTTTGTGAAAAAACCATTAAATAATCGTTCGGACGAAATTTCATAACCTCGTTCATAACCCTTCTGGTTTTTATACGCATTAAAACCAATTAATTCGTTTGCAATTTTTTGATTAATATAAAATTGTTCATCCATATGTGTATCAACAATCCCAACCACTTTAAAACGTGTCTGATAATCTTTTTTGTGGTTATTGAATTGGTCGGTGAATCGACGCATATGATTATTGATATCAAAGTTAACTTCATCCCCAACACGAAGTTGATACTTTTTCGCAACAACCGCATTTATTAGCAGAGGGTATGCCTGTTGATTAATATCGTCATTTTTAATTAAATTTAATAAATCCTTTTGTTGATCATCATAGAAAGTTAATTGTTTTGTCTTTTCATCAAGGTTTTGCTCATAATTTATTCCCAGAATTTTTGCTTTGCTTGGCTTTTTATTGATTAATAAATGACCAGTTAAATAAGTATATGTTTGCATTTGTTCATTTGAATCAAAATTAACTGTTTTTAAAGCGATTTTATATTGTTTATGATTTAGCTTCTTGCTAGTTAGAATTTGCGTAATTAAACGTACAAATTCAGGGCGGAATTGGGCAGCACCTTTTTTTGTTCCAATATTATCGGCAAGATTAAATTGTCAAACACCATCTTTTTTAATAAAGAAATTATCAGGATCATTTTCTGATAAGGGCGGTTTACCAGTAACTGTTCATAAGGAAAATTGTTTATGAACAATTTGTGGATTATTTAGATCAGGTACATCAAAAAGTTGGTTTACTTTTTGTTTATTTGTATCGAATTTGTAACCAAATTCCCTAAATGCTGCTTCGAGTAATGATTGAGAGTTTGCTTCCGCTTTTCCAGAAACTTGGGTTGGTAAGAAAGTTTTTGCAAAAACTCACGGGTTGAATTGGATTGGGAATTGTCCGGTATCTACTTGAATATTACCATCTAGTGCTATTTTAGTAATAATTTTTGAATCCAAGAATTCAATATTTTCAAAGATTTCAGGTTGGGTTGAAGGAGATGGGAAATAGGTGTTTGATAAAATTGGACCGAAGGTGATTGGTCCATTTTTATCATCCACACTATTAATTACCCGCATTGCATTGTTATATGCAATTGTTGAATAAGGTAATGTGTTTACACCATATTTGTAAATTTGATCAAGATTATTTAAATACAAGTTAATTTGTTGGTCTTGGTAAGCGATTTTTTTGATTTCGGAAATATGGTTGGTTAATAAATGTTGGTAATTGATTTGTACAATCCCAGGACGCAAGAAATTGCCTAGAATTTGTTGTTGCTTGGGTTCGGATGGTTTGGTGCAAATTGCATTGTTTTTATGGTTAGGATTACATAATGGTATTGCACTAATTTCTACATTTATTTTTCGATTAGTGTTCATATAATCAAATTGGACATTATGAATATCTGTGATATTAGATAAGTACAAACTATTATTATAGTAATGGATATTATCACTTAAATTTTGTTTATCCTGACTATAAATAACTTTTGCATCACTTGCGAGATATTGAATTCTATAAGTATTAGTTGAATTTAATTGGGGTTCATTCAAATATTCAAGATGACTTAAATCAAATATTACTTGGTTATTGACAACTTTGCTTGTTAATTGTTGACTAGTGATATTGTTATAACGTAAATATAAAATTAAGTTTTGATCTTCTAAATCGCTAGGAAGATGGTTGAAATAAATAAAAGGCAAACGTGTGTTATGGTCATAAAAGAAATAACCGTGTTTTTGGTAGTCTAAAGTTAACAAATTATTTGCAAATAACTCTGGTTTATAAACTAATTCTTCATTCTTGTATAAACCTTTTAAAACATATAAGCCAAGTGTTTGTTGAAGCGGCGAGACGTCAAAATAAACAAACTTACTATCCTGTTTGACAGGTTCTAATTGCAATGTTTTTTCATTGTGCTGATAAACAAGGGTTAAATTAGGTGTTTGATTAGGTTTTTTAACTTGAATGTACTGGTGATGATTTTCAAAAATAAAATAACCTAATTTAGTTTTGTCAATCACTTGCCAATCTGGGTTAATTTGTTCAAAACTAATAATTTTTGTTTGTGGACGCTTATGCAGTCGAATTTGCTCAAAGTTATAAACATTGCCATCAGGTAATGATAAATAATCAAATGGGATAAAACCATCATGATTAATAACACTTTTTATAATAAACTGCTTTTCGTTTTGGTCGTGGTAAATTATATCGACAGGCTCATATGCGTAATTAATTATTTTTGCGTCCAATAAAACTTGTTGAACAATTGGTTTCATTGGAGCATTTTTAGTTGCAGTACCAATTAGGTGGTATGGAGAAGTATAGTATAAACCTCCTTGGTTTGTTGGAGAATATAAATCTACTGCATACTGATATGAGCGCTGTTTATTTGTATGTATAGCGGATGAAACGAAATTATTTTTGGTTGTTGCTAACACCGTAGCAGTAATAGTAAATGAGCTACTAATAATCATTAAAATACTCATTCGTACAATATTTGATAAAACATAAGTTGATCGTAAAACTGCACTTGCTCCAAATTTAGATAATATTTTGCGTGATGACATCATTAGTTTGTTCAACTTAAACCCAGGATCACCTTTCATTGTTTCTGCAACCGGTTTACTTAGAATTTTAAGAATTGCAATTGCACTAATAACAGCCAAAATGGCTGCTAAGCCACCTAATAACGCAAAGATCCAACCAACAGATACAAAGTTTGTAGGCAAACTGATAAATCAGTATGGACTAAATAAACTCATAATATACGGCTGCAAAAAGAAGGCAATTGGATAAGCGATTAAAACTGTAATGATAGGTGGTAAAACATAAAAAGGTAAAAACGACGCTCAAATTTTAAATTTACTCTGACCTTGTGCGAGCAAAGTTGCAAACATAATTTGTTTTTTCTTAATCAAGTTTCGCAAACTTGTTCCTACAAAATACATTCCTAGAATCATAATTAAAGAAACAAGAACGATTGCAATTGTAAGTACAATATATGTTAAACGATCTAGAAAACCAACACGTTTTGCGTAAAGAGGGAATGTTTTGATTGCTTCCTTTTTGGTGTATATTTTTGCTTTATGACTTGCGTCAAAATCTTTTTTTAGTTTTTCAAATAATTGGCTACGTTTGAAATATTCAAATGGTTTGGTGTCAGATTTAAGTGTGTAGTAAGAGAGAATATCAACAGAACTATTATATGCTTTTAGTTTATCAAAACCACCTTGGTTCACATATAAAACAGCACTTTTTGATGGATCAATTAGAATATCATCAGCATTAATTGCGGGGAATAAAAATTCAGCCGAATCAACACCATCTAAAATATAAAAATACTGATTATTAATTTCAATTTTATTTTCATCAGGAACAACATAGCGTAATCATGAATCGTAATCTTTCGCAATTTTTAGCCCATTGATTTCGTAGAATGGTGGTTGATTATCATTTTTCTTATACACCATTTTTTGTGCTTCTAAATATGTTTGCAAATCACCTGGTTTTTTAGGATTGTTTGAATCCTTATTGTGCGCTTGCAAATAAGCGGATGAAACATAAGCAAGATCAGATGTTTTTTCAAAAATATTAATATTGAATGGTAATTGAATATCGTTAGATTTTTGAACAACAGATTCAATTAAATAGCTATCCCCGTTAATTTGAAAGTTATGAAAAATGAATAAACGGATGAAACCATTAATTGCATTTTGCAAATTTTTTAGCTTTAAGGGTGATGTTTCTGCTCATTTAATTAGCGCTTGTAGATCATTAACCTGAGAAAATACATCATAATCTAAATCATAAAAACGTTTAGCCTTTCTTAAAGCTAGGTGGTTTTTTTGGTCCTTACTACCCTTAACAATAATATTTTCTAATTGCAGGGTTTTTGCTTGGTTTCTGTACTGATCATTAGTCATTACAAAAACGCTATCTTCGTTTAAATAGTAGGCAGGAAAGTTAAACACTTGTTGTGTGTTTGGTTCACGATAAACAGCAATTAATTCGTCTTGTTTATTGAAGGAATTTATCTGAACAGGAATAGTGAAATTTTTATTTGGTTGATAAATAAATTGGTCATAAAGATCATAACTAAAATGATCAGCCTCTTGTTGATATTCACTCGATGTTAACCAATCACCATTTTCATATATAATACGAAAAAAATCCAATAGATTATACTTATAAATAATTCCTGGTGTGATATATGATGTATAGTCTCGTTCCGCAGGCGGAATGCTTGCGTCTTGGCTAGAATCATTATTGTATGTTGTGAGTAAATATTGCAAAAAAGCTTTGTAGTTTAAAAATAAAGTATCAAAATTTGCAAATGTTGGTAATGATTTATGAAAGTAAACTCGTTCATATTTTTTATTAAATTTTAGAGAATCCTTTAATTTTGGATTAACAGTAACTATATTGTTAATCCGTAATTCATCTTTGACCACTTGCCCTTTTTTATAAGTTGGTTGACTAGTGTTTACAACAATAAAATTTGTGTCAGATTTTGAATCATTAAAAATTCCAGATTCGTGTTTTTTATAAAAAACTTCGTAGTCATCAAGAGTTTGAATAAAACTTTTTGACTGTAAATATTTATAAACAAAATTGTTGTTACGGTAGTTATTAATCTGAGCTTCTAATAGTCGCTTTTGTTGTAATAAATTTTGATCATTTGGTTTTAGCTTTAATTGTTCTTTATTTTGGGACAATTGACTTTGTACATAGTTTAATTGTCGTTCATTAGCGAGAAATTTTTGTCGTGAATACTCGTAAAAAACACGAGTTTCTTCTTTGATTTTTGTGTTCAATAAACTTTTTGCATTTGCAATCATATCCTGGATTCGATTAAATTGTTTAGGATCATCTGCTAATTCCTGGGGAATAAATAAATAATTTTTAAACAAATCGTAATACATTTGTTCTCTGTCAGCAATTGGAATTTCATATTCATAGAGAATATTATTTTCATTAATCTGGTTTAAATCAGGTTTTTGGTGCCGTAAGTAATTTGCAAAAAAGACATATTCATCTGACGATTGCTTCAGATCAATATGCAAGGGAACAGCTACGTAATTACTGCTTATTGTATTATTTTCTAAGAATTCAATTACTTTAGTTCATGTGTCATGAAAGCTATTAAAAACCCGGTAATCAAATTCTCGATAACTTGGTGATTGAATAATTTTTTGTTCATTAATATCAATATTTTTAATCACCATAGGATTTTGAATAAAATTTTTTAAACCGAATGGAAGACTTTTATCAAATTGATAAAAAGTTAAAAAATTAGCATTAGTTTGTGCAACACCCATATTTAATTTTAAATATGGTTCGTACTTCAATAAACCTGTTTTTAAACTCGGAGTTTTGAAAAGAATTCGCCCAGAATCTAGTTTTTGAATTCCTACGAGCTTGGTTTTTTGATTAATATTATCAAAGACTAAATCATGATAGCTATTCGCATCATCATCATTTTGACTCTGGTTATTATTTAATCAAAAAACAGTTGATAAGGAATGAGTGTTTAAATAGTTTCAGTCGATATTTCCATCTAAATTTGCAACCTTTTGGTCAATTGTGTGGGGTCAATATAATTGTTTAAAAGCATTTTGATCGGCAAGGTTAAAATAGTTGTTTGAAAGTTTTGCTTGGTTAAAAACTTGCAGTTTAACAACTTCATTTGTATCATATTGAATGCGATTTGATGCCAGTGGAATAGGTTCAAAAACAAGTTGATCGTGATTTAACGGCTCTAAATAAGATTCACTTGCAATAGATGATTTTTTTAAATCCGCTTGAGATTTATTTAAACGCTGAATAGTTATTGTAGTTGTGGTGATCACAATAGTAGAGATAATCATTAAGATTGACAACTGAATCATTAGGGTTCTTGACCTAAAAAGCAGTTTAAACATATTTTTCATTAATAATCAAAAATTACGCATAAAATCCCTCGAGCTTAATATTTATTTATTTTACATTAATATTAATTAATTTGGTATTCTATCATTTTTTTAATATAATATATACGTGTTGTAATGACACATTTTTTAATATATAAGCATGTGGAAGATGGTTTAAAACATGAGAACTATCGTTAAACCACGTAGCGAATACTAAAAATATTTAAATAGAAAGATATATGAGGTGTTGCGTGTGGCTGTAGTCAAAAAGAAAAAAGAAGTTACAAGAATCGCAAAATTAAATTTAATTGGTAACCAAGCAAAACCAGGTCCAGCATTAGCGTCTGTCGGTATTAATATGGCCGAATTTACAAGAGCGTTTAATGATAAAACCAAAGATCAAAACGGAAAAGTTATTCCAGTTGTGATCACTGCTTACAAAGATAAATCATTCGACTTTGTTGTAAAAACAACTCCGGTTGCTTACTTACTAAAAGAAGCGGCAAACATCCAATCTGGAGCTAAGGATTCAAAAAAACAAGTTGTAGCTACAATTTCTAAGGAAAAGGCGTTAGAAATTGCACGTTATAAACTAGTTGATATGACTGCTTATGATGAAGAAACTGCGCTGGGAATGGTTGCAGGTTCTGCTAAGCAAATGGGTATTAAAATCGAAGGATACAGTCCTTATAAGGCAGATAGGGAGTAAAATAGTGTATGAGTAAATTAACAAAAAAATTAAAAGCTGTTTATGAAGGTTTTGACAAAAACAAAGCATACAGTTTAGAAGAAGCGATTGCTTTAGCACAAGCTAAATCAATTACAAAATTCGATGGTTCAATGAATATTGCTGTTAAATTAAACTTAGACACGACAAAAGTTGAACAACAACTACGTGGATCAATTGCTTTACCACACGGTAATGGAAAAGATGTACGTGTCTTATTATTGTCTGAAGATGTAAGTGCTGAAGATGCTAAAGCAGCAGGTGCTAACTATTTTGGTGGCGTTGATTACATTCAAAACATTGAAAAAATGTTAAATGATATTGATGTTATTATTACTGATCCAAAAGTAATGCCAAAATTGGCTCGTTTAGGAAAGGTGCTTGGTCCTCGTGGATTAATGCCTAACCCAAAAATTGGAACTGTTACAACTGATGTTTTAAAAACGGTGAAAGAATTTAAAAAAGGACGTTTAGAATATCGTACTGATACATACGGAAATATCCATATGAATATTGGAAAAGTTTCTTTTGATGTAGAAAAAATTAAAGATAATGCTCTTGCTTTATTAACTTTAATTCGTTCTCGTAAACCATCAACTGTTAAAGGACAATATATTCAAAATATTACTATTTCACCAACAATGGGTGCTGGTGTTAAGGTTTTAATTCCAAACAACTAATAACTAACATATTTCTAAAGATAAAAACAAGTTCTATGCTTGTTTTTATTTTTTGTTATAATTATAATTTATTATAATTAAACCACATTCACATAAGGTTTTTATCTATGTCACAAAATACGAACAATACTATTATTAAATTTAAAGAAATCGATCATTTAATCAACGAATCTGCTACAGCTGTAAGTTTTGAAAATGTTTATTTCTCATATAATGAGGATCGGGTGATTTTAAAAGATGTATCTTTTGAAATTAACAAAAACGAGTATGTGTGTATTATCGGTCATAATGGTTCAGGCAAATCAACTATTAGTAAAGTACTCACTGGATTATTAAAACCTGCATCCGGAAAAATTAAGTTATTTGGAATTGAAATTAATGAGGTTAATTTAAAATTTCTTCGCAATAATATTGGGATTGTTTTCCAGAATCCTGATAATCAGTTTGTTGGAATTACAGCTGAAGATGATATTGCGTTTGGTCTTGAAAATCGTAAGGTGCCTTCCCATCAGATTTGAGATATTATCGCTGAAGCAGCTCAAGCAGCGGGCGTTTATGATTTATTAAAACGTGAATCACTTGAACTATCAGGTGGTCAAAAACAACGTGTTGCGATTGCATCTGTATTAGCAATTAACCCTGAAGTTATTATTTTTGATGAATCAACGTCAATGCTTGACCCAAAAGGGAAAAAAGAATTAAAAGAATTAATGATAGGGTTACGGGATGTAACCAAAAAAACAATCATTTCCATTACTCATGATATGGAAGAAGTGATTAATGCAGATAAAGTTATCGTAATGAAGGCAGGGGAAGTTCAATTTATTGGCAAACCCCAAGATGTTTTTGAGAACGAGGATAAACTAAAGGCAATGAATTTAGACATTCCTTTTACTTTAAAATTATCAAAGTTATTGAAACAGAGTGGTTTAGATGTTGATCTAACCTTAAATAACAAGGAGTTGATTAAAAGAATATGCCAAAAATAATGCGGACATCCAACCCCGATTTAAGTATTAGCGTCAAAAATTTATATGCGGTTTATGATGAGAATCAGGAGAACCAATTTGTAGCTTTAAACAATATTAATTACGATTTTGCTAAAAACAAAATTTACTGCATTATTGGTAATTCTGGATCAGGTAAATCCACTTTAGTAACTCATTTTAACGGCTTATTAATGTCAAAATATGGATACATCATGGTGGATGATATTGTTGCGGGTGACTACTATAATATTAGTAACCACTTATTAGGCGTTATCGATAAAAAAGATAACATTATTAATAACCAATTATGAAATTATAAACTTGATGATTGAAACTTTCTTGTTCTATTTAGTAATAAAGTAAATAAGAAAATCGCACGAATTTTATTTGAAGGACAATATAAGCGCAAAGTTAAAAGTGTGAAATTTATTAAGGATTTAGGTTTTACACGTAATCATCATTTAAATAATGTTGCCAAGGTTGCGGTTATTCGGATTGATGAAGATAGTTATTTAGAAATTAATGATGCTTTATCGTTTGAAGATCTTAAGGAATTTGAAGTTCGTCATTTACCTGATATTAAGACTAACTTCAAATTAACAAAAAAATTAAAAAATTACAAAAAGCTGCGTCAAAAAGTTGGTTTTGTCTTCCAATTCCCTGAATACCAATTATTTAAACATACAATTGAGCAAGATATTATGTTTGGTCCAATGAATTTTGGGATCAAAAAACAAGAGGCTCGAAAAAGAGCTAAAAAGTACTTAAACAAACTTGGTTTAAGTGATGAATATCTTGAATATTCTCCTTTTGGTTTAAGCGGGGGACAAAAACGCCGAGTAGCAATTGCAGGGATTCTCGCAATTGAAACAGATATGTTGATTTTCGATGAACCAACTGCGGGACTGGATCCGGTTGGTGAAGAAGAAATGATGCAAATCATTATGGATGCTAAGAACGAAAATAAAACTGTTTTTGTTATTACCCATACAATGGACCATGTATTACAAATTGCTGATGAAGTAATTGTGATGCATGATGGTGAAATTATTAAAAATGGTTCAGTTTATGAAATTTTTACTGATCAACAACTAATGAATAAAACATCAATTGCCCCACCAAAGGTAGTTACAACTATTAATCAATTAGTTGCTGAAGATGCAAGCTTTAATAAATTATTTGAATACCAACCACGAACAATCGAGGAGCTTGCGAATGCGATTGTTGATTTAAAATCTAATAAAGATAAAACAGAATTAAGAAAGCAAGGTGAATAATTATGAGTGCTAATGCATACATTTTTCGAAGATCGGTCATTCATCGCCTAAACCCGGCAATGAAATTTATTGCATTCTTGTTGCTAATCGCAATGATTTTTTTACCACTCGGCTTCTTTGCTCAATTTTTTATTGGTGTTTTTATTTTAATTATTTTCTTTGTTGCAAAACTACCATGAAGAATGTTATGAAATATTTTTAAATCCGTTCTCTTCCTATTTTTCCTACTATTGTTAATTAACTGGATGACTTATAAGGAACCTATTGCAATTTTCAATATTGCTCAACAGGGAGTTTTATTTGGAAATTTAGATTGAGTTAAAACCCCGGGTTTATATGAACAAACACATCAAATAGCGCACTATCAAAATAATGGGATTGAAAACTTAATTTCCCCAATTTGAGGGGGAGAAATTAAAACATATTTGAACCCAAGTTTCTTTACTGATCCTAATAGTTTTGATTTTCAGAAATTCTTAATGGTCAATGATCTCAAAGAAAAAGATTTTATTAAAAAATTAGCAAGCACATTCGATAGTTTAGAGGAAGGTGCTATTAAGAATAATTTCATCACTACTTTTGGAACTATTAAAAACAATGATTTTCCCCATTTAGAATATCATCATTTAGCCTACTGAATGAGTATTTCGAACTTTAAATTACCATTTATTGATCCTACTGATCCTACAAATGTTCAAGCAGTTAAATATTTTGGTTTATCTTTAAGTCAAGCTAAGGAACATTTAGGTGGGCTAAACAGTATTATTTTATATACTCGTTCTGCAGTTGCGTTATCACCAGTTGCAATTCAGTTAGCTTTGTATATTTCAATTAAAATTTTCTTAATGATTGTTTTAGCATCAATTTTAACTTCGACAACTTCATCAATCGAACTAACAAATGGCTTAGAAGATTTATTAACACCATTTAAGATCTTACGATTACCCGTTACGGAAGCATCGATGATGATTTCAATTGCTATTCGTTTTATTCCATCTTTATTAGACGAATCAAAACGGATTTTAAACGCTCAAGCCTCACGGGGTGTAGATTTTAAAAATGGAGGATTTGCTCAAAAAATTAAATCACTTGTTGCATTAGTTGTTCCTTTATTCTCAATTGCCTTTAAAAAAGCGGAGGATTTAGCGAATGCAATGGAAGCACGGAGTTACAATCCCCGATACGCAAGAACAAGATATAGAAACTTTTCGTTGCAATTAATAGATTGGGTCTTATTTTCGATCTTATGCGTTTTTGTTGGATTCATAATTTCACTAGCGGTTTCTAAAATTTACTTTACACCGTTTGGAATGTTTGAAGCAACGTCATTATTTTCTAAATAATAAACTCTGCAAAGAGAGTTTATTTTTTATAATATATATCATATGGGAAAGAAATTTAATAAAATAAAATTGTATCACGCTGGACTAGGGATATTTGGTGCGTGTCTTTTATGTACTACTACTGCTTGTTCATTGGTTATTCCTGATAACTTAAGCTTTAAAACTTATGTTGGTTTGGCAAATGATATATTAGCTGGGCTGGATAATAAAATTATCAACAATAAAGCGGCGATTTTACAACTTAAAGAAGTCAGTAGCCACTTTACTTTTGTTGATGAAATACAAACTAAATTAAGCACTAATGCTCGTTTTCTTGCACGACAACAAGTGAATCGGAAATTATTGACTGATATTAAAATCTACCAGGATAAACAAGCGCAAGTTTTAAAAACAGTAGATAACGATGGCTTAACTGATTTTCAATCATATTTAACTTATGATTATAAACGTATAAAGATTGTTAGTCTTGCATTTTTTAAGGAATTTATGACAACACAACGCATTAGCCAGTTTGATTCATTTAAAGCTTTAAATAGTGAACAAATTACTTCTGTTACTTTCAACAAAAATCCTGATGATTTAAATGTTTCTTTCTTTGTTTATTTTCAAGATCCAAGTGTGCCTCCCATTAAAATTATTTTGGATCAACATTTAGGGATTAAGCTATTTAAATATCAAATGTATAGTTTAATGATTAATACAACGAATGCATACATTAAAAAACATTCTGCAAACGATTTTGTCGGAATTTTTAATTATCAAGATCTTGAACGTTATTTAACAAATGCTGCATACAAAAAATTTTTCGACAACCAGTTAAAAATTAATATGTATTTACAATTTAATAATTTATATACACAACAAAAAGATATTGTGTATGCTTACCAAAAAGAAAAAATTTTAAAACAATAGGAGTTTATTTATATGCCACGAAAACATTTAATTGCAAGCGGAATTAACAAGAAACAACAACAGCAGGCTAAAATTTGAATGAAATGTGCCAAAGAAATTAAGGCAGCTGCAAAGGTTGGAGGTACAAATCCAGAAGCAAATCCACGTTTAAAAGCGGCTATTACGCGCGCTCTTGCCAATAATTTAAGCCGTGATTCGATTCAAAGAAATATCGAAGGCGCAAACAAGGACAGTCAAAATTTAGTTGAACTAACTTATGAAGCTTTTGGACCAAATGGATTAGCAATTATGATACACTGTTTAACTGACAATGAAAACCGCACAATTAGTGCGATTAGGGGTTATTTATCAAAATTGAATGCAAGTTTAGCTAAACCTAATTCTGTTGCGATGTCATTTAATGAATATGCGGTTTTTTTAATTAACAAAAACGATGTAATTGAGGATCAAATCATTGCAGCACTTTTAGAAGTTGATTTAATTGATATTGAATTAATTGAAACAATCTACGAAGTTAAAGTCAGCAAAGATCATTTTATTCAAGCAAAAAATGCACTTGCTGCTAGTAATATTCCAGTTGTTAGCGCTGATATTAAATGAGTATCGGATGAATATATTGCATTGGATGAGCAACAAAAAGAAAAACTTGTTCGTTTTATTAGTGCATGTGACGATGACGATGACATCCAATGAGTTGCGACAAACTTTGAAGAAGAGATCTAATTACCTATGAGTTTTGATGCTAAACGTAATCTCCAAACCATTCTTTATAACAAACGCAGATTAAAATCAAAAATTATTAAAGCTGCGATATTTTCGGGTTTGTTTACGATTATTTCAAGCGCATCAATTGTTTTAAGTGTAACTAAAAAAAATGAACTTTATATTGAAGAAACAATTAGTTTAATAAAAGAATACAATAACACCGATTGAACAGCTTATATCGGGTTAACAGTAGATCAAGAAGCTAATTTTCAAACTACTAAAAGCGGTTATAATTATAAGCGAATTACTAGCTTCAATGATTATTTGCAGCTGAATAATCACTGGGTTTCATACGATGCTGATCCAAAACAGCATCTAGGTTTGATCCGCAAGTTAACAACTGGTAAATTTAATGCTCAGTTTTTTGAAAATTATGATTTGTTGGTTATTAGTTATAACCAATTATTTCGCTATTATTTGCTCAACTACTATGATGTTGTTGATAATCAATTAAATTTTTACTATCTTGATTATTATGAGTTATTTAACGGGAATGAAAATATGTTTAATAATTTTCAAATTATGGTAGACCAAATAAATTACAATCACATTCAAACGGTATTGGTTCCAGTGAATAAAGAGATTGCAACCAATGTTGTTTTTCACTCCATTCGTTATTCAAATGAACTTAAAAAATTCTATGAGACAAAAATGCAATTTTTAAATAAAGAAAAAAGCAACTAGTTAGTTACAGTTGCTTTTTGTTTATTATTTTTTTGAATTACTGACTTCATTAAACGTTTTAAAAAATCAATGTTAGTTTTATTTTTCGCAGATACCAAAATAATTTGTTCTGGTTTAATTTGAAACATCTTAGTGATTTGGTGCAAATGGTTGTGGAAATAAGATTTATTAGCTTTATCGGCTTTGTTTAAAACTAAAAAATGATCGTATTTTTGGTTTTGAAAAAAGATGGACATCTGTGCATCGATATCAGTTAAAACATTTAGATCACAAATTTGAAAAACAGCTTTTAGGTTAGTACGTTGAGTTAAATATTGATCAATCATCATTGTTAAATTTGTTTTTTGATCTTTATTAACTTTTGCAAATCCATAGCCTGGTAGATCGACTAATCGATAATCAGGCAAATCAAAGAAATTTACTAATTGTGTTCGCCCAGGGGTATTTGAAGTTTTAGCGATTTTCTGGTTTGCTAATGCATTAATTAAAGATGATTTTCCAACATTTGAACGTCCGATAAAACAGATTTCAACTTTGTCATCTTGAATTCATTCTTGTTTAGTAGGTGCTGATTTTAAGAATTTCATAATTCCTATCGTTGATTACGGTTCGCACGGTTAAAAATTTCGTTAACTTGTGCTTCGCTTGGTTTACGACCGACTTGTGAGTAAATCATACGAATTGTATCCTTTGAAATTGGTGGGTTTTTCTTTAGTTGACGTTTCATAACTTTTGTAGAAATTACGAAACCAATAATTAATCCCGCAATTAGAAATAAAACAATTCCAATACTTAAACCAATTTTGATTGAACTTAATTCGCCAGCTAATTGTTCAGCTGATTCGTTTACTGTTTGTAAAACAGCGGTGATTTTATCTAACATATTTAAATACCTCGTCTATATCTAATATATTATTATAATAAGGATTATGTATTAATTTGAATTTTAATTAAATATTAAGTAAAATATAAATCTATAAGGAGAATTATAAGTGAAAAGAAAAAAAGAAAAAGAACCCCTCTTGTGGGATTATGATATACAAGAAACTGATCCAATTAATGGGTTAAATGACAAACAAGTAACAGAAAATCGTAACCGTTTTGGAACGAATGTTATGCAAAAAAAGAAAAAAACTAGTATTGTAGTTAAATTCTTTAAGCAATTTCTTGATCCAATGGTTTTGTTACTTGCTGTTGCAGGGATTATAACCCTTGCCCTGGCTATTGTCCACCCTGCTGATGACACTGTTGAACTTATCACATCATATGTTGAATTTGCGGTTATTTGTTTTATTTTATTGCTAAATGCATCATTTGGTGTTTATCAGGAAACAAAAGCAGAAAAAGAAAGCGAAGCTTTGAGTCAACTAACCTCCCCACACGCTAAAGTTGTTCGTAATGGAGAAACAATGCAAATTAGTGCGCAAGATGTTGTTGTTGGTGACCTCTTAGTTTTAGAGGCAGGAGATAGCGTTCCTGCGGATGCATTGCTGATTCGTTCATCATCACTGGAATGTGATGAAGCGATTTTAACTGGTGAATCCTTACTTACAAGTAAAGATGCTGACGCAGAAGTAGACGTAAATGCAGGAATTGGAGATCAGAAAAATAAAGTTTTTGCATCAACAAATGTTGTTAATGGAACAGGTAATGCTGTTGTTGTTAATATTGGGATGCATACTGAAATCGGGACAATTGCTGACTTAATAAACAAACAAAAGGAAGAGAAGACACCTTTACAGCGTAAAATTGGAAAATTGTCCAAAATTATTGGTGGTTTTGCAAGTGTACTGTGTTTAGTTGTGCTTGTAATGTATGTTTATCTTGTTGGTGGTGGTGACTGAAAAACTAGCTGAGCAAGTGCCTTAATTCTTGCAATTTCATTGTCTTTTGCAGCAATCCCAGAAGGATTGGTAGCGATTGTGACTATCATTCTTTCCTTTGGTGTTAAGCAAATGAGCAAAAAAAATGCGTTGATTAAACAATTATCAGCAGTTGAAACATTAGGTTCTGCAAACGTTATTTGTTCAGATAAAACTGGAACATTAACGCAAAACAAAATGACAATTACTCATTTCTACACTCCTGAAGGAGGATTAAAAACTTATCAAACAGATCAAAAAGCCCAAAATTTATTAGAAACAGCAGTTATTGTGAATAACGCAACTTCAACGGTTGATGATAATAATGTTACAGTTTATTTAGGAGATCCAACAGAAACTGCTATTTTACAAGCATGACATCAATTTAAAATCGATGATGAAACACTTGCCAACAAATACGAGCGGGTATTTGAATATCCATTTGATTCTGATCGAAAAATGATGAGTGTTGTTGTAAAAAATAATGGCCAATATTATCTATTTACCAAGGGTGCGATTGATATGATTAGTCAACGCACAAGCGAACCTTTGGATCAAAAGAGCTGAAACGCAAACACTAAGATGGCAGACAGTGCCTTACGGGTATTAGGAGTTTGCAAAACTTTATTAACAGATTGAAATGAAGAAATTCCTGCAGAAACAATCGAGCAAAATTTGAACTTTATTGGTTTAATTGGAATGATTGATCCTCCGCGACCTGAAGCAATTCATGCAATTGACATTGCTAAAGAAGCCGGAATTCGTCCGATTATGATTACAGGTGATCATATTCAGACTGCTAGTGCAATTGCTCGCCAAATGCATATTTTAGAAGCTGATCAAAAAACAATTAGTGGTGCAGAATTGCAAGCAATGGATGATGAAACATTATCATCAAGTATTAGTGATTATTCTGTTTATGCACGTGTATCACCAAGTGATAAAATTCGCATTGTTAATGCGTGAAAAAAACACGACAAAGTCGTTGCAATGACTGGTGATGGAGTCAATGATGCTCCCGCATTAAAGGCAGCTGATATTGGGTGCGCAATGGGCATTATGGGAACTGAAGTTTCAAAACAAGCAGCAAATATGATTCTAATTGATGATAATTTCAAAACAATTGTACGCGCAGTTAAAATGGGTCGTTTGATTATGGATGCCATTAAGCGTGTAATTATTCTGTTATTAATCACAAATTTATCAGGATTAATTTCTTTATTCTTTGGTTTAATAATCTTTAATATGTCACCGATGAGTAGTTTGCAGGTATTATGAATTAATATTGTATCTGAAACTCTTCCAGGGATTGCATTGGGGTTAAATTTTACAAGTACTAACCTAATGAAAAACAAACCACTGTCTAAATCAGCGCCAATTTTAACAACACGAATGTGGTTGCAGATTATAGTTACGGGTCTATTTATTGGATTTAGTTCAATTCTCTTGTTCTATTTAGGGGTTAGTGGTTCTTTACATAATTTCAGTTTAGAGAATATACGATATTTATTCCAGAATTTTAACACTTGAGAGTTAAATATTAAAGAGAATTTGCATTTTGTTCTCCCAAGCCATTATAGCATTGGCGAAATTCATGATGCAATTGGCGCAGGCTCTGCACTATCGTTTATGTTTATGGGATTAATGCTATCTTTTAATGCAGCGATTCTTAAAGTTAACCATTCAATTTTAATTGACTCGTTTAAAGATTTACGTTATGTTTTAATAACCATTTCAATTTCTTTTGCAATGATGTTTATGCTTGTTTATATACCGGGACTAAACAGTGTATTTAAAGTTAAACCACTCTATACTGGTGGGTATGAATGATTTAATGTTTTACCATTCTTGTTTGTTGGATTCTTGTTCATAATATCTGAATTAATTAAATTGGTAAAATATTTCAAGCTATTACGTGTATATCAAGACTATAAACACACTTATAAAGAATTTAAAACAATTTTATATAAGTTACGCGAACATTTAAGAAATAGACCTCAAGATGAAGAGCAAGTAAACGCTTTAGTCTTGAATGTTAAAATTCGTTTAAAAATGTTAAAACACCAAGTTCGACTACATCAATAATAATTAAGAATCCCTACAAAGGGATTCTTTTTTTACTCTATTTTTATTATTAGTGAGATGAATTAGTAATTATTTTTATGTGCCAAAATTAAGTTGCATTTATAAGTGGATTTTTAATTCTTATGTAATCTTTAGTTTCAGATTATTAAAATAACAAAAGTATTTATTAAAACATTTAATAGTTAGGAGTTTTGACAAATTTGTTGAAAAAGTGTTTACAAAAAAAGATAAGCAAAACTAGATGAGTAGTATTTACTAGTTATAGATACATAAATAATGTGATAGTAAGAGAAAAAAACCATTCTAAATTCATTAAAAAAAACCAGCGAAAAATTCACTGGTTTTTTAATTTTTAAATTGAATAATTCCTAAACCATCATCGATATCAATTATTTCAAAAACATACTTTGTTTGCTTCTTTAAATAATTAATAAATTCGTCAAGTTTATTTAGTAATTTATTTTGGTTTTTTGTTTTTATTGGTAAATCTCTAATTGCTTTTAAATATAAGTTATCAATAAACATTACCCCATTTGAATTAAGGTACTGGATATATTGATCAAACAATTTGATTTGGGAACCTTTTGGTCCATCAATTACTAATACATCATATTTTTGATCAGGTGTGTAATTAAAACAATCAGTATTAAAACTTTGAATCAAAGTATTTTGCAAATAGCCTTGTGCAATCGCAAACCGTTCAGGATTTTTTTCCAATGTTACTATTTTTTGAATATGTGAACAATGCACTAGGATACTTAGCGCACTATAACCATATGCGGTGCCGATTTCTAAATAACTTTGGTAATGATGCGAATTTAAAAAATTGATCATATAATTAATGGTTTTGTCACGCATTAAAGGGATATGATCAATTAAACAATGTTTTTTTAAGTTAGTTAGTCGGTGTTGCATCGTGTTTGTGGTTTTTGCATAAACCCATTGATTTCATGTATTGGTTGATTGTCTTGTAGTTTAATTTAATATTGTATTGTTCATTTAAAATTGTTGCTATTTTTCGACAACCAATGTGTTTAGGATGAGCTTCATAAATTCGACGAACATAATCTTTATTTCGACTTTTAATTGGACATTGATTATTAATTTTATGAGCCTGCAACCATTTATAATATCCTGAAATATTAGTATTTTCAAACAATTTAATTAGTTTCGTCAATTGTAAATTGTGTTTTTCTACTAACTGGTAAATAACCTTGTATTTAGTTGGTTTACAACTAATGTTTCTATATTGCAAAATTACTCGACAAATATGGTCTTGTTCTCAAGGACAATGGTGTTTATGAGCAAGGCCAATCGAAGCGCATTCTTCCGGAGATAAATGACATTTTTCTGACATCGTATACATTCCTTTACAATTAATATCGCTTATATTTTATTAGGTTTATCTTTTTTTATCTACTACTAAAATTTTTGATGTGCTAATTTTTGTCCCCAAATGACAAAATTAATACCACATTTCAATAATAAATAAGATTTATAAATTGTTCTTATTTAGTGTGGATTATCCTCCAGTTTTATTTATAATATATAAAATAAGTTCATACGCTAATTTGTATGCGCGAAGTTTAAGGAAAAAATATGCATAAAGGAAAACTGATTGTTTTTTCTGGTCCAAGTGGTGTAGGAAAAAAAACAATTTTAAATCAAATTTTTAATAATAATTATCTTAATTTAGCTTATTCGATTTCAATGACAACTCGTAAGCAACGTGATGGTGAAGTCGATGGTGTGGATTATTATTTTGTCGATGATCAACGTTTTAATAAAGCAATTGACAATAACGAATTAATCGAATGAGCCGAATTTGTCAACCATAAGTACGGAACATTAAAACAAGAAGTTGAACGATTGCGAAATAAAGGAAAAAATGTTTTGTTGGAAATCGAGGTTGTGGGTGCTTTACAAGTTCTTGATTTATATAAGGATGACGATTTGCTATCGATCTTTTTGCTACCACCAAACTTGAGAGAATTAGAACGTCGTTTATTATCTCGTAACACCGAAAGTAAAGAAGTAATTGCTCAACGTTTAAAAAAAGCAGAAAAAGAGATGCAAATTAAGGATGTTTATCAATACAACATTATTAACGATGACCCTAAAAATGCAGCAGAAGTATTGGAAGCGATTTTAAATAAGGAATTACGTCGTTAGTATGAACTGTTTATTTTTTGATTATACATTAACAGATTTGCAAAAATTTTGTGTTGAACATGAAAAAAATAAATTTCTTGCCAAACAAGTTTATGAATGAGTGTATGGTAAGTTAGTTTGAGATTTTAAGGAAATGAGTAATATCAGCAAGGACAACCGTTTGTGATTAGCTAATAATTTCAATTTCCAAGAGATTAAAATCTTACGACAAACTCAAAAAAACACAGTTGTTTATTTAGAAATTCAAATTGACAATCAATATTTATATGCTGCATTAAACACACAAAATAACCAAGCAGCATTAAGTTTAGAAATCGGGACTAATTGCTCAGCACATTGCGATAAATGTGCAAGCAATTTAAATATGTATTCAATATCAAGTCTAATTCATGTTGTTTTGCTAATTCAAAAGACATTTGAATTAAAAATTAATCATCTCTATTTGAACACATTTAATTTAAATGATATTAATTTAAAAATTTGAGATAAAGTGGTTGCTCGATTCAATGAAGCGGATGGTTTACAAATTGGTAAACGAAAAATTAATTGAATTACTAATGGTTGAAATTTTGATTACAACGAATGATTAACTTATAATAACCACATTGATTTAATATTTGAATCTTATGGACTAGCAACAGAATTAATTAGTGATATTTTCGTAGGACTACAGCCTAATATTTCGAAATGAAGAGCAAACTTAACATCAATGGGATTAAATTCGCGAAATTTGCTTCATTTTAGTTATTTTTTATTAAAATCAAAAAATGATGGTTCACAACAGATTCAAGATTTTGCTAATTTAGTATCGAATTTTCGTTATTATTTAGACTTTTTAGTATGGAATCAGCCAACAAACACAAAACTTATGACAAAGAGTATGTATGAATTAATTGGGATCTTTGCACAACAAGCAGTAATACGTGTTGAATGAAAGATTCCTAGTTATTTTACATGTGAAGATAAAAAGAAGCTCTTTAATTAAAAAGGGGTATTTATGGTGCAATTCAATTATTTAACCGATATTGGTGCTTATCGCAGCCACAATGATGATGTTTCATTAGTTGTTAAAAACGAATGAGATCAAGTTTTATTAGTAGTATGTGATGGTTTAGGAGGTTATGCTGGATCAAGCACAGCAAGTTTAATTGTTAGTGATACAATTAAAGATGCTTTTTTACGCACAGATTTGAAAATGATCGCTAGGAAGCAAGAATCAAATGAAGCTTTAGAAGAAAAAGAGCAGGAAGAAGCTGTTCTGTTAGAAAACAATAAATCCGAATCATGTAGCGGACAAAACCAAATTCGTTCATGATTAATTGAACTAATTCACCAAGCGCAAAATAAAATTACACAACAAGCAAATATTGATGATCAAGCGTATCAAATGGCAACAACCCTTGTAGTGTGTTTGATCATTAATAATCAGGTTTATACGATGAATATTGGTGATTCACGTGCTTATTTACTAACTGCTGATAAAGGTTTTAATCATATCGGTTATGATCATAATGTTTTAAATCGTTTAAAACAGATGAATGCAGAACCTAATTTATATAAAAAATATGAGAAAAATCTCTATAGTTTAACACAATATATTGGTCGTTTGTCTAACGTTGTTTTAACTTATGATTTTTATGTGAACCAATTAAAAAAACATGACATTATTTTTTTAGCGTCAGATGGCTTTTATCCTTATTATGAAATGAATAACTTATATAGTTATTTAACTAACGAAGATGATAAAGAAAAAATTCAGCAAACATTATTAAAAACTGTAATTGATAATGATTCACAGGATAATATTTCATTTGCGTATTATATTCATTGATAGATTATGCCTTTGTTATTTGCTAATCACACATTAATTGTTGATCCCCAAACTAATGTCTCTTATAAGGTAATTAAGCACATCGCAAATGGTGGTTTTAGTGAAATTTATCTTGTTCAACCGTCTAATAACACAAAATTAGTTGTTTTAAAGATTATTACAACTAATGATGTTAAACAGAAAAATGTCTTAAGGGATGAGATTAGAGTGTTTAATATGTTAAAAAATATTAATCACCAAGCACAAGAATATTTAATTAAATATCATACAAATTTTAATTATATCTATCATAACCAAACTTATTTATGTTTGATTCTTGAATATTTTGATGGAATGAGTTTGCGGGATTATTTAGACAAAAATATTTTATTAACGCCGAGTAAAGCGCGTTTAATAGTCCAACAAATTGGATCAGTTTTGGATTTTTTTCATAATCTATCCCCACGTTTAATTCATAAAGATTTAAAACCAGAAAACATTTTAATCAATCAGTCATTAACTAAAATTAAGTTAATTGATTACGGAGCAAGTTATGTTGCATACGATAATAAAGTATTAACAATAGATGATGAATTAAAATGTACAACTGTATATGCATCCCCTCAATTAGTGCAAATTGATTATCGCCAGCATCCTTATCTGATTTTTAATCCGCAATTTGATTTGCACTCACTTGCGGTCTTATATTACGAATTATTGACGGGGACTGATCCATTGCATTATGAGCGTTTCAAAAAATTTCCCAAACAAGATATTTATTATTTAAAAGCATGGCAAACATTTGAT
Organism: Ureaplasma sp. ES3154-GEN; assembly: GCF_025780075.1. GTDB lineage: Bacteria > Bacillota_I > Bacilli_A > Mycoplasmatales > Mycoplasmoidaceae > Ureaplasma. The sequence goes on along the minus strand of NZ_JAOXHM010000006.1, from coordinate 28,294 downwards.
TTTTTAGACCTAGATACGATTAACCCACAAATTAATCCAGCAACAAACCAATTGATTCGTAACGCTGTGCTATCTAAGAGTAATGATAAAACTCAGATTTTTACATCTGTACAAGATTTTTTAACTGCATTAAAACAAATCGAAAATAACACACAAACAAAGGGATTAAATCGTCAAAAAAATCTTGTTCTTTATAATGACTTGCGTTCTTTAAATAAAATTACATCATCTGATCAGCCATGGTATATGCATTTGGGGTGGCAAATTGCGATGGTGATTTTTTTAGTGTGTGTTTTGTTAACCATTATTATAGTTGTAAGTTTAGTTAGGTAATTATGCAAGCAAAAATTATTCAATTAGTTAAATCATCATTTCAAATTTATTTATACGATGAACAAATCATTGTTCCCGCTTTAATTAAAGGGATTTTTAAATATGAAAACCAGAAACATAAACCGTTAGTTGGTGATAATGTTCAAGTAGAATTGATTGACAACCAATATGTGATTGTCGCTTTTACCGAACGCACGAATACATTGATTAGACCGCGGATTGCGAATGTAGACGTGGTGGTAATTGTATCATCATTTCAACAACCATATTTAAATGTTTATCAATTAAACAAATTAATAGCTTATTATGAATTCCAAAATATTAGACATGTAGTGTTAGCATTTAGTAAATATGATTTATTAGATGACCAGAATGAAGCAGATACAATAATCCAAAATTTTCGAAAAGACAATTATCAAGTTTTTAATTTACAAAAGAAAACCGATTTAAATGTTTTAAAAAATCTAATTACCAATCACGTTTTCTGTCTAGTTGGTCAGTCTGGTGTAGGAAAATCAACTCTAATTAATAAATTATTACAAGCAGATGTACAAAAAACTCAAGGTGTATCATTGAGTTTACAGCGGGGTAAAAACACAACAACAGCAACAAAATTAATCCCAGTTAGTAATGCTTTTTTGGTTGATACTCCAGGGTATTCAAGTTTAGACTTATCGATACTAACGCCCCAAGAATTAGCCCGAAGCTTTAAGGATTTTGCACAATTGAGTTTGAAATGTAAATTTCAAGACTGTTTGCATGTTTCAGAACCAATGTGTGCAGTTAAACAAGCGATAGAACAACATGAAATTCTTGAATTCCGATACAAAGATTATTTATTAATGCTTAAAGAAGTTAAAAACTCGTAAATATATATGTTGGACGTATTCTCTTAGGATATAATAAAGGGGTATTATGTTTGCATAATATTGATAAAAATTATAAAAGAGGTAATAATAATGACTTTAGGTGTTGATAAAGACATTTTCTTCTCCAGTCATGAATTAACCTTTGTTAGTGCGTTTGATAATCAAACTGAACTGACAGCAGTCGGATACAATCCAACAAACACTTTACTCGCTGCGTTAGCGATTGTGTTTGTTTTATTAATGACTCCGGCACTAGGTTTATTTTATGGTGGATTAACGCGTCGAAAATCTACATTAACAATCATCAACCAATGTGTTGCTTCCTTAGGAATTACAACCATTATTTGAATTTTCGGAGGGTTCAGTTTAGCATTCGGACCTTCTGTTGGTAACGGTATTATTGGTGATCCATCAGCTTATTTTGCATTCCGTAATTTATTGTTTGCGGATGGATGATCAGGACAAGTGGGATTAGTTTTTGCTAATTTCACAAATGGTGTACCATTAATCTTATTCTTTGCATACCAATTAGCGTTTGCAATTATTACACCACCATTAATGGTTGGTGCCTTTGCTGACCGTATGAAATTTAAGAACTACTTAATTTTCCTTGTGTTATGACAATATTTAATTTACATTCCGTTTGCACACTGAATCTGGGGACAAGGTTTCTTAGCTGCTGCGGGTGTAGTAGACTTTGCAGGGGGAATTGTTATTCATACAACTGCAGGGTTCGGTGCTTTAGCTGCATCATTTGTTTTAGGAAAACGTTATATCTTAAAAACAGATAAAAACCGACCAAATAATATTCCAATGACAATTTTGGGAGCAACTTTATTGTTCTTTGGATGATTTGGTTTTAATGTTGGTGGTTCAGCATTTACCAAAGGCGATGCTGCTACATGAAGCATTGCAACATCATCATGATTAAACACAATCATTGCAATGGCGGTTGCGATGGTGATGTGAATGATTTTTGAAACTATCTTTAACAAAAAACATAAACCAACATCAGTGGGAATTGTAACCGGTGCAATTGCGGGGTTAGCAACAATTACTCCTACTGCAGGTTATGTTCCAATCTGAAGTGCCCCTGTTATCGGTCTTGCCGCAAGTGTTGTGTGCTATGGATGTACACGTATCATGCACCATTCAAAAATTGATGACTCACTTGAAGTGTGAGCAGTCCACGGAATGGGTGGAATGACTGGTTCGCTTTTAATTGGAGCTTTTGCTTCACGAGATGTTAATCCGAATGGATTATTATATGCTGTGATTGGGGCTGAACCAAGTGAATATGGAATGTTATTTGGTCTGCAAGTTGGTGCAGTAGCACTAGCGGCTGCTTATGCTTTTGTATTTACTGCCTTAATTGTATTAATTACTAAACCTCGTCTAAGTGTTCGTCAACAATTAGGCCATATCGACTATATGTTGCATGACGAAGATGCTTACTCTTTTGATTTTGTCCTACCAACTGCAAAAGAATTAGCAAGTCAAATGGTTGCTGATAACAAGCGTTGAGAAAATGTTTTTGGAACAAAGGATCAAGTTGTTGTTTTGAATAATGATAACAAAGTTGTTTTAAAACAAAATCAACAACAAGTAAAATAGTTATGGTACAAACTATTAATCAGAAGAAAGTTGGTGGTGACTAGTGTCTGAACATACAATTAAACTTGATTGGCAAGTGGGTGCCCAACATGTAACTCACGATCTGCATTACTTATCTGCTAATGCTTCGAGTGAACTTTTAGAATCTGTTAGTTTTAATCCGACAAATACATTGCTAGCAGCACTAGCCATTGTGTTTGTGTTATTAATGACACCGGCACTAGGATTATTTTATGGAGGGTTGGTGCGTCGGAAAGCAATCTTGACAATTATCAACCAATGCGTTGCTTCTTTAGGAATTACAACCATTATTTGAATTTTCGGAGGGTTCAGTTTAGCATTCGGACCTTCTGTGGGACAAGGAATTATTGGTGATCCATCAACATATTTTGCCTTCCGCAATCTATTATTTTTTAATGGATGAGGTGGAGAAGTGGGATTAGTCTTTGCTAATTTCACAAATGGTGTACCATTAATCTTATTCTTTGCATACCAATTAGCGTTTGCAATTATTACACCACCATTAATGGTTGGTGCCTTTGCTGACCGTATGAAATTTAAGAACTACTTAATTTTCCTTGTGTTATGACAATATTTAATTTACATTCCGTTTGCACACTGAATCTGGGGACAAGGTTTCTTAGCTGCTGCGGGTGTAGTAGACTTTGCGGGTGGAATTGTTATTCACGTGACTGCCGGGTTTGGTGCTTTAGCTGCATCATTTGTTTTAGGAAAACGTTATACTTTAAAAAATGATAAAGTAAAACCTAATAACATTCCATTAACAATTCTTGGAGCTGCATTATTATTTATGGGATGATTTGGTTTTAATGTTGGGGGTGCAGCCTTTAGTGCGGATGCGGCTTCATCATTGAGTCTAATGACATCATCATGATTAAACACAATCATTGCAATGGCCGTTGCGATGGTGATGTGAATGATTTTTGAAACGGCATTTACTAAAAAACACAAACCAACATCAGTGGGAATTGTAACCGGTGCAATTGCGGGGTTAGCAACAATTACTCCTACTGCAGGTTATGTTCCAATCTGAAGTGCCCCTGTTATCGGTCTTGCCGCAAGTGTTGTGTGCTATGGATGTACACGTATCATGCACCATTCAAAAATTGATGACTCACTTGAAGTGTGAGCAGTCCACGGAATGGGTGGAGTGACTGGTTCGCTTTTAATCGGAGCTTTTGCGATGAAAGAAGTTAACCCTAATTTAATGTACAGTGTAATTGATGAACGAATGGTCAACCCTGCATTATTATTTGGGTTGCAAATCGGAGCAGTAGCACTAGCAGCTGGTTATGCCTTTACATTTACTGCGTTCTTAGTACTAATTACTAAACCACGTTTAAATGTTCACCAACAATTAGGTCATATTGATTACTTACTACATGGTGAAGATGCATACAGTATGGATTTTTTAATTGTAACTCCTGAAGAGATTATGCAAGCACAATTAGAAGATAAAACAAAAATTAATCAACGTCTTAGTGGGTATGAAACAAAAAAAGAACGTTATGAATACATTTCATGACATCACGAACCTGAGACTCCACACCACTAATTAGCGATAATTTTATATTTACAAAAAACTCAGTTGAAGAACTGAGTTTTTGTTATGTTAATTATTTTTTTGAAAATAGTAAAAAAAGCATATTTTTTGCCGTATTTAGAAATTTTTATATAACTTTTTTATAAAATATAAATCATTAAATGTTTTGTAAAAAAGTCATAAACGATATAAAAGGAGTTTTTATGAAAAAAAATAAAAAACAACTCGTTTGGGCGAGTTTAGGTGTTTTAAGTAGTTTAGCAATGATTGCAAGCGTAGCAGTAGCGTGTAAAAGTAATACACAAGTAGGTGGTGTTTTCGCTGACACTGATACAAATAATGCGCGGCAATTGTTTGAGAAATACGAAAAAGAAACAACTGATAAATATATTCAAGATAAACATAAAAATGAGATTCTTAGTTTATTAACAGAAACAAAAAGTCAAGTAAATGAAATTTTAAACAAGAATGTACCAAATAAACAACAATTAGTTCAAAAATTAATTAATGAATCTGAAGAAAAAATTCATAATTTAATTAATGACCAACAAACGATTGATTGAACAGTTTATAATGAACGAACAACTCTTAGTTATGCAAATAGCAGCACCATGGCATATGCATCAATTAACAATCCAATTGATTTAAACCAAATTCAATTATCTAATACTATGGCTACTGCTGAGTTGGTAAGTGCAGAGAAAAAAGATGATGGTATTTATGTCACATATACTTTAAAAAAAGATAACAAACAATCAGGTCTATTAACTAAAGTTATTAGTTCTAGTGATTTCCAAGAAGCAAGTGATTTTGATTTTGGGACAGCGAATAAAAAAGTCAGCATTGATTATTTAAATAAAACAAATACATATTTTAAAGATGTACCTAGTGGCTTAAATCGTAGCTATTTCCGTTTTAAAACTAATGGTCTTGAGATAATTGTTAATTTTTTACGAGCAGAAAAAACAGACGAACAAATTGATGTTTACTATACATTAACTAAGGGTAAAAATACAAGTAGTGAATTCAAATTCACAATTCCTGCATCACAATTTTTACAACCAAAAACAGAAACACAAACAGATGATGGAAAGAAAAATAATGAAGAAAATGGTAGCAGCGAATCAACATCAAGTGTTGACTGAGGAAAAGCCCAACAAAACACAAAAGTTTCATACGAAAACCAAGAAAATATTTTCTTCTCAGAAGTTCCTAACACAATAGATCCAACCAAAGTTATTATTACTTTTTCAAATCCTGAATTTAAAATCATTCTTGTTAGTGCGGAAAAAAGTAATGATAGCATTAAAGTTGTTTATCGATTACAATATGAAAATGATTTATCACGGCACTTTGTATACTATATTCAAGATACAATGTTTAAACAAAATAAAACAGAGGAATACGTTGCATTAGAAAATCAACTTAATACTTTTAAAACTAGTTTAACAAATCCTGATAATGTTCAAACTGCGATAATTACAGCTCTTGATGCGATTAAGGTTGAATTGGATGTCAAGGCTATTGCTAAATACAAACAAAAAGAAGCAGAAGAAGAGTTACAACGTTATCTAGATACTGCTAAAACTCTAAATGATATCAATACAAAAATCAAAGATTTAGAAACTAAGCAGGATGAAAGCCAAAAAGATGTAGCAAATACATTAGTTACTGAAATCAAGGGATTATTTACTGGTTTAAAAGAAAAAACGCCAAGTACATTTACAAATGGTTTTTATGAATTAGTTGATCAAGAATACAAGAAATTAATTTCATTAACTCCTAAAACAACATTTACAACATTGGGTTCATTCCAATCAAATGATAGTGATTTCTTATATGTTGGTGTCAGCGACGAAACACACTCGAAAACAGCAACAGTTACATATAAAATTATTGATGACGGACATGTTGATATTACAGTAGAGAATATTAATATGAATAAAGAAGTTTACGATAATGCTGGTTTTGATAGTTTATGAAATGAAGTTGTTACAAGTTTTAGAATTGTTAATTTAAATAACCGCAATCGTTTAGATTATATGGCAGATTCATATAGTCGTGATTATATAGGTTCTCGTTTACAAAATACAGATGAAGCAACAGGGTTGTTTTTAGCACCGGGTAGTTTATCTTTTGTAAATAATGAAACCTATACTGTTAAATTGACAGAAAATAATTTCACAACATTTAAGACAGAATTATTATCTAATAATCGTTTAGTTTATAAAAATGTTCCAATTGCAAATGTACAAACATTATTAGGCAATAATCCATCTGCACAAATTGTTATTACTGATTTTAATATGCTTAAGGATGATCCGAACGGTGGTGAAAAAGTTTCTATTTTCACTCCAACATTTAAAAATGATGGGGTTGTATATAATGGTATTCAAACCTTAACTGCTGCTGCAAATGGGGTTAATGACGATCGTCAAGCGGTTGTTGTGTTTGCGACTACAAAAGACACATCTACTGATCTAGGCAATGGTTCAACTACTACGAATAATAATTAACCTGCTAGTCCTGAAGATCCATTAGCAGAATATAGTCCAAAGTATAGTTTTGATAAACTAGGGGTAACTTTAGCTGATGGTGGTGTTACATTCACAGTTAATCATAATACTGTTACTGTTAGTGGGATTAGTGTTTTTTGAAAAAATGGATCCGAAGCATCTAAAGCAAATAATGAGCTTAAAAATGTTATTAGAAACCGAATCATAGAAGATCGAAAAAGTGAGAAAAATATTTTAAAAACCAGTGAAAATCCAAATATTTTAGAATTATCTAGTGTTGGTTTGGTTTACCTTAAAGATAATCAAAAAATGATATCTAATAAATTTTACAGAAGACCAACAGGTAACCAACAAAAATTTGATAACGCAACGAAACAAACGTACAACTTCGTTTTACCTGATACATCAGATACAAATGGGATTAAGGTTATTGGGTTAGTTTTAACATTATTTGCAAATTCCCAAAAAGAAATTACAAGAAAAGATGGCACCACACCATACGAATTAGAATTATACTTTGATAATCCATTAACGAATAGTGCTGCTTAATTTTAATAAAATTATTTTTTATTTATAACAAATTGATACGGATTGATGTTTTAGAATGTGGAACTTGAAAAAAGTTAACAAATTCGGTATAATTATGATATAGATTACAAATTAGACACAATATGTTCAAAACATTTGTTAGAAATATTCGAGAATAAAAAAGAGGGTTTAGTTTTGTAATAACCCTCTTTTTACTTTCCTTTTGTTACTTAATTTTTACTAAAAATTAGGACAAAACAACCTGTTTTAACAAAATAAAAATTTGCAATTAAAATTTTTTATGGTATTATAACTATTGATTTCTTTTCTGCAATATATTCTATATATTGTGTTTTTATTTTTATAAAGGAGAATTTATGAAGCAAAATTTGGACAAAACGGAAAATAAAGAATTATATCGGTATTCACTAACTCGTGCTGCTCGCAGACGAATTGCCACATGGGTTATTATTAGTTTTTTAATTTTATTATTTTTGGTCGGGATCGCTCTATTAATTGCTTTTGTAGCAGATTTTTATATATATGAGAATTCTAATAATAATGGTTTACTGTGAACAGTAAACCAAAGAGTACATGGATTTTTAGGGTATTTTAATAATAAGTAGGATTTGGAAAAATAAATGAAAAAAGAAAATAACAAACAAAAACGTCGTTTAAAAATTGGTTTAATTATTTCTGCTAGCTTAGCGATTCCAGCGGTTGCATGTGCGATTGCTGTACCTTTACTATTAAAAACGAATAATACAAATAACAACCCGAATGAAGGGAATGTTTTTGTAGAATTAGATAAACAAAATCAAAAAGCACAAAACCTATTAGATGCCAATCAAGATTACACAAATCGACAAGATATTGATAAAGCGATTTTGTATGCTCACCAATTATTGACTAATAATCAATCGCCCATTAAAACAATGGTGAAACAAAGAAACATACTTGCTGAATTAGAATTAAGAACTGTTTTACTAAATGACAATCAACCTGCAAATGCTGAAGCTTATTTAAATTTATTCCATTTAGCAGATACTCGAGCTCAAGCACAGGCGGTAATTGCAACATATAATGCAAATGAAGTGCCTAAGTTTTTAAAAGAGATTAATGCTGTTTACCAAAAAGAACAAGCAAAAATGTTGAACTTTGAATCAACAATGTTTAATTTTGAACGTATGTATAACCGGAATGAATATGGTTTGTCAATGAACCATATGGTTAATGATTTATATCAATTAACGCAGTTAATGATTGAAAAATCAAAAGCTGATTACTTGACCTACGATGAAATTACTCAATTTGAAAATTTATACAATGAAGTTTTTGACCAAGCTAGCACAAAGACAAGTGCACGGACATTAAAATTCAGCACTATTAATAATATTTTTAAAAATGTTTTAAGAGAAATTGCTGATGCTCAATTAAGTGATAGTATTAAACTTGCTTTAAATAACGAAATTAATGATTTAATGAGCTTTGTATCTAACCATCAAAACTTTTTGGATGTAGAAATTAGTAATGAAGATAATCAGAAGGTAACTGGTTTTGATGTCATTAAAAATCATTTATCCAGTGTTTTAAACAATGTTGCTAATTATTTTAAAAACCCCATTGACATTAAAGTAGGAATTGATTCCTTAGTTGCTGAATTAAAAACGATTAGTGGTGGTTTAGACGAAGATTTATCCCAATTTGTTAGCACGCTTTTAAAAAAATCATACACTACAACAAATGATGTAGATGTTTTATTTGATAATTTTAATAGATTAAATCGTGAATTAAATCAAATCAAAGTTGCGCAACAATTATTAGGACAAATAAATGATAAAATTACAACAGCATTTACAAACAATGTTTTAGATGAAACAACAAAAAATGAGTTATTAAATGAAGTTACAAATCTTCATTTTAACGATAATTTTCTAACTTATATTTCAAATTTAAATAACATTGGCGCAAAAATTAATGCAAAAACAATGTTTGTTAAATTTAATAAAAAACAAAAAGAGCAATTATTATCAGAATTGAAATATGTACAAACTAATGCTGTACGTATGTTTTTATCTGAACAAGAAGTATTGAATTTAACAAATCAGGTTCAAAATGCGGGTAATGATGATGAATTATTTACAATTAATCAAGGGATTAATAGTGTACGAACAGTTTATAAAAAAGTTTTATTAAACTTATTACCTAGAATTAAAACTGAATTGACAGAAGATTTTGTTTTAGATAGTTTTAAGCAAACATTTAGCGATCTAGAAGAAAATTATACAAATTACGCACAACCTTATTCTCTTGCGACACGAAATCAACTGATAACCGCAGTACAATGAGTATTAGGTTTCTATGATGATTTACGTGTGAGTCGCCAAAAACAACGTCACAGTGAATTTATTAATTTAACTATTAAGCCAGAAGTAAACACAGCTTTTCCCGAAGGTAAAGCCGACAAAGTTAAAAAGAATTTATTAGATAAATTAAATGCAATCTTAAACCAAATGAATGTTGTTCAAGATAACACAAATTTAACTTACGAACAAAAGCAAAAGAAAATTTATGATTTGGGGGTTTATGCAGACGATTTACGCGCAAAAATTACGCAAATTGCCGATTTAGGGCTACTTGCTAAACAAGTGGACAAAGAACTTTCATTACTAGAAGAGGATAATGAAAGTAATAAACAAATCAAAGCACAATTGGCTGCTCGTTTAAAAAATATTAATGATTTAATGAGTCAAGCTAAAACTGCACTTGATAATCCCACTGAGCATAATTTAAAAATCGTTCAGGATAATTTAAGCGATGAGTTTGAAAATTTCTTAAAAGAAAAAGCAGAGTTTAATGCTCGAAGTGATTTTACTCGGATTAAAAATTTAATTGAACAAACTTACGCCAGTTTCCGAGAACCTAACCAAGCACAAACCACTTTAGAAAGTAAAATGCTTTCCAAACTTACCAAACTAAAAAATGACATTATTAATCCGCCAAGTAATTTAGATGAGGTTGCAAAGGAAGATTACCGTAATCATTTACGTGCAGAAATGGATGTTATTGCAAGCGAAGTTTTATTAGCTGCACAATACGAAAAAACAGTTAATAATGCAAATAAAGAACTTGATAATGCAAAAACTTTTTTAAACAAATTAAATACTACATTAGTTGATCCTAAAAATCCAACTGCTGGTAATTTACACGACAAATTAGAAGCTCTTAATCCAAACCCAATAAGTTTAGAAAATGATATTAGTAATAAACAAACGGAACTGAACACGATTAATGCAAAAATCAATGATCTTTATAATAAACAATCATCAAATCAATTAAATGATTTAATTCCGGTTATCAACAAAGATGAACTTGCTGTTTTAAAGCAAAAAGCTGACCAAGTTAACCAGTTAATTAAATTAGATCTTGCCAAAGCGCGTCTAATTGCTGAAACTTATAAAGTAAATGATTTATCTGTCCACGATGCGCAAGAATCAAATCCACAACCACAACCATATAAATCATTAGATGATCAACTTGCTTCATTAGATGCAAGCAAAAACGAATTGTTGGATTTGATTAATAACGAATTAACAAACCCAAATTTAAGTTCAGATGAAGTTGCAGCTTTAACGGACCGTATTGATGCTTTACAAGCAAAAATAGTTTCTCAAAACGCACTAGCTAAAAAACTAAACATTGCTCTAAAAACATACAAGGAATTAACATCCACGTGACCGATTCAGTACCCTGAATACGCCCAACAATTAAGTGCGACAATTCAAGCTAACGGGTTAGATTTTAATAATTTAAATGATAGTGATTTGGTTCGTGCACAAAAAATAATTAATTTGGATAATGAGTTAAATAAACAATCAAATGCACAAGAAGCCAAAGACTTATTAATCAAGTTAATCAATCTACGTGTTAACCAAGCAGAAACTATTTCTAACAACACATCTGCAATAATTACGGAAACTAATGGCGTATTAACAGATGCTGATCACCAAAATAGAGCTATTTACCAAACATTAGACATTGAATTGCAGGATTTAATTAATCAATACCAAACACTAATTGGTAATATCGATACAACAGATGATCAGTTCGCAGGATTAATTGTTAATATTCGTGCTAATCTTAATGATTATCGTCATAAGAAAAATGCAGCTGCAAATAATTTAAAAGAAGCAATTAACAAAGTTACTAGTTTATTTGCTTTAAATAAAACATTAGCAACTAATAACGGAGTGGATTTAACATTAACAGGTTTAGAAACTCCTTATTTAATCGCTCTTGAAAACTGATTTAAAACAGTTACATCAAGTGCAATTATCCCTAATCAAACTGATGTTTACTCTTCTGAATATTTAAATCATTTTAAAATTGTTAGTGCATTATTATCTAATAGTAGCGAAAAAGGTTTTTTCAATTTGTATGAGATTAGTAAAAACCACGATAGTGTAAGCTTTAGACCAGTGTCTAATGTTTATGATGCAAACATTAATGTGGAATATATTAATCAGTTTGTTAATTTAATTAACTTGGCTTATAACAAGGATATTTTTGTAAAGAATAAAAAAGCGCTTGAAGCTAAAGTTAATGTATTAGCTGGCCACGAGGATAATAATCTTGATTCTAATAGTACAATCAAATTAACTGACCCAAAACCCAGTGCAACGGATACAGCTTTAATTGCACAATTAAACGATTTAGTATTAAACACAATTGATCCAACAGATTTAGCAAGTATTAGTAATGCTCTAAATAAACTTGAACAACTAAACGCTCTTGTGGACAAACAAACTCAAGTTGCATTGAAGATTAATAACATTAATAATAATGATCAACGCGAGACCTTGAATCTAACAACTGATGAATTAGTTAAAGCGTTAAACGAAAACAAACCAACAGCGGATGCGGAAGGTAATTATGCATACATCGCTAAACCAAATGACGGGACAAATTCTGCACCAGCTGAAATCAACCGTTATTTAAATGCGATGAATGATGCTTTAAACAATAACAGCAGTTTAACACAAACAAAAGCTGCAATCGAAGAGGATATTAGCAAACTTGAAACACGTTTTAATGAGTTATATGACGAAAATATACATGATAACGATATTCAAGAAAGTTTGTGGTCCGAACAAACATTAGGTGGAAAAATCAAAGGTTTATTGCAAAAATACCGACAAGAAGTGAAAAATCTTGATAACACCGATTTAAATGCCGCAAAACAAAAAGCAAGTGAAATTCAAAATAACATTAGCACAATTAATACAAACTTGAATAACTTGTTAGAATTAGCAAAGGTTGTTAAGGAAACTGAAACTAAGAAGAACGAAGCTCCAACAGCAGTCGATTCGGATGTAACTGATGATTCGTTAGCTTTAATTAATCAAATTAAGCAAGAAATGAATGAAAAAGTAACATCTGCAAAGCAAAAATATGCTGATTTAGATAGTTATGACCAAATCAGTTTAACAACTGATGAATTAAATAACTTGATGTCTGATTTACAAGAAGCAGAAGTGATGCGTGAACATTATCTACAAGCAAGTAAGTTATTAAAAACATTTACATATCACCAAATGATAGCTAGTGTGAGCGATACGGAACAAAACACGACTTCACGTGCAAAAGCTCAAGCTTATTTAAACTACTTTAACACAAAGGTAAATGATGTTACAAATCCACAAAACCGTGTACACGCATTAGAATTGAGACGTGTTAATTTCTTATTAGAGAAAGTAGTTAGTTTATACACGAAACAAAAGAATCGCTATGAAAAAGAAAATGCTATTGCGGACCAAGAGTATATGTGAAAAACAGTGGTAGATGATACTACATTTAGCGTCGAAAACACAAATAATTATTGGTGATTTAACCAGGATCAAGGGAATGACTTTAATCCGTTTAGTTTTACAAATGATGCATTCTTGTTATCAAAAGTTATTATTGATACAATCCCCAACACTCCTGATTCTTCTGAAATTGATGAAGCCTTCTTTAATCAACAAGTTAATCAATTAAATGAATCGTTAATAAATGGTTTAGGAATTAAATTTGATAATACTTACAATACGTATTTACAACGGAAGAATTTGATTGATTTAGTATTGACCAAAACTGGTAATGACGGATATTACGAAAACGATCATGAACGTCTAACAAATAATACTGATCAATTCCTAACTGCTCACCCGGAAGCTTACAATAATTTGAAAACAGCAATGAATAATTTTTATTACCATGGTGATACAGCTATTCTAAATAATTTAAAGCAACCAAAGACTAGTTCTGATAATTTTGTTGCAAATCAAAATGCAATCGCAAGTACGAAATCACATATTATTAAGGTTCGTAGCTTAATTGAAAGTTATGTTATGCTTGCTCAGGCAGTTCAAAAAGATCTTGATATAATTAGTAAATATGTTACTAACAATAATGGTACCTACACAATCAATCCTGGTACAAACGAAAAAATTAGTGCAACTGTCCAATTATTATTAGATTTAAACAAAGAGGTTATTGACAGTTACTATTATAAAAATGATAATTTGGCACAAATTAAAACACAGGAGCAAAAAATCTTACGTTTAACCGCCCGAATGAAGATTCTTGAAGCTTACACTGAACGTCTTGTCCAATTAAATAACGCAGCATCAGCTAATAATTCGTGAGTAACAGATGAGAATAAGGCACCACTTTTAAATATTCTAGAACATGCTGTAGCATTAAGTACAGCTTCTAATGACACGAGTGCGTTCACATATGAACAATATTACAACCAATTCATTGATGGTGACCAGACAAGTTTTGACAATAGTTTTAAAAACACTGAACAACTTGCTAAATTAGTTGTATTAGCTGAAACATTCCAATTAAACCAAACACCTAACACTCCCCGTTATACTGAACACTCAGCGGCAATGAATACCTTGTATGCTGAACTAGACAATTTAATTATTCGTGCAAAAAAAGTATTAAAAACACCAGCAACTGGTGATAATGTTGCGTGATTAAATGCTCAAAAAACTAACCAAGGGATTATTCAAACTTTAATTTTTGAAATTGGGGATGAATCTCGAGGTATTATTACTCGTTTAAAAAACCAAAAACAACTTGAAATTAGTACATTCAAACAACAAGCTCAGACATTGTATACATACATTACAAATAATTATCAGTCTAACGCTTCACCGTTATTAACAACTAGTAATATGGGTGGTTCAAATAACGATGTTACATTTATCTGGAATGATAATAGTAATCCATTTAACAGCGAAGCTACGATTAATAATTTTGATGATTTGAAAACTTGGACAGAAAACATTAATACATGAACTGTAAAATTACAAGCCCAGGTTGATCAATTAATTAAATATGAAAGAAACAAACTACGTGCTATTCGTAATAAAACACAAGTTTATTTAAGTTTTTTAAACACAACTGCTATTACAACAAATATTAATGACCCAGATTTGACAACAAGAAATAATAATGCAAATATTGACCATAATTTATTATTAAAAGCAGTTGGTTTAGATAACCAATTAATTAGTAATGCTGTTAATTTACTAAACAATACCAACACTAATTTAGCAGATGATTTTGTGTTAGTACCAGTAAGTGATAACGAAAGTAAATATACGAAGTTATTTGATCCATTAAGTGAGTACTACTACCAAAATATTATTGGAGCAAAATATAGTAATTTGACAGCGGATTTAACAAATATCTTTGATAGTATCTTGACAATTAGTATTAATAGTCTAAATAAACTAAAAATAGATGCATATGCATTTGGAAATGATCTAAAAACGCCAACTGGTGACAATATTAATTTACGTAGTTATCTTGATGAAGTTATTAAAGTTTTAAAACACATTGAAGACGGTGCATCAACAGGATATCCTGAAATTTTAACGACTCGTTTAAATGATTTAATAACTAAAACAGATGCATTAAATACTTCGGTTAATCTAGCAGATCCAGTTAGTGAGACAATTAACTATAATCTCGAACACTTAGATGATGCGATTAAAACAGCACGTAATAATGCATGAACTGGTTTTGAAAATTTTGCAACCAAAGCGGTTGACGCCTTAAGTGCAATTAATAAATTAATTTATGGAACTGATCAACTAGACACTTCTGCATATACAGATGAGTATTCATTACGAAAAGTTATCAATGATTTCTTAGATCAAAGAACCAACTTTAATACAATGTTAAATTTAGTTGCTAAAGAAAATTTAACAACTATTGATAGTGTCTTTAGCAATGTTAAATCATCTTACATTAACAACACGAATAATGTAAACACTCTAAAAAGTAATGTTCTTAACCAATACAAAGATAGCGATTTAGCACTGACTAATTTACTAACAAGTACAAAAGATCTATACAAAGCTGCTGTAGATTTAAATAAATGAATGTTAGATTCGTCTAATCAATCGTTCTTCTTTGATTATTTAAACCAACCACACAACGATAATCAAAAAGAAACTAATGCAACTAATATTCGTCCAAAACAAGTTGTGCTAGCTGAGCAGTTTGTTCAACAAGTACATGAATGAGAACAAGATACTAGTCGGTTACAGACTGTTGGTAATAAAAAATACTTGTGAATCAATAAGGAATTATCTGACATCACAAAACTTGCTGATTTATTTGATGATTTCAGTGTTTTATCAAATGAGCAAGACCAAATTTTCAGCAATAATGTTCGTATTTATCTTGTTAAAGAAACACAAGATCCTGATTTTACTAAATCATATTTACAAACAAATACAGCATATAAAAAAGTTAAAATTAATTTAGCTTTTGAATATGTTAAACCGACTGAAAATATGCAAAATAATATTTTCTGAAATGTTAATTCTTTCAAAACTAGTGTTGATGATATATTTATTCGGTTCCATACGCTAAACGAAGTTGTAATTGATAAAACTTATTTGGCTCCAGAAACGAATAATGTTAGTTCAAATATTAATTTATTTAATTCAGCAAAAGCGGGTTGAAACAACAAAAACCTAATTTATAACTTTGTAAACAGCGTTGCTTCCCAATCAGCAATTTATGCTCAGCATCATAATCTTGAATATTTAAAAGATAATGCTTTTAAAAATTCAGATGCTGGGGCGAATAAAAATTCAGGAATGAAGATTAAATTTAAAACGAATAATAATGGTATTAGAATTCCATATAACGGTAGCGATCATTATTTTGTAAACGCGACAGACAATACTACTAATAACAGTTATGTTTATTGAAATGCAGCAACATTTGATCTTAAAGGAAATGATCAAAAATTTAGTTTCTGAATTCCAGTATTTATTGCTATTCCTGTTCAAGACAAAAATGATCCAAGTATTAAAGGTGCTTTATATATTAGTTTCCAAATTATTAGTAATGATATTAATTGAACAAATGGGAACGGAATTAATATAAAACCAGATCTTTATATTTCTTTATGAGCAGCGTGAGATTATGGGTCACAACACGTAGGTTTTGTTCCAGTTGGTTATGAAAATTCAAATACAAACACGGCGGATGAGATTGCGCAATGATTAATAAAAAATAAATCTGATAAGTCGTTAAGCGATGGTTTTACTCGTTCTCTTAGCAACCAAAACATCGAACGTCAAGGTAATCAATTTAAAGATGGTATTGAATACTTTGATATTTCAATTACTTTACACCCCAAACAAGATGACGATGAGTCAAATAATTAATAAGGAGCATATTTATGAAAATTACTAAAAAATTAATTATCGGTGCATCAGTCACGTTTATTAGTGCAAGTGCTTTAATTGCAACAACCTTATTGATTCATGAAAAATTTGCTTCGTTAAAGCAATCGTATTTATATACAACATATGCAAAAATGCACAGTGATGCTAATGATTTAGCTCAGGCATTAAATGTTGATCTAAGTAATATTAACGAAGATTATGATGCATCGTGAGCCGTTCTAAATAATAATGAAGCAAGTGTAGCAGATAAATTAAGATTAATTCATCACAACCAACAAGCTTATACCAATGCGTTAGTAGATGCAGTAATTAACCAAATTAACAATAATCAATTTGATAAAGACAACACAGAAAGACTGATGTTGTTTTTGGGATCACAAACTAATTTTTTACAAGAAAAAGATTTACGACAACAATTTTTGGCAAACGATCTAGTAGATATTGATTTACTAACGCCTTTGTTTACTGATGGTGATGCTACTCGTAAAACTCAATTATTAAACAACTACCGTAATGTTTTACAAATATCTTTAGATCACCAAAACCAAGCCTTACTACAGGTGTTAAATAACAATGTAGTTAATTTGCATTCATTGACTAGCCAAACCAAGAGTTTAGGTAGCTATGCAATTACTAATCAAGCTGTTAATTTAATTAATGAAATTAATGCGTTAGCAATGAACAAAGACTATCGTCTTAATGAATTCCAAATTCTAATGCATAAATTAGATTTAAATGTCTCAGATTTAGATAAAAAACAGGATGTTAACTATACGAATGATTTTAATGCATTAGCTTTAAAAACTAAAAACGTTCTTTTAAATAAAATTAACATTGTTTTCAATCAATTGTATAGTGTTCTTGAACAAAAGAACAGTGATCAAATTGATCACAAGCAATTAGTGAGTTTAAAAAATGATTTTCAAGCAAGCAAAGATTTGAATGCAGCAACTTATTATTTAAACCAACTAAAAGAACTTGATCAATCAGCAACTGATGAAGTTGCTTTAATGAACACAAGCAAGGAATATAACCGTTTAAGTGCTTTTTATCATGATAATTTTGTTGTTCAATTAAACCAAACTACCACCGCTGAACAACTAAGCAACTTAAATACCCAATTTGATGAGTTTGTGAAATCTTTAAATGAAAATACATTATCATCTGTTGATTTAGTGGCTCATTTTAGTGAGTTATTACAATATACATCTGATCGAATTGTCTATTTAAAGAAACCTTTAAACACTTTTAAAAACCAATTAGGGGTTCAAAGATTATTAAATAATTTATACATTGATCGTTCAATATTACTAGATCAAAAATTTAAATATGAAAACGAACTAAATGGATTGCGGTTTGCAGATGAAAGAATTGGTTTGTTTAAAACATTACTAGATCAATTAGTAGCTAAGGACTTAATTACCCAATACCAAGTTATTAGTATTAATCAAAAATTAGAACAACAGATTAATGAATATACTGATTACCGTCTTTTCATTGATGAAATTAATAGTGATATTCAAGGGTTTGTCGACTTATTAAACACGCAAAGTGAATTAGTAGTATTAAAAGAGCAATTAAATAATCTACATAATTTATATAATGATGCTGATGTAGTATTTAATAAATACTACTATAAACCTGTATTAGATCAAACTAGTTCACTGTTGTTTAGTTTAGATCAAGATTTAATTAGTTTTAAAATTAATCCACAATTGGCAAATGCAAACTTAAAAGATAAGTGAGAAAACACACGTTATTTATTGAAAAACCAATTGCAACATATTTACAACAAAGTCAATGAGGAACTAAATAATATTAATCCTAACTTAATTAACAAGCAGGATTTTGTTAATCAATTACAAGTGTTAAACAATACAAGCGAAACAATGTTAACAGAGTTTAACCCTGTTACATCAGTTGTGTTATGAAATCAGATTAACGCTTATACAGATTTATTAAAAACTTATGAATTAGTTGCTGTTTATACGAAAAATAGTGCAATCTTCACTAATAATAGTGAATATATTCGTCGTTTATTTAACGAAAATAATGATCCTAATTACGTATATAGTCCAAGTGAACAAATTCAAATTGATAGTTTAGATCAAGGTGTCAATGATTTCGCAAATATCACTAGTTTAATTAATGATGTTTTGGATAAAAAAACAAGTATAAAAAATGTTAATGCTCTTATTAATCAAATTAATGACCACACGGATAATAGTATAAAGTTACGAGCGAATGCGCAAGCGATTAAGGATTTAACACACACGGTGAATGAAGCCGATGCTCTAGTAGACGCAATAAGTAAGAGTTCAACAAAACTGCAAACAAAATTAAAACCTTATCTTGATCAAATTCAAGCATTAAAAAATGAAATTAATGAAGCATTAACGAACCCAGATACAGATATAGCAACAATTAATGCCTTAAACAAACGCTTAAGTGATTTGGTTCTTGAAACTAATGATCAGCGTAAAGATGGGGAAATGCTAGGTTTAATGAATAAAATCGGTGAGGATTTGATTAAAACATACCCAGACGCAAATTTAAATAGTGTTAATGCTCCTTCGAATACACCAGGGGTTGTAGCGCTAATTAAACGTTTAAATGATCTTAAAAAACGTGTAAATCAAAACGATTTAACCGATGAACAAAAAGCAGCGTTATTAAAAGAAGCAAAGAATTTATCTGCCATTATTCCTTTAACTGCAAAAATTGAAAAATTGCAACAGGATTTTGCTAATAAAGCCCAAGAATACAGTGGTGATCCAAATCATAAATCACGAACAGTTGCGGCAATTAATAACATTGACCCAGTTAATGATAAGGTAAGAATTCTGTTTAATGTTTTAGGAAACGACAAAAATATTCCTCCTTTAAAAGATTTCTATGATTTAATTAATAATCCTGATGCAAGCAATCCAACTGAATTAGGTTTAGAACAACAATTAGATAATTTAGATTTAGCATTTAATCGTGATCGTATTCAGACATATAACGATTATTTACAGGCGAACGTATTTAACGCTAATGATGCAACTTTAACACCTTTACAAGTGGCATTTAATGAACGAGTTAAAAATTATGTCAATGATTATGCAAATACAAATATCGCATCAGACAATCTTGTTACTGTAAAAAATGCAGCTGACACACTAAATGCAGACAAAGAATTGCAAGAAAAACTAAAAGCAGCCATTATTTTGTATGATAAGCTTGTTGAAACATCACCGCTTGACGCTGCTAAATTAAATGAAGTAATTAACAATAATATGTTTAATGCCTTTAAAGGGGTTAAACAACAAGTTAATGAACTTGATAAAGCTATGCAAGTGGCAACGAGTAAAGCGGCTTTACGGAAGGTTTGGAATGAATTAGATGGTGTTTTAACCCCGGACGAAAAAAATTGAAAAATCTACAATAACCCCAACAATAATTTAAACGCAATGATTAATCAACACGCTAGCGATTTAGATAATCTTTATCTGGCTTATACTGAAGCTAACGAAGGGATTACCCCGCGTGATTTGAAAAATGCTTTAAATAATTTAACAGAATATGTAGCAAATAAAAAACAAGAAAAACAGGCACTGTTAGACCAGTATAACAATAATTATAATGACATAAAAAACAATGTCATTGGTGGTGTTGTTGAGAAAAACGACAACGTGGTTGTCGGGGGCTTAGATACTTTATTAGAACAAATTGATGCAGCTAATAGTCCAGAACATCCAAGTTTCAAAAACTATAACGACCAAAAAACTGAATTCGAAAATGCATATTTAAACAAAAATACAACAAATAGTGCAGATTTAAAAGCGTTTAAACAAAAATTAATTCATAGTTTCCAACAAGATTTATTGTTAAAAAAAGTCAAGGACTACGAAACAAAGTACGCAAATTTAAAAACGCAGCATCCAAATGGGGATTATAATAACCTTGATGAACAAGTTCAAAAATTCGTTGATTACATAAACGAATTTACCAATGATCCTAACCATACGGTTGCACAATTGCAAGCTATGCATGCACGGATTGAAAGTTTCTATGCATTAAATGAAATCCAAGCGGGTGGTTTAGTGCAATTGAAGGAGTGGTCAAAATCTCAAGAGTTTGCAACCCAATTAGAAACTAAATTAGCAGAAGATAATTTAACATATGAACAATTATCACCAGAAATTAAACAAAGTATTCTTGAACTAACTAAAATTAAGGATGCCGTAGAAAATACAGGTAACAAAGATAATACTACCCAAACCCATTTAGAACAACTAAATGCTTTGATTAATAAATTAACTAATCAGGATAAAAATCCTAACAGTGATATAGTAGAAATCAAAGCCGCTTTAACTGATGCTGCACAAATTATTGAAGACAACTATCAACAAGCAAGTAAAGAATTAAACCAAGCGTTAAATAACGCAAGTATTGGTTTAGACACACAACGTTACGCTGTTAACGCAGTTAACACTGCAAAAACAAGCTTATCAAACGCTATAAATGGGATTGATGAAATTGCAGGTTTACGACTTGCTAATAAAGTCGCTATTAGTGTTGATTTACTTACATATGTAGAAAATCAAACAAATGATCCAAATAATGTCATCGATCCAGAATTATATAATTTAGTAAAAAAAGCGGTACAACCACTTGAGGAATTAAATGAATCTGCAAATGCAACATTAAATAATTTAAAAACAGTTAATACCCAAATTAATGCGCTAGTTACTAACAAAGAACTTTTAGTTGCGTTAGCTAAAAAAGTTAGAATTGGGCAAGATTTTGTTACAAGCATTAAACAACAAAATAGTAGTTTAAGTATTGTTTTGGAAAACTATATTACTAATCTGGAAAATGAAGTGAATAATATCCATACTAATGTTTATGGTAAAACTTTATTCAATAATAGTGTAGATAATACAACGGATTTAATAACCAATGCCCAAACACGCTTAAACAATGCAATTACTGTTTTATCACAAGCCCAGGCAACAAACACAATTGTTAATGAAGCAAAAACATTTGTACAAAATATAAGTTTCAACGGAACAAACGGTATTGACAACCAACAAGCTTATACAACGCGTTTAATCAATTGGTTAGACAATAATATAGCAACTGTAGTTGATGATAAACAAGTTCTTGCTACTTTAGCACTAAATTATGTTAAAAAATTGGCTGAATTATCAGAGAAAAATAAAGAATGAACTCAGCTAACAAGTACATATACCGGATATAATGCGGATATTAATAGTTTAGTTTCTGTAATGGGAAGTGTTCTTCCAGATAATGACAACAACTTATTAACACCCAAACCTGCAAATACAATAGGGAATCCAAGTATTGTTAATGGTTTGAATATTGCCATTAGTACTTTAACAAATGGTTTAAATAAGCAAGTGGGTTTAAACAATGCACGTCTTGCTTTAAATAGTAAAATTGATAATTATTTGACAAATAATAATTTCTTTCTTGAAATTAAAGCAAATTATGTTAATTTAACCGCAAGTATTGAACAAAGAATTAATAATATTCGCTCAACAAACAACAATACTCTAAGTTTAAATGTTGTTAATGCAGAGAATACTAAATTAGATTTTATGATTAGTTTATCTGCCAAGTTTGCGGATTTAGCATCGCAAATTAATGCTGCACAAACATTTGTTGACCAAACATCACCTATCAATACAGAAATGGGACAACGAATTAATGAATTTGCAAACACCACGATTGCTCATGCAGCGGCATTATATACTGATCAGGAAACAGATTTAGATACTTTCAATACAAAAATTGATGATGCAATTAAAGAACTTGCCTTTCAACAGGCAAAATTAAATTTATTTAACCAAGAAGCACAGGTCAAATACCAATTAAATAACAATGATACTTTAGAGCTAGCAGAAAAACAGGTTTTAATTAACAGGTTAGCAAATTTTAAAACTTTAATTGATAATGTTGATCAAAATGCAACGGATGCAACTGAACAATTTGTAACGTTATATAACCGCTATTTAAAACAAACATTATCTAGCTACAATAATGCGACTGATGATAATGACTCAATTGTTTTAATTTTAGAAAATGCTGTGCATTTGCGAAAAATGATCAATTTAGCTCAGGATGTCTACAATTTTAAAGTTACTAATGAATTAAACGCAGTTATTGATGGGAAATTTCTTCCAACTAACGACCAAGCGGTTATTAGTGCATATAACGAATTGCAGATGAAAATTAACCAAGCAATTGCTATAAATCAAACAGATACAAACCGGAATGAACATCTAATTCGTGAGTACTACCAAATCATTTTACCGAATGCGATTAAAAAAGTTTATGATGCGAAAATGAAATCGTATCAAAAACTAATTGCAGCTGGGGATAAATTAGTTCACGAAATCGAAAAAACAGATGGGATTAATAGTTTATTAAGAACAGCAAATGCGACAAATCCAACTTTACCAGTTGAAACTATTAAACAAGAACTAAATAAAGCTAAAGCTAGCCTAGAGGCTTATAACACATATAACACTGCCTGGTTTGCGAACCCATTATATATTTTTGATGCAGATAGTGTTACTAAAACAGATAGTCAAACATGGAATCAAGTTCAAGATTCAGTGTTAAATAATGTTCAAAACTTGATGAGTAGTATTAATTTAAAAGAATTTAATACAGCTTTAGGAACGGGCCTTTCAGTTTATGCGAAACAACTAATTACTTTATTTAATTTACAAAACCAGAATGTTATTGATGTTCTAAATAGAACGAATGAATTTACCAAACAAATTCAGTTCAGTGCTGATAATTATAGTCATTTATGAAATAATGCAACAAAAACAGCATTTAAAACATTAGAAACTATTAAAAATAAATTTTTAAACCAATTTGTTAATAACAACCAATTAAATGAAGCAAGTGATTTTTATAATAACCAATACACTTCACTGCAACCTACAGATTTTATTGATACATATTTAAAGCCAACAACTATTTTGATTCAAAATGCAATTAATCAAATTAATCATTTTATTGCAAAAATCAAAACGGATGTAAAAGTCTTTATTAGTACTCAACCTTCAAACACAAATGCATCATCTGGTTCAAATGTTCAGTCTGGATGATTTTATAAATTCAATAATTTATTCAATGAAGTTAATCTAGGTGATAGTAATAATAACTTTTTGATTCAAGCAAATTTACTTAAGGTTTATACATTATATATTGAACAAATTAAACCTGCTTATACTAGTTTAACTACAGACTTAGCAAATTTTGAACAAACAAACCAAGCGGAGGTGTTAGCGGCTTTTTATAATAAAGTCTTTGACTATCGTGCTAGATTAAATAATTTTATGCAGACTTTAAAGGCAAGTTATAGTGAATTTGTAAATGACCACAGTAGTTTAAATGAGATTACACACAATTTGTATAAGATTAATCCAAATACAAATAATGTAGAAAATGAATTTAGTTCATATATTAATGGAGATAATAAACTGGTTAACAGTTATGCTTCGGTTTATCAAACAATGCATTCTAAGGTGTCTGCATTGCATGCAGATAATGGTGATTGATTAACTGCAAATAACTACGATTTAGTAGAATATCTGTTTAAAAAAGACCAAACAGATATTAGTCCTAGTGCCGATGTATTACCAGCGAATAATTCGAATCCGCCAAGTTCATCATCAGCAAGTGCAACCAATGTTAATCATACTCAATTATTTTTTGATTGAGTAAACGACTACCGCCAATTGTTTTTGGCACAAATTAAACAAACAAGAGCAGTTGCTAGTAATAATATACCTGCATACCAAGATATCAAACCCAAAGGTGATATCAATTACAAAATATTTGAAAATAAGTTTGCAAACATAAAACAAGATAACACTACTAATCCAATTGACATTACCCAAAATACTTCATTCTTAGAAATGTTTGAACGTTTTGCATTCAGTAAAATTGATCAGAAATCAATGTTTAACCCTAATACTTTAAGAGTATTTCTAATGCCAGCATATGCACCAAGCGCAGGGGTTAACAATAAAACGTATTATAGTATTATGGATATTGATCCAGCTAAACCAGCAGAGAGAAAACTGAAGTTTAAATTGCGTTATATGTATGCTCCAAATACATTAATTAACTATCAACAGTTTAATGGAGTGATGTATGATGATGTAGAGGTTGAAATTAGTTTCCAAGCAAAAAATGAGATTGCTGCTTTATCAGGAAGTTCAAGTATTTTTGCTGATTTAATTAATAACCAATACCAAACAGGTTATAACGCTAAAGTGCTTGTAGGTAACTCGGATGAATTAAACTGGAAGGCAAGTAATCAAAATGATATTATCAACGAGATTATCAGTGCTTTTAAAAAACAAGTTTTAAGTGAATCAAATCCCGTTAATAATCAAGCAAGTAGTAATCATAAAATTTATGATTACAATGAAAATAATGTTGATACTACAAGTGCAAACATTAAATTCCAATTCAATGAATTCTTCTCTCGAACACAATTTTCACAAATCGTATCAGATAATGCTAAACAAATCGTGCGATTATCCACTAATGCGAATAATGAAATTGTTGTTCTAGTCGCTGTGCCTTCGACTTTATCAACAGGTCCAAATGAAAATCAATACTTAAATAATAAATTCTATAAAACTCAAGGGACTGGTAATTCTGCACCAATTAACCAAGATACATGAATGCCCTCAACGTTATTAATTAATATGAAATTTGCCTTTGAATGAGACCAAAATACGCACAATATTTACATGTATAATTCATGGTATGAATTACATAATGTAGTAAAATATCCAAAACTGCAAAAAACAGCAGGCAATAATCCGACATATTCAGTTGCAACTGATAGCAATACATGGGAAAGATGAACAAACATTGAATTTGCTCGCTTTATGTTGCATGCACCATATGCAACTCAATCTGTGTCATATGAAAACGATAGTACATTATCAAGTGGAGTTCCCAAAGTACCGAGCGATGCGGCATCTAACACGATGTTGGGTGCATGACTGCAACCACAAGGTCATACAAATACTGTTAACGAATCATTAACTCAAGTTAATATTGAACAGCCGACACTAGATTATCCTGATTCATATCAGGGGAAACGTGGAAGTGACTTTGTGTTACGTGTAAAAGAGGAAATGTATACAATGTCTCGTGGATTCTATATTGCTAATCCACGAACAGGAACATATTACATTACTCATGGTAATGATATTAATCAGACTCAATTTAATAATACATTTAAAGCGATGAATATATATAACACAGGAATCACACACTTTAAATTTAAGATTCGTTCTAAAATATAATTTAGTTAGAATAGTTATTATTTTTTAAATACCGTAGCATGCGCTATGGTGTTTTTTATAATTTAAATAAGATTTGTACAATAATGTTTTTTAAGAAATAACATAATATGATTGCTAGTTTTATTTTTCTTAACAATATATTTAAATCTAAATATAAAAAAGCATAATAATACTTTTGAAATTGAATCATAGAATATTTATTATTTAAATGTGTTAATTATTTTATTTTCTATTTGTTTTCTAATTTGAATTAAAGAAAAATATCATATCTCATTAATTTTATTTAGTAATATCTAAAATGCAAATATATTTAAAGAAAACAAAAGGTTATGCACTTGTCTTTGAAAACAAGTGAATTTCCAGTTAGAAAAATTAAAAAACTTGCATAAAATTTTCGACATAATTACACATATTTTTTACCCTTGTATTTAGAAATTTATTGTTTTAAACAATGAATTTTAAGTATAATTAAAGCAAAAAGAGAATGACATTTTTCATTGTTTATTATTTTTTCTAATGTAGAAAGATATTTTTATATTTTTAATGTCATTATTCTTGTCAAGTAAAAGATATTTTAACTAAAATAATTTTTAAAAATTAAGGAGTTTTAAAAAAACGATTTTTATGAAAAAATTTAATAAAAAATTTTTAATCACTAGTTTTGGGTTGCTTTCAGCAGCTGCATTGATCGCTTCGGTTGCAACCGCTTGTAAAAAAGCAGCAGACCCCCTTTTAAAAGAAAATTTAAGTAAATTTGATAAATTTGTTGTTTCAACAAGAAGCAAATACAGCTCAACTGAATTTAAAGATAAAGTAGAAGAGGCTTTAGAGAAAGCTGTAAAAAAAGTAAATTTATACCGAGATGGTACAACAAAAGAAGAAGCTAATAAGGTAATGTCAGTACTGAATGCTTTAGAAAAAGAAATTTCTACTTTAACTGAATCAAAGAAGATTGATTGAAATAATTACAATGCAAAAGTAACATTAACATATAAGAATCAATCAAACGTAATGTTTAGTGAAGTACCTGCAAATCCAGAAAAAGAAATGTTTATTTTTAATACTAATGATGCTAATCTATCATTAGTTTTTAAAAAAGCAATGAAAAAAACTGACGGAATTACTGTCACTTATACATTAAGTATGAATAGTGAAACTTCACCAGAATTTAGTAAAGAAATCAAGGCAACAAGTTTCAAAAAACAAGAAACTATTAATCCCGCTAACCCTGATTCAGGCAAAGAATCAGAAACCGAAAACAATGATGAAACAGATACTGAAAATGGCGATGAACCAGGAACACAAGAAGCAAATACTGAACAAACTGATCCTGCAAAACCAAAACCTGATGCAGATGCTAAAAATGCAAAATGAACTAAACTAAATGAAGGTACAAAAATTGTTTATAAAGCATCAAATCAAAAACGTATTTCGGATATATCAAACAATGATGCATATGACTTAAAAAACGCTTCTTATTTTGATTTTTCTAACCCAAATGAAGGTGTTAGTATGTCAATTCAAGCTGTTTATAAAGAAGGCAATAATTTATTTGTAGAATATTATTTAGTTAAAAATGGAGAACAATCATCATTAACATTTACGAAACAAACGCCAGACGGTGCTAACCCAGGCGCTAGTGAAAACACAGCTGCTGCTCCTAAAGAAGATGCAAACCCAGGCGCTAGTGAAAACACAGCTGCTGCTCCTAAAGAAGATGCAAACCCAGGCGCTAGTGAAAACACAGCTGCTG
>NZ_JAOXHM010000005.1 GCF_025780075.1 Ureaplasma sp. ES3154-GEN | reverse complement strand
TAGATGTTGAAGTTGTACCTGTACTTGTAGCACCTTCTTGATTATTAGATTCTTGACTCGGTTGTTGAGATTCGTTTTGACCGTTTCCTGTTGATGATGAACCACTTTCTTGTTTGCTACTAGATGTCGTAGGTGCTGTTTCAGAAGTTTGTTTTTCTGTTTCAGATGGTTGTTTTTCTGTAGTTGTTTCAGTTGGATTTTTTACATCACTAGTTGTTGATGTTTTATTTTCTGATGTTTGTTTTTCTGTTTCATTTGTTGTACTAACTTCATCAGTTTTTTCTTTTTCTGCATTTGTTTTGTCAACATTTTGTTTGTTACTTTCGCTTGCATTTGAGTCTGTGTTTTCAGGTTTCTTATTTTTATCTTTAATGCCTTGAACTTTTAGTTTTAAATCAGCCAATGCATCCTGAACTCCTTTAGTATCAGCACCCTTTTCCTTAAGAATCTTATCTACCTTTTCCTTACTCTCAGTTAAAACTTTGTCTAATTCAGCTTTTAAGGTTTCGTCATTCTTATAAGCTTCATCATTTTTAACACTTGCAACAAATTTGTTGTAATCACTAACTACAACAGGTAAGTTTTTTTCTGTATGGCAAGATGCAGCAATACTTGCACCAACCGCTAATACAGCAACTGTTCCTAATGATGAAATTAGGATTTTTTTATTAATTTTTTTCATAATTATTCCTTTTTTATAATATTGTTTAAAAACTTATGTTTTTTAAATCTAGTTATTATTATAACATTTGAAATATTTAAATTTGATACATAAATAAGATAAAAAATTCCATTTTTTTGTTCTTATAGTTCCTAAAACAGGTTATTTTTTTGCATTTTTACTATAATGAAAATAATTTAAGGAACAAAAGGAGTAAATATTTTTGCATACAAATGTACCAAAATTTAAATTTGATCTCCAAAAATTTGAAGATTCACTGTGTAAAAAAAAGCATTTAAATAAGTGGCAAATTGTTCTTTTAATTTTCACTTCAGTTTTTGCTTTTCTCTTTTTGGTAATCAACATTTTTTTTGACGGTAAATCCTTAAATAATTTGGAACTTTTGTTTTCAAGTAACCCTTATGATGTTGGTCTTTATACTTTTGCGCCAATTAGTAATTTTATTGTTGGCTTTTGTTTAAGTTCTGCATCCATCGCCATTACCGTCACAACCAAAAACGTTTTAAGTGGACCGACAACACTTGGTTTCACCCCAATGATTATTCTCGCTAACACTAGCACTTTTCTGATTTCAATTGAGGAAAAAACAATAACTGCGCTGCTCTATGTGTTTAGTTTGTTGTTTTGTTTCGCTTTGATTGCAACTAATTTTGTTCTAACAAAGGGGAATATCCAAAACGCAGGTTTTAAACCAATTTTAATTTCATTCGCAATTGGCGCAACTGTAACCGCTATCAATATTGTTGTAATATCACAGATAAATGATCTAAAACGAGATTTTGCAACGTATGTTGGTTTCACTGTTTATCCAGCTTCACTCACCAAGTTTTTAGTAAGTAATATTCTAATGATTGTTACAACGATAATTTTATTTATTTTATCGACACGTTTAAATGTAATTAAAAAAGATTTTCTTTTAGCTAAATCTCTAGGGATTCGGGTAAACCTAATTTATTGAATGGTCGCTATTGGGTTAGTTATTATTACTGTTTCTGCATCAATGTTAATTGGAATTGTTGCGTTAATTGGTGTTGTTATCAACATTATTATTAATAATATTTTTAAATATTCAAGTATCACACAACAAATGTTTTATGCAGGACTATTTGGATCGGTTGTTTTATCTTTTGCTGGATATTTTTCAGAATTCCTTGCCGGAACTCGCGAAATTGTCATTGCCATACTGGCCATTCCCACATTTATTTATGTGCTATTTAAGAGAAAGAATAAAACATAATGCTCATTAAACCAAATCAAAAAAACCATTTATTCAAAAAAGCGTGAAATGCAGCGTGAAATTTTAAAAACCCATTACAAGTAATTAATCGTCGTAGTTATTTAAAAACTTTTTTAAATGTCTTCTTTACAATTATTATTTTCATCATTATTTTCTTCTGAAATCAAAATTGAATTTGAAATCCTAAAGAAATAATTAGACACATCATGGTTGCCAAACTTTTTTTAACAGGTGTTACTCTTGGGTTAAGTGGTTATTTAGTGCAAACACTAACTAATAACCGGTTTAGTGACACTTCAATTTTAGGAATAGGAAATATTAATTTATTAGGCTTAATGGTTTTCATTCAAGTTATCGGTTTTAAAACTGTAACCCCCGAAAAATTTGATTTACTAATTGCCTTACAACCTATATTATTTTTTATTTCTCCCTTCCTTTTGATGATTGTTTATTATTTTGCTTCACGAGAAATTAGTAGTTTTAATTTCAAAAAAATGATTATTGCAGGAATTTTAATTAACTTTCTTGCAATTTCGCTTGCAAGTATTTTAAAGAATCATTTAGGCGAGTTGGGCAAAATTTTAATTAACAATCTTTCGTTTGGAACAGTTGGGGTAGGAAGCGGCAATTTTATAAACACCTTCTACATCGCTCTTGCTTTAATTATTGTTGGTCTGTTAATCGTTTTTATACTTGCGAATAAAATCAAAATTATTGTTGCTAACCAACAAATTGCTAGTCAATTAGGAATTAAAGTCAATCTTGTTTCGATGTTAACTTTAATTGGGATTTGTTTGATGGTTGGTGCTAGTTACTCGCTTAATGGAAATCTAGTTTTCATTGGTTTAGTTGCGGGTAATATCGCTCGCAAGATTAATCGAAACAACTATAAATCAGGAATGGTCAGTGCATGCTCAATCGGTTCTAATATCTATATGATTGCATTTGCTTTCTTATTTTTAATATTAAATATTTCCGAAAGCTGAGTTAATCTAGCCGTTCCCTTGATGATATCCCCTTATTTTATACTAATGATTTCAAAAAAAGATTAAAAAAGGAGTTAGTTTATGACTAAAAAAAATAAAAAAATTATCTTGGCATCACTTGGTGCCTTCGTAGGTATTGCAAGTATTACCTCAATCGCTGCTGCTTGTAAGCCAGTACGTTCAGAAAACCAGGTAGAAGTTATTAAAGGCTTACTATCTAAGACCGAAAAAGAGGATGGTGTTGAAGTTAATTTATGAAAAAATTGATGAAACTCACCATTTGCTCAATTATTATCTTTAGCTAAAGACTTAGATAAGGCAATTGATTTAAATAAATCATCTACCTTCAAACCTTTAATTGCAGCTAAGCAACACGAGGATACTTTTGAAAAAGAAGCTATCAAACAAATTGCAAAAATTAAAGCTGATATTAAAATGTATGCTAATTCACCATTCTGAAAGAAATTACGTGACCAAAACACAACTGTTGGATTTACAGCACGTGGTGGCGAATCAAGTTTAGATGTTAATATCATGAACTCATTCGGCTTATTGCAACCAGCTGAAAACCCTTTACTATATACTTCACCTGACTTCGATGATCTTCCGGGTTTAGGAATGAAATTCCCTACTCCAAATAAGGAAGGAATTAGTTTGTTAGACTCTTGATATTCTTTTGGTTGAAAAGCTTCATCTGATGATTCAGCTGATGTCAAGGCGCAAGCTGTTAAAAATATGATTGCTGCTTTTTCAAATAAATTTAACAAACTAGTTTATGTTTATAATGATGGTCAAAAAACTGATGCGTATACAGGTGCATTGGATAGAAACTTTGAAACGACACTTGCGAACACAAAAAACTTTTTACCAACTCGTTTAGTTCAAGGTAATAAACCAGAAAACGTAGTCTTTATGGGTCGTTCAGGATGAATTGCAACTTATGGAATCGTTGGAATGCATTGATTATTGCGTGAATATTCTCGTTTATTAGGAATGCCTGAAGCCGAATTAAAAGATTTAATGAGTAAAGAACAATTTAAGGTTAACAAAAATCCAACTGCATTATTTTCTGAAGATGACTTAATGACCAAAAATGTTGACGGTAAAATGATTAAAGTATTTAAAAGCGATGATGTAAATCCTTGAAAAAACCAAAAACGTCCAGACAAAACTGATATTAACTTCTGAGTTACATCAGTTCATACTTTAGACCAGTCAATTGTTTTAGGTGTAAGACCAAATATTTTTATTGAAGGTAAATTATCAACTTCAGGACACGACCGACCTACAAGTATTAATTACCTTTACAAAGAATCAGGGGAATGAATTAAAGAACTTCCACGATTTGGTAGTCGTAATGAAGCCGAAAAAGCGGTTGATGAATTAAAAAACACCCATAATGCATTAATTTACGCTTTAAATGTAAACACAATGACTTCGGGAACACATAATTTAACTAAAGATGGAAACATTATGAAGAGTGAAAACTGAGGTCCTGAATACCCTAATTTAATCCCGAATATCGCTTGAACTTCTCGTCGTTTCCGTACTGAAGACCGTTTAAGTCCGGCCAATGAAAAAGATACACAACTTGCAAGTTTGACAGGTTATGAAGCTTACAAAAAAGCAATGAAAAAATAAATTTTAAAATTCATTAAAAATATGTTGAAACTATAACCTTGTGGTTATGGTTTTTTCTTTATATAGTGTATAATTAAAGGATATACGTTTAAAAGAGGAAAAATATGGGTCTGACAATAACTTTGATTTTATTAAGTATTCTTGCATTAATTATCGGTTTATTACTATCACGAACATCATCAACTGGTGGTTTGTCAAGTTTAAATGGTCAAGACCTTGAAATCTTTCAAAAAACAAAAGACCGTGGTTGAATCAAGGGGTTTCAAGTCTTTATGTTTTTATTAACTATCACATTGATTCTCATTGTGATTATTTACAAAGCAACGAGTAACGCATAATGAACCAACAAACTAATTTACGAACTTTATTATTTGATATTATCAGTAAAGAAAACTATAAACCAATCCCTCCGCGCATTTTAGTTAAAAAAGCGCTTAAACACAATCCAAAAATTAAAAGCAATATTTATGAAACAATTAGTCAACTTGTTGCAGATTGCAGTTTTCGCCGTTTAGATAACGGATATCTGATTTTAAATTATATGGATTATGAATTTGATGAATCACAAACCTTTACTGGTGTGTTGTCAATCAACTCACGAGGTGATGGTTTTATTCGTCTCGATGATTCTGAAACTGATTTTTATGTTAACAAAAAATACTTAAATGGAGCACTTAAAAAAGATCATGTTGAGTTTGTTAGGTTAAAAAAAGAACCCCAACGAGATAATTTATATGATGTCGCAATCACTAGAATTATCCAGCACACCAAAGATTATTTCACAGGACTTATTCAATACGATAAAAATGAATTAAAAGTCGTTTGCGATGAATCAACTTTTTATTTAAATATTATTTTAGATCCTTATAAAGGTTTGGTTACTGGTCATAAAATCCTTTTTCATGTTTATAAAAGCGATCAACATAATGCGTATGCACGTGTTGAAATGGTCATTGGACATGTTAACGATATTGGTGTTGACATTTTATCAATTGTTTATGACAACAATATCAAACCAGAATTTAATCCTGAGGCTGAAAAAATTGCAAATGATGCAACTTTTTTTCTTGATGAACACCAAACTAAAATCCGTCGTATTCTTAATGATCGAGAGATCGTCTCTATTGATCCAAAAGGATCCAAAGATATTGACGATGCTGTGTTTGTCCAAAAGTTACCCAAGGGAGTTAACGGAAAACAATTTTATTTCTTAAGTGTGAATATTGCTGATGTTTCATATTATGTTCAACCCGATACCATTCTTGATCAAAATGCATTCGAACGTAGCACCTCTATTTATCTTGTTGACCGAGTAATTCCGATGCTACCACATAACTTATCAAATAATATTTGCTCACTAAACCCTGGTGTTCAAAGAATGGCAATAACGTGCGATATGATTATTGGCGATGATGGAAAAGTTGTTTTTGAGGATGTATATCCGTCAGTGATTACTAGTAAATATCAAATGTCTTATGACGAAGTTAACGATTTCTTTGAGGAAAAAACAAGTTTATCTGAATACGTTATATCTGTGCATCAGATGTTATTAGAAGCAAAAGAGTTGCACCATATTTTACGTAATAAAAAAATGAATAATGGTTATGTTAATTTCGAAGTTAAAGAACCAAAAATCATCCTTGACCAAAATAACAAAATTATTGATATTCAAGTTAAAGAACAAAAAACAGCTCAAATGATGATTGAAGATTTTATGGTTGCAGCCAACGAAGCTGTTACTCGGTTTGTTGATAAACAAATTAATTTTCAAAACAATCCCAGCCTAATTACTAAAACCGATGAATATTTATTAGGTAATATTAAAACACCTTTAAACTTCATTTATCGTACCCACGACAGACCGCAAATTAAAAAGCTAGAATTCTTTGCGATTGAAGCCAAAAAACTTGGTTTCAAAGTTAATGAAGATTTCTTAAATATTGATGAAAAATCGATTTCTAATTGATTAAAAGAAAACGAAAACCACTATAATTTACCATTAATTTCTAAATTATTATTGCGTTCAATGGAAAAAGCAACATATTCAACAAACAATATTGGTCACTTTGGTTTAGCGTCCAAACAATATACTCATTTTACATCACCAATTCGACGGTACTCCGATTTAATTGTCCACCGGATTCTTTGGTCGTTTATTTTTGATCACAACGCATATACTGATCAACAACGCGAACAACTAATGAATCGATTAAAAGAAATTAGTGATCAGTGTAATGAAAAAGAAATTAACGCAGTTCGCACTGAACGCGACGTTAATAGTATGAAGTTTGCAGAATATATGTCAGAGCACTTAAATAAAGAATATAATGCTGTAATCTCTTCGGTAAATACATTTGGCGCTTTTGTGGAACTAGAGAATACCATTGAAGGTTTAATTTCTGTTAAATCTTTAAAAAATGATTATTATAATTACGTAAAAGAAAATAACACATTAGTTGGAGAAAAAACACAATCAATTATTACCGTAGGTAAAAAGGTTCGTGTTCGTGTTATTGGCGCTAACAAAGTTACTCGTAAAATTGATTTTGAGCTAGTATCATTTCTATAGAAAAGACCAAAACAGGTCTTTTCTTTTTTTTAAAACATAATTATAAGAATTGTTTTTCTGCTAAAATATTAAAAATTATTTTTGATGGAGTATTATATGATTAAAAAACATTTACTAAAAATAACAGGTTCAACCCTTCTCTTGTCATTGGTGATAACGCCAATTATTACCAGCTGTACACAAAACAAAGAAGAAAAAACACCAAAACAAGACTTGTTAAAACAACAAAGTAATGAAATACAAAATAAAATAAAAAAGAAAAATCCTAACATTAAACCAGAAACTACACCACAAGAAAATCAACAAACAAAAAATGAACTACCCAATCATTCGGCTTCTAAACCAAATTCTACTGTAAACCCTAAGATTGTAGAACCACCTAAAGATAAAAACGGGGCTAATCCAAATGAAAATCAGAATGAGACGCCTAAGACAAAACTAAATCAATCAAATGAAAATCAGAACTCAAAAGAACCAGAATCAAGCGAGGAAACCAATAATTTAACTAACAAAGAGTCAATTAAATTAGTTAATATTCAATCTAAATATATTCAAACAAGATCTGCACAACTTTTGTTTTATATTAATAAATTATCTGAAAACGACCGTATATCATTGTTGTTAGTAAATAAAAACAACAATGATGAAGTTTATAATTTTCAGGCAGCTAATAAAGATTATACAAATAACCAAATAACATTTAATCTTGAAAATCTAAACGAACAATCAACATATATTGTTAAATCCCTTCAAGTTAATAATCAAGAGTTGATTAATGATGTAAATAGTCAATTTAGTTTTGTAACAACCTCATCTGCTACAAATAATCTTTTTTCAATCAAAGAAATTACCGTTAACAATATTACAGATTCTGACGCAATAGTACATATTGAATTTGATCAGCATATTTTACAAAATACTAACGACATATCTTTTTTCTTAACAATCAATAACAATAACTTAGAACATTTTTTTGGGGCATATAATTATGATATCGGTTCCAGCATCCTAAACATTCCTGTTCATAGTTTATATTTTGATGAGAATTATGAAATAACAAAACTAGAACTGAATAATGAACAAATTCCTATTCCCAAAAAATATACATTTAAGACTAAAATGTGAAATAAACCATTAGAGGTCGAACATATCACCAGTCATATTATTAACGAAAAACAGGTAGATTATTTAAACTTATCATTAGATATTCCCAATGTTTTTAGCTTTCAAAAAGCAGCATATAACGCTTTATTAAAATTTAAGGACATTGCAAATGATGAAGTTGTTAATGTTAATTTAAATCTTGACAAGGAACAAAATAATGGTTTTAAAAACATTAAAATTCTTTTAACAGATACATACACTGATAATGAGGATAGTGATAATGGTTACAAATACGTTCTTTTAAAAAATCACAAATACCAACTAATATCTCTAGAGATTGGTGATCAAACTAAAGATCAATTTTATGATTTTAAAATTACAACTAGTAATCAAAACAAGCAAGTTATTAGTACGGAAATAAACACAATACGTTATGAAAATTTTGTTTACAGCCAAAGTGAAAATAGCTATCAATTAGGAGTTAGTTTTAATAAAGAATTACCCGAAAATTCAAACGTTAAACTTGAATTATCTTCATCTTTTGGGGGTCTTTACGAAGTTAATCTAACTAAAATATCAGATAATAATTTTTATTCCGGCGCTTTTGTAACAGAAAGCACACCACCTGGCACCTATTATTTAAAAAATATTTTCGTAGACAATGCTCTTGTTTATTCTAATTCCCAAAATATTAAAAATAATAAATTTATTATAGCTGAACCTATAACAACAGAACCAATGATTAAAGCTATTAGTAGTAAGCTACTAAATAATGGAATAACAAGACGTGTTTATGTCGAATATATAAAAGATTTTGATAATGTTTTAGATTTTCAAAATGGTTTTATTCCTGATTTAGTGATCAAAAATGCAGATAATCAAGCGAATAATATTACACTAACAAATGGTAATTTAATTATTGAAAATGGCGTTAATTATTTAGTTTACGATACCAATTATTTACAAGAAAACGCAACCTATAATTTTTATAAACTTTTGTTTCCTAACAAAACAATAACAACAAATAATTTAAGTTTTACCACTTCTTCAACTAATAAAACAATTTTGTCTGTTGAACAATTGAATAACTTAATTAACAACCTTTCTTCACTTGAACTTAATAAACGTTGGTGAGCAAGTGGAATTAAACAAAAACTTTCACAAAATAACAGTTTTCTTAACTATATTTTACCTAATTTCGAAAATATCGATTTAAGAACAACTGATATTGATTTTCAAATCGATGAAACCGACCCTTTTTCTAACGAAAATGAACGGAACGGAACGTTGTCGGTTACCTTAAAACTAAAAAGCGGAACCAATTACTCAGAATCGAAAACTTTGCCAATTATAAACCTTTATTCTGAGGCATGAATCCAAAAAAATAAAAACAATAAAAATTATTTTGCTAATTTAATTAAGATCACTAACCAAGGTCGAAAAACACAAAGCTATACTATTGATCAAATATTTAAAAACTTTATTAATCCCGATGATCTAGATTCATCATTAGGTGGAAAGCCATCAGTTGCAATTAATATTGATAATCTTGAATTAAATAAACTAATTAGCATTGACGAATCATTACGAACATTTGACCAAACAAAAGTTAAAATTTACTTTGCTAAATATATAGATACCGAAGGTGTATTCAATCAAAAACAAACTACCTTTCTTGCGATGCTTGGTTTCATCCAATATAAGCTTTTATTTCAATTTGATTTCGATAACAATGAAGCTAAATATACGAATCAGGTTCAACCACTTTATTTAGGTGGTTTTAATAATTATGATAATGCTTTGCAATTTGATCTATTTGAAATGCTTAAAGCACATTTTGAAAAACCTTATAGCTATAATGATATTATCAACGAGCAATATGGCTTAAAAGAAGATGTTACACTTAATGCGGATGAAATAATTGAAGCAATCAACCAAACCGATGTAAGCAACAGATGAAAAAAAATTAATGAGTTCTATTATTTAAACCGGTTTATTAAGACATTAAGTAACTATGTCAAAAACAGTTATTACCCGCCAATTAAAATGGATAACTTTGGTTTAATAATTAAATCAATTAATAAACAAAAATACGGTTTAAACACCTTTATTAATTTAGAGGTTCAAATTGTTCCACAGCTTTCTAATTTAGATAATTCAAATAATTATTCAAAAGAAAGTAGAACATTCCATATTAAATTACTTAATAACAACTAATACAAAATAAAAAGAACCACTTGTCTATATGACTGTTTTTTGGTTCTTTTTTTAATTGAATAAAAAAACTAACCCAAAGGTTAGTTTTGAAAGTTAATGGTGGAGACGAAGGGGGTCAAACCCTCGACCTCCTGAGTGCAAATCAGGTGCTCTATCAATTGAGCTACGTCCCCATGGTGGAAGTAAATGGACTCGAACCATCGACCTCACCCTTATCAGGGGTGTGCTCTAACCAGCTGAGCTATACTTCCAAATACACCATATTATTATAGTGTATTTTTTGTTAAAAAACAAGTATTTTTCTATTTTTTGTTAATAGAACATTTTAATACTTATCCAATAATTATATAATATTCCTTAATTTCTTTGTTATTAAAATCTAGTTGTTTGCTTTAAAAAGTGCCTGATAACTTTTGTTTGTTGCTAGCAAGCTTTGGTGCGTCCCAACGCCAACAATTTGTTTGTTGTTAATCATTACAATTTTATCAGCATCAATAATTGTTGATAAACGGTGAGCAATTACAATTGCTGTTTTATTTTTAATTAATTTTTCCATTGCCAATTGAACGAGTTTCTCTGTTTGCCCATCAATGTTTGATGTAGCTTCATCCAGAATAATAATCGGAGCATTACGCAACATCGCGCGAGCGATTGTAAGCAATTGTTTTTGACCATTTGATAAACCATGTTTTTCATCAATAATCGTATCATATCCATTTTCTAAATCAATAATAGTTTGGTGAATACCTACTGATTGGCATATTTCTTCAATTTGATTCATCGTTGCTTCGGGTTTAACAATTAAGAAATTATCTTTAATTGAACGCTTAAACAAATATGGTTCCTGTAAAACACTAGTTAAATATTGGCGAACGGAGTCACGTTTTTTATTCAATATTGATTCATTGTTAAATAAAATGTCCCCTTGATTTGGGTCGTAAAAACGCATAATCAAACTAATTAGTGTTGTTTTTCCACTACCAGTTGGACCAATAATTGCTGTTTTCTTATTCTTAGGAATTACAAGATTAATATCCTTTAGGACATCATCATCCTTATATTTAAAAGACATATTTTTTATTTTAATCTCAATTCCACCGTCATTATTAATTTTTAATAACATTGACTCATCTTTTTCTTTTGGCATTGATAATAACTCATAAATCTTAAAAAATGCAGTTTTTCCACTAATTGTATTTGGTGCTATTTGCACAACATCTGTCACGTATTGACCTCATAAAATAGTACTAAAAGACAAAGTTACTAATGGTGCAAAATTTGGCACTTGCTGAATAATACCATTAATTGATTGCTGAATGAAATTACTCATAAAACCTGATGGCAAATGTACATTGTGCATTGTAAATAACAAATAACTAAATGCTATCGATGCGACCATTAAGCGGTTTGCCGCAACACTTAAAGGAAATGGTAATATACTTAAGAATTCCGAATTAATTCATGTTTTTTGAATATTATTAATTTTGTTTTTATATTCGTTTATAAAATATTTTTTAGCATTGTAATCATTAATGGTGTTTCTTGTTCGAATCATTTCTTCTACATA
Organism: Ureaplasma sp. ES3154-GEN; assembly: GCF_025780075.1. Taxonomy (GTDB): domain Bacteria; phylum Bacillota_I; class Bacilli_A; order Mycoplasmatales; family Mycoplasmoidaceae; genus Ureaplasma. The sequence goes on along the minus strand of NZ_JAOXHM010000005.1, from coordinate 113,597 downwards.
ATCATTAACTTGCCCTGTTACGTCACGAGTTTTTTTCTTATAAAGATATGCCTTTTTAAAGATGATCAAACTAGGTAGCATAATTATCCCATAAACAGCGATAGATATTAGCATTACATATGGGTTAATTACCATTAGTGCAATTCCGAACCCAATTCCACCAATAACAAGTGCATTCATTTTTTCATAATACATAGTCAGTGAATTTTTAATCATTTGCGGATCCGTTAGTGCTTTTGTAAATAATTCTCCTGGTTTATTTTGTTCGAAAAAACTAATACTTAATAATTTTAATTTTTGATTAATCGTCATAGCTAAATCATTTTCGATTTTGTGTGCAACCTTATTGGATAGAAACATAATCCCAATATCAAATAAGGTCATTAGCAGATAACACATAATCGCAAAACCAAGAAAATACAAAAAGAAATATTCAATATTCAAAGCGTAGTTAGTCATTGTTGTCTGCATCAAAAATGCAGATCCAACATATCCAAGAATGTATAAAATTGTTAAAAAAGTTATTCCTAAAAAATATTTTTTATAATCTTTAAAATAAAACTTTATTAGGATACGGTTAATTTGTTTATTGTTCATAATTCTGCACCACATTGTAACTTTGTGTTTCATACATTTCTTGGTAAAATGGACAAGTTGCTAATAAAGTTGCACTATTTCCGAAACCAACAATTTTACCTTCATCAAGAACCAAAATTTTATCACAATCTTCTACATTGTTAATACGTTGAGAAACGATGATTTTTTGTTCAAAATTATCTAATGTTTTTAAACCATCCATAAATGCCTTTTCAGTTAACACGTCTAGTGCGCTTGTTGCATCGTCAAGAATCAATAAACTAGCATGTTTGCTAATCGCTCGAGATAATGCAATTCGCTGTTTTTGCCCACCCGATAAATTTGTTCCTTTTGTATTAATGACTGTGTTTTCTTTGTTTTTCAATAATGAAACAAAATTATAAGCTTGTGCTATTTGCAAATTCTTGATAAATTTTTCTTTGTCATAAGACACATCACCCATGCAAACATTATTTTTAATGCTATCGTTAATTAATGTAGGTCGAGCATCACAGTATGAATACTGATGTTTTCAGTATTCATAATTAATTTCTTTTAGATCGGTACCACCGATTTTAACAACTCCGCTTGTTGGTTGGAGTTTATGGGTTAATAAATATAATAACGTTGTTTTTCCAGAACCCGTTTTTCCAATAATACCCAGTGTTTCGTTTGCAGACAAACTAAAACTAATATTCTCTAACACTTTTTTATTTTGATCAGGATAACTAAATGATACGTTTTCAAATACAATTGATTTGTTCTTAACATTTTTTACACCAATATAATCAATTTTGGGTTGATAACGTAATAAACTATTTACCCGATTAAAATTAATTAATGAACGCATAAACATTTGTAACGATCCTGATGTAATGAAAATTCCTAAAACTAAAATATTAGTTGCCTGAAAAATGGGATAAATATTTTGGTAGGGTACTTTTGGTTGTGCATAAAACATAATCACTAAAATAATAGGTTGAATAATAAATGATAATTTAGTGATCAAAACAATTAGCAAAAATAATAATCTAAAACTTTTTTCCGAATGTTTTTTATAATTGTTTCATTGATTTTTTAAATCATTTAAAAAGAAACTTTGTAATACAAAATTCTTAATTGTTTGATAACCATTTGTATAATCCGTTGTCAAACTAATTACCTTGTTATTTTCTCTTGTCATTATTTCGAAACCTTGTCTAATTCAACGAAAGAAAATTGCTTCAATCCCAAAAATTAACAACATAAAAGAAAAAATTGTTAATCAAACACTATATGTTTGATAACTGATAATAATTAATGCAACAAATCCACCAATTAAATAAACAATACCGATTAGCAATCCTCTTGTTAAAGCACGCACTCCATCCTGGATTCGTGCTGTATCGTTAATTGTGATTGTTAGTAGTTTTTCTTCGCTAAAATAACTTTCATCCGCCTTACTAAAATCAAGTGTTTTATTTAAAATACTTAGCTGCAAACTCTTAGTTAAATTAACATCTACAAGGACAGATAAATAATTTCCTAGCATAGCTAATATTGCTCAAATAATCACAAGCGTAAGCATAATTAAAGAATTAATTAATAAATTGCTTTGACCGTTGTCTTGTAAATTTGAATCAAAACTATTCTGCATAGCTTTCATTACAATCGGTGATACCACCATTACACCCACTTGAATTAAATTTAAGAAAACAACAATTGCAATTAATCATTTTGAACGCTTATTAAGCGTGTTCCAGATTAATGAGAAAAGACGTGTTTTTTGATTTCCCGATTTTGATCTTGTTTTTTTAGATCCAAACGTTTGTCCCATAATTTTTTTCCTTTTCCTAGACCAACTAAAATTTTAATCTTGTTGTTTTTAAAATAAAGCTTTATTGGCACGAGATTAATTCTTTCAGTTTTTTGCCAATGTGCAAATTTAATAATCTCGTTTTTATGTAATAATAATTTCCTTTTACGTAGCGGATCATGTTCCTTGTGTTGAGCAAAATGATACATAGCAACGTGCATTTGGTAGATATAAGCTTCATTGTTTTTAATCATAATATAGGCTTCATTAATAGATGCATCATTGTTAATAATTGATTTTACTTCACTTCCCATTAAAGCTATTCCTACTTCAATAGTATCTGTAATCTCATAATTCCGATACGCATTTTTATTAGCAACATTCATTGATTTTACCCCCAAATATACAAACAAATTAACTTAACTTCCGTTAAGTTAATTTGTTGTTCTTTATTTAAATTATGCCGAAATTATTTCTTCACTTGTTTCTTGTATATTTTCGGTTTCTTCTAAATCGCCTTCGTCGTCCGTTTTTTTAAAGACAGTAATTGATTTAATTGCTTCTTTTTTCTCATGATCTAAATTAATCAGTTTCACTCCTGAAGTATTACGTGATTGTACGCTAATACCTGCAATTGGAATCCGAATTACCTTATTCGCATTTGTCATAATTAATAAATCTTCATCATTATTTACTAATTTAATCGCAACCAATGCTCCTGTTTTTTCGTTAACATTTAACGTTAACACACCTTTAGTTCCCCGGTTAGTAACATTGTAATTTTCAACACTTGTTAATTTCCCAATACCATTCGCCCCTACTGCGAGTACGAAATCACCTTGGGATAACAAACCAGCTTCAAGGACAAATTCATCATCAGTCAAACTAATCCCTTTAACACCAGCCGTATTTCGCCCCATCATCCGAACTCTTTCTAAGTCAAAACGCACAACTTTTCCGTTACTCGCAGCAATAAATAAATTATCATTTTCTCCTGCTTGTAAGACTGCAACTAGTTTGTCATTTTCGTTTAGTTTAATAGCGATTTTACCACGTGTTGGGATATTTGCATATTCTTTCAAATCGGTTTGTTTAACAATTCCTTTAGAAGTAGTAAAAACTAAAGAACCTTGTTCATAGTTATTAATTGCAATAAAAGTTAAAATGCGTTCTTGTTTTTCGATTTGTAAGAAATTTAAAGCCATAACTCCTTTTGCTGTACGTGAACCTAATGGAATTTGGTGACCTCGAATACGATACACTTTTCCATAATCTGAAAATAATAAAATATCTTTATGGGTGTTTGCGATTATAATTTTTTCCACATCATCGTCATCGTAAGTTTTAGCACCAATAACTCCTACGCCACCCCGGCGTTGAGCACGGTATGTATCAACATTTAAACGTTTAAAGTATCCACGTTTTGACATTGTAATCACAATATCTTCTTGAGGAATTAAATCTTCTTCCTTGATTGATGAACTAATTCCATAAACAATTTCACTTCGGCGTTCGTCACCAAATTTTTCAACCAAATAATCAAGGTATTCAACAATAATACTTACCTGACGATCGTAATTGCTTAAAATGTCCTCTAAATCAGCGATAATTGCTAATAACTCAGCGTGTTCTTTTTTAAGTTTATCAATATTTAATCCTGTCAATGAACGAAGTTTCATTTCCAGAATTGCACGTGCCTGAATTTCACTTAAATCAAATGTTTTTTGTAATGTAGTCATCGCAACATCATCATCGTTTGATTGCTTAATAATCCTTACAACATCATCAATATTATTAACTGCAATTACCAAACCATCCACAATATGGATTCTGTCTTTCGCTTTATTTAAATCAAATTTCGTTCGACGAACTAAAACATCAATTTGGTGTTCAAAGTAATATTTAATTAATTCTAATAAATTTAAAATTTTTGGTTCGTTATTAACTAACGCTAAATTATTAACACTAAAATTTGTTTGTAACGGTGTTTGTTTGAATAATTTATTAATTAAAACTTCTGGAATAACATCACGTTTTAGTTCAATCACAATTCTAATTCCATCACGCGACGATTCATCACGTAAATCAGAAATCTCATCAACTTCCTTATTGGTTACTAATTCCACAATTTTTTCAATTAATGTTTGCTTGTTCACCATATAAGGAATTTCTGTAACAATTATTGCTTGTTTTCCATGTGATAATTCCTCGATTTCGTATGTACTACGAATCGTTACTGAACCACGACCTGTTGCAAAATAATTATTAATTCCATCATCCCCGTAAATTAAACCACCAGTTGGAAAATCTGGTCCTTTAATTACAGTTTTTAATTGATCTATACTAACATCATGATTCAAAGCGTACATTTTAATCGCTGCACACACTTCAGTTAAATTATGAGGCGGCATATTTGTGGCCATACCCACCGCAATTCCAGTCGTTCCGTTGACTAATAAATTAGGAAAACCTGATGGAAGAACGGTTGGTTCTGATTCTGAACCATCATAGTTTGGTGCAAAAGCAACCGTTTCTTTATCGATATATTTTAATAATTCATTGGCAACTCTTGATAAACGAGCCTCTGTATAACGCATTGCAGCTGGTGAATCACCATCTATTGAACCAAAATTACCGTGACCATCAACTAGTAAATAACGTAGTGAAAATTCCTGTGCCATTCGCACAATTGTCGAGTAAACTGCACTATCCCCATGTGGATGATACTTCCCAATAACATCCCCAACCCAACGAGCTGATTTCTTATAAGGTTTATCATGTGTCATTCCGTTTTCATACGCTGCATATAACGCACGACGATGTACTGGTTTTAAACCATCCCGCACATCCGGTAATGCACGTGATACAATAACTGACATTGCATAGTCAAGAAATGACGTTTTAACTTCCTTAACAATTTGGTGATCAATTATTTTAGATACGGATAATTGTTCACGAATTTGTTCGGTTGTTAAACGACTTTTTTTAGTTTTTTTCATTGTTGACCCTCTCTTGATTAAGCATCAATATTCTTAGCATATTTAGCATTTTTAGCAATGAAATCTTTTCTTGGCAAAACATCATCACCCATTAGTAAAGAGAATGTTTTATCAGCTTCTGCCGCATCTTCTACATCAACCTTTAATAACATACGGTTTTTTGGATCCATAGTTGTTTCTCATAATTGTTCAGGGTTCATTTCTCCCAACCCTTTGTAACGTTGCAGATTAAAACGCGTTGTTCCAATCGTTTTTTTAATTTCATCTAGCTCTTTTTCTGTGTAGGCATAAGTTACTTTCTTACCATAACTAACTTTGTAAAGCGGTGGTTGAGCAATATAAACATTTCCTTTTTGAACCAGCTCTAGCATATAACGATAAAAGAACGTAAGTAATAAAATTCGAATATGTGAACCATCGACATCCGCATCGGTCATAATGATAATTTTGTTATAACGTAATTTCTCGTAATTAAATTCAGTTCCAATTCCTGCGCCGATTGCAGTAATCATATTTTGAATTTCTTCATTTCCAAAAATCTTTTCAATTTTTGCTTTTTCAACATTAATAATTTTCCCTTTTAAAGGTAGAATCGCTTGATATTCTCGTTCTCGTCCAGTTTTTGCAGAACCACCGGCTGAATCCCCTTCGACAATATATAGTTCAGTCACTGATGAATCACGATTTGAACAATCAGCCAGTTTTCCCGGTAAAGAATTTGATTCGAATGGAGATTTTCTACGTGTAGCTTCTCTCGCTTCGTTAGAACGACGCCGTGATTCTGCTGCAATTTTTGCTTTATTAACAATAATTTTTGCTTCATCTGGGTTTTCATTCATAAACTTCTCAAAAACACTTGATGCAACATCATTTACAAATGGACGAACTTCACTATTTCCTAGTTTTTTCTTAGTTTGACCTTCGTATTGTGGATTTGGGTGTTTTATCGAAACAATCGCTGTTAACCCTTCAACTACGTCGTCCTTCGTAAATTTTTCATCTTCCTTGATGAATTTTTTATCCAGTGCATAACGATTAATAATTTTAACAATTGCTAATTTAAAACCTTCTTCATGTGTTCCACCTTCTGTAGTGTTAATGTTGTTACAAAATGAATGTACAGATGGAGTGTATGAAGTGCTATATTGGAAAGCGAGATCACAAATTACATCATAAGTTTCATCACCATTATGCGCTTTAACAGTTCGTTCTTCTTCACCGAAAACTACCGTTTCAAACAATGGTGTTTTTTGTTCATTCAGATCCTTGATGTACTCAATTAATCCACCTTCAAACAATCACTCTTCTTTTGCGTTAGTAACTTCTGATTCAAATTGAATTCGAATTCCTTTATTTAAGTAAGCTAACTGCTTAAGCCGGCTAATGATTTTCATCTCATCTCAGTCATTTTTTTCCATAATGGTGAAATCAGGAAAAAATTCAATTGTTGTTCCGTGTTCTTTTTCATCATTTTCTTTAATAACACGCAATGGCTCAACAGCATGACCACCGTTCAAAAATTGTACATAGTGTACCGAGTGGTTTTTATTAACTCATACTTCGAAAGATTCACTCAACGCGTTTACACACGATGCACCAACACCATGCAACCCTCCAGACATTTTGTACGCATCATTATCAAATTTTCCACCAGCATGCAAAACAGTTAAAACAGTTTCAACACCTGATTTACCTGTTTTTTCGTGAATTCCTACTGGAATCCCACGACCATCATCTTCCACGCGAATTGCATTGTCTTTAGTAATTGTAACCCGTACATAACTTGCATATCCACCCATAGCTTCATCAATTGAGTTATCCACTATTTCTCAAATTAAATGATGTAATCCCTCAGATTGTGTACTTCCGATGTACATCCCAGGTCGCTTACGTACAGCTTCCAAACCTTCTAGAACTTTAATACTTGACGAAGTGTAATCAATTTTTTGTTGTTTGTCCTCAGTCATTTGATACCCCTAACTCTAATTTTTAGTTATCTGCACTTTGTGATAACACGATTTGAAATACTTGATCATCGATCAGAACTTTATCATAATCATAAAGTTTACGACCGCGACGTTCATCATGTTCGTTATTAACTAAAACTCGGTTGTGCATTAAAAAAAATTTAACCTCTGAGCCAGAACTAACGAAGTTTGCTAGTTTTAAAAATTGACCTAAGGTTATGTATGGTGTGTTTATTAAAACTTTTTTCATTAAAAATCTATTTTCTTCTAGATAACAAAAAATTATATTTGTGTAAATATACTTTTATTATATCATGGTGCTTAATTTTTAATATATATAAATATATATTATTCCTTGATTAATGAAATAATTTGCTTAAAATCAGGATCTTTTTCATCAACAAAGACAATAATATTTTTATTTTTATCTTTGTTGATAATAATTTCATCATGACTAAAACTTTTAAGTACACTCGCTAAAATCATTGGATTAATTTTAACACTCACATCGCTATCCGTATAATTTGAGATTTCAACTTGCTCTTCGAGATTTCCGATTTCATAAGTTTGGAATTTTAGAAAAGCATAATTTCCTTTAATTTCCATAGACATCTTAGGTTTTTTTTCTTGAGTCATAATAATCATTCCACGCTCAATTACTTCTAAGAAACTTTGTTTTGAGAAACTAATTTTAAATTCTAATAAATTTTCTGGAACGTCAAAAAGGCTTGTAATTTTTGGGTATTCTCCATCAATGGCCTTAGTTAGTAAAAATGCATCATTAAAAGCGAAAACAAGATTTTTGTCTTTCATATATAAATTAATTTCGGTATTATTGTTTGCGTTATTTTTTAAAACATCCAAAACAATCCGCATGGTTTGATAACTAACAATAAAATTGTATCCTTGTCTATCAAATGGTTTATTTAACATTGCTGCTCGAATTTTATCCGTTCCCAAAATAGTTATTTTACCTTCAGTTGTTGTTGTATTAATATTCACCCCAGCAAAACTTAGCATTTTTTCTGTTCCATTTAAATTCGGAATCACAGGTAATATTTTATTGTTAATTTCATTAAAAATTTGACTCGATAAATTAACTTGCTCGTAGTTTGCTAAATTTAAATCAAACATAGGAAAAGACTGTAAATCAATTGTGTTAATTTGTGTTTCGAAGTTTTTGGTTTTAATAATTAATGTATTATTATCAACAAGGCTTAAAATTATTTTTTCGTCTTTAACTTTATTAATTAACCCATAAATAATTTTTGCATTTACCAACAAAGCAAAATCATTACCATCAGTTTCAAAGTCATCTTTTGGAATATAAAAAAAACTTGATATTTGGGTATTTGTTGCTTTAACTTCAATTTTATTGTCTTTTAAACGTATCATCACTCCATTTAAAAATTGGTTTAGAGCGTTTAGATTTGCGATCGTCGTGTTAAATTTAATCGCTTGTATGAAAATTTTAGTTTTAATGATTAATTGCATATTACATCCACCTTGCTATATACTACTAATTTTATTATGAATATTTTACTTATTAATAATATTTACCCAGAATACCAAATTTTTATAGCTATCGTTAATTTTTTTGATTAATATATTATTTTATTAATATTTAATTTATTATTCACTATTACTATTATTATAGGCTCTGTCTAAAAGTCAATAACTCATTATAAAGCCAATTCATCAGGGTTTTACGAATAAAAGAATGTCTATAAGTGTTCGATAACACTGTTGAAACATAGTCAAAGAATGATTAAAACTTTTAATAAAATTTATTGAAAATACCAATTATAAACAAGAAAATAATTTTTTTCTCCGGCAAATTGTTTTTCTAAATTTTAATTAATTGCGAAAAATAACAAAAAAGTTTAAAGTATATAAATAAATAACTAATTTAAGGATATTAAACTGATGGATAAATATTTAATAGTGGGACTAGGGAATCCTGGTTCTAAATACACACATACCAGACACAATATTGGTTTTGTTTGTCTAGATTATCTTTTGGATACTTTGGATTTGAAGATTACAGATCATAAATTTAATGGTGATTTCACAAAAACGATTCTAGATAACAAAGTTGTTTATTTTGCTAAACCGACAACTTTTATGAATCTAAGTGGTGAATTTGTCAGTAAATTTATTAATTTTTATGAAATTCCCAGGGAGAATGTTTTAATCATCTATGATGACGTTGATACCAAAGTTGGTTTTTTTAAGATGCGTTTAAAAGGTACTTCAGGTGGACAAAATGGAATGAAAAACATTTTGTTACATTTTCCTAATAATGAATTGAAACGAATACGTGTAGGAATTGACAAGATGAAGACTGGTGATTTAGCAAATTATGTTCTTTCTCGTTTTAAACGCGAGGAATTCGCTCTTATCCAACCGGTTATTAACAAAATAACAAAAGCAGTTTTACAATGACTTAGAGGTGATAGTTTTGAAAAAGTTATGAGCACAAATAACTAATTGATTTAAGCCAAAGATGTATGCTGCAGGGGTTTCTGGTGGCCCTGATTCAATGGCTATGCTAGACATGTATAAAAAACAAATTAAGGTTGTTTGTCACGTTAACTACCATATGCGTTCAGAAGCGGATGACGATATGCAAATTGTGATTGATTATTGCAACCGATTTAAAATCAAATATGAAGTTTTACATGTTAATGAGGAGGTTTTAAAAAAATTTAATCATATTAATAATTTTCAAGCAAAAGCACGAGCTATTCGCTATGCATTTTTTGCTGAAATCGCTAATCAATACGGACTTAATGGTGTAATGATTGCTCATAACCAAGATGATTTCTTAGAAACAGCGTATATGCAAAAACAACGTAATTCTAAATCACTGTTTTACGGAATTCGCTCAAAAATAATTATTAACAATACTCTGATCTATCGTCCAGTTTTACAATTGCGTAAATCAGCGCTTTTACGTTATTGTATTGAACAAAACATTCCCTACGGAATTGATAAAACAAATTTTAAGGATATTTATGAACGAAATCAGGTCAGAAAGACAATTGCAAGTTGGGATCATGCTAAAATATTTGCATTTCAAAAAGAAATTAATCGCTATAACAAAACTCACGAAGCACAAAGTATTGTAATTGATAATACATATGCTATTTGATCGAAAAAATTATTTGATTATGATTTTTTTAAAGTTCAATCGGACACATTACAATATTATTTACTTTTTTATTTTCTAAACGAAAATAAAATTACAAATGTAAGCGAAAACAAAATTACTGGTTTAATTGAATTTTTGAATAAGAAAGACATTGCTAATAAGCAATACCGTTTAACAAACGATTTGTTTTTAACTATTAATAAAGAAAGCAATTTAGAAGTAATTATTGACCCAAAAACTGATCAATCTTTAATTGAAACATTTATCGATAATAACGAGCGAGATTACCATGAAATTTACCAAAATAAATTTATTGAATTCAAGGATAAACATTACCCATTAGCATTCTATTTATCTTTAAGTGATCATGAAAAATATCAACTAATCAAGGAATGATTAGTTGATATTGGTATTAAAGAACCTACAGATTATCATATTTTTCCATTAAAAATTTTTATGGATCAAAAACCCGCACCAAATGTGAAGTATAAAATTAATGATGAATTATTTATTTTTATTAACCAAAATGGATATTTTAAAGTAGCAACTAGTTAATTAACTGGTTGTTTTTATAAACTTCCGCAATTACTCCGCCGCCAAGACAAATTTGATCTTGATAAAAGACGGCATATTGTCCTGGAGTAATTGCTCGAGCATCTGGATATTTAATCATAATTTCGTTATTTTCTAAAAAAATAATATTTTCAAGATCGATCAAAGCTTGACGATGACGAAAACGAACTTGCAAAGGTAAATGTGGTTGAAAGTTTTGGTTTCAATTTAAATTAGTAATTTTTGCTTGATTAGAATTTAAATATTGGTCTTCTAGTTCGCTTGGTGCAACGTAAATGATTTTATTTTGTAAATCTTTTTTGCAAACAAACATTTTTGCCTTTTGGCCACCAAGATGTAAACCCTTATTTTGGCCGATAGTATAATACATTGTTCCAATATGATTTCCAATTTTTTTGTTGCTAGTAATATCGATGATATCTCCAGGTTGGTTAGGAATATAGTTGTTCATAAATTGGACAAAATTTCGCTCACCGATAAAACAAATTCCAGTTGAATCCTTTTTATTAAATGTTTTCAAACCATGTTCTTTAGCAATTGTTCGCACTTCTTGTTTTGTTAAATGACCAATAGGAAACAAAACGTTTTGTAGTTGATTTTGATTTAAATTGCATAAAAAATATGTTTGATCCTTGTTTTCATCAACTGCACGCAATAATATTGAACCGTTATCAGTGTGCTTTATTTGAGCGTAATGTCCCATCGCAATGAAATCACAATCAAAATGTTTTTTGGCATAATTTAAAAAAGAATCAAATTTGATATATTGGTTACATAAAATATCAGGATTGGGTGTACGGTTATTTTTGTATTCATTTAAAAAATGAGCGAATACATTGTCTCAATATTCATTGATGAATTCGACTGTATGGAACTCGATTCCAATTGTTTCTGCAACTTTTTGAGCGTCCAATAAATCTTTCTGATTATCACAACCATGGGCCTGTTGAGAAACAAAATTTAATTCTTGATTAACACTAGCATCTCAATTAGTCATAAACAAACCAATGACATGATAACCTTGTTGTTTTAACAAAAGTGCTGTTACAGATGAATCGACCCCACCACTTAATCCTACAACAACTTTTTTTGGTTTAGTTAACATAATATATCCTTGATTATATTCTTATATTTATATATATTATAATAATATAATGGACTCGTCTATTAATATTTAAGGAGTTTTATGAAAAAAGGAATTTTAATATCGACTGCTGTTTTAGCAGCGGTTGCCGGGATTGTAACAACAACATCTTTTGTAGTTTTAAAGAGCAAAACAACAAACTATGCAAAGTTCTTAAATCCCAACACCGTTGGTCAACCTTTGGTTTTTACATCTTTAAAAAATACAAAAGCAACATTGCATGAAGTGATTTTAGGGACAAATAAAATTAATAATGGCAACTATGTTTTATACATTGGAACACAAGCGAATATGCAACATTTAAATTTTATTTATGATAATGAAATCAATAATATCAGTAGCATTCAGTCTTTGAAAAACAATCCCTATTTAAAATTTAATGGTGCATTAAGTAAGGTTTTGAAAAATTTACAAGAATATAAGGATGAATATGATAATCCTCCGCAAATTGTTAGTCTAATCGATGTTATCAATGATGATGTTTTTAAACAAGAACAAACTTATAAAGAAACATATGAACGTTATAGTCAATCATCGATCGCTACGGAGAAGCGTTGAGCAAACAACGCAAGTGCAACTTATGTTTTTGATCCGCAAGCATCTTACCAAGATATAGATAAAAAAACCGTTTTCTATCGTCAAGACAACCAAGCATATTTAATGCGTGAAACTTTAAATTATTTAAAGGATTTTATTGGTGCGAATGAAATTAGTGATTTAAATAATCCCGAAAGCCCTGGAATCATTCTTTTTTATCGAAAAAACCAAATTAAACCACAAGTTTATAATTTATCAAAACCAAAACAAAACTCACAACAACCAAGTCAACCAAATAGTTATCCAAACGGAAAAATGCCTTGAAATTCAAATAATAAAGCTTTTGGTGGTGAATTTAACGCTGCTGTGGGCTCAATTTACCAAAAATCTGAATAACCCATTTAAAAACAAGTTCAATTATAGGTATTGAACTTGTTTTTTGTTTGCTATCTGGTTGCGTTGGTTATTTACATTCTTTAGAATTAAAATGTTTGTCAAAATAAAAAAACAAGGAGTAAATATAAATGAGTAATTCAGGAAAGAAGAACGAATCATATGGGAATCCAACAAATAATGAAGAGGGTTACAATATTTTAGTTGATATGAATCAACATCATAAGCCGATGGCTGATTGAGCTTTCCAACATATTGAAATTAATTCAAATGATATTGTTTTAGAAGTTGGTTGTGGTGGTGGAGCGAATATTAAACGCATTGCTACGATCGCAAAATTAGTTACAGGTATTGATATCTCTGAAATGTCAATTAAGGTAAGTAAAGAAGTCAATGAAGAATTGATTAAAAATAACCGAGTAAAAGTTTTTCAAACATCAGTCGAAGATTATAAAGCACCTGATGCTTCATATTCATTAGTCACAGCTTTTTCAACAATTTACTTTTGAAAAGATAGAAAAAAAGCTTTTAGCAATATTTTTGATTCACTAAAAAGAAATGGTTTTTTTAAAATTATTATGTCCGGAATTGAAACAATGTCTAAGTGAACAAGTGTTCCAGGTTTAAAATTAGTTGATCAATATGAATTATTAAAGGAATTAGTCGAAGCTGGGTTTAATGAAGTTAAAATCACACGTAACCCGAACGAAAACTGATTAGTAGTTTCTGCTCATAAAATATAACAAGTTTAAACAAAATAATAAACGAGAAATTTAACATAAAAGTTGTAAATAATCTCTAAAAATAAAATTTTTTATACTATTTTTGAAAAGAGAAATACACTTAAATATCATTGTGTATAAACTAGTAGTTAATTTTAAAATAGAGTTTATATAAAAAACCAACAGCAAGAATTGCTATTGGTTTAAATAAAATAAAAACTAACTTCACAATATGAACTAGTTATATGAATGAATAGTTGAACAACTATTCATTTTCTTTTGTTCTTAATTCCTTGATTTGAAATTCGATATCACTAATTTTACTTTCGATATTCTTGATTTGTGTTTCTAATTTTGTGATTTCGTTACTAATGTTTTTAACATTGCTTTCGCTGATTAAAACTTGATCCTTAAAGGGCTGCAGACTAATTATGTTGGCATTTGGCGTGTTCGCTTCTTGATTATAATTATTTCGGGCTGTCATTAACATGCTTTCAGCGGTCGTTAAATATGATTTTTTAGCAACCATAATTTTCTTTAATTCTTTTAAAGATAATCTTTTTGCAAGAGCAATAAAACTTAATTTTTGAATTTCTGTATCAAAACTATATGAAACTCGTTTGGACATTAATATAACCTCGTTAATAGTATATATTAATTATTAAATAATAAAATTCATGAAAATACTTATTTACAGCACCTAATTATTTGATTTATTTTTTAACATTACGTGTGATATATGATAATAAGATACCCGTTGCAACAGACACGTTTAGTGATTGGACATGTCCAGACATCGGAATATAAACCTGCTGATCAGCGTTTTTAATCACCAGTGGTGATACCCCCTTATTTTCATTACCCATAATAATAACTGTTTTTTGAGGATAATCTATTTGATCAAAAATTTGTGCTTTAGCATTTAGTGCGCTTGCATAAACTCAATAGCCGTTTTCTTGTAATATTTTAATTGATTGATTAAGATTGGTTACACTAATTAAATTTAGGTAATTAATTGCCCCCATACTAGTTTTGATAACAAGTTCGTTAATGTTTGTTTGATTGTTTTTTTTATAAATAACACCATTAACACCAAAAGCATCTGCACTCCGTAGAATTGCACCAAAATTGTGGGGATCCTGGATTTCATCTAGCATTAGAATTACACTTTGTGAATTATTATATTTTTTGATAAAGGTATTTAAATTAATTTCTTTAAATATTTGTTCACTCTCGAATGCAAAATGTTGATGGTTTAATGTTTTGTCGAATTGATTAAACCATTGCTTACTAACCATCTCATAGGGAATTTTATTTTCCTGGAGTAATTTAATGATTGTTTGATCGAAAAAAGCACAAAAAACTTTTTTAACTTTTTGATGGCTATTAATGGCATCTAATAGCGCTTTTTTTCCAAAACTATACTGCATTATAAAAGACCAATCTTAATTAAAATGGCACGAACTTGATCTGCTTGTTCATAATCTTTATCGGTTACTAATTGGCTTCATTTTTTTAATAATGCAATGTTTTCAGATGTGTGTAAATTTGTAAATTCAATTCCAAAGATTGATAAGCAATAATTTAGTTTTTCAAAAACATTAACCAATTGATGGAAATCATTTTGTTTTAATAAAATATTCGCTTCCTTAAGTAAATCAAATATTACTTTAACACAATTTGCTAGGTTTAAATCATTGACAATTTCGTTATCAAATTTATCAAAATTACTTAATTTATTTATTTCCAAAGAAACATCATTTAAACATAATTTGTTTCTTATTCTAATTAAAACTTCTTGAATTTTTTTGATATCATGTTCACATTGTTTTAGAGTTTCGTCTGAAAAGTTTAAGGGTTGAGAATATTTAGTTTGGTAAAAAAATCAACGTATTGCTTGGTATGAATATTTTTCTAACAAATCTTTCATTAAAATAAAATTATTTAATGATTTAGACATTTTTTCATTTTCAATATTAACTAATCCGAAGTGTAATCAAATTTTTGCAAGATTTTTATTATATAACGCATTATTTTGCGCGTTTTCATTTTCGTGGTGCGGAAATTTTAGATCCATACCGCCACCGTGAATACTAATTTGTTGGCCCAAATATTTGTTGATTAAACATGAACATTCTGTATGTCATCCTGGGCGGCCTGAACCTAATTTAGAATTCCAAACGATACCTTTATTTGTTATTTTTCACAAAATGAAATCATTTGGATTACGCTTGTTTTCAACATTTAGTACTCGTTTGCCATTAATATTTTCATCAATTTTAATTTTTGATAATTGCCCATAATTTTCAACAGATGATGTATCGAAATAAATATCCTGATTTACATAGTACGCTTTATCTTTCGCTAGTAGATTTTCGATATAATTGATAATTTCATCCATATGTTCAGAAACTTTAGGATTAAACATAGGTAGGGTATTTAATTGTTTTTTAATTTTTAAATATGCTTGAAAATAAGTTTCCGAAACATCAAGCTCTTTTAGATTATTTTCAAGAGCATAATTGATGATTTTATCATCGATATCGGTGATATTCAAAACGTATTTAACGTTTTTATTTTTAGTTAGTAAATAACGATACAATACATCCATTGAGATTAACGGTCGCGCATTTCCGATGTGGATATGATTATAAACAGTGGGACCACAGTTATAGATCGTAATTTGATCATCATCAAGAGTTTGTAACTGATTAGTGTATGAATCGAATAATTTCATTGTATTCCTAATTTCTTTTTTTAGTCATTGTAATTAATTATAGATAAAAAATGTTCCCTATTAAATAGGAAACATTTTTGGCAAATATTTTATTAACTATTTTTTATCAGTTTCTTCGTTTACTTTTGCTTCTGTCACTTCATCATCTTTGCTTGCTGTGTTAGAGTTATTTGCTGCTTGTTGAGCAAATTGTGCTGCTTGTGATAATAAAGTTTTAATTTCATTAACTTTTTTTTCTAAATTTTCAAAATCTTCGCTGTCTTTATATTTTTTTAAAGCAGCAATTTCTTCTTCAAATTTTGTTTTTTGTTCAGCTGGGAATTTTTCGTCTTTTGTAATTGTTTCTAATTGGTTAATTAGAGCGTCAGCCTCGTTAATTAATTCACGTTCTTTTTTAACTTTAGCATCTTTTTCTTTGTTATCTTCTGCTTCTTTAACCATTCGTTGGATTTCGTCTTCACTTAAACCTTGAGCATCTTTAATTGTTGTCATTGTTTCTTTTTGTGTTTTTAAATCCTTTGCAGTAACCGTGATAATACCATTCGCATCGATGTTGAATTTAATTTCGATTTGAGGAGTTCCCCGCGGAGCTGGTTCAATTCCTGAAAGTTCAAATTGGCCTAGGAATTTGTTGTCATTAGCCATTGGTCTTTCCCCTTGGAAAACACGTACATCAACTGATGGTTGGTTATCAGCGGCTGTTGAGAATACTTGCGCTTTTGAAACGGGTATCTTTGTATTTCTTGGAATTAAAGGAGTTGCCACACCACCCATTGTTTCAATTGATAAAGTTAATGGTGTAACGTCTAATAGCAAGATATCATCGATATCACCAGCTAATACCCCTCCTTGGATTGAGGCACCAAGTGCAACAACTTCATCTGGATTTAATGAACGGTTAGGTTCTTTATTTGTTAATTCTGCAACTAATTTTTGAACTGCAGGAATTCTTGTTGAACCACCAACTAATAAAACTTGGTCGATTTCACTTAAACTAATTTTTGATTCCTTGATTGCATCTAAAACAGGTTTTTTTAGACGTTCTACTAAATGAGCGGTTAATTTGTCAAAAGTAGCACGATTTAATTCGCGTTCAAAGTTTACTGGATTTTGATTTTCATCCATCGCGATGAAAGGTAATGAAATTACAGTTGAGTTAACACCTGAAAGCTCAATTTTCGCTTTTTCCGCAGCATCTTTTAAACGTTGTTTAGCCATTGTGTTGTTTGTTAAATCGATATTGTGATCTTCAACAATTGATTTTAATAATCAATTAATAATTACTTCGTCAAAGTCATCTCCACCTAATTCATTATCCCCTGATGTTGAAAGAACTTCAAATGTTCCATCTGCCATATCAAGAATTGAAACATCAAATGTCCCACCACCAAGGTCAAATACTAATACTTTTTGTTCTTTATCAAGTTTTTCAATCCCATAAGCAAGCGCAGCAGCAGTTGGTTCATTGATGATCCGAGCAACTTCTAAACCAGCGATCACTCCTGCGTTTTTTGTTGCTTGACGTTGAGCATCATTGAAGTAAGCGGGTACAGTAATCACAGCCTTCTTAACTGTTGTTCCTAATTTCTTTTCTGCATATTCTTTAATGTAAGTTAAAATTTTTGCTGAAATTTCTTCTGGTGTATAATCTTTATCGATGATTTTAACCTTTTTATCTGTTCCCATTAAACGTTTGATTGATGAAATTGTATTGGGATTTGTAATTTGTTGACGCTTTGCAGCATCTCCAATAATTACTTCCCCTTTTTTAAAAGAAACAACTGAAGGAACAGTTCGTTTTCCTTCGGGAGTTTCAATAACTGTTGGGTTGTTGTCATGGTAAACAGCAACACATGAATTTGTTGTACCTAAATCAATTCCTAAAATTATTTCTTTAGCCATAAATTTAATTTCTCCTTTTGATTAAACTAAATAAATTATAACATAAAATTAGCAAATAAGAACTAAGAGTGCTAAAAAAAATAAATTAACGGTTTCTGTTTTTAAAACAGATTGTAATATAATTTTTAAAGTAGATTAAAACAAATTAAAAACGGTTTGTTTTATTTTACTAACTATGAGTTATTTTTTATATATCAGTGGCTATAGTATATATTAAAGAATTAGTAGTTATTTAAAAGGAAATAGATTTGGTATCTATTAGATTTTTAAAAAAAGTAGCACAACTGTTTTTGTGCTACTTTTTTATTTATATATAAATTTATTTATTTAAATTAATAAAGCTATTTTAAACATTATAGTTTTATTTAATTTATAATTCATTTATGAATACAAAAGTTATAGTCCAACGAAATATTAAAACAAACAAAATTATTTTAAGTACCTTAACAGCAGTTTTTATTGTTATTTTAACAATTAGCTTTGCTGTCTTAGTGCCGATTGTTTTTGAACCTTTTTATTACTTGCACATTAAACCTTATCATTTAGAAGATGTATACCTAAACAACGGTCGCCAATTAAACTACAATGAAATTAAAATTGTTTATGATAAATTAATCAGATATTTGTTGTCTTTTCAAAAATTTGATTTGTCACCGTTAGAATCATCAGTTAACGGTGAGGCACACTTTGATGATGTGCGAAAATTGTTTTTAGCAACTTTTATCTTGTTCTTTTTAAGCCTTATAGGATTAATTACATTAATTATTCTTAATAAGAAATATGCAATTAAAATTCCCTGGATCAATATTGGCTTTTATTCGTTAATGATTATTTTTGTTATTATCATTATTATTGTCGCAATCGCTGCAAGTGATTTTGAAAAAGCATTTGAAGTTTTTCATAAAATTTTCTTTCCCGGTAAGAGTAATTGAAATTTTGCACCTAATAAAGATGAGATTATTAAGTATTTACCACAAGAGTTTTTTATGAATGCAGCAATTACTATCTCTTTTTTTCTAATTAGTCCATGAGTCATTTTTGTTATTTTAAAAATCATTTTTGATGTTAAGAAGCACAAACAAAAACAACAAGCCAAACAAAAAATGAATAAACAGTTAACGCATTAGTTTTCGTAAAAAACACCATAATGGAACCTATGGTGTTTTTTAAATTTAAAATGATTAATTAGTAAACTGAAAAGATATGGTTGCTTAAAATGCTTAAACATTAAACTTTTTATTAATAATTATTTCTTGATAAATTTCTTACTAAGAACTTTATGAACCAAATTTGGTCACAAGTTATTTAATTTAATGGCGAATCATAGTTTCTTGGGAACTATGATTCGATCTTTTTGTTTTTCAATTGCTTTTATAATTTGTTGAGCAATTAACAAAGGATTTACACTCCCCTTTTTATACTTTGTGTACAACTCATTTTTATCTGCATTAGTGAAAAAATTAGTTGAAACAGCGCCCGGGGTGATCAATAATGTCTTCACATTATATTTTTTTGCTTCAATTTTTAAAGTATTCACATATTGCTCAATGGCTGCCTTACTAGCGTTATAAATAGCACTATAAGGAATTGGTAAATGAGCCGCAACGCTAGATGTATATACCAACAAACCGGATTGTTGATTATACATGTAATTAATGACTGCTTTTGTTAAACTAATTGGAGTTAAAACATTTGTTTGTCATAGTTTACGTTCGTTTTCATCGCTGATATTTTGTGCTTCATCAAAAATACCATAACCAGCATTGTTAATTAAAATATCTGTTGATTCAATTGTGTTTTTTACATTTATAAGCATATTTGCATCATCTAAATTAATTGATACGATTTTGCAAGACAAAATATAGCTTTCATGAACTTTGGACAAGATTTCTTTTATTTTAATTTTGTTACGGACTAAAAGTGTTAAATGGATAGGTTTAGTTAATAAAAGTTGTAGTAGAGATAAACCAATGCCGCTGGTAACTCCCGTACATACAACTTTTTTCTTTTGTCAATTAAATTTGTGCATCTTTATTTTCAGTATCTTCTAAACAGTGTGGATTTTCAGAAATTTTTAAATAAGCACGATTTTTAACCTTTTTTGCAAACTCATCACTATTAAATAAACTAATATCAATTAAAGGATTTTTTTTACGTCAGAATCAAATAATTGATTTTACTTCCTTAATTAACTCTTTTTGGATATTTGTCAAAGATTCCTTTTTAGCTAACATCTGATTGGTTTTGTCTTTAACCGATGTTGATAATTTATTAACTAAATTAACGGATTCTTTTGCAAAAAAACAACCTCGTGTGCTAATTGTAGGATTACCAATAACTTTAGTTTTGTTTAAGCAGACAACAACATTTACTAAACCATCGCTTGAAAGAGTGTTGCGTTGAGTTAATAAATCGTTGTAGTTAGATGAAACGTCAGCCCCGTTAATATAGTTTGGGGTTGCATCAATAAATTCGTTAGTTGCCGATAAAACTCCGTTTAAAAGTTGTAATTTCTCTCCGTTAGTTGCAATAATTACTTTGTCTGCATCAAAACCTAAATCAATAGCGTTTTGTTTAATCCCCTTTAACATTTTGTGTTCACCATGAATTGGGAATAAATAATTTGGACTAACTGCTTGAATCATTAACTGTTGTTCACTTCGTGTTGCGTGACCAGATGAGTGTATTTTTTTATCACCTGAATTTTCATAGACAGTGACACCTAAACGGTATAGTTTATTAATCATTTTTTCAACTTGCATATAGTTTCCAGGGATTGGATTTGATGACAAGATAATTGTATCTGTTGGTTTTAGAGTAATGCGCGAATGCTCACCATTAGCCATTACATTTAGTGCGGCGTGTTCTTCACCTTGTGAACCGGTTAAAATAACACATATTTCTTCGTCTTTATAGTTATCAATTTCCTTGATTGATACAAACGATTTATCATTAATGTTTAGATAGTTAAGTTTACGTGAGGTTTTTACGTTTGCTTCCATCGATTTACCAGCAACCACAACCTTTCGGTTCATCGAAACTGCAATGGCGATAATTTGCTCTACACGTCCCAAATTTGAAGCAAAAGTTGAAATAAAAATTCGATGTTTTGCTTTTTTCATATAGTCATGAATGTTTTGAATGATATATAGTTCAGATTCTGAAAAACCAGGAATTTCTGCTGATGTTGATTCTGACATTAGCACAGCAACACCACGTTTTGCAACTTCAGCAATTTTGTGTAAATTTGTTTGGTCTCCTGCAGTCGCAAAATCAAATCTATAATCTCCAGTTTCAACAACGATTCCGTTTGGTGTATCTATAACAATTCCGAATGAATCAGGAATTGAGTGACAAACACGGAAGTAATCCACTTTAAAATATTTAGACACATAATGATCATCATCTAAAAATGAAATAATTTGGGGTGGTTTAATATCTTTATTTTCTTGCAAACGACGTTCGATTAATTTTACTGCTAATGGGGGTGCGTAAATTTTTTTAATGTTTACACGACGCAATAAATGAGGAATCCCTCCGATGTGATCCTCATGACCATGAGTAATAACTAATGAATGAATTTTATGTGCATTTTCAATTAAATAGTCATAATTTGCAACTAATCCATCGAAACCTGGCATTTTTGCGTTTGCAAATTTAATTCCACAGTCAACAATTAAAATTTCATCATCATGTTCGACGATGTATGTGTTTTTCCCTACTTCGTCAAGTCCCCCTAAGGCAAACAGATAAGTAGGAATTTGGTTATTTTGATTCATTTATTTCTCCTGTATTTCTAAAACACCATTTATACTTATAAATGGTTATTAAGACAATGTATATATAATTGTTTTGATTGGTATAACAAAATGGTATTTACCATAATAATGATATGTATATTATAATTTTATATGAAAAAACACTTCCTTGTGTGTTTAATTTTTCTTAATAGGATAAAAGACAATGAAACACCCTTATCTTTTTAGTGATTTAGATCAAACATTATTACAACATAATAAAAAAATTAGCTCAAAAAATTATGAATTAATCAAAAAGTTTGTTGCGAATAAAGGAATTTTAATTTTTGTAACTGGCCGGTCTTTGGAACGGACACAAGTGATTGCTGATTTGGTTTTTCAAAAAACAGGATATCAAGTTCCTTATTTTGTTTGTTTTGCCGGAAGTTTAATTTATGACAATATTAACAAACAAGTATTGTTTACTTCCTTGATTAACCCAAAGTTAGCTCAAGGTGTTTATGATTTTAGTTTAAATCATAAATTTGGCATTTGACCATACAATAATGCATTTTTAAATGAACAACGATTACAAATAAAAAACGTTTCTTATTGATGATTAATTAAAATCTGACATAAAAATTATACATTTGAAACGAAAAAACAAATATTGGATAACCAGGGTGTTTTTAAAATTAATATTTTATCCCCAAAACTGCATAAGAAAATTCCTAGTAGTTTTTATCAAGATATTAAAAAAACATTTGCAAATCAACTTGATGTGATCTTTACAAGCAACCGGATTATTGAAATTACTAATAAAGGAATTAATAAAGGTTCAGCAATTCGTTGACTATGTGAATATTTAAAAATTCCGTTATCTCAAACTGCTTCGATTGGTGATAGTATGAACGATGTTCCAATGTTTGAAATAACTGATTTACGGGCTGCAGCAAAAGTTCGTGATTCTAAAATTCTCAATTTTGTTGATAAAGTTATTAACAAAAAAAGCAACCGTAATAGTGTTGCTTTGTTCATAGAATATTTATTAAAGGAGTTATAAAAATGAGTAATCCATTATGAACTAGAAATAAAAATAAATTAATTTGTAATAATTGTTTTTACCAAATCGATATACTTGATGAGAATTATGAAGATTTAATGTTTACGCATAATAAACATTGTGCAGATGATGAAAATGCGTGCGCAGACTCTAATGCTTAGTAATTAAAAATAATTCCTCTTTATTTTTCATTCTTGTTGTTTGATGTGTATCTTGCCATTCTTGATACAAAGCAACGATTTTATCTTCTGGGGAAGCAACTAATTTACGAATAAAATCGTAAATTAGTTTTTTGTTATTGTTGAAAAATTCATTGCTAAAACCAACGTTTAGAAAACCGTATGCTCGCAAATGCATTACAAAAATATAACCGGGAAGATCGTTTTTTTTGGTATAAAAGACATCTTCTAAATAATTAGGATTTTTAACATGTGCGGGTTTAAAATCATATGTTGCAAATACTAGCCAACTATTAATTTGCATATGTACTGCTCAAAAATCAATAAACAAGACATAATCTTGAAAACGAACTAAAATTTCATTTAAAATCTTTTGTAATGTTTTAATAGGTTCATCTTCGTAAAATAATCACGGTGTATTAACTGTTTTTAAATGAAAATATTGTAATTCTTCAATGTGATTCGCTAATTCTTTTTGGTCAAAAATATTTGGCTTTTGATTGATTGTTGGCACATAAAAGTGCAACAATAAATCATTGATTTTTAAAGTAGTGATATTGGGCAATAAATCAATTCTTTGTTTACTATATTTTAATTTTAAAAACTCAATAATTTTGCTTGTCATCATTGAATTAACTTCTAAAATAACAGGCAAACTACTAATATATTTGTCATTATCAAGTTCTGGATAACTCATTTGGATATAAATTTTTTGGTTCATTATAGATCTTCTCCTGTTTATCTTTCTTATAAAAGTATAATTTAAATAGTCTTAATCTGACAAGGAGATATTATGTATATTAAAATAATTACCATTGGAAAAATTAAAACTGATTTTTGAAACCAAGCAATTAAAGAATATGCAACTCGTTTAAGTCGGTTTGTTAAAGTGGATGATGAAATATTGAATGATCAAAGGGAACCTAAAAATTTAACTCCCGCTTTAATTGAACAAATTAAAAAAACGGAATGTGAAGGAATTTTAAAAAAGATTAAACCTGAAGACTTTGTTATTTGTTTAGCTATTGAAGGAAAACAATTAACTAGTGAACAACTCGCCGATTTTATAGCAGTAAAGCAAAATTTATCTAGACCATTGGTTTTTATTATTGGCGGCTCTCATGGCGTTTCGGACGCAATTTATAAACGAGCGGATTTTTTGTTATCAATGTCAAAAATGACTTTTGCTCACAATTTGGCAAAAGTCATTTTATATGAACAAATATACCGAGCGTTTAGTATTATCAATAACACCAAGTATCATAAATAGAATTATTCAAAATCTTCTTCAATAATTGAACATCCGTTAGGTTCAAATCGAATTAAGCGGATTGTTTTGTTGATTTCAGGATTGATGTTTTGCAAATCAAACTCATAAAGGTTTAAGACTTTGGTATCATCAAAGTCGTTTTTAATGGTGATTTTGTCTTCATTGATCGCAATAATTTCGTAAATTTTATCATTGCGTTTCTGTGGACGAATCGTGATCATATATGTATAACTCCTAGTTATTTTTGATATGTTGATTTATAGTGTCTGCAAGACTAATTGCGTAATCACCAAAAGTCATTCGGTACGAATTAGCAGATTTTAAAACACCCTTAGCATCTATGGATTTTAGTTGATTGACATCTACTAATTTTTCGTTTTTAAAAACTAGTTTCAAAGAGTTTATAGTTGCAGTTGCTGATGTAATATTTTCTAAACCACCAACAGCAGAGTAAAACTTATTAATGTTAAATGGAATTTTATGACTGACTGTTAGTTGTTTGTTAACTTGTGTAGCTTTCTTTTTTGCTTGACTTTTTAAGATAAAGTAAGCAATTCCGAAAGTACATATTATTAAAAGAATTATTTTTCAGTTTTTCATTAGTTTTTTATTAGTCCTTAATAAATGCTTTGCGCAAAGCAGATATGTATGTAATTAAACGGTTTTTATTAAAAATTTTTAGGTTCGTTTCAATTATTTGACAGTAAATATTTTTAATTTTACTACTTATTAAAACGATTTGTCCATCATTTATCAATTTAATTTCGTTATCATCATTTTGGTTATTAAATATTAAGTGGTGATTAAAATGCAAAATAATAGGGTTAGTAATACTAAAATTGTTTTTGCAATTAAAAGGCAAAATCTTTGAATACTGATAAACATTTTGCTCGCTTATAATAATTGCTCCATTGTTTGATTTATTACTTGCAGATGAACCAATTTGGGTAGCAACCATTAAGCCCGAACCTTTATAGGTTTCTAGGTGAGTATCATTGATACTAACATCTAGTTGCATAATTTTATCTGTTCACAGCATCAATTCATTAACACTGTAAAAAACATCGTTATTGTTAATTTTGGTTTTCAAAACATTTATTGGATGAAAGTCGGTTTCGTTCATGATTTCTAACAAATTAATATCTTCAATCTTTTCATAAGCGGCATTGAAACCTAAACTCCCAAAATTAACCATAATAATTTTGGTTGGATAATTGTTTGTTATAAAAGGTTTAATTTGATTAATAAATGTGCCGTCTCCACCTAAAATAAATAAAAAATCAACCATTTTGCTGTCTGGCTGGAAAACAAACTTAAAAGACTGATTTAAGTGTTTATGTAATAATTGGTGGTTATTCGAACAAACACAATGTTTATAACAAAGAATTTGATAAGTAAAAGTCATTATTATTCACTACGCAAAAATATTTGAATTTCTTCACTGTCATAGCCAACCATTAATCGTAAGGGTTTATTAAACTTATCGTATTGAAAAATGATTGGTCGTTTTAAAAGTTCTGAATCCCGTGATAGAAGTTCTAGAACATCATTGGTATGCATTTCTGAGAATTCTTCTTTTGAAATATTTAGTTTTGCAAAGGCTTGTGTTTTGAAACTAAAAATCTCTTCATATCCATCAAACGTCAACTCTAAAATATCCTTAATTAATTGAATAGGGACTTTATCTTTTCCGAGTAAAATACGATTAAAATGAATTTGATGAGCTCTAAAAAAACTAATAACACGCTTACATGAGCGTGAATTTGATGAATATAAAACAAATATCATACCGTTAAAATTATCTATTTATTATAAAATATAAATAGAAAGTATATACAAAAAAAGGAATATTTATGAAAAAAAGACTTGTTTCAGGGATTCAACCTACTAATGATTTAACGCTTGGAAATTATTTAGGAGCAATTAAAAATTTTGTTGATCTTCAAAATGAATTTGATGTTTTTTTATTTGTTGCAGATTTGCACTCATTAACAACACAGAAAAAACTTGATAGTGATTTTGTTAGTGTTAAACGTAAAATTATTGCAACATATTTAGCGGCAGGAATCGATATCAACCGTTCGGTTTTATTTTTTCAATCCAGTGTCACTAGTATTCCTTTGTTAGCACACATTCTTTTATGTCTTTCTAATTTGGGAGAATTAGAAAGAATGACCCAATTTAAAGATAAGAGTCAAAAGGTTAAGCGTCAAGATAATAATACATTATCCATTCCGACTGGTTTATTGACCTACCCATTACTAATGGCTGCGGATATTTTAGCATTTAATGCAGATTTGGTACCTGTTGGTTTAGATCAAAAACAACATATGGAATTAGCACAAAACCTTGTTAATCGTTTTAACAAAAACTACAAAACGAAACATTTTCATTTTCCACAAACTTACATCAATCAAACAACATCTAAGATTATGGACTTGCAAGATCCGTTAAAGAAAATGTCTAAATCATCAGAAAATGTTAAAGGAACGATTTTTTTATCAGATGATCGAGCGACGATTAACAAGAAGATTAAAAGTGCGGTTACGGATTCATTGAATAATGTTAAGTATGACCCCGAAAACCAGCCAGGGATAAGTAATTTAATGGTTATTTACCATGCATTAACGATGAAATCTTTTGAAGAAATTAGTTCTTTATATCTCAACCAAAACTACGGAATTTTTAAAAATGATCTTGCGGATATTGTTGCTGATTTTATTGAAGATTTACAAGTCAAAACTAATCAATGATTGTCATCTGAAAAACTTGATGAAGTAATCGAACAAAGCAACAAACAAGCAAGCAAAATTGCGGATGAAATTGTATTTAAAGCGATGAAACTAATGAATTTACGTTAGTTTTTTGTATAACTTTTTTTATTGTGTTATTATTAATAAATAAAAAGGACTTTAAATTATGAGAGACAAACGCTACTTAATTGCATGTGACCTTGATGGTACACTGCTTCAAGATGATCAGACTTTATCAAAACGGACTATTAACGACGTAAAAAAAGTAATAGCTGATGGTCATATTTTTTGTATTATTACAGGACGACCTTATCGTGGAGCCATTAAAATTTATAACGAATTAGGTTTGAAAACTTTAATGGCTAATTACAACGGGTCTTATATTTCAAACCCTGCCGATCAAGAGTTCGCACCAATTAATATGAAATTCAATGCTCAAATTGTTTCATCAATTCTAAACGATCCATTTATTAATAAAAACATTGTTAATGCAGTTATTGAATCTGACGACCACGCTTGCATTTTCCATGAATCAGAGGATGAACAATTCCTTGAATCATTTAAACACTTTTTCCACATTCCATTTGAAAAAGAAGGAAAATTAGTTTTTTCTCCTGAAACTTGCAAACGTGATGTGAATTCACTATTGCTATATGTTAAAAACAAAGGAGTTTTTGATTCAATTGTTTATCACGTTAAAAAGATTGCGCCAACTCTTGCTGTTCGAAGTTGATCACTGCCAAACTCTGATAACTTTGAAGTAATTGAAATTAATTCAGCATTTGCAGACAAGGCTATGGCAATGCGTTATTTATCGTCATACTATGGAATTCCTTTGGACCGTTGTATTGCATTCGGTGATGGAGAAAACGATCTAACGATGTTAAACCAAGCAGGATACGGCTTTGCGATGAAAAATGGAGCACGTTCAGCAAAACTTCTTGCACGACACATCACCAAACACACCAACAAAGAAGACGGTGTAGTATGAGAACTAAACTACATTCTCAACCAACTAAACAGCTATTAAGAAAAAAATTGTTCTCTTTTGAGAACAATTTTTTATGCTATTTTTTCGCTTTCGTTTGCTATTCCTTTTCTCGCTCAAACAATTCCAGCAATTGCAATCCCATAGTCAAAGATAATGAACGGAAAAACAGTTGCAATCAGAGATAATACACCTAGAACATGTTTCTTTGCATAGTGGTAGTGGAATTGATCCGAAAAGAAGATGATACGAGTCACAATCAAAAAGAATGCTGCAAATCCTCATAAGGCAAATGATAAATAGCTTAATGTGTAAAAGATTGCGGAAGAAACAATCTTTTCTAAACCGTTTGAGAAGGTAATAGGATTTTTCTCGTTATTATGGTGAATTAATTCATAAACATGTTGGAAATAATCATACAACTCCTTATTATTTTTCATTGGATATGTATCTGGTGTATAAAACACATTATCATAAATAACTCTTATTGTTTTAATACTATAAAGAACTCTATCTTTGTCATCGTTAACACTGGTGTTAATGTGTTTTACAATACCCCATAAAGTAAGTAAAGCTCCTGCGATAAAGATCAAAATAAGTAATCACAAAATGATAATAGAAATACTATGTCTTTTGATTTTTTTCATTTTTAACTCCTTAGTTCTAAATAAGTATAACACACAACCAGATTACTTTGGTTGTGTGTTATCTTTACTAATGTGTTTTGCGTTTTTTTGGAAAATAAAATAAGAATAAATAAATCAAAATAATGATAGTAATTGCTGATAAAACAATTGCGAGGATTTCACCTGCTGTTAAATTAGATGAATAAGAAGGAATAACGTTAGTTTTAGTAACATAACCTTTTAGATATAAAACACTATTTCCAAGTTTAATTTTTTGGATAAAACTATTTGCTTTAATTTTAGCTGGTAATTGAACTAACATTTGATTGTTATCGATTTTAAAAGGTAAATCAAATGTTTTTGTAATCCCTGTTGTTTGTTGAATGAAAGTGATTGCGACTGTATTCGTATTGAATACAGAATTATTAGTGTCATTAATATCAAATAATAAGTAATTATTTGCTTCATTGTCTTTAAAAGTTGTGAAATTATTTACAACTAATTCATAATTAGTTACTTCTGGTTCAACAATAACTGTTGTTTCGGGTTGTGGTTTAGTTTCTGGGAGAATAACTTCTGGTTTTTGTTTATCATTAGGGCTATTTTCTTTGTTTGGTGTTACTATAGGTGACGTTGGATTTGCAGAATCATCTGAATTCGGTTTAGATTCCGAATCAGATTCCTTAGGGTTGTTTGTTTCGGCTTCTGGCTGATCAATTTTTGGGCTCTCACTAGTTTTGAATTTTATGGTGTTGGAATCATCATATTTGTAAAATTCCGTAATATCTTTTGTGGTTTCATCATTATACAATTTGATGTTATTAATGACATATTCAGTGTCATAATCAAGTTGTAAATTGTCAAGATGAATCATATTACTTGTTACCATTCTTCTTTCAAAACTAGTAACTGTTTGATCTTTTTGATTAACCAAATCGAAACTAATATATTTATCATTAAAATCACTAACATTTAAAATGAGATTTAAATTTTGATCATCATTAAGTGTGTAATTGTTATCAGATGATATACCGATTGTAACTGGTGCTGCATCATCTTTGATTTTAACTTCCTCTCCAAAACCTGTTATTCTAGCTCGTAAAGTTGTAAAAAAATGAGGGTTTAAGTATAGTTTGGTTGTTAATAAAACACTATTTGTTTCATTATCTACAATAAAGCTTGTTTCGTTTTTGATATTAGCGTTATCTAAACTAAATAATTGATCTGCAATCTCCTGATTGAAAAAACGTGCTTGGTACAGTTTTGCTGCTAGTAAATCTGGGTTATTAAATTTTCAATGATAACTAATAGCATTTTCCCCATTGTTTGTTGTAATTACTTGTGGATTTGCAAAACCACTATAAGTATTTTTATTAGTTAAATAAGGATAATTCTTTGTTAGTAGTGGATCATTATATTCAACAATTAATTGTTGATTAAAAAAGTTGTTAATTTTAATATAATCGGGGTTAACAGTTTGGTTATCCTTGAGAACCACTAGGTTGTTATCAATAATATCTTGAATTGTAATTGCATCTAAGGATTTTGTTTTAAAGGTTTGCAAACTTGGTTCATTATTTGTTTTAAAACTTGGGATTCGATTTTGGATATTTTTAAACCCTTTAATTTTTAAATTACGCTTAATCGGTTGGGGTTCAGTGCTATATCAAACACTGGTGTTAACAGTATAACTGACATTGATTTCGCCAAGTAAATCATTAGCGTTAATGCTAATATTATTAATTTGTTCAGGGTTTTTAAAAAACTCATTTTGATTAGCTGTTAATGTACTAAGAATCGATGATGGGAGTTGTGTTTTATCTAACTCTGGAAATTCATTAAAATCAGGATTAACAAATTCCTTTTGATTAATCTTATCAAAATGAACTACTGTTTTTTGTTCCTGAGGTGTTAAATTTAATGTATAAATTTGGGGAGATAAAGCATTAGAAACAAACATTTTATTTTCAATTTGGTTTAAAAAACCATAAAAATAATCATCATTTTCTGATTCAGTATTTGTTACGTTGTCTTGATCAGGGGCAATAAAACTTGCTAACTGATCATTATTGTTTCTAAAACCATCAAGTTCCATTTCATTATAGTTTTCATCAAACTTCAAAGTGACGATTCGACCCTTAAAATAAACGTCCGGAATGTTTACAGCATATTTTCATAAACCAAACCGGTGATTAGTGATGAACATTAAATAAACTTTATTTTCTTTAATGACAATTGATGGAATATGTGCGATTCGACCAGCTTCATTTAAATACAAATGAAATCGATTATCAGCGCTTAAATAACGGTCCTGACGATCACTTGATGTAATTTTTTTGTTCCCAAAATCCCGTGGTGACAATGTATAAGTATTGATTAATCTATTTTCAGCAATATTTGCTCATGAAAAAGTAATGTTGTTGCGTGCGATACTTGAGTAAGCGATAAATAGTTTATCATCCTCAGTGAAATTAAAGGATAAATTGATTCGATTTAAAACAAATATTTTTGTGCCATCATAATAATCATTGGTTGCTCATGCAGGAATTTTTGCGTCAACAAATAACGGGATATGTTCGGTAGATGTTGTACTTAGATTTAAAACGTCATCAACTGGGGATAAAAACAAATTAAATTTCTTTTGGTCTTTTGATGAGAAAGTTACGTAATAACGTTGCTTAGTTGTTGGGTTTTGGATAATGTCATATAAGTATGTGGCATTTGGGTTATACTGATTTTGAACTAAATTATTTGCACTAAAATTAATATTTGTTAACTGATTGGTTGTCAGATTTAAAACAACATTTCCAACATTATTTTGTAAATCACTAACTGTAATTTCATCATTCATTAATAGTACGTGATTATCGTCCATAATCATCATTTTATTAACAACTTCTGATGCTTGTAAAACAGGTGTAATTAGATCGTAATTTTTTGTTTGTAAATTATAAACACCCACATAACTTGATTTTTGATTTTCGTATTGATCAATTGAACCAAGGAGAATGATTAACTTGTTATTAATATATTTAAGGGTGATAAAATTAACGGCATCAATATCGAGATTTAGAATTTGAGCAAGGTCGCTTAATTCTAATTCATCTATAATTTCGTTATTGTTATTTCTAATCATTACCTTTTTGTTGGTGTTTAAAATAATATAACCATCCGCAACAATACTTGGAGTGTTTAAATCATAAAGCAATTGTCTTTTTTCACTATGACGAGCACGATCATCGGTTACAGTAACATGTAAAAGCGATTTATTATGACTAATTTGCTTGTTGATAAATAAACTAACAGGAATTGCTGCGACTAGTGTACTAGCGGCGAACAAAGCACCAATTAGCTTTTTGTGTTTAAATTTACGCATTTACTACCTCAATTTCGACTACATAATCATTATTTTTTTCGTCTGTAAAAGTTATATGGTATACTCCAACAACTGGTTTGTTTTGTTCATCAAAAATTAAATCGCTATCTTTGATGTTTTTTAAATTAACACTAATAGGCTCAACATCATTGTTGTCGGGAATATAAAGTTTAAAATTGTTCATAATTGTTACAAAATTACTATTGGTATTAACACTAATTTTGTTAGGATTTTCTGGTTTTCAGCTAAATAGTTGAGTACTGTATTTATTTAAATAAACATTGATTTGGGTAATCAACTCTGAATTTGAATTAAGTTCCATTAAACGATCACGGTAATAAGTTAAAATTGCTCGTTCATATGCAAAATACGTTTTATGATCTTTAATATCAATTTTTGAATTGTTTAATAAATCTAACAACGGTAAAGCGTATTTAATTAAATCTTCTTCGGTAGTTGGGAGATTTTGGTTTTTTGTTTGTTCTGCAATTCAAAGTGGTTGTGAATAAGTGTGATATTGAATATTTACACTAGTGAAACTGTTGTCAGCGACACTAAAAGTAGCAATTTCTGGATACTTTAAATCATCGTTTAAAGTGTATGATGGAGAAAGGATTTTATAAAGACCTGGTTGCAGGTTGTTAAAGACAACAACTTGGTTGATAATTGGTAATTTACTAATTTCTGTTACTGTATTGTCTTTGTTAATTTTTAATAATTTGATAATTTGGTTTTTAACGTTTAAATAATCACCACTATATGTTGATTCATTTGTTTCTGGATTAGTTGTTGTTTGGTTGTTAAAATAAACACTCAGTGTGGCATTCGCTGGACGATCTGCTTTTAATTCATCATTAGTTGCAATACTTGTACGGTAGAACAAATAATCATAACTATCAATAATACTTTGCAGACTCTTGTTATCAGTTGACATCAAATTTAACATATCTAGCTGTGGTCAACCTTTGTGTAACATTACATTTTTTAGTTCCGGATTAATAGTTACTCCAAAATGATCAAAGAATGTTGATAAATCGTGCTTAGTATACTCGCTCATAAAGTATACAAAGAAATCGTTGTTACTTGAATTCTTTGTAATTCCAGGAACATTTAAAACCCCTGCTAAAATTTCCCGATGTTTATTGTAAACATAAGTTAGCGCTTCTCACCCAAAACGAGCAAAGACTTTGGGGAAGATAACATGACGCATATCGTAATAGTTATAAAATTTGTTTGTAAAAAAGTATTTATAATAGCGCTTATTGCTTGGGATAGCGCTTTCATATGTGTTTAAAATTGGATTAACTTTAGTTGTATAAAAAGAAGATAAATAACGCATATCAGCTCAAGTATTTTTTGCTGCTAATTTTTTTTGTTCTTCTTCATCAAGAGATCTTGTATTTTCATTGGCTTTGATTTTCTTTAATTCTTCTTCATATCGAACCGTGTAGTCAACATATAAGAAGGAGAAAATGTTTGTAACTTCGACGAGATTACTAGCATTTTTTTGCAGTCGGTTTTGAAAACTGTGTCCATATTCATGTTTAAAGTAATCGGGGGCAATATCTCCGTTAGTTGTATTATTAATCCATAATCCACTAACATGGGCTATTTTGTTTTGGTTGACACTAAAAGTATCTTTGTTAAAGAAGAAACCGAAGTTTGGAAAACGTCATGCATCTGCATCGTTATTTTGTCATCAACCGGTCATTAAAGCTGACGAGTTAATTGCGACATTTCACGGTTGGTGAATAACATCACGGTGCATTCCATGAATTTTAAAATACATATCCTGAATGTATTCGTGACTTTTACTAATTTCTTTTAATTGATTTCCTGTAATTGGTTCAGGCGCAAAATTACGTCCTTCCTTTTTACCGCGGTATAAAGCAATATTGTCTTCGTTTAATGCCAATACAGTTGTTGCACGTGTTCGTATAACAGCACCATTTTGAGATGCTAGTCATTGTTGCATAAATGCATCTTCACGGGTTGTGTTGTCTGAATCTTTAAAAACAAAATAATTAACTAAAGTATTTTGACTATAATCAGCAACCTCTGAGCCATCTTGATTTATAACTTCAATTTCATAAACAGGATTTTGTTCTTCATATTCCATTCGTGGAGTATGGAAGATATAAATTCCATCATGGTTTCATCGTTCTTGTAATTGTTCAGTATATCAACCAGTTGCTGGATCATATGTAAAATTATTTAAATTTAACAACGGACGAGCCTTAGGTTTGCGTAAATTATTTGGTAGCGATGCGTATGAATTTAATCCACGATAAACAGAAAAACCCGATCTATTAATATCAAAATTAGGGTTTGTTTGTTTAAAACGAATCTTTTGGCCACGTTTAACAATTACAGGTAATGCTAGTTGCCAGTCTTCTGTAGTTGTATAATCTGATGCACTAACCGCTTGAGCGCTCATTCCACCATTTAAGACATAAGCACTATATTTAAAAACTCGTTTTTGATTAAACGTTTCTTGGTCAACAACTTTAATGGTAAAAGTTTTTGATGATTTTAATTTGTATTTATTAACAGCACTAATTGTAAAAGTATAATCACCAACAGTTGATAAATTTACGTTATCAATGCCTGTATAAGTAACTATTGGGTTTGGATCGATTGCATCATAAACAAGGTAGCCATAATCAAGAGGATTAAAAACAGTTGCTTCATCCTTTTTTAAAACTACATAATCTTCTTGTCCCGCAATACTAGGTCGAGTTACTTTGATATTATTAACTATTCTTGAAAAATCAGTTGATTCTTCAAGAGCATCAATTAATTCAGTTTCATCAGTGTAAGTTTTAGTTGGTGTAGTTTGTAAGTTTTCGTTTGTTTGTTTGATTGAAATTGTTTGTTGTTGATTATTTTGGTTTTTTAAACCAAAATAAATACTAGGCGCAAGAACACCAGTTAATAAAACTGGTGCAATTAATAAACTTGCGATTTTAATTTTTGCTTTTTTCATATGAACCTCTTAAATTAAGATGTAGTACTCTTGTGAGCATTATAGAGAAATTTGTTTTTCTTGATTTTAGTAAGTGACAATAATTCAACTTCATCATTACTATTAAAATATTTATTAACCAAAACTAAATAATTTTTTAAACCATCATTTAACTTCTCCTTTAAAGAAAGAAAAGGGTTGATTATTTGATCAGCAATGACGGTTTGAATGTTAAAAAAATCATTAATTCCGGAATGAATAAGTGCTTTAGAAATGTTAATATTTTCTGGTTTAATTAACAAATCTAATGTCTTTTTTGATCATAAATAATGAATTGCAAGAATATTGCTCCGCTGATAGAAAATGATTTGGTAACAATAATTAAAACAGTGATTATCAATTTGAATACTCGCATCATCAATGATATTAATTTTGATGTGATCAATATCTTTGTAAATATAAGCTAATGGAGAATGCAAATAAGCATCCAAGGTCATATCTACATAATAACCACTTCCTTTAATCGATTTTAGGATGTTGTTACTTTTCAGTTTTTCTAGTGCATTATGAATAGTAATGCGGGAGGCGGATAAATAATGAGCGAGGTTATGTTCGCTAGGAATAGATGTGTTTAAAGGGTAATCGTTATTAGCAATTTTAAATAAAATATAGCGTAAAATATATGATTTACTAGTCACAAAACCTCCTTATATGATTAGTATAAATTAAAATATATAACAAAACGCAAAAGTGACATCAATGCTTTGCACTGATGTCACTTGTGATTAATTATTTAGAATCCTTTGCTTCACCATTTTTGATTGCTTCAATTTGTTGATCTAGTTCCATTTTGTCTGCTAATGAGTCACGCAGTCGTTTTTCGTATTTACTTGTATCAATTGTGAATCGACCGATGATTTCTGCAATTGTTTTTTCTTCTAATAAAGTTTCACGTGCCGCCTCGTATTGTGCTTGGTTTGATTTAAAATTACGAATTGATTGGTTCGATTGTTCGTAATAATTTTCAAGAATTTTGTTTAATTCTTTATCATCTACTTTGATTCCTAAACTAGTTTGTAAGTCTTTGAAAATCAGTCCACGATAAATGATTTTCTTTAAAATTTCTTCTAGTTTTGTTTTATCGATTTCATCACCATAAACATGCTTAATTTTGGGACCTAATAAATCGATATCCTCACTGCTGAACTCTACATCATAAAAATTTACTAAGTAATCCATAGCAGCGTTGAATGCGTTTTCCCGAACAACGATATTATGAATTTGTTGAGCTTTTTTCTCTTCTGATTCTTTGGCAAAAACTTGGTTTACCCTTTCCTTGTGCATTTCAAGCATTTTTGGATCAACACGTAGTTCTTCGATTTCAATTGTATGCTTTCATTCAATTGGTTGTTTGTTTTTAATAACTGATTTAAATTCCATATTTGTATCATCCTTTACTTTGTTATTCGTCAAGTTCACAATTTTAATTATAAACTATTAAAAGTTATCCCTAGCATAATCTTTAATGATTGCCATATTATAAATAAGAATTGAAAATATATAATCTATCACTAATTTGCTTCATTTAATTTGTAATTTGCTTGAATTTCAAAAATTAAATCACGTAAATAAGCAGCAAGTTCATACTCTTGGTTGTTTGCTGCTTCTTGCATTTGTTTTTTTAGATCTTTAATTTGTTTTCTAACATCCTTATCATTTTTGTTTTTTGTATCAATAGTATATTTTTTGTATTCATTTTTTTCGGTTAAATCAAAAGGAATTGGTTTAATAATTGTTTGGGGAGTAATGTTATGAATTTCATTGTATTTTATCTGAATGTCGCGACGCCGATTAGTTTCATCAATTGCTGTTTGCATAGCATTTGTCATGGTATCGGCATACATAATGACTTTTCCGTTTGCATTTCGTGCTGCACGTCCAATAATTTGGATTAAAGATTTATCACTTCGGAAAAATCCTGGCTTATCTGCATCGAAAATAAAAACTGTAGAGACTTCAGGGGCATCAATTCCTTCTCGCAATAGATTAATACCAACAATACAATCAAAAATTCCTGCCCGCATTCGGTTAATAATATACGTACGCTCAAGGGTTTTTAATTCATTATGTAAAAAAGCGGATTTAATATCGGTGTTATTTAAATAACTAGATAGTTCTTCAGCCATTTTAATGGTCATTACATTGATAAAGGCACGTTCATTTTTTGAACGTAAAATATTTAATTCCTTGATTAAATCATCAATTTGATATTGGGTTGGCCGAATTTCGATACTTGGATCAACTAGACCAGTTGGTCGAACAATTTGACTAACAATAACATTGTTAGATAATTCCACCTCTTCATCATTAGGTGTTGCAGAGACATAAATAACATTATCTAATGCAGCGTTAAATTCTTGATAGTTTAATGGTCGATTATCAAGAGCAGATGGTAAACGGAAACCATAATCAACTAATGTTTGTTTACGAGAACGGTCGGTATTGTGCATCCCTTTTATTTGGGGTAGTGTATTGTGTGATTCATCAATAATCATTAATCATGGCTCATTTTTAAAACTAAAGAAATCAAAAATTGTTCAGGGCGTTTGTTTTGGTTCGCGATGTTCGAGGTGCCGGTAATAATTTTCAACTCCAGAACAATAGCCGAATTCTAAAATGGCTTCAATATCTTGATTAGTTCGTTGTTCAATTCGTTGTGCTTCAAGGAGTTTATTTTCTTTGTTAAAATAAGTAATTCTTTCGGCAAGTTCTGAACGAATATTTTTAATTGCAATATCAAGTTTAGCTTCATTAAAAATATATTCTGTTGCTGCATAAATATATAGCTCTTGATGAGTACTGATTGTTTTATTAGTTAAAGGTTCAAGAAAATTAATTACTTCAATTCTGTCAATATCTAAAATAATTTGAATTTTGTAATTATCAGTATAACCAAACATTAACTCAATAATTTCGCCTTTGATTTTAAAGGTTCCGGGTAATAAATCATTGGCCGTTCGTTCGTAACCCAATAAGATTAATTTCTTTTTGAAATCACTTAAACTAAGTGTTTGATTTACTTGCAAATAAATATGGTGTTTAATAAATTCTGCTGTGGAAACGGAAGCATAGATACAAGCTACACTGGCGACAACAATGACGTCATCACTTGTTGCAAGAGAATTAATTGTAGATAAACGCATTCGTTCAATTTCTTGGTTGGTAATCGCGTCTTTTTCGATGTAAGTATCTGTATTAGGTTTATAGGCTTCAGGTTGGTAGTAATCAAAGTAGGAAATAAAATATTCAACTTTGTTGTTTGGGAATAACTCTTTTAATTCGGTATAAAGTTGTGCAGCAAGAGTTTTATTGTGTGCAAGCACTAGCGTTTTCATCTGTGTTTGCGCAATCACATTTGCGACACTAAAAGTTTTTCCAGTTCCTGTTGCGCCCAATAACACTTGACGTTTAATATTTTTATGAACAATGTTATTTACCATTGTCTGAATTGCTTGTTGTTGGTCTCCTGCGGGTTGGTGTTTAGAAACTAATTGAAAAATTGGGGAATTAGACATTGTTAATTTGTGATAAATCTAGTGCAAATTGATCTAACATTGTATCATCATTATCAAAAGCGTAATTTCATTTACCAGCACCTTTAACTGTTAATCAAGCAACTTCGTGTTTGAGTTCTTCAAATAATTTATCTGTATCTTGAATATAAATGTTTAATGGAACTTTTTGTTCATAAGCTCGTAAGTTGACACCTTCTCGAACTTTTTGAGTGATATCCAAATGTTTTGTTCATTTGCTATCAATTATGGAAATCATTAAAGTATTTAGATCACGATGGAAAACTTCAGGTGTCATATTTTGCTCTTTTTGATCAAAATATGATACTAAATCATCCTTTAGTTGCTTCTTTATTGCGTTGTAATTCTTTCCAATATAGTTATTTACGTCTAATCGGTGGTTAACAAGGATCTCATCGGCAGTTAATGAAACTAATTTAGCAGGGTCGATGATATCGTTGTTAGGAATATTACGAGCTTGATAAACCAAATCATCAACAATAATATCTAGCATTCGATAAAATAGTGGTTTATTGTTTTTAGACATCAAAATCGCATCTCGTTGCTTATAAATTAATTCGCGTTGATTACTTAGAACACTATCATAGTCAATTAAATTTTTTCGAGTATCATAGTTTAATGATTCTACTCGTTTTTGCGTGTTGTTTAATAAACGAGTAAAGAACTTTGTTGATGTCACATCTTCAGAAAATTCCTCATCTGCCTTGTTTAAAGAATCAGTTGCAAAACGTGAAAACAATGTGTCTTCCATTGAGATGAAAAAACGGGACTCACCCACGTCTCCTTGTCGGCCAGCTCGACCACGTAGTTGGTTGTCAATTCGACGTGAATCAGCACGTTCTGTACCAATAACACATAGCCCTCCTGCTGCTAATGATTCCGGACTAATTTTAATATCCGTTCCTCGCCCGGCCATATTAGTAGCGATGGTTACTGCCTTAAATTCACCAGCACGAGCTACAATTTCTGATTCACGAGCGTGGTTTTTGGCATTCAAGACTTCATGTGGGATGTTAACTTTAGTTAATAATTGGTGCAAAATTTCTGAGTCTTCAACTGATGCTGTACCGATTAAAATCGGCTGTCCTTTTTCGTGACGACGCATCACATCAGCAATTACATATTTTCATTTGGTACGTTTATTATCAAAAATATAATCAGGATGGTCAATTCGCTGAATCGGCTTATTTGTTGGTATACTTACAACAACCATATTGTAGATATTTAAAAACTCTTCTGCTTCAGTAATTGCAGTTCCAGAAACAGCAGCTAGTTTTTTGTACAAACGGAATAATGATTGGTAAGTAATTGTAGCCACAGTTAGATTTTCAGGCTCAATGCTAATATATTCCTTAGCTTGAATAGCTTGCTGTAATCCTGCTGAATAACTCCGTCCATCCATAATCCGACCTGTTGATTGGTCAACTAAAGCAATTATGTCTTCACCATTTTCGTCTTTTTTAACGATATATTCCCGACCATTACTGAAAGTGTAATTTGCGCGTAAAGCATTGTTTACCTTATGAATATTATCTGAGTTTTCAATATTAAAATAATTATCAACTTTAAAATATTCTTCTGCCTTTTTAATTCCATAAACACTTAAGGTAACGGATTGTGATTCAGGATCAACAAGGTAATCATCAGATGTTAATGACTTGACAAATTTATCCGCTTTTACATAGTTTGATACCTCATCCTGCGGCTCTCCTGAAATGATTAACGGAGTTCGCGCTTCATCAATGAGCACAGAATCCCCCTCATCAATAATTGCAAAGTGTAGGCCACGTTGGACTTTGTTATCGTAATTAGTCACCATATTATCGCGTAAGTAATCAAAACCTAACTCTGAGTTAGTTGTATAAGTAATATCACAGTTGTAATTAATACGTTTTTCAAATTCACTCATACTAGCAAGATTAGTACCAACTGACATATTTAAAAAACTAAAAACAGGGGTACAGAAATCTGCACCCACCTTGACAAGATATTCATTAACAGTAATCATATGCACACCCTTTTTATAAAGAGCGTTTAAATAACCAACTAAAACAAGAGTTAGAGTTTTACCTTCTCCTGTCATCATTTCTGCAAAATCTCCGAAATAAACAATAATTGCTCCGATTAGCTGAACTTTATAAGCATATTTTCCGTGGACACGATAAATAACTTCACGAATTAATGCTAATGCTTCAACAAGGCGGTCATCGAGAGGATTATTTTCTTGTAGGTATGCAATGATTTCGTCTGATAAGTTTTTTAAATCTTGATCTGATTTTGCAGCAAAAACTTGTTCTAATTTTAAAACATCATTTGCAATGATATTAGCTTGGTTTAAAATCCGGTTTTTGGGTGAAATTTGAGCAAATATGTTCATTTAATCTTCTCTTTTCTTACGCATCTCATTTTAGTTCTTCGACAGTTTTCGGATTATCATTTCGAATTAATTCGTGAATATGACCATCTTTAACTTTAATAACTAATGTTCCTAGATCTGCGAAAATTGGGTTATGTGTTACGATAATAATTGTAGTTTTAAGTTCCTTGTTAACTTCAACAAAACGATTTAAAATCATTTTTGACATCGTTTCGTCAACTGCCCCGGTTGGTTCATCACCAAAAATAATTGTGGGGTTTTTTGCGAGGACACGAGCGATTGAAACCCGTTGTTGCTGACCACCAGAAAGTTCATTTGGATATTTATTTTGGTAATCCAACATTCCAACGCCTTCGAGCGCTTTTAAAGGATCGATTCGCAATTTTTTATCGCTTTGCAAATCGGCACCCATACGAACATTATCAATAACAGTTAAAAGATTTAATAAACCATATTGTTGGAACACAAAACCAATTTTATCTTTGCGAAACTTTGTTAATTGTGACTCGTTCATATTGATTAATGCTTTGTTACAAACTCGTAC
This sequence comes from Ureaplasma sp. ES3154-GEN, assembly GCF_025780075.1. Taxonomy (GTDB): domain Bacteria; phylum Bacillota_I; class Bacilli_A; order Mycoplasmatales; family Mycoplasmoidaceae; genus Ureaplasma. Next base: position 71,627 of record NZ_JAOXHM010000005.1, on the reverse strand, counting down.
ATCACCACTTGTTGCTCGATCTAAACCAGACATAATATTCATTAATGTTGTTTTCCCTGATCCACTAGGCCCAAGAATGATGACAAAGTCACCTTGTTTAATGTTGATGTTAATGTCTTTTAAGGCTTCATAAATCACTAATGAGTTTTCAAACGTCTTATTAACATTACGCAATTCAATTACATTTTCATCATCATGCATTGCGATGTCAATACTACCCTTATGCGGTTTGTTTGCTTTTTTGATTTCGGTAATCCGTTTTTTTAAAGCTTTTTTTTCATTTTTATCTAAACTTGAAAAAAGTTGTTTTTTTTGTGCACGTTTAGATAATTGTTTTGTTTTCTCTTTGAGTTTAATTGGTGTTTGTTCACTCATAACGACATCTCCGTATATCATATTGTTGTATAATACTAATATTAAATTATATTATATTATAATGTAGGGTTTTACTTTCATAGTCTTTGGAAGTAAAATCTCTTGTTACATAAATGAAGAAAACTAGGTTATATAATGTCAAATATTATTACTGATTTACAAGCACGTGGTTTAATTAATAACATTACTAACGAAGAAAAAATAATAAAAGCAATAAGTATTAATAAAGGGGTTTATGTTGGTTTTGACCCTTCGTTTGATTCGTTGCATTTAGGTAATTACATTATGATTATGTTATTGCGTCGTTTCCATCAAGCAGGTTTTCCAACGGTTGCAGTTATTGGTGGAGCAACTGGGATGATTGGTGATCCGAGCGGAAAAAATAAAGAACGGAATTTATTAGACAAGGAGACATTAATTAAAAATATAGCAGCAATTACAAGTCAATTAGAAACATATGCAAAAAGTAAGGTAATTAACAATTTTGACTTTTATGCGCAAATGAATTTTTTAGATTTTTTACGAGATGTTGGGAAAATTATTAACATAAACTATTTACTTGAAAAAGACATTATCGCATCACGTTTGAGTACTGGTTTATCATATACTGAATTTTCTTACAACCTTTTGCAGGGTTATGATTTCTGACAATTATACCAAAACCATAATGTTGCGATCCAAGCTGGCGGTTCTGACCAGTGAGGAAATATTACGACAGGAATTGAAATGATTCGTAAAATTTTTGGCGATGACAATTTAGCCTGTGGTTTAACAATTAATTTACTAGTTAATAAAGATGGTAAAAAATTTGGTAAATCAGAAAAAGGTGCAATTTTCTTGTCAGAAAAGTATACATCTGTTTATGAAATGTATCAATTTTTATTTAACCAAGCTGATGAAGATGTCGCAAAGTTATTAAAATCATTAACGCTGTTATCCATTAATGAAATTGATGCTATTATGCAACAACACGACACGCAAAAACACTTACGTTTTGCTCAAAAGAAATTAGCGGAAACAGTTGTTCGTGACATTCATGGAAGCGAGAAACTTGAACAAGCAATTAAAATTACAAATGCTTTATTCAATAGTAAGATTACTACTTTAACTTTGGCAGAGTTGGAAATGGGTGTCAAAAACCTAGATACTACTTATATTTCCAAATCTAATTTAAGTTTAGTTGATGTTTTAATTAGCGCAAACATCGCTAGTAGCAAACGCGTTGCGCGTGAATTAATTAATAACCAATCAATTACAATTAACGATGTAAAAATTATTGATGAAAACCATATTTTCGATATTAGTTCGTATTTATATAATAAATACCTACTAATCAGAAAAGGAAAAAAACACTACTTCCTAGTTATTTACAAAAACAACTAATTTAGTTTATAATATATAGGTTATCACAATATTAAGTGGCGTATCTTGTCAGGGGAGAGATCCAGCAGCAATAGCATAATCTTTTTATGTGTGGTAACACTTTAAAAACCAAAGTTAGCAGATTAATGCTAACTTTTTTTAATCTCTTTCTCGGTTTAAAATACTTTGAATTATAATAATAAGAAACAGAAAAAGAGGATTATATTGTGTACAAAATCATTGACCACCCTTTAATCAAAGATAAACTAACAAGAATGCGCAAAAAGGAAACTGTATCAACAGTTTTTCGAACAAATCTTGAAGAATTAACGCAATTAATGGTTTATGAAGCGACGAAAGATTTAACTTTAAATAATATTTTAATCGACACACCTGTTGTGGATGGCGCCACAGGGTTTAAATTAAAAAACAAAATTTGTTTAGTGCCAATTTTACGGGCTGGGATCGGAATGGTAGATGGTGTTAAGAATTTAATTCCAACTGCAACGATAGGTCATATTGGACTATATCGTAATGAAGAAACATTGAAACCGGTTGAATATTTTAAAAAATTCCCTCATAACATTAGTGAATCAGATGTGATCATTCTTGATCCAATGTTAGCAACCGGCGGTTCAGTCATTGCAGCAGTTAATATTATTAAAAAATACAATCCAAAATCAATTAAGTTCATTTGTATTGTTGCATCTCCAGAAGGTTTAAAAAACGTTCAGGCAAGTCATCCTGATGTTGATGTTTATGCGGGTGCATTAGATGAAAAATTAAATGAAAACGGATACATTACACCTGGTCTTGGTGATGCAGGTGATCGAATTTTTGGGACGAAATAACTATGTCAAAAAAACGTATTTATTTTGGAAATGATCACGCTGTTTACGAAGTGAAAGATGAAATTATTAATTATCTTAATTCATTGGGCTACGAAGTTGTTGATTTAGGTGCAAAAACTGAAGATGGTCGAGTAGATTATTCAAAATATGCAATTGAGGTTGGAGAAGCTGTAGCCCAAGATGAACAAGGGGAAGGTATTTTATTATGTGGTACAGGAATTGGGATGAGTATCGCTGCCAATAAAGTTCCTGGGGTAAGAGCCGCTGTTGCTTATAATGATAGTTCTGCGACTCTTGCAAAAGAACACAACAAAGCAAATATCATTGCATTGGGTGTTCGTGAACATTCAGTTGATGAAATTAAAAAAATGTTAAAAAGTTATCTTGAAGCTTCGTTCGCTGGCGGACGTCATATTAATAGAATAGCAATTATTGACGATTACGAACAAAACAAAAAATAAAAAAACAAAAACCTTGGATTTATCCAAGGTTTTTTATTTATAAAAATGAATTTTTGATCAATTACGCTAACATATTGTGTTTACGCAAAGTTTTCATAGTCTTTGCCGAAACTTTAACTCTTTGAGTACCACCATTATCAGTTTTAATGGTTACATATTGTAAGTTAAGATTTCAACGACGACGTGAGTGGTTCATTGCATGTGATCTAGTGTTTCCAGACATTGCTTTTTTATTTGTTAACTGGTCTCTTCGTGCCATATTGATCTCCTTTATTAAAAATTATTTGCATCATACGGATGTGCAAAATACTTTATTAATTATACTAAAAATCTATAATTTTTGGTAATAAATCGAATTTTATTCTTAATAATTTAAAATCTAGTGTAGTTTTTATATCTTAAAACTTATAATATATAAATGTTTATTATAATTCCTAAGTTCTGAATTTATGAGGAAAATAATGTTTTTTTAGGAATAATAGAAAAAGATTTGAGAATGATTTTAATGAAAAAAATATCAATTAATTTGTTCCGAAAAATGATATTTGCAGGAACAAAGGCACTAGCACAAGAATATGTTTATATTAACGAATTAAACGTTTTCCCTGTTCCAGATGGCGATACAGGTTCCAACATGAAAACAACTACTAGTGGAGCATTAGAATATGTGCAAGATGAAAGTTTAAATTTTGCCGAATTTGCAAACGCTTATGCAAAAGGCTTGTTGATGAACGCCCGAGGGAATTCGGGTGTGATTTTTTCTCAAATTTTTCGTGGTTTTTTAGATGCTTTAAAGGTCGATAATATTGAAATAGAAATAACTACATTACAAAAAGGTTTAGAATTAGCTGCTAAAAAAGCGTACGACTCTGTTAGCAACCCCATTGAAGGAACGATGTTAACAGTCATTCGAATTTTAGCGGAAGAAATGAACAAAACACAATATGACGATGTTATCTTCTTTTTTGATGAAATTGTTCGTATTTCATCCGATATCGTTACTCAAACAACTGAAATGTTAGAGTCTTTAAAAGAAGCAAATGTTGTTGATTCTGGGGCCTATGGTTTATTGACTTTTTTAAAAGGAATGTTATCAATTTTAGATGAAAAAGCGCTGGCAGAAACGAATGATAAGTGAGATAACTATAAAAAAACAAACACAAAAAAAGTGGAAACCGCTGTTCAACATACTAATGATGAATCATTTGGCTATTGTAGCGAAATTGTGATGACATTAAATCATAAAATTATTCCCGATGCCCCCAATAAACGTAATTTTAATTTGCCAAACTACCGTAATGAATTAGAACAAATTGGTGACAGTTTAGTTTTAGTACAGGATGATAACTATGTTAAAGTTCATATTCATACGTTAACACCCCATAAGTTATTACAAATTTCTCAAAAATACGGGGAATTTGACAAAATTAAAATCGAGAATATGACAAATCAATTTTATGAAACCTTAAAACAAAAAGGAATCCCGTTAGAAAAGAAAAATAGTACAGAGTTTGAACACAACCAACAAATTATTGTGAGTGTTCCGTCGCCAAAATTTAAATCACTATTTGTAACGGACTTCGGACTTGAACATATCATTGTAACTGAAACTAATAACATCCCTTCAATTCAAGATTATGTTGATTTAATTATTAAATCAAATTCCAAAAATGTATTTATCATTACTGATGATTCAAATTACATAATGGCAGCTGATCAAGCGGGTAAAATTGTTGCTGAACAAAATATTAATTGTTTTATTATTCCTGCGCGTAACGTTTTTGAAGCATTAGTTGCTGTTTCGTTCTTTGACGAGCGCAACCCTGCTACTAAAAATGCAAAAGATATGATTAAAGGTTTCAAAAAAGTGCACTCTGCAAAAATTTCACGCTCAATTAAAAATGTGACACTAGAAAATTTGCAAGTTAAGAAAAACGATTTCATTGGAATTATTAACAAAAAAATTATTAGTGCGAGTAATGATTCATACAAAAATATTGTTCAAACGATTAATATTCTTATTGATCGTTGTAAGCACCCTGAAATTTGTTATGTTTATGCTGGCGTTAACGCTCAACAAGAAGATATTGATCGACTTCAAGATTATTTGACTCAGCAACATAATATGTTATGTGAAGTGATCGAAACAGATCAAAAAATGTATGATTATTATATAGGAATTCAGTAAAAATTAAGGATATTATGTATAAGATTCTTTTTGATGTTATGGGCTATGAAAACCCACTGTCACATGCAATTGAAGCGGCTCGTTTATTTGTTAAGAAACATCGAGATGTAAGTATTACATTGGTAGGTGATGCAAATTTAATCAAACCACTTCTAAATAGTGAAAATGAATTTATGATTATTGATACCCCTGAATATATTAGTCAAGATGATAGTGTTTTTAGTATTCGACATAAACGAAATTCATCCTTAGCATTAGCTTTTAATGAATTGAAAACTAACAATGAATATCAAGGATTGCTTTCCGCTGCAAATTCAGCAGTTTTTGTCTATTATGCATATACGATTATTGGTTTATTAGATAATGTTAAAAAACCTGCTTTTATGCCATTCATACCAACTTTAAACGGTATTGGTTTAAACATGTTAGATGTTGGTGCGGCGATAGATGTGGATGAATATGATTTGATGAATTTTGCAATTATGGCTAATGTTATCGCCAAAAAAAGGGTCACAAACCCAGTTATTAAAACCTTAAACATCGCTAGTGAGGATGTTAAAGGGAATGATCTAACAAAAAAAACCAATTCTTTAATGAAAAACCATATGCAGGAATTGGGTTTAAATTACCAGGGTTTTATTGAACCTAAAAATATTTTAGAATACCCAGCTGATATTATTATCACAGATGGTTTTAGTGGTAATTTGGTTTTAAAAACAATTGAAGGAACGGCAAAAAGTATTAGTGGTTATTTAAAAAAAGAATATAAAAAGAAACGTTTTTTCCTAGCTGCTTTGTTTTCGTTACCGATTTTTAAAAAAATGAAACAGAAGTTTGATTACCGACATAATGCAGGTGCATTTGTTTTAGGTGCAAAAAGCATTTTAGTTAAAACACATGGATCAGCTGATCGAGAACAATTTGGTTCTTCGCTTGCAATGTTATATGACAACATTAAAAATAATGCCCTTGATGAAATTAACAACCAATTAAAACTTTTTTATGACAAGCAACAAAAATAATTCTTTAAAAATTTTACAATTTCTAAAACGTTTAAAAATAGAACCAAAAACGTTAAGCATTTACTTAGAAGCATTAACCCACAAATCTTATGCTAACGAACAACAATTACAACATGACTATCAACGATTAGAGTTTTTGGGTGATGCTTGTATTCAGTGAGTTGTCACTAATTTTGTTTTTAGTTATGTAAATAAAGACACTAACAAAAAACTTAACGAAGGAGAGATGACACGTCTGCGTTCAAAACTTGTTCGGCGTGAAACGCTAGCGAAAGCGGCTCAAAATTTAGGTTTAGACCGACTTATTATGGTCGGAAACGGTAGTGAATTCAAAAGTACAGCCAATATGGATAAGATTTATGAAGATGTTTTTGAAGCATTTATTGGAGCAGTTGCTCAAGATCAAGGAATTAAAAAAGTTAGTCGAATTATTGACCAAACATTGATTTCTTATTTTTTAACAGGAAATGTAAATTTACAAAAAGATTATAAGACCATTTTCCAAGAAGCAGTACAAAAAAACTCCATGGCTTCCATCCAGTACCGGTTAATTAGCACCGATGAACCAGTAAAAGAGGTACATTTATTATGAGATGGACTTGTATACGGAATTGGTAAAGGTCAAAACCGTAAAGAAGCAGAACAAAAAGCAGCAGCAGACGCTTTTAGTAAGTTTAAAAATAGTAATCATTAATCATAAGTTTAGGATTGTTTATTTACAAACCACTAATTTTAACATATAATATATAGTATGTATTTTTGCCTTTACTTTGTTAAATTCTCTCCAAATTTAACATTGTAAAAGGTTTATTTTTTTATGATTTGAAGGAGAAATTATTAACATGGCAGTTAGTAAAAAAACAAAAAAAGAATTAGCAATTAAATTTGGTGGTTCTGAAACGAATACGGGAAAAACAGAAGTTCAAATTGCTATTTTAACAGCTGAAATCGCTTCACTAACAACACATATGGTCGCAAACAAGAAAGATAAGATTTCAAAACGTGGACTATATATGAAAGTTGCACAACGTAAACGTTTATTAGCCTATTTACAACGTAAAGACATTACAGCTTACCGTAATTTATTAAAAGATTTAAACTTACGGGGATAATCCACTTAATACATTCTCAAAACCATTGAGGATGTATTTTTTATATAATAATTATATTGAGCACCCAGTATCACTGATGCTTTTTATTTCGCTCATAATCAACAAAGAAGGTATATTTTATGGAAAGAAAATTAAGTGATCAAGAAATTAATCGGCGTAATAAATTGAATGCGTTACAGACTAATAACCAAGATCCCTTTATAATTACTAAAGTTGCACGTACGCATAATTCACAAACGTTTATGCAAAAGTTTGATCAATATAGCAAAGAAGAGTTACATGATTTAGAATTAACAGAAGTTGTTCTTGCTGGTCGATTAATGAATGTCCGACGAACATTCGGAATTGTGGCTGATTTTGACGGTAAGTTTCAAATATATGTGAATAAAAAACAAGTTAGTGCTGAAGTTTTTGCATTATTCAACGATCTTGATAACGGTGATTTTATTGAGGTTCATGGAACACCAATGAAGACTAATACTCAAGAATTAACATTAAATGTGACAAACATTATTTTAATTAGTAAATGTTTAAATGTTTTACCAGAAAAATACCACGGTTTAGTGGATGAAGAAATCAAAGCACGTCATCGTTATTTAGATTTGATTATGAATGATAATTCCAAGCAAACATTTATTCTTCGTTCAAAAATTATTCGAGCAATCCGTAATTTTTTAGATCAAGACAACTACTTTGAAGTCGAGACTCCTGTACTAAATGATATTTTGGGAGGAGCTGCTGCAAAACCTTTTGTTACGTTCCACAACACGCTAGCGAAAAATTATTATTTACGAATTGCTACTGAAATTGCTTTAAAGAAATGCATTATTGGTGGTTTTGAAAAAGTTTATGAAATTGGACGTATTTTCCGTAATGAAGGAATGGATAGTACGCACAATCCTGAATTCACTTCACTCGAGTTGTATGCCGCATACGAAGATTTAAATTATATTATGGATTTAACTGAAAACTTGTTTAAACATCTTGTTCAAGTTTTAAAAATCAAAAACATTACATTCCGTGGTTTTGATATTGATTTAAATCAACCGTTTGCAAAAAAACACATGGTTGATTTAATTAATGAACATGTAGGTGTTAATTTTTATGATATTGAAACAGATGAGCAGGCATTGGCGTTAGCTGATAAATATGAAGTAAAATATGAAAAACACCAGCAAACTTATGGTCATATTGTTAATTTATTTTTTGAAAAATTTGTTGAAGAAAAATTAATTCAACCAACATTTGTTTATGGTCATCCTCTTGATGTTTCTCCTCTAACAAAGAAAAACAAAAATGATCCACGTTTTACTGAACGTTTTGAATTATTTATTGGTCAAAAAGAATTTGCAAATGCGTATGCAGAGTTAAATGACCCGCTTGACCAACGTTCTCGTTTTATGAAACAAATTGCTGAGAAAGATCTTGGTAATGATGAAGCGAATGAATTGGATGAAGAATTTTTATATGCTCTTGAATATGGAATGCCACCAACAGGCGGACTAGGGATCGGAATCGATCGGTTGGTGATGTTGCTAACATCAAATGATACAATTCGTAATGTTCTTTTATTCCCACATATGAAAGACAAAGCCAACTAGGAGTTAGAATATGGAATTAATTAAAACCAATACTCTGAACTATTTTTATCGTTCCGCAAACAATCATGAACCAGCCAAAGGGAATGTTTTATTTATACATGGTTATCATGCCAGCCCTCACTATTTTTTCTTAGTTGATAAATATTTTAAGGATTACAACTGCTATTATTTAGGTTTACCAGGCCATGGTTTAACTTCATCGACTATATTGTCTAAAATTTCAATTGTTGAAATGGCTAAAATTATTACCGAATTTGTTGAACAAGAAAACCTTAATGATTTTTACCTAATTGGCCATTCGTTAGGTGGAGCAATTGGTTGTCTAGTGAATAGTATGATTCCTCAAAAAATTAAGAAATTAGTGTTAATGAATAGTTATTATGAAGGTTTTAATAAGTACTTATTTAACTTAATTTATTTGTTTCCGCAATTTTTAAAGAAGCATCCGGCCAAAATTATCGAATTATTGTATTATGATTTCCGCAATAATTCTGATATTAATCCGGAAACGCGATTCGAAAAACAAAGTCGTTTATTTCATGAAAAACCCAGTTTTTTTAAGAACCTAATGTTAAATACGGGTTTTAACATAAAAACAAAACACACATTAAAAAAAGCACAAAGAAACCTAAACAACACCCCTACATTGTTAATTTATGGCGTTGCAGACAAGATTATTGATGCTCAAGGAAGTTATCGTCAATTTAACAAAGCGAAAAATAAGATTTACCAATTTCATTTTCGCGAAAGCGGACATCTCCCTCAAGTGGAACAACCATCCGCTTTTGCTAAAAAAGTTTTATGTTTCTTTGAGCACAATCATTTTGACGAAGAACATATCGAGTGTGATAATTAATGCAGCCAAAACTTTTTTCCAAACCATTATTCATTGTTTTTGAAGGGATTGATGGTGCTGGTAAATCAACTATTTTAAACAAACTTGCCGCAGAATTTAGTAAAAAACAATGATCATCACATTTTATTTTTACCCGTGAACCGGGAGGATTTAATAATTTAAATAGTGAAATCATTCGCAAGTTTACTTTACAAAACTTATCACTTTTTAATAATTTAACATTAGCTTATTTTTATGCTGCTAGTCGCAATGAACACATTTTACAAACTATTAAACCAGCTCTTTTAAGAAACAAAATCGTAATGTGTGATCGTTATGTACATTCTTCATTGGTTTACCAAAGCAACGAAGAAGTTAGCATGCAAACGGTATATGAAGTTAATAATTTAACTATTCGGGATCTTCCAATTGATTATATTTTTTATTTTGATGTATCTGTTCAAACGGCAATGCAACGCGTTAATGCCGATCTTTCTAAAAGTAGAGAATTAAACTATTATGATCAGCAGAAAATTGATTTTTATGAATCATTAATTCAAAAATATGAAAAAGCCTTTCAAGAATATTATCAACCACGTTATGAACGCATTGTTATTGATGCAAATCAATCACTAGACACAGTCTATCAAACAACATACCAACATTTACTTCGTATATTACAAAACTAGGAATTTTTTATGCACCACGCTTCTTTAATTGTAATCCAACAAAATACCGACTATCTCAATTACATAAAACAGATGATCTTTGATCTTTGGACTACTAGTCAGGTCAAAGATTTTGCTTTTTATCAGGACAAATTAAAAAACAATAATTATGCTGACTTTATTGTTTACGATGGTATTAGTATGAAGAAGCAGGATAGTCTAGAACTACAAAATCGTTATCTAAATGAAGGATTAGAAGCGATTGGACATAAGTTTTATGTGATCACAAATATTCATAAAACTTCAACACTTGTTTTAAATTCCCTATTAAAATTCATTGAACAACCGCCCGAAAATACCTTTTGTTTTTTAGTTACTAATCAGCTATGATCAGTACTGCCAACTATTCGTAGCCGTTGCCAAATTCACTTTTTGCATTCGCAAAAATATGATAAAACTAATGAACAAGAACTTGCGGTTTTTAATGATTATGAACTTTATTTAAAATTTAAAAATAATAATTATTTAGATATGTTTGCTGAGTGATTTACAGAAATCAAAGATTCGACTAATTTTGGTTTTTTTAAGGAAGAGTTTAAAAAACAAACGCACGAAGTTTTATTTTATTTTTTGAAATACTTATTTGTTTTCGGGGAAGAAAGACACCGAGCAGACATATATGAATGATTGACTTTATTTAAAAATTTAAACTTTAATAAAACCAGTTTATTAATTTTAATTAGCCATTTATTTTATTAAGGAGTTTTTATGTTTTCAACAATTGTTGCTCTTGCAACAGCAAACTTAAATGCAGCAATTCATGTGATTCGCATATCAGGACCAAAAGCATTCTTAATCATCAACAATGTTTTAAATAAACCAGTTCCCGATGTTAGTCACCGAATTTTCTACCGTTTTATTGTGGATAATAATCGCACATATGACGAAGTGCTGATTAATACTTTTAAAGCGCCAAACACTTTTACAGGCGAAGATGTTATCGAAATTAATTGTCATGGGGGAGTAGTTGTTGCAAACCTAATCATTGAATTACTAATCAAATATGGTTGTGAATACGCACAAAGAGGTGAATTCTCGCGTCGTGCATTAATGAATAATAAAATGGATTTAACTAAGGTTGAAGCTATTAATAATTTAGTAAATGCAAAAAATGAGTTAGTTGTAAACGCTAGTATGAATGCGTTACGAGGTTATGTTAGTGACGATATCAAAAATATTCGTAATCAATTGTTTTTATTAATTGGTCAAATGCAAGTTAATATTGATTATCCTGAATATGATGATGTGCCCGAAATCTCAAATTCTGATTTGATTAAATCCTTGCAAGATATTAATCAACAAATTGATATATTATTAACTCGTTCGCAACGTTATATGCCAATTAATGAAGGGATTAAAGTTTTAATTATTGGTCAACCAAATGTTGGAAAGTCAACATTATTGAATGCTTTAGCAAATGAAGAAAAAGCTATTGTTTCAAATATTCCGGGAACAACACGGGATGTCATTGAAACTTTTATTAACATCGATGGGTTTAGTTTAAAAATATATGACACAGCAGGAATACATGAAACTAATGATGTGATCGAAGGGATGGGAATCAAAAAAGCGATTAACTTAATTGACCAAGTCGATTTAATTCTCTATTTAATCGATAACGAAAATCTTGATTCTTTAATTTATGACCAGATTAAAGATCATAAGCATTTAGTTGTACATACCAAAAAAGATTTAGTATCATCATTTAACAAAGATTATATTTACATTAATGCTAAAGCCAACGAAATCGATCCTCTAATTAAAACAATTAAAGAACAATTTAAAATTAATGAATTTACGGATATTAATTTAAATGTTCTTGCTTCTCACCGGCAAATTGGATTGTTAAAACAAGTGTATGAAATTATTAATCGAGTACTTTTTAATTTAATCCAAAATAATGCAACAATCGATTTAATCATTGCTGATCTAGAAGTTTGTAATTTAAAACTCTTAGAGTTATTAGGTGATAGCAAGGAATACGATTTTTTAGATGAATTGTTTGCGAATTTTTGTTTAGGAAAATAAATATGAAAAATTGAAAACAAATTAAAATTATTGATACTCATACACACACGAATATGTCCCCATTAGAAGAGGATTTTCACACTATTGCTCAACAAGCATTAGCGAAGGGTGTCGGTTTTAATATTGTATCCTGTGATCGTAAGATGTGTGATTTAGCAATTTTCCAAGCACGGCAATATGACCATATTGTTGCATCGGTTGGCTATCATCCGACCGATTTAAAGGATTTAAAAGATGAAGATTTAGATTATCTTGAGCAATTAATTATTAACCATAATGACCAAATTGTGTGTGTTGGGGAAGTTGGTCTAGACTATTATCATGAACTAGAATATAGTCGAGAATATCAAAAAGAATGATTTATTAAACAAATTAAACTAGCTTTAAAATATAATTTAACACTAAATTTGCATATTCGTTATGCGCATGATGATGCGATTCAAATCCTACAAAAATATCAAGTTAAAAAAGTAATTATTCACTGTTTTACTGATGCTTACCGATTCATTCCTATTTATAACCAACTAGGTTATTACGTTTCTTTTCCGGGTGTAATTACTTTTAAAGCAACGCCAAAAAATAATATTCTAGAATTGTACGAATGCGTTAGAGCTGTTGATTTAGACCGTATTCTTGTGGAGACAGATGCCCCGTTTTTAACTCCTACACCCTATCGTGGAAAAACAAATTATCCTTATTATGTCATTGAAACTGCTAAGAAAATTGCAGAGATTAGAAATGTTTCAGAAGAGGAAATGTTTGCGATTCTTAAGAAAAATGCACTGAGAAGTTTTGTGTAAGCACACAAGACTTCTTTTTTATCTTTTATTTTAATAATCTTGTATATACAAATAAAATTATAATATAATATTTTTGAGTAGGTTGATACTCGTTTATGTTGAATTAATTAAGGAAATATAATGAAAAAATTAAAATTAAACAAAAAAATTTTATTTGGCTTATTTGGCGCTTCTGCTGCTTTATTAGCAGTTGCAGCAGTTGCTGCTAGTTGTGCTAAAGACGATAAAAATGATACAAAAAAAGGTGGAGAATCAGGCAAAACAAATAACGATAAAGGGAACACTCAAGCAGAAGTTTCTCCTTATGTTTTAAATACATTTTATAGAGCAACTGCCGGAAGTGACACAGCTGCTTTCCAAGCAACATTTAACTCATTAATCGATGATGGTGCACGTTATTTAATTACGACTGGTTTTAGTTTTACTGGGCCATTAAGCGAAACGATGGGTAAAAAAGAGGGATTGGCAAAGAACACAGTTGTCGGTTTTGTTGACTCTAAATATAATGGGGAAGCAAACAAGGATCGTGTAGCTTCTGTTGAATTTAGATCAGATCACGGTGGATTTGCTACAGGAATTGCGGCCGCTTATTACCTAAACGCCAACCAAGCTGCGTTTATGAAAACTAAAAGCACTCTTAAATGAGGTGGGTTTGTTGGGCAAGGCTACGCTTCAACTTTAAGTTTTATTAAAGGTTTTCAAGAAGGTGTGAAGTATGCTAACACTTTATTAGCAAACAAACAAGTTCCACAAGCAAACGATAAAAATGTGACAAAAACTTGAGTTCAGGTTGGCCAAGCAACAGCTGGTGAATCTTTTGAAAGCGGTGCATGAGGACCGGGTGAAGGAAAAGTTGCAACAATTTTAAGTAGTTTAGTTTCAGATGGTGCTGATTTAATTCTACCAGTAGCTGGTGGACAAACAATTGATGCTGTAAATACTGCTTCTACAAACACAACGCGTCCAATTTTAGTAATTGGGGTTGACGTACCACAGGAAGACAACGCTGCGCTAAATAAAACAACAAACTTTGCGGATCTTAATGGTGGAAAATCTGTTTTATTTTCAATTACTAAACGTGTAGATTTAGCTGCACAAGCTTTAATTGATAATGCCACAAAAACTACTGCATTGACTGCAAAAGCTGAAGATAACCAATTCCGTTTGGGAACACACTCATTAGTTGGTTTTGACGAAAAATCATATTACAACGGACAACCACTTGTTGGTGTTTCAAAAGCTGGGCAACAATATTTAATTGATGCATTAAAATTAGCTGGTAAATCAACAGTGACTGATTACGTTTCTGCAATTCGTGAAATTCAAAACTCATCTCAATATAACGAATTGGCAACAACTAGCACATATACAGGTGCTAATCAAGTCTCAAAAGAATACACTTTCAATGAAACTTCTTTCCTTGACAACTCATCTTCTAGAACTTCATCAACAGCTTTTGCTACTGTGTGAAATTCAGCTGCAAACAAAGATGAAAAAGCAAAACTTGTTAAATTAGCTCTTGGTGATGCTGGTTCAAGAATTGATGATCAATCATTCAACCAAACAACATATGAGGGTCTTAGAGCTTTCTATAAAGCAAACGGAATTATTCTTCCAAAACCAACTGGTAACTAAATTTATTATTTACTAACGTAAGAGTTTTGAAACGCTAAATAGTTGCAAACTAAAATTTAATTTCAATTATAAAAATTAATAGTATTCTATTAATGATACAAATTGTAAAGAGATGCGCAACGACATAAAGTTGCACATCTCTTTATCTTAATATTTACTCTTTTATTTAAGAAATAAATTAATTAAAGTAGTTTCTTATTTAAAAGCAAATAAGTATAGAATTAGTAAAACTTACCAATTATCCTAAATATCTTTATATTTCTTAAAAAGTTATTCAAAATATTTTTTCTTGACTTTTCATTCATTTTTAGTACCAAAAAATATGCATAAAACATCAATCCATTATTTTAAAAAGTGGAATATTATTGTTATATAATATTATTTCGAATAAATTTTTTATATTCAATTTTATAACTAGATTTTAGAAGGAAAAAGTAATGAAAAAATTCCAGTTTAGGAAAAAAATCTTTTTTGGTTTTTTAGGAATAATAACTAGTTTTTTGGCTCTCACAGCAATTGCTGTAAGTTGTACAAAACAAAAACCAAAATATGAATTAAATAGTTTCTTTAGAGCGACACAAGGCGGAGATACATCTGATTTTGCAGCAACATTTAAATCTTTAATTGATGATGGTGGGCGCTTCTTGATCACGACCGGTTTTAGTTTTATTGATGCTTTAAACCAAACAATGGGTCAAAAAGACGGATTAGCAAACAACGCGGTTGTTGGTTTTATTGACGCAAAATATACGGGTGAAAAAAACCAAGAACGTGTAGCTTCTGTTGAATTTAGAACAGACCACGGTGGATTTGCTACAGGAATTGCGGCCGCTTATTACCTAAACGCCAACCAAGCTGCGTTTATGAAAACTAAAAACACTCTTAAATGAGGTGGGTTTGTTGGGCAAGGCTACGCTTCAACTTTAAGTTTTATTAAAGGTTTTCAAGAAGGTGTGAAGTATGCTAACACTTTATTAGCAAACAAACAAGTTCCACAAGCAAACGATAAAAATGTGACAAAAACTTGGGTTGAGGTTGACCAAGCAACAGCTGGTGAATCTTTTGAAAGTGGTGCATGAGGACCGGGTGAAGGAAAAGTTGCAACAATTTTAAGTAGTTTAGTTTCAGATGGTGCTGATTTAATTTTACCGGTATCAGGTGCCCAAACAATTGATGCTGTAAATACTGCTTCCACAAACACAACGCGTCCAATTTTAGTAATTGGGGTTGACGTACCACAGGAAGACAACGCTGCGCTAAATAAAACAACAAATTTTACTAGTGTTAACAACGGAAAAGCAATATTGTTTTCGATCACAAAAAGATTAGATTTAGCAGTGCAGGCATTAATCGAAGGAGCAATAAAAACTACTGCATTAACTGCAAAAGCTGAAGATAACCAATTCCGTTTGGGTACACACTCATTAGTTGGTTTTGACGAAAAATCTTATTTTAACAACCAACCCTTAGTAGGAGTATCAACACCTGGTCAACAATATTTAATTGATGCATTAAAATTAGCTGGCAAAGCAGTAACAGACTATGCGTCAGCAATTGATGAATTAAAAAACTCAAACGAATTTAATAATTTAACAACAACCAATACTTATACTGGTGCTAACAATAAGACAATGGAATATAAATACAATGAAACAAGTTTTTTAAAAATTGGTGGAAACAAAAAAACATCAATTAAATTTGCAGAAGTATGAAATGCTGCAAATACCGATGAAGAAAAAGCAAAACTTGTTAAATTAGCACTAGGAAATGCGGGATCACGAATTGATGATCAATCATTTAACCAAACAAGCTATGAAGGACTTAAAGCTTTTTATAGTTCAAAAGGAATTAATATTCCCAAACCAACTGGTAACTAGTATTTTCCTACATTAGTTATCTTATAATTATGGAGAATGAGACAACAATATGCAAAACAACAATAACCAAACCGTTTTTGCAATTGAGATGCATAAAATTACCAAAACGTTTTTAAATGGTAAAATCGTTGCAAACAAAGATGTTGATTTATTTGTAAAAAAGAACGAAATTCATGCAATCATTGGTGAAAATGGCGCAGGAAAATCAACATTGATGTCGATCCTTTTTGGTATTTACAAACAGGATTCAGGTTCTATTAAAATTAATGGAGAAACCATTAATTTCGCATCTGCTAAAGATGCAAGTAAATACGGTATCGGTATGGTGCATCAGCACTTTAAACTGATTGATACTTTAAGTGTATTAGATAATATTATTTTAGGAAGTGAAGAAGCAGCAATTACAAACGTTATTCCTCGACGAAAAATTGCTCGCAAACTAACTAGTATTATTTCATCATATAAATTAAAATTAGATCTGAAAAAGAAAATTAGCAACTTAACAGTTGGTCAACAACAAAAAACAGAAATTTTAAAATTATTGTATAAAGATATCGATATTTTAATTTTTGATGAACCAACTGCGGTTTTATCTGAGGATGAAATTGCATCTTTCTTACAAATGCTTTTGGATTTCAAAAAAGACGGAAAAACAATCGTTATTATTACCCATAAATTCAATGAAATTAAACAGGTTGCAGATAGCGCAACTATTATTCGTCGCGGCCAATTTATTGATCGTTTTGAAGTTAAAGATAAAAGTATTGCAGAAATGGCTGAATTAATGGTTGGTCGGAAACTTGTTGCTGTTAAGAACGACCAAGTTTATGACAGAACAGATAAACCAGTAATTTTAGATGTACACAATCTTGACATTTATCGCCAGTTAAAACCAACAAGCAAGGATCAGACAAAAGCATTGAATTTTCAAGTCCATGCTGGTGAGGTCTTTGCAATCGCTGGTGTAGAGGGTAATGGACAAAGCCAATTAGCTTTAACTATCGCAGGCTTGAATAACGCTAATCCTGGCGCTAAAATTATTTTAAACAATAATGATATAACTAAAGAATCAATTGCTAAACGTTATCTAAAGGGTTTATCTCATATCCCAGAAGATCGCCACAAACATGGTTTAATTTTAGATGATTCAATTATGATGAATACGGTTTTGCAAGAAATTAACAAAAAACCTTATAGCCATTCCGGATTCATCAATAGCAACAAAATTGTTGAAAAAGCAATTGAAATTATTAACAAATACGATGTACGTGGAACAACAATTGGGGATAATTTAGCTCGTGCATTAAGTGGGGGAAATCAACAAAAATTAATTGTTGGTCGAGAAATTCAACGTGAGCATAATCTCATTATGATGGTGCAACCTACAAGAGGACTTGATTTAGGGGCTATTGAATTTATCCACGAACAAGTTTTATTAGAAAAACAAAAAAATAATGCTGTTTTATTGATATCTTACGAATTAGATGAAATTCTTGCGCTTGCTGACACAATTGCAGTTATTCATGATGGACATTTCATTGGTTTAGGAGACAAAACAGAAATGACAAAACAAAAAATTGGAGAACTTATGGCAGGTGAACACAATGCATAAATACGCTCGCAAACTCGCATGGCATAAGGTTTTCTCTACTTTGCCAGCGAAAAGTAATTACAAAAAAGCTTTATCAACTATTTTTGCAATTTTTATCGCGATTATTGCAGTTACTATTTTTGTCGGTATTTTAGGATACGATCCTAAAGATTTTATCCACCGATTATTTACTAGATGAGTTGGATCATACGATATTTATTTAAATAAAGTAGCGGTTGCAGGGATTGCAGCTCTCTCATTTATTTTTGCTTTTAAAGCAGGTTTATTTAATATCGGAATTTCTGGGCAGATGCTTGCTGCAGGTCTAATTATGATTGTTGTCGTCCGGCATTTGCAGATTAGTCATCTTAATGTTCCAATTGTCGTTGGGCAAATCTTGTTGTTCATTATTGCCGCAGCAGCAGGTGCTTTAGTTACTGTTTTTATTGGAATATTAAAAATCTTTCTTAAAATTAACGAAGTAGTGTCATCAATTTTACTAAACTGAATGATTTATTTCCTTGCAAAATATACAATTTTAAAATCAAATAACGGACTATATGCTCAAAACGCTTCTATTCCCCAAGGTTCAGCCACTATTCAGTGAAACTTCACTTTAGATGGTTTAGCACCAGGATATGGTTATTTATTTGCACTAGGAATTTTTGTTTTAGTTGCAGTGATTGTTTTCATTTTATTACGGTTTACTGTTTTTGGTCAAAAAGTTCTATCAGTTGGTCGCTCGTTTGAAGCTTCGCGCTATGCTGGTTATAAGACAAAAACAATCGCAATTGCTACATTTGCAATTTCTGGAATGATTGCGGGGATTTTAGGATTTGTCTTATATACTGCTAATAGTCAAGGACAAGCGATTGCGATTAAAGAAAACGTAGACATCCTACCTAATGAGGGATTTGATGGTATTGCAATTGGGTTAATTGCATTAGTGCACCCGCTTGCTGTTATTCCAATTTCTTTCCTTGTTGGAATGTTACAATTTTCTGCTGACTATTTAGGAGGGTCATTCCCTTCAGAAGTAAGCGGTTTAATTATTTCATTCATTATGATTGGTGCAGCAATGTTTGTTTTATTTGAAAAAATTTCACCAATCTATTTAATGTTTAAATGGATTTATGCTAAAAAAGGTCTTGAGGACTATAAACATTATGAAAACGAATTGAACAGTATTATTTCTACATATAATGGGACTTATGTTCGACTAAAAAAAGCACATAAGGATGCTCTAAAAGCAGTTCGTATTAATACGACAAAAACAGATAACCCACAACGTGTGCGATATTTACAGCAATTAATTAATCAATACTATAATGCTTTATATAACCAAGAGTATTTAGCATATGTTAATGCTGTTGAAAAAAACTATAAACAATTGCGTAAACATCTGTTAATTCAAAAAGTGAATCAAGTGTTCTTTCCGGAACAAAGAATTTTACACAAAGCTAAGATTTTTCACCACCGTTTATCATTAAGAGAATCAAAAAAACTAAGTAATTTAAGAGATAAAATTTACTTAGATCAACAAAATTTATTAAAATTTGCTTTCCAAAACCTTAAGCGATATGCTGAAAAAATTGGTTTTGATTACAATGAATATTTAGCTTATCTTCGTAAAAACCCAAGTGTTGATTGATTAATTAATGAAGAGAACCGAAGCTCTTATAAAAATATTTTTTTAAATTCAACATACCAAAAACTAATTAATCAAAAAAATATGAGCAATGATGACTGAGTATTGTTGCAAGAACAAACTGACCCAACTATTTATATCAATGCAATGGATGAAGATGTTAAGGGAGTTTACGAATTACTTGTTTATAAACAGAAAATAACTCATGAACAATGAGTTCATATTGCAAATATAATGAGCAATCGAGATCCACACTTTAAACAAGTGTGAAATATTTATTTGAAGAATTACAATACATATCAAGAGTTATTGAATCAAGAAGATAAAACAATTCAAGAAGCAAAAAAATATATGCACAAACATCTGCGTTTGTCATCTACTCAAAAAATTAAACAAACATATGAAACTAGCTTAAATAAAATTAAACAAATTAAACTAGATAACAAGCAAAATCAACTACTATTAACTTGATTGCAAACTTCATATGAACAAGCATTGAATGTAGATCAACAACAAATTATTGAAAGGGCTGTTATCTAATGTCATATACTGCAATTGATTTTAACTTAACAACCCTTGTCTTATTTATTGGGATTTTTGCTTTAGGTGCCTTGAGTGGTTATTTTAGCGAACGTGTAGGAATTGCTAATATTTCTATTAACGGACAAATGATTTTTGGAGCACTATTTTTTAGTATTGTAGCATTTAGTATGAAAAACAGTGCAGGGGTCTTGAATGATCAAAAAAACTTTGAATATAGCCTTATTTTACCGTTAATTGTCGCAGGGATCGCGACAATTCCTATGGGTTTATTATTTGGTTTTTTAACAATTAAATTAAAAACGAATCAAATTATCGCAGGGACTGCGATCAACTTACTTGCATCAGGGATTGCCACTTTTGTTTCCAATCCGATTGCTAAAGCGATTACCAATAATGCAAAAACAAGTTTGACCAGTGATTATCGTGGTTTTTTGGAAATTACAAATACAAATGGCCAACCGGTGTTTTATTTCAGTGGCTTAATTATTTTAATCGCAATTATTTTAATCGTAATGGCGTTTTATTTTATGATGAAAAAAACACCATTTGGACTTCGTTTATATGCAATTGGAGAAAATCCTAATGCGGCTGATGCCCAAGGGATTAATGTTTATAAATACCAATGAATTGCAATTTCGATTTCAAGTGTAATTGCAGGAGTTGCTGGCGGATTGTTTATGTATCAGAAAGGGACTGGATTTTATGGTTCAGTAGATGGGATCGGTTTCCTATCGCTTGCAATCTTAATCGCTGGTGGTTGAAAAATACCTTTAATTCTTGTAATGTCAATTGTCTTTGCAAGTATTAAAAACATTATTCCTGGTCTAGTGAAAAACGAACACTATACCCATTTGATCAAAACAATTCCATATGCAATTACTCTAATCGGAATGGTTGCATTTGCAAAATATTCTACTGCACCCAAAAATGTGGGGAAACCGTTTGACAAAACCAAACGTTAACAAAAAGAGAGGTTTCATATTGCAACCTCTCTTTTTTATTCTAAAAATAATTTTTTATTTCTAAAAAGTAACTAATAATTATAACTTATTTATAATAAAAAATCTTTTAAATAACACTATATTGAATAAAAATGTTTATATTAAAGAAAAAATGGAACAAAACAAGCATAGTTATTAGATTTTTTGGGACAATTTATTTTATAATTTAAACAACAAAATTAATGAATGAGGAATATCTTATGACATACATTAAATTAACTTCACAAAATTTACGTTGCGGTTCTTGTCTTACATCACTACGGTCTGTATTAGATAAAATTAGTGTAGAAAATGTGAACATTAACTTTTTGGATAAAACGTTTTCCTTTGAATTTGACGAACAAACAAATAAACGAGAAAATGTTCTGCAAAACATTAAAGCCAATGGTTTTGATAACATTATACTTGAAGAATATATTTACTAACAATAGCATATGCGAATATTATCTTCATTAACGTTAAAATGAAAAAAATGGTCTCTTGTTAAAAAACAATATGTTAAAGAATTAAGTGTTGTGTTGCTTGCTCTAATCATTAGCATTCCCTTAATGGTTTTAGAGATGGTTATAATGTTCTCTAAACATACGCTTTTTAGTCCCAACCAGTATTTAATTTACAGTTGAGTGATTTTTGTTCTTAGTACTTTTGTGATTTTCGGAATTGGATACCAGTTTTACCGGGATGCATTTTTTGAAGTTTTTAAGTGAAAGAAAATTGGGATAAATTTATTGGTTGTAATTTCAACATTGGTTGCATATATTTATTCTTTATATGCAACAATTAACAATCAAATCCACTATGATGTCTTAACAATGGGTTTTTTCGAAACTGCTTGTATGATTATTGCAACAATGAGCGTTGGTCATGTGGTTAATGCTCGAATTAAACTAAAAGCCAACCAGGATATTGAGGAATTAAATAACCTAGAAGTTAAAACGTATAATGCTTATGATGAAAAAACTAAAAATTACACAACTAAAGTAGTATTTTCTGCAAAAGTCAACGATTTAGTTTATGTGCGCAAGGGGGAAGTAATTCCTTTTGATGGACAATTAATATCTGCGTTTGCGGATGTCGATGAGTCGACATTAACTGGTGAAGCACGACCAATTTTAAAATCTGCTGGTCATGATTTAATCGGAGGTTCGGTTAACTTAGGTGAATCCTTTGTTTTTAGAATAACAAAGCGTTATAATGACTCAACAATTCACAAAATCTTAACAAGAATTAGTAATATTGAACAAACTAAACCAAAAATTCAAAAATTAGCTGATAAAATTGCGTTATGGTTTACACCCTTAATCATTTTAATGTCTATTTTATCTTTTGTCTTGCAGGTTGTATTTCCAAGTATTCAAACTTGAGATGTTTATTTTTTAAGCAAAAACCACAACATTGGTCATTTAATGGTCGATAAACATTATATTAGTTTAGAAGGCATAGTTGTTGATTATAATAAAGCTGTACATATTGCGATTTCTGTGCTTGTTATTTCGTGTCCCTGCGCCTTTGGAATCGCTATTCCACTTGCTGTTTTAATTGGATCGGCGAAGGCGGCAAAAAATGGTATTGTTTTTAACAATGCGAAAGTTTTTGAAAAAATTAAAAAGATTAATGCAGTTGCTTTTGATAAAACCGGAACCTTGACCACTGGGGTTTTAGTAGTGGATAAAATTTTAGGCAACAAGGACTACCTATCTTTAATTTACCAACTTGAAAGTGTGTCTTTGCATCCACTTGCCAAATCGTATGTATCATATTGTTTACAAAACAATATTCCAATCGGAACAAATGAATTAGAAATTAAAGAACAATCGGGAGTAGGGGTTATTGCGCACGATTATCAAAATAATGAATATTTATTAACTAATCGTCATTACTTAGAAACTAATAATTATGATTTTTCAATGTTTAGGGAAACAGAATTAAATTCTGTTATTAAAAGTGAATTAATATCTACTGTTTACTTAGCAATTAATCGTCAAGTTGTTAGCATCATTGTTTTTACTGATCAAATTCGCGATGATGCTAAAGATTCAATTGCTTTATTAAAAGCACGAGGAATCAGTACTTATATTATTAGTGGCGATAACGAAGCGACGGTTAAATATCTTGCTGATGAATTAGGTGTTGATGCATATTACTCACAAGTCAAGCCAGAAGAAAAAGCAAACATTGTTAGTCAAATCCAACAGACAAATAAAGTGGTAATGTATGTGGGTGATGGCATTAATGACCTCCTCGCTTTAAAACAGGCAGATCTTGCAATTTCCATTGGTGTGCATAATCAAGCAGCTAACGCAGTTTCAGATATTAATTTAGTAAATGCGGACATTATTAATATTTTTAAATTAATTATGATTACCAAAAAAACAAAATTTTTTATATGAACAAATTTGTTTTGAGCATTTGCATACAATATTTTGTTTATACCATTAGCTGTTTTAGGAATTATCCCACCATTTATTTCGATTTTAATTATGACTACATCAGACATTGCTGTGGTTTCTAACTCTTTGTTGTTTAGAATTTTAAAAATTCACTTAGTCAGTAAAAAAGAGATTAAAAAATACCAGTTAACAAAATTAGTTGATCGCTATGTTTAAATCAAAAGCAACTGTTAGTAAATCTAGAGATCCACATTTGGTTTTATTTGTTGGCAATTAGTTTTATTGTTCTAAAGCATATTTTTAAACTTTTTGACAGAAAAAATTAGTTTTTTTGCTGAAAAACGAATTTTTTTCCAAAAAAATAGTACATTTTATATGCACAAAAATAGCTTAATAACTATAATATTAGCAGTATTTTACAGAAACTGTCTAATACGAATTTTTTAGAATAATTAATGAAACGAAAGGAATATTATGACTAAAAAAACGAAAAAAATTTTATGAAGTACTTTTGGGTCACTAGCTGCTGTTGCGACATTTAGTGCTATTGCTGCAAGTTGTAAACCAGCAATTAACAGCAAACAATCTAACGTTCAAGTTGATGCAAAGTACATTAACCGTTTATTAAATAAACAAATGGAGGATGAAGGAGAAATTGTAAGTGTTTACAACACATGATGAAATTCTCCGATTGCTCAATTAAGAAATACTGCAAAACAATTAGATGAAGCAATTGATCTATCAAAATCAACTACTTTTGCTCCGCTGATTAAAGAAGGTAAATATGCAGCAACATTTAGTGCACAAGCAGAAAAATTAATTGCAGCATTAAAAAAAGATATTAAAATGTATGCAGATTCAGCATTCTGAAAAGGTTTGCGTGATGCAAAAACGACTGTTCTAGTTGGTGTAAACTTTGGGGGAGAGAATGGATTAACTACATTGAGCTCTGAATGAGCTAATAATTATGCAATCTTCCAACCTTCAACCTTCCCATTGCTATATGCAAAACCAACAAATGCAGAATTACCAGGCTTGGGAATGTATTTCCCAGTTCCTAATACAAGCAATGAATCAGCGTTTAATTTATTAGATCCTTGATTCTCTTATGGAGATACAATTGCTGAAGGTTCAGATGCTGCTGCTAGAAATTCTTTACCTCAAAAAATTGACCAAGCATTCATGAAAACTGCTGATAAAGTTGTTTATATGTGATATGATGCAGGCTACAAAGATGGGTATACTGTATCTGGAACAACTTATACTCGTGATACGGCAAAAATGGAAACATTTGCAAACACTATTGCAGGATATAGTGATTTTACAGCACCTCGATTATTAAAAACAGCTGCGAATAGAGATAATAACTTTTTCATCACACCAATGTCTGATACTTGATATTCTAACTACGGTTTAATTGGATTATTAAACAATTTGGATAAATTATCTCGTGCATTTGGGATGGACAAGACAACCGCTGATGCATTAAAATCAAAATCAGAATTAATGAAAATCTGAAAAGAAGTTCCACCTATGAGTTTATATAATGAATCTGATAAAGTTATGGTATCAGAAGGAAAATATAAACTAAACGACAATGCTAAAGGTGTGTTTAAGAAATATATGCGTGAAAACAACACAGATATTAAAATTTGAGCAACATCATCACAGTCTCTAGACCAATTATTTGCTTTAAGTTTAAAACCAGATCTAACAGTATCTTCAAACTTATCAACTTCAGGACATGAAACTTATCAAGGTGCATTGCATTTAATTGATTGAAAAGAAAAATATTTAAAAAATGTAACAGAATTAACTGGAGATAATGTTTTCTCGACGAAAAATTTACCAGAAATCGAAAAACTAGGTGTAAATATTATTATTCGTGGAAGACACGCTCACGCTGCTGATAAGAGTGGAGAAGTTTCTGACCAAGCAAAAGTATTTAGTAAAGTCGTTGAAACTTCACGTGCGTTCAATAGTGCAACTCGTTATGAACCAACCAACGATCTTGACACACCAAAAAATGTGTGAACAATCGATTTAGAGACAATTAAAAACGCCAAATAAAAAACAAAAACAAACATCTGAAAAAGATGTTTGTTTTTGTTTGTTGCTTTCTCTTTTATCGATTTATCCTTTTTTTATGTCGTTCTTTTTGATATAATTAAATAGTTTATTTTGCAAAAAATAAACCCTCTTGTTAATTTAGATAAATTAACTATTTATAAATATCCAAAGGAGTAATTAGACTATGGCAAAATATGAAATTATGCTTGTTGTTCGTGGAGATTTAGATCAAAACGAAGCTAACAAGGTTGCTAACGAATTAAAAGCAACATTAAAAGATACAAAAATCGAAGAAAATAACTACGAAGGTGTTCAACCTTTAGCATATGAAATTAAAAAACTTAAAGTTTGCTACCGTTATGTATACAACTTCGAAACTGAAGATGCATCTTTAATTAATGAATTCCGTCGTTTGGCTGTGATCAATAAAAATGTTTTACGTCACATTATTATTAACTTAGAAAAAGATTACGGTTATAAAGCGACAATTAATCCGAAGAAAATTCTTCGTAACGAAAAGAAAGCTGTTGTTTTTGAAAAACAACAAGCAGAACAAGCGCGTTTTGCTGCAGAACGTGAAGCCGCATGAAAAGCAATGAAGGCTGAACGTGAAGCACAACGTAATCAATCAAACAACGAAGAAAACTAGTTTTCTTTTTGCTTAATATAACATTATACAAGGAACAAAACAATGATAAATAAAGTAATTCTTGTTGGAAATCTTGCGAAAGATCCACTTCCAATTACACAAACATCTTCTGGTAGTAATTATTTTACTCGTATAACAGTTGCGACGTCAACAAGCTTTTCAAGCGATAAAACAGATTTTATTCCGTGTATTGCGTGAAATCAACCAGCAGACTTTATCACAAAATATTTACACAAAGGTGATATGGTTACAATTGAGGGTTCCCTTGTATCAAGTAGTTATATCAATAAAAATGGTGATAAGGTATATGACTTAAGTGTAAGGATTCAATATATTAGAAGTATCCGGCGTAGTCAAAACAATGCGTCATTTAATACTTATCAAGGTAATGAATCAACAGACTTTTCGTCAAATGACCAGTTTACAAGTAAGAACCAATTTTATCAATCATCAAATTTTAATTCAAATCCATCAACCTTTGATGTATCTGATTTAGACGATGATGATTCATATGATTGAATTGACAATAAATAATTTTTTTAAATCTTAAAAAGGAGAATAATATGGCTAACTTTAATAACTTTAAACGCCGTCCACGTAAAAAAATCTGTGTTCTATCTGCAAAAGGAGTAGAACATGTTGATTACAAGGATGTTGAATTACTTCAACGTTTTATTAACAATAACAACAAAATTTCACCTCGTCGGGTAACAGGATGTTCAGCACGTATGCAAAGACGTGTTGCTAATGCCATCAAACGAGCTCGTTTTGTTGGTTTATTACCATTTGTTAAAGAATAAAAATATTACGAATAACAAACAAAACGAAAATATCGCTAAGGTGTTTTCGTTTTATTTATAATATAAATTAAGAGGTGTTATTATGAAAGTTATTTTATTAACTAATGTTCCCAAGGTAGGGAATAAAAATGACGTTGTTGAAGTTGCAGACGGGTATGCAAAAAATTTCCTAATTAAAAATAAGAAAGCAGTTTTGTATACTCCCGCGTCTTCACACCACTTAGCTGATGATCTTGATAAATTAGATGCTATTGAACAAGAAAAACGTTTGCAAGCAGTAATTGTTAAGAAAAAATTAGAACAAGAGGTTTTGAATTTTACTTTAAAAACAAATAAGGAACAAACTTTTGGTCATATCACAAATAAACAAATTATAGACAAACTAAACACTTTAACAAACAATTCTATTACAAAACATATGATCAAAAATCCCCACAATCTGGATATTGGGATTTACACAATCCAAGTTGTTATTTACAAAGATATTGTTGCAGAGGTTAAAGTTAACGTTAGTTCAGCTAATTAATGCCGTTGAAAAAAATACCCTCTGATTTAGGGGTCGATTATGACCAAGATGAGCTTGTTCAACAAAACCGCAATGAATTGGATTTTGCAGAAAAACATATTATTGCAACATGCTTACAGCAAAATGAATCTGTTGATGATATTAGAGCAAACTTGCAACCTTTTCATTTTCGTAATAAAATTGCTCAAATTTTTTATGAGCAAATTTTAGCATTAAATGAAGATAATAATATGAATGCAATTAATGATGTTTCGCTATTAAATCAACTACGAACAACTAAAGAGTTTTTAAATGACCAAAACAGATTTTTGCTTTATTTAAATCAAATTAATGAAATTAGCTATTACTATAGTTATGTGCATACTTCAATTCGAATTGTTAAGAATGCTTATATTAAAGATGAATTAGATTTGTTAGCGTCTAAAATTCTTAAGAGCAATATTGCTATTAGCAATTCTAAAAATAGTTATGATCAATGGTTATCTGATTTTCGAACTATTTTACTAAACCAAGATGCCGAAAAAATAGATGACATGCGAACTATTACTAAAAATTATTATGAAAAGATGATGTTGGTTCGGGAAAAAGGCCATAATCAGGATGCGATTTTTTCTGGTTATCGACATTTAGATAAGATGACCAATGGTTTTAAACCAGGCCAGTTAATTGTGCTTGCCGCACGGGCTGGGATGGGGAAAACATCTTTTGCTTTAAATATAATTAAAAACAATATCACAAAAATCCAAGAATATAATGCATCACAAACTGATGAAAAAATGAAAAAAATCATTTTGTTCTTTTCTTTAGAAATGAATAAGAGCCAGATTTTAGATAAACTTGCCGCTTTGGAAACCAACATGATTCCGCGTAAATTTTATTCTAAAAATATTAGTAATGCAGATTATCAAATAATTGATCATGCAATGGAAAAATTAATGGATTATCCATTGCAAATTGGCGACCAAAATATTAACACAATTAACAGCATTGAATCACAAATTTATGATTTACATAAACGTAAAAAAATTGCCTTAGTTGTTATTGATTATTTACAACTAATTAGCTCTGAACGTAAAAACAACCAGTCACGAGCAGAACAAGTTGCAAAAGTTTCTAATACATTAAAGCGTTTATCACTAGATTTAAATATTCCGATTATAGCTGTTGCTCAATTAAGCCGAGCTGCTGAAACTAATAAGCCGTCAGCTCAGCCACAAACAACACCATGACAAAAATCATATAACAATCAAATACCCCAACAACCAAGCTTGCAACCACCTCTTTTATCGGATTTAAAAGAATCAGGTGCGATCGAACAAGATGCAGATAGTGTAATTTTTATTTATTATGATCGTTATCAACAAATTAATTTTAATTCTAAAAAAGGTGAAGAAGCGAACATTGATGTAGATGATGATGGGAATAATATGATTGAAACTCACGTTTTATTAGCAAAAAATCGTGATGGCCCAACTGGTCAAACAAACATTGTTTTCCAAAAAAATATTGGGAAATTTCATGACAAATAAAGGTAAGGAAATATACAAATGAAAAAAACTACCAAACGTAAATTGTGACTGACCAGTATCACTGGTTTAACACTTTTGACTACCACAATGATTGCATCCGCATGTTCGGCGACGGCAAAACCTGGCGTCCCTTATAACTTTGTAAATTTAAAATCTACAACCAATAACAATTATTTTGGCCACGTAGCCGTTAAGGTTAATATTGACAACAATCGTAAAACAACACATGAATTTGTTTTTGGAAACCAAAATCAAATTTTAAATAATGCATATTATGCAATTGGCGATTTAAATTATACATATAATAAAGACAATAAACGTTATGATGCAAAAAATGAGGAAATTAACGCAGATGGTTTTTTATTAAAAAATGATGTGTCCAATACTTTAGCAAAGCAAGAAGTATGAACAGCAAGTAACTATGATAAACCAGGATATTTGAAACCATTTAATACAGAAATGATTCGAAACGAACTAGTAAGATTAGTTTATAACAAACTAACTTATCCTACTAGAGAAGAAAAAAATATTACTGACCCCAACGCATTATTACCAACTAATTTAGAGACAGCAACAGGTTTTAATGTTGAACTTTTCAAAAAGGATCAAGCTAAAATTAATGAGCTAGCTAGCTTATACAACCATTTATTAGTAACTGATAGTGTTTATACTTACATCTCATCATTTACAGATCAATTACTACAATATATTAACTTAGATATGGGAACAAAAATTTTTGGTTTCTATAACAATACAGATAATGAAGTTGCTAAAGAATTTTTAGTAGCACTTGCAACTGGCGTTGGCGAAGGTCGTTATACTTATAAATTAGCTTTATACAATATGGATTTTGATTACGAAATTTATCCAGTAAATCAAGGAAGCGATTTAAGTCATGTAGATGCTTTTGGTTTTGGCACTAAGGTTAGTGATGATTTGCTAATTAATCCTGAAAAAAACAATGTTTTAATAAAAATTAAGAATTTAAAATTACAGTATGCTTGATATGATTCATCAGGTAAAACTGGTGGAAATTTCATTCTTCCAGTTAATGATGAAGCGCTGAAACAGGGTTTAGAAAATATTAATTTCCGTTTATCAGAAGCCAATAAAAAAACATATCCCAAAAAAGAAATTAGTAATTTGGTTTACAATATTCCGTTAGCAGATATTGTGTTAAATTTCCGACCATCCGTTCTAACAAGTAATAAACTAAACGATCAAGCAACCCAACAAAAAATAATGCAATGAAAAGCCATGTTAAAACGGGATTTAACTGAAGAAGAAATAAAAGCAGCGAATGTTTATAATCAATATTACGCAGGTTCACTAGTTAAAGTAGATGCTTTCAATGTAACTGGTTTTGAACTTAAAAAAGCATTAACGGCAAATAACACCAAAACAACAGCAGATGATGATAAATTCAATGATTTAGCATATTATCCACATGATCGTGGGCAAGATGCTGTTTATCCATATGCGATTGATTTTAATAATGCCACTTTACAACGTGATAATTTTGTTCAATCCGCTTTATTTAATGAATATATTAAAAAAGCGGTGGCAAGTAAAACGATATATGGAAATAATGGCGTAATTCAATATGCTAAAGTCGCAGGATATAGTTTGATTGATAAAGACATCAAACCAGAAATGGTATTTGATGAACAAATGATTAATTTGATTAGATCAAAAATTGCATTATTGCTTGATTTAAATAACATTACACCAGTTGATAAAGAGTTTGACTACGCTAACGAATGAAATCTTGAAAAACATTTATTAAGCAAGAATTAGAGAAGCCATACTTACAAAAAATTATTGCAACCTTAGATGAATGATCAAAAACTAAGATTATTTATCCAAAAAAGCAAGATTTATTTGCGTGTTTTGCTGATTTTCCAATTGATGAAACGCGGGTAGTAATCCTAGGACAAGATCCGTATCATACTCCGGGATATGCACATGGATTGGCGTTCAGTGTTGTGAATTCAAAATTACCTCCCCCTCCTTCATTGGTTAATATTTTCAAAGCCCTTGCAAACGATTTACAAATTATTCGTACCAATACCAATCTGTCCGATTGAGTTGACCAGAAGGTTTTATTATTAAACACAATTTTAAGTGTTAATGCTAATGAGCCTTTGTCACACAATCAATTAGGTTATGAAGAACTGATTCAGCATGTTTTTGGTGCTTTACGGCACACGAAGCATGTTGTTTATCTTTTGTGAGGAAAAAATGCCCAAGCATATTTGCCTTTTATTAATCAAACAGAAAACCTTGTGATTCAATCATCACACCCTTCGCCTTTAAGTGCTTTTCGTTCTTTTTTAGGCACAAAACACTTTTCAACTGCTAACGAATATCTAATAAAACATAAGAAGGGGTTTATTAAATGGTAAAATTAAAAAGACAAAGGAGAGGAATATGCGAAATTGACAAAGTGTTTTAGCTAGTGCAACTAGTACAAATCCAACGGACAATGGTATTGCTGGTTGAAAAATTTCCTTGATTTTTTTGGCCTTTCTGATTGTGTTTATTTTTGTGACAGTTATTAAAAAAATTTACTATTCAATTCGTTACCAAAAACGATATTATATTATTCCTAAAGTATCGGTAAAGGGGATTAGTAATATCGCAATGGTAATTTCGATTTCTGTTGCGGTTATTATCTTACTAACGGTTTTATCTGCTAATACGGCATCGGTTATTTTCCGTGCTTGGCCTGGAACTCGGGTAACATTAGAAGGGATTTTAATTAAGATTGGTGGCTTATTGTTTGGACCAATTTTAGGAATTTTTATTGGGGCAATGACCGATTTATTATCAGTAGCTTTAACTGCAGGTGTTTTTCACTATGGTTATTTAATTGCGGCGATGGCGTTCGGATTAATTGGTGGTTTAATCAGAATTGTATTAACAACTAGCAAACGAAAAGATATGGTCTTTGCAATTTATAGTTCATTAACTACTTTAGTGATTGGCGCAGGGATTTTGTTATTCTTAAAATTTGCCACTGGTAATGAAGGTTTTAAAATCGATTTATTTGGATTAAACTTATCACTAACAACCGACAGAATGTTGATTATTATAGGTGTATTTTTTGGATTATCAATTTTAATCATTTGATTAGCTCTAGGATTAAAAATGTTACTGAAAAAACGCTATAAAAACCATAAAAAGAAAAGTAAACAAGACTGGTTTATTATTTTTACTCCTGTGTTTGTGACGGTAATTTTAACAGAAACTGTGGTGAATGTTATGATGTTGCCATCATTTGATGCCGAATTATCAAGTTTGAAATATTCACAATGATTATCAATTCGTTCTATTTCCTTGATTCCAATGGTTGTCTTTAATTTGTTCTTAATTTACCCAATTTTTAAAATTGTAGTCCCTTTAATTAAGTACGATTATGAAAATGATACGATTGAGGATAAAACAGTTCCTGTTTATATTGACTAAAAAAAGGAGAAATATCTATGTCTGATTCGTTTAAACAAGCAATTGATGCAGCAATGTTTAGTGCAAGTGAACACGATTATGAAGTAATTGTTAAAAAAATAAATAATTTAAAGGTAGCTGTTAGTGCTTTTGATGCTTTTATTACCCCAGATACCCCTTGGCATGTCTATATTGCACCAAGTCAAACCAATAAGTTTCGTGATGATAAATTAGTTTATAACAATAAAGAGGCGTTAAATACTTACATTGAAGTGCACAATCAATATGGGGTTTTAAAAAATGAAAAATAAAACAATATTAGAAATTCACGAAGCATTACTTAAAGAGCAGACAAGTGTTGTTCAATTAGTAAAAGAAGCGATTAATTTAGAAAAAGAAACAGCAGCATACAATGCTGTTATTACTAATAATCACGAACAGGCACTATTAGATGCCGCTCGCTTAGATGCTTTACCTGCAGAACAAAAACAAAACCCTTTATTTGGAATTATTTATTCGCTGAAGGATAATATTTCAACGAAAGGGCTAAGAACTACTGGTGGCTCATTATTTCTGCAAAACTATACTCCAATGTATGACGCGACGGTGCAGGAATTATTGCAAGCAGAAAACGCAGTATTATTAAATAAGTCAAATTTAGATGAATTTGGTTTAGGTGGTTCAGGATTATATTCAGGTTATAATAAAGTAGTTAACCCTTTGAACCCTTTACAAGTAACAGGTGGTTCGTCAAGTGGTTCAGCTGTCCTAGTTCAGCAAGGCGTTGTCCAATTTGCAATCGCAACTGATACAGGAGATTCAATTCGTCGTCCTGCTTCAATTATGGGTATTGTTGGTTATAAACCAACTTATGGATTAGTTTCTCGTTATGGCGTCCTTCCATATGCACCATCGATGGATCATGTAGGCATCCTTGCGCGTTCAGTGCAAGATGTTGCAGTCGTTTTGAATACGATTGCTACATATGACCCAAAAGATAACACAAGCATTAAAGCAGATAAAAATTATTTATCACTTTTGGAAAAAAGAGATATTTATACAATTGCGGTTTTAAAACCTTCACTGGCGGAATTGCATAATCCAGAATTAAAAAAATTATTTAAACAAAAAATTGACCAAATTGGTTTTGAATACACAGTACGAGAAATCGATTTTGATTATGAAATGATCAAGACAGTAAATACGGTTTACCAAATTATTTCATATACCGAAGCGTTGAGTTCGTATGCTAATTTATCTAATATTACATTTGGTCAACACAATGTTGAATACCATAATTATGAAGATTTAATTAAACAAGTGCGAACAAATTATTTAGGTAGTGAAATTAAGCAACGGTTTGCAATTGGTGCATATGTATCAGCACCCGATCAGTTCAATGAGTACTTATTAAAAGCTATGCAAATGCGTCATATATTAGTTACAGAAATTAATAAGATTCTTGAATCATATGATTTTGTTTTATCACTAGGTGCATATGATTATGCAGAACAAGTACAAGATGTATTAGATCACACTTACAACGCTCCTATACTAGATAATATTTTACAATTAGCAAACTTTGCGGGTCTGCCATCGTTAACGATTCCTTTTATTAGCAATGATCAAGGAAATATTGGTTTAAATATTATGAGTGGATATAATAATGATGATATTTTATTAAATATTGGTCACCAAATTAGTTCATTAAACAATGGAGAACACAATGCGTAATTTTGAAGTTATTATTGGAATCGAAGTCCACTGTGCATTAAACACAAATACAAAGATGTTTTCATCAGCATTATTGGATCATAATGCAGCAGTAAATACAAATATCAATGAAATTGATTTAGCATTAGTAGGGGCGATGCCCACTGTTAATATGCAGGCTGTGCACAAAGGTCTTTTTTTGGCTCGTGCATTACATATGCAAACGAATCACGAATTTATTGCGTTTGACCGAAAACACTATTTTTATTTAGATTTACCAAAAGGTTTTCAAATTACTCAGCAATATCACCCAATTGGTTATCAGGGATATTTAGAAGTTAAGAATGAACAAAAACAAGTGCAAAAAATTCGGATTAATCGAATTCATCTTGAAGAAGATACTGCAAAACAAACTAATATTGACCAAAAAGTTTTATTAGATTATAACCGTGCGGGTTGACCATTGATTGAAATCGTAACCGAAGCAGATATACGAAGCAGCTATGAAGCTGCAGCTTATTTGGAAGAACTAAGAAAAATTCTTTTATTTCACAATATCTCTGATGCAAAAATGGAGGATGGATCTATGCGTGCAGACATTAATATTTCTGTACGGTTATTTGGTCAAAAACACTTTAATAACAAGGTGGAAATCAAAAATATCAACTCTATTTCTAATGTTATTAAAGCTATTGAATTTGAAAAAAATCGACAAATTGCCTTATTGTTGTCTGAACAACCGGTTGTCCAACAAACCCGTCGCTATGATGACCAAACACAATCTACAGTTTATATGCGTGATAAAGGGGATGCAATTGATTATAAATATATTCCTGAACCAAACATTGCGCCAGTTAGGTTATCAGATGATTATTTAAGGGAGTTATATAAAAAACAACCAAAGATGATTAACGACTTGCGTGATGACTTAATTGCTGATCAATTAAGTCCCGAATTTATTGAAAATTTATTGAGTGATGCATTATTGTGACAGGTTTTTAGTTATGTTAATGATCAAACTAAATCAACAGTTAGTACTTATAAATGAGTTTGTTTAGAATTTTTAGGCTTAATAAAAAAAGATAATTTATCTTTAAATGATGTTCCAAATGATTTGTGAGATTTGATTGCAAAGTTAATAATTTTATTTGATCAAAATAAAGTTAACGGTAAACAAACAAAGAGTTTATTAGAAGCGATTTATCAAACCAAAAAAGATCCTGAAGTTTTAATGAAAGAATTAGGATACGAGCAAATTAGTGATCCTGTTGTTTTAGAAAAATTATTAAAAAACATTATTGCAAACAGTAGTGACAAAAAGGAACAATTTGCTGACCGGATGGACCGTTACGAAAAATTTGTAATGGGAATGCTGATGAAAGAGACAAAAGCACAAGCTAACCCAGTAGTTAGTTACGAAGTTTTGAAAAAGATATTGGGTTAGTGTTAACAATTACAAACATGATTATTTTAAAAACAGAGTACAAAAAGTACTCTGTTTTTTATCTGTAAATAGCAACTTATGGCAATTAAAAACTTTATCCTATATGCTTATGACTTATTTTGAAATAAATGTCTTTATGATTAAAATCATCATCGATGTTCTTTATATATATGTAAAACATGTTTCCTAAAAATAGAATAATTTTCATACGGATGGAATAATCTGTGTCATTATATTATGGTTTTCTAATTGTATAACCTTGTATTAGTTAAATAATATATATTTTTGTACTATCATTAGAGTTTTTTAGATTTTTTAAGTTGATTTCCAAAAAATGATTGTATCTTTGCAACTATTAAAAATATTTTTAGGAACACTTTCTAAAATTAAATAATGTATTAATATTCACAATAAAAGATGTTTTGTAGGGCTATGAATTAATACTAACCTATGAACCTATATATTTTACGCAACAAAAAAACAACGTCTTTGAACGTTGTTTTTGTAAATAATTAACGATTTTTTAAATTGTACTCAAACGTGAATTGGTTTTTTTCGTTCGCTGATTTAAAAAACTGCTTTAATGTTGGGTCTAATTGATCTTGATCATTATAAATTTGCATCATTACAAAATTGTAGACTCTTTTCACTAAATAAAGATCATTTGCGGATGTTTTTTTATTATTTAGTTCAGTAATTAAACTATTTAATTCATTCATTTTTTCTTGAGCTTTATTTTGTTTAATAAAATCTTTTAATACTTGCACACTAGGGTTTGTATCTGTTTGTAATGCTTTTAATTTTTCTATTTGTTCTAAACTTGTTTGTTCATCACTTGAACGTTCGTACTTAGAAGATAAATTACGAGTAAAGAAGTTGATTAAATCAATTCCCATTGTTTTTAAATCTGCTAATTGGATATCCGTTTGGATTGTTTCTAATAAAGCATTATATGTTTGTTTTAGATTTTGTTGAGCTAGTTGAACGTTGGGGTTATTTACATCAGTGAATGTTGTTAATTGGGTTTTTAAATCAATTAATTTGTCTTTTAGGTTTGTTAATTGAGTGAACGATAAAGCTAGTTCGTTATTTGTTAATAACGTCTCTAGATCTGTTAATGTAATTTCTTTTGTTAATAAATTTTTAATTTCTTCTAATGCGTTATTTACTAGTGTCATTTTTAATGACACCAATTGTTTGTCATAGATTTTTGTTTTTTGAATTACATAGAAATCATATTGATAAGTTCATTGATAGCCAAGCAGATTTTTAAATAATGAAACTAACAATTCATTTTGTTGGCCTTCGTTTAATGAATTAACATAATTAATTACACGGTCTTTAAAGTCATTACCATTTTGTTGGTTAATGCTGGTCAATAAATTTGTTGGTAATAATTCATTAGCTACTGTCATTAAATTATTTTTAAAAGTTGTTAGTTCATTCGTTTTTGTTTCATCGCCACTGAAATAGTTAATGTTAATTGCCTTAGCTAAATCAATGTATTTAGTTGTTAAGTAACCATATGGAATTTTAGTTTCAGCGTTATAATAACCAATAAATTCAGCTAGTAAGCTAATTAGAAGTTTATCTAAAGCTAAATTGTTTTTAATGTCATATGTTTCAACTAAATTTTCCGCGAATTCTTTTAAAATTTTACTTTCATTTGTACCATATGCTTTCTTATTAATGTAGTTCACTAATAAAATAGCGCGACTTTTTACATCATCAATAAGAGTTGAATTGTTGATTTTTTGTTCAACATTTTTGGCTGATGCCAGTGCTAAATTTGAAAATAACAAATCAGTTAATTCTAGTTTTTCGTCTAGATCATTATTTAATCCTTCAATTAAGAAGTTTTTAAAGACTGCATCATATGTTGTCTCATTATCTAACTTTGTTTTTTCGGATGTGTACTTTTGTTTTGTTTTGACATCCATAATGATTGTTTCAATACCAATATTATTTGCATTTTGCACATTAAAATTTAGTGAGGTATCAAGTTTATTAATACTCATTTTATTTGTACTTGCTTCAAGATCAAGAATTTTGTATAAGTCCTTGTTGGTCTTTAAAGTAATTAATTTAAATGTGTCTTGGGGGCTGATGACAATTTCTACTTCGTTTGTAATAGTGTTGTATTTGTCATTAATTTTCGGGAATTCAATTAAGAAACTAACACTTTGTTTAGAATCATCTTTTTTAATTGATTCAGGTAATGCTTTTGATTGTAGATTCCCATAATTTTTGAATTTTTGATTATCGGTTGGTACAGAGTTAACAACGACATTAAAGGTAGTATTACGCACTTGTGTTAAAGTGTTTTCATCAACATAAGGTACAGAAACTTGTACATATAATTTGTTGTTTTTAACAGTTGTTTCATTGGTTTGCAAAACCAAATTTGTTCTGTCCACACCACAAGCAGAAGCAACCCCGATGACCACCGCTCCAATACTTACCGAAGCAAGTGTTAGAGCAAGTAGTTTTCTGTTACTTTTTCGTTTCATAGTTATATTTTCTCCTTGTTTGTGTAGGTTTTTATATTATACAATAAAAGTTTATTTTTACTGTATCAATATTGATTAGTATTCTTTCGAGTACATTTCTTCTCCGAAAGCAATAACTTCGCTTGGTTCTTTTAGACCTGTTCCTGCTGGAATTAAATTTCCCAGAATAACATTTTCTTTCAAACCAAATAAGAAGTCTTTTTGTGAACGAGCAGCAGCATCAGTTAATGTTTTCTTTGTGTCTTGGAATGATGCAGCCGATAAGAATGAACCTGATTTTGCAGGTGCATGATCCAATCCAAAGACTTGGTTAATTGCTACAGGCGGTTTCTTATCTGCTTGTAACATTTGCTGTGCAATCTTATTAAAGTGATTAATTGTTACAGTTTCGCCGACAAATAGACCAGAGTCACCCGGGTTAGTAATTGTTAACTTATTTGTTAATTGAGCAATAATAACTTCAATGTATTTATCTGAAATTTCAATCCCTTGCAGTCGATAAACTTTTTGTACTTCTTTAATAATATAGTGACGCACATTTTCAATTCCTGATGTTTTTAATAATTCATTAACATCGATTGAACCATCTGCTAGTTTTTGACCAAGAATAACTTCATCACCTAATTTTACTCGTAAAATTGGCGAAGGTCGAGTTGTGTAAATTACACTGTCATCATTGTTATTATAAGCGATTTCAATTTCATAACTTCCGGTTGCTTGATCTTTATCCAGACGGATAATTTTTCCCTTAACTTCAGAAATTAACGCTTTTTCATTATCTTGTGGTTGGATGCAATCAAATAATTGTTTAATCCGTTCAAAACCTTGGGTAATATTACTATCACCTGCAACCCCACCGGTATGGAATGTACGCATTGTTAATTGTGTACCTGGTTCCCCGATTGATTGGGCAGCAATTACTCCGATGGCTGTTCCTTTTTCAACAAGTTTGTTTGTTGATAAGTCAATACCAAAACATTTTTGACACAATCCATACTCACTCATACAGTGTAGTGGTGAGCGAACTTCAACTTCTTTGATTTCTGCAGTTTCAATTTCTTTTGCAATTTCAAAAGTAATTAAGTGATCTTTTTCCACAATAATGTCTCGTGTGTTTGGGTAATAAACATTGCTGATTGCGAAACGACCAACAATTCGGTCACACAACGGTTCGATGGTTACATTTTCTTTTGTATTTCTAATTTCTCTAACAATAATACCATTACGTGTATTACAGTCTAATTCGTGAATAACAACAGATTGTGTTGAGTCGACAAGTTTTCTTGTCATATAACCTGACTTAGCTGTTTTCATTGCCGTATCGGTCATCCCTTTACGTGCCCCGAAAGAAGAATTAAAGTATTCAGAAACAGATAGCCCTTCGATGAATGAGTGTTTAATTGGAATTTCAATTGTATCACGAATAACATTTGATTGACGTTTTTGATCATAGTTATAAGATTTTGACATCAATCCCCGCATCCCAGCTAGTTGGGTGAAGTTTGACGTATTCCCCCGAGCACCAGATTTAGCCATAATAACGATTGGGTTTTCTGCATATTCAGGTGATTTAATTAGAGACTCAATATCCTTAGTTACCTTGTCTTTAGTTTGTGATCAAATGGCAACAACTTGTGTATATCGTTCATCATCAGTTAATTTACCATCTAGATAGAATTCTTTCAGTTTTGCAACTTTTTCATCAGTTTCTTTGAAGTATTCGTATTTTTTATCATATGATGGAATATCAAAGGCGGAAATACTTGTTGCTGAAATCATTGAATAATTAAACCCAAGAGTTTTAATTTTATCCATTGTTTTAGGAACAAACTCTAGTTCGTATTTTTTGTATAGACGGTCGATTACTGTTGATAGTGTTTTTTTAGTCAGTGGTTCAGACAATTTATAACCCATAAAGAATTGGTTATAATTTTCACCCATTCCAATAATTTCATTTTTATTTTCATCATATAAGTTATTAACGTTATTGATATATGGAAAATCATTTGGGAATGCTTGGTTGAAAATAATTTTTCCAACTGTTGTAACTAAAATCCCTTGTTTAGCAAAACGTTTTTCTGCGAATGCGCTTGTTTTAATACCAATTGTTTCGTGAATTTTTACATTTTTTACTTCATATGCGCGTAGTGCTTCATCAATACTGGCAAACACACGGAAGTAATTACGTAAGTTTTCATTAAATTTGTTATCAAAAATTAGTGCTTTAATTTGTTCGTTGAATTTTTCTTTGGTTAAGTAGTAAATTCCTAACACCATATCTTGTGTTGGTGTAATAATTGGCTTACCATCTTTAGGCCCTAGAATATGTCAACTTGCTAATAAGATCGAACGAGCCTCAGCAACCGCTTCTTTGCTTAATGGAATATGCACAGCCATTTGGTCCCCATCGAAGTCTGCGTTAAACGCTGTAGTTACCAGAGGGTGCAAACGAATTGCTTTTCCGTCTACCATTTTAACCTCAAAAGCTTGGATTCCTAAACGGTGTAATGTTGGAGCACGGTTTAGAATTACTGGACGTTGTTTAATTACTTTTTCAACGACCGGTCAAATAATACTATCTTGAGCTAGAATTTTTTGTTCAGCAATTTTAATATTAGCGCAGATTGGTTGGATGTCAAAGCCATCGTCATCTTTTTTACGAACAAGTTCGGAAATGATGAAGGGACGGAACAGTTTTAAGATCATTAAAGCAGGAATCCCTACCTCATACATTTTTAACTCTGGACCAACAACAATTACACTACGACCTGAATAATCTACTCGTTTTCCTAACAAGTTTTGACGGAATAAACCTTGTTTCCCTTTTAAGTGGTTTGATAATGATTTTAATGGCCGCTTGTCTTTTCCAACTACTGGTTTTTTTCGTGAGTTATTATCAAACAATGAATCCACAGCTTCTTGCAATAAACGCTTTTCATTATCTAATAAAATGTCAGGTGCATCAGTTCCGATTAACGTTTTTAAACGTTCGTTTCGGATGATAATTTTTCGGTAGAAGGTGTTGATATCACTTGTTGTGAAGCGACCACCATCTAAAGAGATGATGGGACGTGCTTCACTTGGGGTAATTGGAATACGAGTTAGAATCATTCATTCAGGTTTTGACCCAGAATCTTTAATTCAACGGACACATTCAAGACGACGTAATAAACGACGTGTTTTTTGGTCATTTGCGTTTACTGAGCCTTGAATTTCTTTTTTGATTTCCTCGTGTTCTTTTTCCAAATCTAAATTAGCTAGTAATTCGCGAATTGCTTCTGCACCAATTCCAAACCGGATTCCGGTTTGGTCCTTAATGAAATTCATAATTTCCTTAATTGAGAAAGGGGCATTTGAATCTTTTAATATCAGATCATAAGTTACGGCAAGACGATATTCAAGATTATTTTTTAAATCCTCTTTTTTGTTAGTTGAACCTGCAATTCGTTCTTGAATATTTCTTAATACCCGACGTAATTTGTTACGCGAAGTGATTGAGTTTTTAGCAGATGTTAAATCTAAAACTTCTTTTCGTTTAAAGATTGTTAGGTCATTATATTGGTTATCTTGGAAACCATCATCTAGTACAATGTAATTTACAAAATAAACTACTTGGTCAACTTCTTTATAAGTAATATCCAACAATAAAGAAATTTTTGATGGTGAAGGTAATTCTTTGGTAAA
The DNA here is from genome assembly GCF_025780075.1 of Ureaplasma sp. ES3154-GEN. Lineage (GTDB taxonomy): Bacteria > Bacillota_I > Bacilli_A > Mycoplasmatales > Mycoplasmoidaceae > Ureaplasma. Next base: position 29,207 of record NZ_JAOXHM010000005.1, on the reverse strand, counting down.
TCAAATATGAGCAACAGGACTCGCAAGCTCAATGTGTCCCATACGTTCACGACGGACAATTGATTCGGTAATTTCTACCCCACAACGTTCACATATTTTTCCTTTGTGTTTAACTTTTCGGTATTTACCACAGTAACACTCATAATCTTTACTTGGACCAAAGATTTTTTCATCAAATAATCCATCTGGTTCAGGTTTTAATGATTTGTAGTTAATTGTTTCTGGTTTAGTTACTTCCCCATATGATCACTTTAAAATTTGTTCAGGAGAAGCAATCCCTAATTTTAGTGATTTAATACTTTTGCGTTTCATATATGTTATCTCCTATTTTAAAAGTTTTCATCCAATAAATCTAAATCATCGTCATCATCGTAATGATTGTTGTTAAATGAGTGCTTTAAAGTGAATTGACGCACTTCTTGTTTGTGTTCTTCTTCGTCTAAACGATCTAGCTCTTCTTCTTTTTGTTTATAGTCATTAAGTGTATATTCATTGATGTCCATTTCTCCATCTTCAGTTTCCACAGACATACATAATGCTAGACCTTGAATTTGTTTAGTTAGTAAGTTGAATGACTCAGGCATTCCGCTTGATAAAATTTCGCGATTTTTAATAATTGCATTATAAGCTTGGTTACGCCCTTGAACATCATCAGATTTAATTGTTAAGATTTCAAGTAAGTTATATGCTGCACCATAAGCTTCTAGTGCTCATACTTCCATTTCCCCGAATCTTTGTCCCCCATTTTGTGATTTTCCACCTAAAGGCTGTTGAGTAATCTTTGAGTAAGGACCAACTGAACGTGAGTGGATTTTATCATCAACCATGTGGTCTAGTTTTAACATATAAGTTAAACCGATTGAGATTAAACCATCGAACGCTTCACCGGTACGCCCATCAAACAATAATTGTTTTCCTTTTTTTTCTTTGATGTCGATGTTAGCTTCATTCATAATATCTTCAAGATCGTTTGTTTTCACACCATCAAATACTGGTGTTGCGACTTTAATTGCAATGTCATCATATGATAAACCTAAAGAGTTTAAAATGATTAATTGGTCAAGAACATCAACTTGCTCAGCTGACGTAATATTTTGGTTTTTAATCAAGGTTTGGATTTTGTTATATAAACGTTTGGCAACAATGTCATTTAAGCCAAACAGTGAAACATACTTAATATACCCTTCGTTGTTTAAGGGAATATTAATCAATTGTTTTTTTCCAATTTCGCTTGCTGCATAACCTAAGTGCAATTCTAAAATTTGTCCAATATTCATCCGTGATGGCACCCCTAATGGGTTTAGCATAATATCAAGTGGTGTTCCATCAGCAAGGAATGGCATATCTTGGATAGGAACAACCTTAGAAACAATACCTTTATTACCATGTCGTCCTGCCATTTTGTCCCCAACTTGAATTTTACGTTTTTGAACAATGTAAATTTTGATAATTTCAATAACATCATCGGGCAATTCGTTATTATTTGTTTCATCAGCTTTAATCCGTTTAACAGCGGCTACAATACCTTCTTGACCGTGTTTAACTTTCATTGATGAATCTTTTACACTTTTAGCTTTGTCACCAAAAATAGTTTGTAATAATTTGTCTTCTGGGTTGATGTCAATGTTTCCTCGTGGAGTTGTTTTTCCAACCAGTACATCACCTTCGTGGACTTCTGCACCGACAAACACGATTCCATCTTTATCTAAGAAACGTTTTGCATGGTCAGATACATTTGGCATATCTCGAGTAATTTCTTCGTCTCCGTTTTTTGTTCGCACACATTGTACAGTTAATTCATCAATATGAATTGATGTAAATACATCCATTGAAACAAGGCGTTCAGAGATGATAATGGCATCTTCGAAGTTATATCCTGATCATGTTGTATATCCAACTAACACATTACGTCCCAATGCTAATTCAGCATTTTGCATTGCGGGACCATCGGCGATTGTTTCATTAGCACTAACTTCTTGATTTAAAGAAACAATTGGTGTTTGGTTGTTGCAAGTATCTTGGTTTGATTTACGGTATTTAATTAATTCGTAAGTGTGGTCATTATCATTGTCATCAGTAACAATAATTTTTTGAGCATCAACATAACTTACGATCCCATCAGTTTTAGAAATTACAGCCATTCCTGAGTCGTGAGCAATATTATATTCTGTTCCCGTTCCCACAATTGGTGCATAGGGTTTGATTAGTGGAACTGATTGACGTTGCATATTTGATCCCATTAATGCACGAGCCCCATCATCGTTTTCAATAAATGGAATAGCAGATGCTGCAATGGAAACTACTTGACGCGGAACAATGTCAATAAAGTCTACTTGGTCCGGACTGAAAAGACCTGTTGATCCACGATAGCGACATACAACTTGTTCATTTAAAATTTTGTTATTTTGATCTAAATCAACCGCAGATTCAGAGATGATAAAATTATCATCCTCATGTGCAGTTAGATAAACGTGTTCATTAGTAACTACTCCATTATTTACTTTAAAGTAAGGCGCAACAATGAATCCGTTTTCATCAACTTTTGCAAGCGATGCTAATGACATAATTAATCCAATATTCATCCCTTCTGGGGTCTCAATTGGACAAATACGTGAGTAGTGCGAGTGGTGAACATCCCGGATATCTAGGTTTGGGTCTTCCCGACTAATCCCGCCTGGACCCATCGCAGAAATCCGTCGTTTATTTGTTAATTCCGCAAGTGGGTTTTGTTGATCGATAAATTGAATTAGTTGGTGCGAGTTAAAGAAATCTTTAATTAAAGTTTGGAATTGTTTTGTGTTTACGATAGACTTAACCGTAATTGCACGTTTTTTTTCTTCTTCCGCACTTAATTCTTTTTCGTCATCGTTTAATTCATCATCATCATCAAGATTTGAATTATCCGTATAGTTTGTGATGTTTACATTTGAACCATCAGAGATAGCTAATTTTTCGTTGATGAATTTTTCAATTCGGCTCATACTTGTTGCTACACGAGCACGTAATAATTCATGAATTAATTTTAGACGTTTATTACCTAAGTGATCTACTTCATCAAAATCACCAATGTCATAGTTTAAGTTATAAATATAACTTCCTACAGCAATTAAATCAGAAATAGTTAATGTTTCAAGCTTATTATTTACACCAACACCTACGATTCTAGTTGTTTCTGTTCGCTTATCATTGTCCTTGTAAACATCAACAGCTTCATATTCTAAATATTGTTTTAAAGATGAATCAAGAGCACTAGGTAATAAGTTAATTTTTTTTGTTCATTTTAAATTGTTTGCTTTGGCAGCTGTTTTAATGATTTCGATGTGTTCTTTAGTAATTAGTGTGTTTTTAGGAATTAAAACTTCATTATCTTTAGTTAAGATATCTTCTGCAACGACACGCATAAATAAACGTTCTGTTAAGAAGAGTTTCTTTTCGAATTTATAACGTCCTGCCGAAGAAATATCATATAGACGTTTATTAAAGAAATGGTGTTGTAATGCTAATTGGTAAGAGATTTGGCGATTTTCAACTAAACCTCGTAAGTATTCAGTGTTTTTGATGTTAATAGCTAAGGCTTCAACAACATCTTTTGCGGCTTTTTCAGAAATAATTGCTTCTGTCAACATTGAAATTTCATCATAAATTTTTTTGTTGGCTTTTTTAAAAGCTGGTGTCTCTTCGTTATTATTTTCGTGCAGTAGATCTTCAAGTTTATTGCTTGCAACAATATAATCGAACACTAGAGTTTTTAATTTTCCAATCAGAGCGGTGTTATTGCCGATTAATTCTTCTCGTAATTCTTCAATTGATTTATGGTCGTTACGTTCGATAAACTCATTTGTTTCCACCATCATTTTATTGATAATCTCATCGGCAATTGTACTTTCAAAGATTTCATCAGGGTTATATTTTTCTTGTCCTAATGATTCATAGATTTCTTGTTCACTATCATAGATATTTAAAATTTCTTTGGTCGTCAAACCAAAAGCTTTTAGAATGGTTGTTAGTGAGAAAATAATTGCATTATCACCTGAAGAGTCCCGAGCAACGACTTGGATGTAGTTTTTATCTTTCGGAATAAATCCTAGCATCAATGTCCCTTTAGATGGGAAAATTTCACAAATACGACCTTCAAATAAACGTTTGCGAGAACCGTTTAATTTAATAGCAGATTTACTTAAAACATAAACCCCTGGTGAACGTACGATTTGTGAAATAACAAATTTTTCAATTCCGTTAATAATAAAGGTTCCTTGTTCGGTCATTTTAGGAATTGCTCCTAAATAAATTCCTTCTTCATCGCGTTTTTTTGTTTTTTGAACCTTTTTAACTTCTCCGGTAACATTATCAATTAATTGTAAGTCGATATAAACCGGTGTTTCATATGTTTTTCCTTCATTTCGACAAGTTTTTTCGTCTTTACTTGGTTCTTTAACTTTTAAATCAATGAACTTTAGTGTATAACGACCTTGCGGCGAATTTAAAGGAAAGATGTTTGCAACAACTTCACGTAGGTCCTTTTCCATAAAACGCGCAAAAGAGTTGACTTGGACTTGAAGTAAATTTGGTCCTTCAAATTGTAACTTCGTTTTTGAATAGTCACGACGAACTGTCTTTCTTGTGATTTGTTTTTCTCGGTAATTTTGAATCATACTCTAACCTCTTTATAAAATGAAAAAGTCTATTATAACACAAAAATGTTAAATAGACACAATACTATAAAATTATACTATATATTAAATAAATAATGATAAATTATTATATATTTATGATAAGCAACTCAAAAGCATCAATATGTTCTTGCAGAATATCCGCAAGTTTGTGTTTATCTTGAATTGCTTCACTGTTAAAAATTAAATTTACATCTCGTAGAATTAAGTTACTTTTGACAGTGTCAGTGATATTGAAAATTGTTGTAAATCCAAATTCATGCTGAGCAATATCTTGAATTGTTCCAGACTTTGTTTGAGAAGTGTTGACCAATAAATATTTTGGTTTCTTAGATTTTAATAAGCTAAAATCTAATACTTGTTTTTTTAATTTTCGTTCGATTTCTAAGTGACAAATATCTTTTTGAATAATGTTGTGGTTAAAAAATATTTTCTCAGTTTCAAAAATAATTTTATTCATTACTTTGACTGCATTTACTGGATCGATTCCTGCTGCTGTTTCCCCTGACAACATTACCGCGTTGGCACGCGCTTTAACTGCTTGGTAAACATCATTGACTTCTGCACGGGTTGGTAAAATATTTTTTTCTAATGAATCTAACATTTGGGTTGCAACAATAACGGGTTTATTTTGTAAACGGCACAATTTGATGATTTTTTCTTGATAGAAAGGAATACGAGCGTAATTAATTTCTAATCCCAAGTCACCCCGAGCAATCATAATGGCATCAAATTCAGTAATCAAATCATTGATATTATCAATTGCTTCTTGGTTTTCGATTTTTGCAATTAATTTAATTCCTGTAGGATAATTTAAAGAATTAATATAATCATAAACTTGTTGTAATTGACTAACGTTTGAAACAAAAGATAAAGCAAGGAAATCGATATTGTTTTCAATGGCTAATTTAATATCTTTTTTGTCTTTTTCGCTTAGAAAAGGCAGAGAATATTTAGTTTGCGGTAAATTAATTCGCTTATTTGTTTTTAATTCATGCTTATTGTATGCTTCCGCATATATAATGCCATCTTCCCGATTCACATCGATGACTTTAAATATTAATTTTCCATCATCAACAAGAATTTGTGAACCAACTCGTACATCATCAGCCATACTATAAGTCTTTGTAACATCAGTTACGAAAAACTCCTTTGCATTACCGATGATTTCTTTTTTTGTATGAATCATTACAACCGAGCTGGTTTCAATTACGGTATTGGGCTCCATTTGACCGACACGAATTTCTGGTCCTTTGGTGTCGAATATAATTTGAACACTAATACGAATACGTTTAGCAATTTCACGGATTCAGTCCGCTACAAATAAGTGATCCTCTACTTTATTATGGGATAAATTCATTCGAAAAATATTGACACCGTTTAGAATTAAATCAATAAACTTTTGCTCAACAGCTAGACGTTGTTCACGGTATTTTTCATCATGAAAACGTTCAGTATTAGTAATTTCACCAATAATTGCTGGGCCAACAGTAGCAATAATTCTAGTCTTTGTAAACATATATGTTGTATTTCCTTGTTTTTATTTTTTGTGTGGTTGATAAATTAAATTATTTTTTAGATCAGTTTGAATTTCAAGAATGCGGTTGTATTTTGCAATTCGTTCACTTCGCGATAAAGAACCGGTTTTGATCATATCTGCACCAACACCGATTGCTAAATCGGCAATGAAGTCGTCTTCTGTTTCACCTGAGCGGTGTGAAATAATAACTTTGATATTATTTTGTTGAGCAAGTTGAATGGTTTCTAATGTTTCAGAAACAGAACCAATTTGGTTAGGCTTAATTAAAATTGCACTAGTTGCTTGGGTATCAATTCCTCGTTGTAAATAAACCTTATTTGTTGTGTACAAATCATCACCCACAACTTGGACTTTTTTAGTTTTTGTCAAATTAGTAAATGCTACTCATTCGTTTTCATCAAAAGGATCTTCGATTGAAAGAATAGGGTATGCTTCAACAAGATTTAATAAATATTTTGTAAATTCTGCTGAATCATAAAACACTTTTTGGTCGTTTATGTTCAAGATATATTTCTTTGAATTATTATCAAAGAATTCAGAACCTGCAACATCTAATGCAATACCAACAGTATAGGGTTCTATTTTCTCGTTTTTTACTGGGGTATAATTAGCACTTGTAATAGCTTTGCTAATGTAATCAAGGGCAACTTGATTGGTTGATAAAGATGGAGCATATCCACCTTCGTCTCCCTTCGTTGTTGCAAGTTGATCCTTTTTTAAAATTTGGTGTAATTGATAAAAGATTTCAGCTCCCATTTGTACTGCATGAGCAAAATCATTGGCACCTACAGGCATAATCATAAATTCTTGAAAAGTTAGATTATTGTCGGCATGGGCACCACCGTTAATAAAATTCATCATCGGAATCGGTGCATAATAAAATGGTTCAAAGTTATTTAGCAAATCCTCTTTAATATATTGATAAAGAGGTTTTTGGGCTGCGTATGCTGAAGCTTTAAGAAAAGCAATACTTAATGCTAAAATTGCATTTGCGCCAAATATGGATTTTTGTTCATTATCTTGATCGATAAGCAGTTGATCAAGTTTTTTGAAATCATTTAAAGGTTTGTTAATGAATAAGGGTGCAAGAGTCTGATTAATGTTGCTGATAGCTTTTAAAACGGACTTATTAAAAAAATAATTTGGATTATTATCACGTAATTCCAAAGCTTCACGTGTTCCGGTTGAAGCACCAGATGGTACTTTTGCATAAACAAAAGTTTGATCAGACGTTTGTAAACGTACAGCAACTGTGGGGTAACCACGAGAATCAAGAATTTGGTAGGCAAGGATATTTTTTATGTACATTTGAAATTATTTCTTTGATTTTATAAATGAGAATGTTAAGTAAAGTATTTTAAAATAATTTTTTATAGATTAAGTTCTTGAAAAATCCGTTCTAAGTCTGCATCCGGAGTTGCAATTAGTTGTTTTTTGTTTTTTTTGGATTTATCAATGTTTAAACTATTAGGTTTTTGTTTTTTAGGTTTTTTAACTTTTTTAACTGTTTCGGGTAGTAAGTTAATAAGTTGGACAATTTGGATCAAGTAGAAAATAAACATTGTGATAAAGACAAGCGCACTTAACACATAAGTAAAGTAAATTAAGGGTGTACGACTAAATCCATTGTAATATGCATATGAACCGTTATAGAACGCAAAATCATTATTAATTGTAGTGTTATTAATAGCATTTAGCATACTTGTATTATCGTTAATGGTTGGTAAATGGTAGTGACTAATAAACGAAGTTAAAGCACTAACCTTTAAAGTTTCTGTTAAACTAGTATCATTCAAAACAACTGTGCGTTGGTAGTTGTAATATTCATTAGCTGCATTGGTTATTATATGTGGTTGAACGGTTGCAATAATAAACAAGTAAAGCATTGTTGTATAAAAAATTTGCACCAAAATAACTACAATTAATGTTTGACGTATTAGTTTCAATTTAATAGTTAATGCTAAATAATAAATATAGGCAAGGACAGCGAAAATTAGTAAAACTACCATTGTGATTCCGTGTCCATTTAAAACTAGATAACCAGTAAATGCTTGATTCACACCAAAAAGATAATTTTTAGGTTCAACAATTAGGTTGTACATAAAACTAGCGTTATGTGTTATTTGTTCCTGGTCGGCTAAAAAATTTAGTTCATTTGGAACGCTAATACTCGCTACAAAAAAATAACAAAACCCAAGCAACGAAAAGATTACAAGAAGATAAATTGATGCTTGGTAATGTTTAATTCATTTATTCATATTTTCACCAATATTTCTAATTAGTTATGATAGCATTTTTTAGTATTTTTTTCAAGGGTTAATGCAATAAAGATATATTAATTATGTGTAAAGTTTTGGTACGATATTAATATTATTTTTTAATCATTGAATGCAGCATTACATTAGGAATTGGAAGTTTTAGATAATCAAGTAATGTTGCTGCAACATGACAAATTGAGTAGTTAGGATTAGGATTTAGCGTTACATTTTGATCAGTGATAATAAAATCTACTAAATTTGTGGTGTGACTTTTAATGATTTGATTATTTTCAATCATCAAATCTGCGTTTCCGTGATCTGCGGTTATCATTAAAGTTTGTTTCTTTTTTTGAACAAAAAAATCAAACAAGCGCTTTATTTCGTCGTCTAGAGCTTGGATTGCTTTGATAGATGCATCAAAATTACCCGTATGACCAACCATATCTGCATTTGCATAATTAATGATAAAAATATCAAAGTTACTGAAATTATTGATTAAAGTATCGGTGAGCGCTGAAGCATTCATTGCAGGAGCTTGATCATAAAATGCTACCTTTGGGGAAGGAAGATGAAAGTTTTCTTTGAACGGGTTAGTTGTTTTTCTTTGGGCGTCAAAGAAATAGGTCACATGAGCGTATTTTTCAGTCTCTGCAATTCTTGCTTGTTTAATTTGGTGTTGGACAAAAACATCATCAAGGGTATGGGTGATTTGTGGTTGGGAAAACAAATAAGGGAGATTAGTTTGTTTAAGTTCAGAAATGCTAATGACATTCAAATTGGGAATATGATGAGGATTAGTGTAATTAAACATTGTTTGGGGTGTTAGCAAATGAATTAATTGCAGAATTCGATCTGCGCGGTAGTTAGTAATGATAACTGTATCACCGGGGGCGAGCGTATCTTTTGTTAAGGATGTGGGAGTCATAAATTCATCACTGATGTTTTCGCTTTTTTGTTTTTCAAAAATGGTTTGTAAATCGTTTATTTGTTCATCAACAAACATTGCATTATACGCCTGCTGAACACGCTCTCACCGCTGATCACGATCCATTGCAAAATAACGTCCAGATACCGATTTGATTATAACGTTATTAGTTTCAACTAATTCTAATAATTCCTCGAAGTGTTCGTTTAAAACAATTGGTTTAGTATCTCGCCCATCAGCAATTAAATGCAAGACAACTTTTTTCTTGATACTGTTTAGATATTTAACCAACATTAAAATGTGTTGATAGTTTCCGTGGACCTCACCATTTGAATAAATTCCAACTAAATGAATTTTTTCGCTTTTAATTTTATCTAGTAAGGGATGACGAAAATTATCTTGTTTTAACTGTTTAGTAATAAAATTATTATCACTATAAATGACTCGTCCAGCACCTAAGCACATATGGCCATGTTCAGAATTTCCGAACTGATCTTTATTCAATCCCACCTGTAAACCTGATGCATGAATAGGTAGAGATGGGTATGTTTTGCGCAAATAATCCATAAATAATGGTTTTGCAGCATAAATGGCATTAGAAACATCGTTTTTTCCGATTCCATAGCCATCTAATATAACTAATGCTACTTTTTTATGCATCATTTGTCTCATCAATATTACTTAAAATATCTACCATATTATTAACGTTATTGACATCTAGACTTGCACTTCCCACAAGCACACCATCAATTGCTTTGTTATTCATTAAATCTGCAAGGTTATCAACCTTGACACTTCCCCCGTATAAAACAGGTATCGGAAAATTAGTGCAATTATAGAAATAACCCTTAATTCCTTTAATCATATAATCAATGTGTTCGCTAGAAGCGATTTGGTTTGTTCCAATGGCAAAAACAGGCTCATAAGCAATAATTAAATTTTTATAGTTCGCATAATTGACAACTTCTTTAATTTGATTAATGACAAATTCTAGACTTTGTTTTTGTTCATAAACAACTAGAGATTCTCCTACACATAAAACAACCTGTAATCCCTGTTTTAAGGCAAGTTTTGTTTTTTGATCAATTTCATTTTGACTACTATATACTCGTTGTTCACTATGTCCAATCAACGTTCCTGGAATATTGTTTTCAATTAGTTGGAAAACACTAGTTTGCCCAGTATATGCGCCATTAATTTGGTTTGATACATTTTGGGTATATAAGGGAATTTGTAATGCATTAAATCGTTCTTGGTTTTTTAAAATATATAAATCATTAATTGCAAGTATTAGTTTTGTTTTTGTTTGCTGCTCTTTTTTATAGGTTAATTGTTTCGCAAACTCATCTAGAAGTTCATTACTTGTGTTTAATTTAAAATTAGCAATAAAATATTTCATTTTTTTCTCCTTATTATTTATTTAATTATACAAAGATTGTGATAAAAAATAGAAGCGCATAAACGCTCCTATTTCATAAAGATAATAATGTTTTAGTTTATTCTTCTAATTCACTAATCAAGTGGTCAGCTAACGCAGTGTTATTTGACTCAGTGATTAGATCAATGACTGCTTGTACATCACTATAATCTTTTACACCATCTTTAATGAATCATTGTAAAAATTCAAATGTTTCATAATCTTGTGCTTGTAAAGCAGCTGTTGCCGCCTCTGCTAGTTCCTTACGTACAGCTAGTTCGTTTGCAAGTACTTTTTCAAAAACACTTAAAGCATTGTCAAATTCATTATTGTTTGCAGTGTATTGGATATTACTTGTTAAAGGAATATCAGCTGTTGTAAAGTAAGTTAATAATTTATCTTTATGTACCCCTGTTTTATCTGTACTTAGAGTTTTTAAAAATTTACCAGCGTATGGCATTTTGAATTTTGTTTCCACAAGATGTGCCAATTGAGCATATTCTAAACCTAAACTAAAATTTACATTATAATGGTGATTTAAAGCACCAATAACTTCTTTTGTTTTTAACATATTATCATCTCCTCTACCATATTAAAAACAATAATATTTTAACATATCTCAAATAATTAATAAGTAATTATTAAATGTGATAATTTGCAAAACTAATTAGAACAGTTTTGCCATATAATATACATTTTAGGATAACAGAAAATAGGGGTTAAAATGGAATATAAAATTGAACAAATGATTTCTGCACAAGAAATCAAAAAACAAGTTCAGAAAATTGCTGATCAAATCAATAATGATTACAAGGATGAACAGATTATTTTGGTTGGTTTATTACGTGGATCATTAATGTTTTTGGCAGACCTTGCTCGAGCAATTAACAAGGATGTTATTATCGACTTTATGAGTGTTTCTAGTTACGGACATGAGATGCAAACAAGTGGAGAAATTAAGATTTTAAAAGATCTTGACGAAAATATTTACAATAAACATGTGATTGTAGTTGAAGATATCATCGATACAGGATTTACATTAGAAAGAATTACACAACTACTAAATGCTCGTGAACCAAAAAGTTTAACGGTAGCAACTTTATTGGATAAACCAGAAGCACGAATTAGTCGTGTAGATGTTAAATATATAGGTTTTAAAATACCTAATGAATTTGTGGTTGGATATGGAATTGATTATGCACAAAAACACCGTGCATTACCATATATTGGAAAGGTTGTAATTATTAATGAATAGAAAAAATTACCAAACTTATGTTGTTGTTGGTTTGCAATTCGGAGATGAAGGAAAAGGAAAAATTATCGATGTTTTAGCAGATCAAATGGATATGGTTGTTCGTTATCAAGGAGGGAATAACGCAGGTCATACTGTAGTTGTAAATAACGACAAATTTATTTTGCACTTGCTCCCTTCGGGAATTCTGGCAAAAAACGCCCAATGTTTGATTGGGGCAGGTGTTGTTGTTGATCCAAAAGTTTTGTTAGAGGAGATTAATGGATTAAACGCACGTAATTGAAGTACAGATCATTTGCTAGTGGATATGCGTGCTCACATTATTATGCCTTATCATTTAAAGATTGATCAATTAAATGAAAATTTATTGGGGAATGAGAAAATTGGAACTACGCTAAGAGGAATTGGACCTTGCTACCAAGATAAATATAATCGCGTAGGAATTCGCGCTGCTGATTTATTGGATAAAGAAGTTTTAACACATAAAATAAAAATTAATGCATTATTAAAAAACCCAATTTTAAGTAATTTTGGTTATGAAACAATTAATGTTGAACAACTTGTTGATGAATACTATGCTTATGGACAAATATTAAAAGATAAACTTGTAAATGGAACCGAATTAGTGAATCAACAAGTGAATGCTGATAAAAAAGTGTTGTTTGAAGGGGCCCAAGCACTAATGCTAGACGTTGACTATGGTACATATCCTTTTGTAACATCATCTTCGCCAACTGCGGGTGGAGTAGCAGTTGGTACAGGGCTTGCGCCATATAAAATCAACCGTGTTTTTGGTGTAACCAAAGCGTATATGACACGTGTGGGTTCTGGAGTCTTTCCTACACAACTAAATGATGATATTGGTGCACACTTGCAAACTAAAGGCCATGAATTTGGAGCGACAACTGGTCGAAGTCGAGCATGTGGGTGATTAGATTTATTAATGTTAAAACATGCTGTAATGATTAATGGAGTAACGGATTTAGTAATTACTAAACTTGATATCTTGACTGGTCTAAAAACCATTAAGGTCGCTACTAATTATATTATCGATGGAATACGTTATGATGTTTTTCCACCAATTTATTTAGATAACAAAAAAATTGAAGTGGTTTACCAAGAGTTTGCTGGATGAGACACAGATATCAGTAGTATTAAAAACTATGCTGATTTGCCAGAGAATGCCAAAGCATTCATTAATTATTTAGAAAGAGCATTAAGTGTAGATGTTAGTTTGATTTCAATTGGTCCAGAACGAAATCATAACATTTATAAGAAAGTGCAATTACTTTAATATGAAATATTACAATAACCCCTTAAACACAAGATATGCATCAAAAGAAATGTCATATATTTTTAGTGATGATTTTAAATTTAAAACCTGACGATTGTTGTGGGTTAGTTTAGCAAAAAATCAACAACGATTAGGTTTAGATTTAATCACCAATGAACAAATAAATGCAATGGAAAAAGTTGTAGACGATATTGATTTTGCTCTTGCCCACCGGTATGAACAACAATTCAAACATGATGTAATGGCACATATACATTGTTTTGGAGACCAGGCACCTAGTGCAAGAGCAATTATCCATTTAGGGGTTACAAGTGCTTTTGTTCAAGATAATACGAATTTAGTTCAGATTAAAAAAGGATTAGAATTGATTCGTTCACAACTTGTAAAAGTGTTATTGCTATTGTGTAAATTTGCGAATAAGTATGCGGATTTACCCACTCTTGGTTTTACGCATTTTCAACCAGCACAACTGACAACTGTTGGAAAACGTGCAACCTTATGAGCTCATTCCTTGTTTATGGATTTAAAACAACTTGATCATTTATTAGCTACGTTAGAGTTTCGTGGTGTTAAGGGAACAACTGGAACACAAGCAAGTTTTGCCAATTTATTTGAGAATGATTATTCAAAAGTTATTGAACTTGATAAACTAGTTGCTCAAGATTTTGATTTTAAAAAATCTGTTGGTGTTTGTGGGCAAACATATGATCGTAAACAAGATACTATCGTATTGCAACTACTAGCAAATATTGCTGCATCAGCCCATAAATTTACTAATGATTTTCGCTTATTGCAACATTTAAAAGAGTTAGAAGAACCGTTTGCAAAAAACCAAATCGGCTCATCTGCAATGGCTTATAAACGGAATCCAATGCGTTGTGAACGAATTTCATCACTTGCAAAATTTGTAATGGCAAATGAACAGAATGGTCAATGAGTATCAGCGACTCAATGATTTGAGCGAACGTTAGATGATTCAGCTAATAAACGTTTATCTTATCCTCAGTCATTTTTAGCTATTGATGCAATTTTAAATATTTATGCTAACGTAATTGATAATTGTGTAGTGTATGAAAAAATGATTCGTAAGCATATTGATGATGAGTTACCTTTTATGTTAACCGAAAATATTATGATGCAAGCGACTAAAGGCGGAGCAGATCGTCAAGTTGTGCATGAAATTATTCGTGAAGCAAGTATGCGTGAAAGTTATTTTATCAAGCACGAAGGACAACCAAACCGCTTAATTGAGCATTTATTAAAAAAGAAGGAACTAAATCTAGATAAAGAAGTTTTAGAAAAAACATTAGATCCAAGCTTGTACACAGGTTTTAGTGCTGAACAAACTCGTTCCTTTATTCAAGAAATTTATAACTATATTGGTGAAATTCCCACTAGTGTATCAAGCGAAGAGTTTGATTTATAAAAAATAAAAACACTAAAACATTAATTGTGGTTCGATTTTAGCATTATAGATGCTAAAAAAGGAAAAATATGATTTTAACTTTACACTATTTATGTATAAAGTTAAAATTTTTTGAACCCGATAAAATTCAGCAAAATAGTGAAAAACCAATATAATAATAGTTGCCTTTATTTTTTAATGTTATAATAAAGTAATTTATTTTTTATAAATATTTATATAATGTTTAATGACTTATCAAAGTCGCAATATAATATATATATATATATATAGAATACAAAATTAAAAATATATAAATTTAATGATAATATCATTTATCTGAAAGAATTAAACGATGAAAAAGAAAAAGGGTCTTGTTATTACTGGGTTACTTGCTAGTGCGGCCGCAATCACGGCTACTATTGCAGTAACTCAATGTAAAACAAACACAGGAAAACATTTTTGAACATTACCAGAGGTAATGGCGAAAATTGCTGAATTAAAAGATCAAATTAGCAATAATCAAGGAAATTTAGACCAACTAAAAACAGAATTAAATGAATTTGAATCATTAAAAAATGTTTTAATTGCTCAAATCACATCTGATGAAGGTAATATTAATCCAAAAGTTTTTGATCAACAATTAACAGATGCAATTAAAAGTGTTGCTGATTTACCGTTATCACAAATGAAAGTTGATCAAAACGATATTCTTCAGAAAATCATTGATGATAACCGTGATTATTTAGCTGCCCGTGATGCAGTTATGGCCGCATTAAAATACACAAAAAACGATCGCGCTTCGTCAAAAACATTAAAGAACAAAATTGATCTTGCACAAGATTTAGTTGATGAATTGAGTGATGAAAAGTACACTGCTGCTAAGAAATATTTAAACGATATTCTTGAAGATGTTAAAGCGTACAATGACGCATTAAAATTAGTGGAGGCAGTTGAGCAAGGATACAAAAAAGATCCAAAAGATCCTGCGTTAGTTAAAACACTAAAAGATGCTTATACAGCGGTGAATGATTTAAACGATCCAGATAGTAACTTATATAAGCGTTTAGACAAAATGAAGGAAATGTTGTATCCTGAAATTAGTGATGCTTATAAGAAGGTTAAAGCAGCAGAAGAAGGTTTTATCAATAAGAAACCAAATACAGAGTTGCAGGAATTAATCAATGCCGCACGAACGGCAATTGAAACGGAAGAAAATAAATTCCGTAAACAAGATTATATTAAGCGTTTAGATAATCTGCAAAGTGTATTAGATGCAAACACAAATAATGATCCAAAACAAGCAAAAACATTATTAGATAAAGCGTTTGCTGAAACTGCTGAAAACAATAATCCAGTTTTAAAACAAGCATTATTAGATAAATTAGTATCACCTGTCAATGACATTGTGGAGCGTGCGAAAAAGTCTATTATTGATAATCCATTAGACAAGGAAGCGTCAGTGGCAATTGTAAATCTTGCTGATCAATATGTTGAAAAATTAACAAATGAAACAGTGGGAAAACAAGATTTAGTTGATCAGTTATCTTTAATTCATCAAGCTCAAAAAATTCAAGAATTATATAAAAACGCTCTTTTATTAGCTGATGATCCTACATCATTAAGTACAAATTTAGAAACATTAACTGATGATTATGCAACTGAAGTTAATGATTTAGCAAATAAATTTGATGCTTTAACTGAAAAGAAATATGCTGATTTAATTGAGACATTTAACAATGTTGTTAAAGCGAAAAAGGCGAATGAATTAGCTCAAATATCAGCTCAAGCTTATGAACCTCTTGCCTCTGCAAATGATCTTTTAAACCAAAAACAATTAGTAGAAAAAGCAAAAGAATTATTGTCTAATCAAGATGTTGGTTCTTCGAATGTTAGTGTATTAGAAGAAACAATTAACGAATTATCAGCACTAGCTAATGCTGATAACATTTACCATCAATTACTACCAGTTGTTCAAGACAAAACATTGACTAAGACGGAAAAACTTGCTCAAATTGAACAATATATTTCTGCAATTAATGCAGCTAAAAAACTAGCAATCACAGAAGATGTCAAAACAGCATTAGATAAACGTCTAGCGATTTTAAATTCTCTTGTTGATCTTGAACAATTGCATAATGATGCACAAAAAGCAATCAATAATTCAATTAGTCCTTTTGATGTTTTAAATAATTTATTAGACAAGGTTAATAATGCTGTCGAGGCAATCAAAGATAATCCAGACCAGGCCGATTCATTAAAAAAATTAATGGCTGATGCGGCACAATTAAATCAACTTGTTGATTTCTGAAATCAATATAATACAGCGAAGGCAAGCATTCAGGTAGATGAATTTAATAAAGAAAATACTGATCAATTAATTAATTCATTAGCTACAGCAATTACCAACCAAACAAGTAACTTACCACAAGACGTTATAGCCCAATGAAACAAACGTAAAGAAGCGTTAAAAATCGCAAGTGATGCACGGGATGTAGAAAAAACAGGAGCAAATATTATTGTTCAACACAACCCATTTGTGACTGAAGAGACAGTTGTTCCTCCATCAATTACAGATATGGAGCAACACACAACTACAGTACGTGCAAGTGAAGATTTAGATTTAGATCCAGAGTTAAAGGATTGATTAGTAAATAAATTGGTTTCAACAACTGATAAAACTAAAGCTTACAAGAAAACGAACGACGCACTTGCTGTTGCAAAAAATGGTTTGCTGAACACTAATATTCCCAAAGGTTCAAGTTTTGAGGCAAAACAAGACAAGGATAGTGCAAATATTATTGCGTTTAATAACGCTATAACTGCAGCTGAAGCAACTGGAATTAACGAAGATGTTGTTAATGCTTGAAAAATAAATTTACAACGTTTCGAAAACTTAAAAGAAGCGCAAAAAGTTGATCATAATTTTAATCGAAATTTTGAAAATGTAAATCCCGTTTTATCAAAAAATGAAATTAATACATATAAAGATGAATTAACAACATCTCTTGCTAAACTAGATACTGATAGTATTAACGATACAGTTAAAGAACAATTGCGTGCTGATCTAGCTAAACTTGCTGAATATGAGGCTATTTATGATAGCTATCAAGCGGGGTTAGCATTAGCAAATGACCCGATTAGCAAAGCTGAAACTTTGCAAGAGGCGATTAATACTTTAACTGAAAAAATAGCTGCTGGAACACATATTCCCGATAATGTGAAACAACATTATAATACACTGAAAAATTACTTAGAAACTGTTAAATCTGCAAAGACAATCAATGAAGCAGCTTTAGTTGTTGCTACAACAGTTCCTATTCCTACAAATGATGTACTAACAGCAGAAATTACTAAAATTGATAATGCAAAAACAACATTAAATAGTGATAATGTTGGTTTAGAAAACAAAGCGATTTTAGATAAAACAAAACAACTTCTTGAATCATTAAAACAAATTAATGATAAAGTTACTGCCGCAAAAGAAGCAGTAACTAGTGGAACGCGTCCAGATGAAGGAACTGATCCGGTTAAATCAGATGCTGACATATTAGAGAAGATAACAGAATTAAACAACGCCTTAAGTGATGCAAAAGATGTGTTAAATAAACTGAAACTTAATTTATCATTTGGACAATATCAAGTTCAAAAAGATAATTTAGATAATTTAACTAACGCATTTGATGCACTAGATAATGCACGTAAGGTGCACAATACAGTTAATCCATTATTAACAAGCAATCCTCGTCCGTCAAAATCAACTTTCCTTGCAAAAATAGCAGAAATTGATGCTGCAATAGCAGAAATTGATGGCTTAGCAGATTTGGTCAATCCAACAGCAACTGAATTAAAAGCAAAACTTCTTGCTGATAAAGAAAAGATTGAAAAAATCACAAATATTTCATCGTTATATGATGCTGCTAAAAAAGTAGCTATACAAGCAAATTCAACAGCTGAATCTTTAAAAGAAAAAATTGATCCATTTGTTGCAGCGTATACAAATGATGATACGTTAACCGATGAAGAGCGTAGAGACTGAACAAATAAACATGATGAATTAACTAAGGTTTATACAGCAAAACAAAAAACTGAAACTGCAGAAAACGCAATTGGTTTAAATGAACCAAATGTTGCAACTGCAGCTGATTTAGGGACTATTAAATCAGATTTAGAAGCACAGCAAACAGCATTAGCAAACAACTCTGTTGGTTTAAATCAATTGGAAAAAATTAATGGTTTACTTCCGAAAGTTGATGCTTTAAAACAAGCTGTTGACGCGCGAAACACAGCAGAAAATAGTATTCGTAATGGTACTACTGATAAGGCGGGAAATACTGCGTTAATTGAAGCGTTAACCTCAAAAATAGACGCTGCTCGTGATGCAGGTATTACTGAACTGGTTATTAACAAACTCGTTCTAGCGCGTGATGAGCTAAAAGACTTAAATAATGCTTATGATCTTCATAAGAGAATTACTAATTTAATTACAGATACATCAGCGAAACTTGAAAATCCACAAACTATCACTCGGGTAGTTGATCATTTTGATCCGTTATTTGATGAAGTTGATCCGACAATTGCTCTATTAGATGCAGATATTAAGAATGATGATATTCGTAATAAATTAACTACTGATAAGGATCAACTAGCTAAATTAAAAACAATCTTAGATAATTTAAAAACAGCTCAAACAGTAGCTAATTCGCCAACTTCAACAAGCGATGAATTGCAAACTAAAATTGATACTCTAGCAACTTCATTATTAGCTGGCACAACTTTACCAGATACTTTAAAAGAAGCGTTAAACAACAAAAAAGAAGAATTAGAAAAAATTAAAACAGCTAAATCTGTTGATGAGCAAGCTAATGAGGTTCTTGCCAAGATTGATCCACGAGCGACAGTTGCGGAATTAGAAACTGAGATTGGAAAAGTTAATCAACAAATTACTAATTTAAACTCTTCTATTTTGGGGGAACCGACTAAAGAAAAATTAACACAAACACTGGCACGTTTAGAAAAACTTAAGGAAATCGAAGCTACACTAGTAAATGTGAAAGAAATTGTAGCAGATAAAACTAAAACCCTTGATGAAAAAGGTACTGCAGTTGATAATCTGGAAACTTTAATTAAAACGGCTGATGATTTGGGTGTTCCAAGCCCAGTTATCGATTCATTAGATAAAGAAACGGTTGAATTAAATTTATTAGTTGAAGCACAACGTGTTTATAAAAAAGCGAAAGCAGTACTGGAACAAAATAACCCTAATATTGCTTCTAATCGTGATATTACTCGAGAAATCAACAAGGTTGATGAGGCATTAAATAAGATTCATGAAATCAAGAAAATTTTGCCAAATGAAAGAACGCAAGTTAAGAATAATTTAAATGACTTAAAAACAAAGCTAACAGCTTTTAATGACTTGTGAGCGAAATACAATGCTGCACAAACTAGTGCGTTAGACGATAGTCAGGATGCAAGCGAATTAACTCCTTTGATTCAGGCATTAAATGAAGCGATAGTTGCAAATTTTGCTGATGATAATTCCAAAGCTTTAACTAATTTGACTAAAGCGGTTTGAGACAAGAAAAAAGCAGGTCTTGATGAAATCAAGATAGCAAAAACTAAAAATAAAAATGCAAATGTTTTAGCAGATAACACAAACCCATTAATTACAAACGAGCAAATTGATGCGCAATTAGCTATTTTAAACCCTGCCAAAGAAACAGTTTCGACAAACGATGGTATCGCTCTGGATGAAGAGCTAAAAACAGCATTTACTAGCAAGTTACAAACAACAATTACTAAATTACAAGGTCTTAAAACTTTATATACTGAAATTGAAAATGCACGTGCAACAGTTCAAGGTGAAAATGTTTCATTAGACAATAAAAACCAAGTAATTGACGGTTTATTGGATAAATTTGCAGACGCTCGTGATGCTGGCGTAAGTGAACCAGTATTAGCTAAATTAAAAGAAGAAGTTGAAGTATTAAGACGTTTACGAGACGCTTATGAAAAACACAAGCAAGCAGTTACTATCTTGCAACAAGATCCGACTCTTAATTCATCTGTAACAAAAGTTAATGAGTGATTAGATACTCTACAACCGGTTTTAGATAGCATTGCTAATGATAACCACACAGATGCTATCAAAACAAAACTTGATCAAGATCGAACAAAACTAACAACTTATAAAGATTTATTAGACAAAATGAATAGTGCTGTTGTATCAGCAAATAACATTGCTGACAACTCGACAGTAACTGAAGGTTTAAATGGTACATTTGCTAACGCGATTGCAGCTGCAAATGATTTAGATCCGAAAATTATAAATGGTCTAACTAATTTTAAAGACAAAGTTGCTAAAGTTGTTGCTGCTAAAAAAGTTAGTGAAGATGCAAACAATTTATTAGCTCCTAATCCGTTACCAACATATGACAATTTAGTAGAAGCAATCAGTAAGGTTGATGAACAAATCGGCAAACCTGCTGCTAATAGCACTCCGGCAGTTGAAGCATTGTTAAACGATCCATTAATTGGTCAACCAATCAAGGAACAATTGACAGTTTTACGCCCTAAACTACAAGCTATTGCTAATGTCTTGAAAGTTCGTGATGATAATTTAAACACTGTCAAAAATTTGCCTGATAATAAAACTGATAATACTGCCTTAACAAGTGACTTAGCAAATACAAATGATGCAATTACTAAACTTGCTGCATCAATAATCGATGCACAAGAAGCTGATGTTAATGAAGCTGATTTAGCTAACTTAAACAAAATAAAAAATGATTGAACAACGGTTCGCGATGCAAAAGAAGAACACATTAAATCAAATAATGTGATTAACAAAACACCTCACGCAACAAGCGGCCAGGTTGCTGAACGTATTGCTGCAATTGACGCATTAATCCCTACACTAGATGCAGCAAATAACCTTGAATTAACAAGCGTTATTAAAGAACAATTAAATGCTGATAAAGAGAAATTAAAAGCATTGCAAACAGTAGTTGATAAATTTGATGAAACAGTAACAAGTACTGAAGATGCAAATACATCAGCAGCTATTTTAAATGACAAGCTTAATGCTTTTGAAAATGCACTCACAACAAACAGTAACCAATTATCAGAACCAGTAAGAAATGAATTTACAAATAAACTTGCACAGTTAAAAAATATTGCAAGTGCAAAAGCTGTTGATGAAGCGGCCCAAACAGTTATCGCCAACACCCCATTAACTACAACTGCCGATAATCCATTTACATCAGAAAAAACAAAAGTTCAAGCAGCTATTAATTCAGTTGATAATGATAATCCTTATAAAGAACCAACATTAACTGCTCTTAATAAAACGAAAAAACAACTTGAAGCCCTTGAAACATCAAATACAAAATTCAAAGAGGCTATAGAAGCATTAAATGATCTAGATGCTAATCCGGATCAAAGCACAAATAAAATAAATGCATATGCAAATACAATTCCAACAGTTGTTAATACCAATGTACCAGAAACAGTTAGCGAGCGTCTAGAAACATTAAAAGACCAATTGGATGCATTACAACTTGCAAAAGTAACCCATAATGAGGCTAAAACGTATTTAGCAGATCCAACTGATACTGCGCAGGCTGCTGATCTTTTAGCACGCGTACGTGAACGAATCCAAGCCATCGATTCAATTCAGGATGAAGTTTTAAAAACAACATTATTAAATGCATTAAAAGAAGATGAAAGAAAACTTGATGCTATTAACAAACTACATGAACTTTATGAAGATGCGAAAGCGATTGCTAAAAACCCAACTAAAACAGCAGATGATTTATTGGAAAAACTAAATCCTTTAAAAGCAGAGTATGAAAAAGATAACAATGCTAATGTTCTTTTACAAAAGGATCTAGATGCTTGAAAAACAAAAATTGATTATTTAGAAAAAGTTAAAACTGGTAAAGAAACAATTGCTGATACTAAAGCTCTATGAGCAAATGATCAAATTCCAACAAAACAACAGATTGTAGATGCGAAGAACAAAGTCACTGCTGCAAAAGCCGCTTTAGAACAAGATGACGTTGGTGCTGAAACACGCCAAGATCTAGAAGATTTACTAACAAAATTAACTAAACTTGAAGAAGCAAATGGTAAATATGAGGATGCATTAACTAAAACACAAGCATTTGAAACAGAACCAACAGATCAAAAACTTCAAGATGCACAAGCAGCAATTACTGCCTTGACAGATAATTTAAACGCTTTAAAAAATCCGTTATTAGTTCCTTCACACCTAGTTAGAGATCTTGAAGCTAAACGGGATGTTTTAGATTTATTAAAAGACAGTTCAGTTGGTCATAAACATGCTCAGGATGTTATTACTCAAACTAATTTACAACCTGTGAATGTAATTGAACAAGAACTAGAAAAAGTGGCTCAATTAATTTCTAATTTACAAGCTAATTCAAATAATAGTAATCCGTTGCTAAGCAGTGTCAAAGAAAAATTATTAGAAGATCAAAAACAATTGCGTCAATACAAAGAAGCCGCAGAAGCGCTTGCAAATGCGGTTACAATTGCAAATGATGCTAATTCAACAGCAGACGCACTAACAAGTGCAAAAAATGCGTTAGTTAATGCTAAAAATAATGGCATTGATTTACCACCAGTTGTTAAGGATGCGATTGTAAAAAACGAGCAGGCTCTTGAAAATGTTATTCGAGCAAAACAAGCTCTTGAAAACGCAAGAAACTTTGTTAACACATTAACAGAAGATAATCTAGACAATAACACAGATCTTTCTAACCATATTACTGCATTAGAAGATGCTAAGAATAATTTAGAAAACAATGTTAATCAGAATGGTTTAGGTGATTCAACTAAACCATTATTAACAGGGATGATTGATGATTTAAGAGGCTTAAAAGCGTTTAATGATAAATACAACACTTTGAAAGCAAAAATCATTGATCCAAATACATCTAAAGATGAATTAGAAGCTGCAATTGCCGAAATTAACAAAGAAACAGATAATGGTTTAACTAAGCATCTAAATGATTCTCCACAATCATTGAGTAACATTTTGAATAAAAAGAAGGATGATTTATTAAAAGTTACCCAAGGTCATATTGAAGATAAAAAAGCTGTTGCTTTAATTGGTAAAACGAATCCAGTTGCAACTATTGATGAAATTAATCAACAAATTGCTGCGATTGATAATGCAAACAATAATCTTGCGGATAACAACTCACCCGAAGCGATAGCAATTAAGGAAAAATTAGCAAGTGATAAGAGTGCATTAGAACAATTACGTGCAGCTGTTACTAACGTTAATGCTGCGCAGACGCTTGCTAATGATACAAATTCATCTGCTGATGATTTAGAAGAAGCAATCAATCAAGCAGAAGCAGCAATTGCAAACGCGAATAATGTTCCACAATCTGTGAAGGACGAATTAACTGAACAAATTAATGCTTTAAAAGAGGAACAAAAGAAAAAAGACGAACAAGAAACTTTAACAAGTAATTTAAGCGGATTATCAGTTGCTAATCTAGATAGCAATCGAGCAACTAACGCTAGTAGTGTTGAATTAAATCTTAGTGTTGTTAAAAATGGTTCTGGTCTAAAAAATAAATTCTTAACTCTTGTTTATACGGACAATGCAGGTGCTCAAATTAAAACTACGCCTGTTCAATTAAATGACCAAAAAGGAACAGAAGAAATTACAAGTACTTTAGCTGATTTACACGCAAACCGTAAATATACTTTAACATCGGCTTATTATGCACCAACAGCTGATGCTGCTGAAGGTGAACGTGTTAACTTAAGTATTGCAGATGGTTTAGCAGAAGTTGATAAAACATTTACTACAAAACCAACTCCGATTGTTACTGTACGTAGTAGTGATGGCACAAAAACGTATAATGAACAAACGAACAAATACGACATTAATAATGTTGTTTATACATTAACTGATCCGGACAATAGTTTAAATAATGGTGACCAAGTAACTGTTAGTTATGTTAAAGAAGGAACTACTGATAACCAAACGCTGAGCGCTTCTGTGTCAGTTAATTCAGACGGTACAAAAACAATAACATTAAACTTAACTGGCTTAGATTTAGGGGCAACATATAAAGTAACGGATATTACTCCAGTTGCTAAAGACTCATACGCACCAAACTTTGCAGCTCCTGTATTTGCAGATGTTCCTGAAAATCCTTTTGTAATACCTAGCCCTATTAATAAATTAACAGCTGTAAATGTCCAAAGCGCAAACTTTGATTCAAACACTAATGCAAGTTTAACGGTAACAGCAACTCTGAAAAAACAAGGCAACACGCTTGACAATAAATATGTCAAACTTGTATACAAATACAAAGATACACCATATACAGATGGGCAATATAAATACATCACTAGTGACGCGACACAATTAACACAAATTAACCAGGAAAATCTATCTCTAACCTTTAATTTCCCTGCGAATAAATTTACAGTTGGAAACAGAACATATGAACTAGTTGATGCTTATTATGGTGATAATGCAGATTTTAATGTGGATGAGAATACTGGCGCAATTACCAATGGAATTCTAATGGATAAACAAGCTGGTGTACGAGCAGATATTAATATCGCTGCCCACAATATTACATTAACTCAAAAAGACACACCTGCACCTGTTTATAATAATGGTACTTATAGACAAGCGGTAATGTTTGATGTGACAAATAACACAGACAATACATTAGTTAACAACCAAACAGTAACTTTAAGTTATCAAAAAGCTGGTTCAAGTGAAACATTAACGGCTCAATTGACTTATAACGACGGGGTTCTAAGTGGTGAATTAGTTGGATTAGAACAAGGCACAACGTATAATTTCACTGGTATTTCAAAAGAAAAAGCGAATGCAGAATTAACTACACCTGTTTTAAATTTTGCAGCAAGTTCAAAAACAAACATCGAAACTCCACGCGACACAATTACAGCAACAAGTATATCTGTCGCAAATCCTGATTTACCAGTTTATACAGACCAAACTGTAACGGTTAATTTCACAACACTAGGAACTTTCTACAATAATAAAAAAGTAAGACTTGTTTATGTAAACGAAGCTGATCAGCAAAAAATCGTTTCAAATGAACAGGTTGTTGGGGCAAACCCATTAACATTTACATTGGCTGCAAACACATCAGCATCAAATGATTCAAATAAACTAAAAACAAATAAAATTTATAAATTAGAAAAGATTATTTGATCAGAAAATACAATTGATGATAATACAGCAATTAGCAGCGCACAGACCGTTCCAAACTCATTTACTGAACAAAATCCAGGAACATTTACTGTTGCTGCACGTCCAGTTGTGTTGACTTATGTAAGTACACTAAACAACACATTACAAACAAATAATCAAACATCATTAACGGTTCGTTATAGTGTATCTGATCCGGATAATTTATTAACAGATGTAAACCAATTAACTTACAAATACAGTGATGTAACAGCAAATTCGCCAGTTACCAGCAACACAGCTAATTTAAGTACATCAAACGGCACTAAAACGCTTGATTTCAATCTAAGTAATTTAGTGTTAAACAAAGAATACGCAATTACAGAAGTTGGTTTTGTAAATAAACCAGCTAACCTAAAACCCGCATATGTGTTAACAACTAATAAGGACAATGAGGCTAAGAAGCTTGTTTTCTTTGATAAACCAGCTGCAGTTAGCCGAGATGATAAATTTGCTAACCATTTAGCAGTTAATAGCGCCACTGTGCCGGCTAATCAGGCTGCAAGCGTTAATCCAACTTTTGCAACAACAGTTGCTTTCACAAACAACATTGGAGCGAATGCTAATATCCACGCTAAATTAAAATTTGTGCGTTTAAACACCGATGGTTCTGAATCAAACGATGTAGTGTATAGTGAAAATAAACAACTAAGCGCAAACAATTTAAGTTTTAACACATCAACAAATTTACATAACAACCGCAAATATAAGTTAAAAGGTTTCTACTGATCAACTAATAATACTGTGGGTGAAGATGATACACACTTCGTTGCTACTCCAGCAACAGTTGACCAAGCAATTGTTATTGCTCCTAACCCAATTACTCTTACCCGTCATAGTTCTGGAACAAGTACATACAATGAAACATCAAACAAATTTGATGTGACGAACGTAAGTTACACATTAACTGATTCTGATGACTCATTAAGCAATAACGACACAGTTAGTGTCACTTATAGTAAGCAAGATGGTTCTGATCCGCAAACAGCAACCTTTAATGTTTCTGTACATAATGGCACAAAAACAATTACTGGTAATTTAACAGGTTTAGATTTAGGGACAACATATAAAATTGCAGCGATCACAACTACAAATAAAAAAGCTGCTGATTTTGCAAACCCTGTTTTTGCTGCAATACCAAATGATAGTAACAATAACTTTATAATTCCCGCAGCTGATAACAAAGTTACAAATGTAAATGTTACAAATTCAACATATAACTGATACACAACTACACCAAGTGTTGCTGTTAGAATTCAAAAACAAGGTAGTTTATTGAATAACAAATACATAAAAGTTGTTTATAAATATAAAGAAGAGCCAACAGGCACAACTTATAAATACATTATTAGTGATGCTAACCAAATTACAAACCCTAATTTACAAACACAAACACACACGTTTAATTTTGTAAATACCAAATTCCCAAGAGCAAACCGTGTTTATGAATTAGTAAATATTTTCTACGGAAATAACAATAGTTTTGTGGTTGATACTAACACGGGGAATGTAACTAATGCCACTGTACTTCATAATAGTGCAACTAACCAAGCAAACATAACAATTAATGCTGATCCAATCAGTATTACTCGTTCTAACAATAATGTTCAACCAGTTTACAATAGCACAACAAGCAAATATGACCAACCTATTGTTTTAACTGTTACTAACAATGATCACCATACATTAAAAAACAACGACCGTGTTTCATTACACTATACAAAAAATGGTGAGAACCATGACTATACAGTAGAGCTAACCTTTAATAGTACAACTAACCAATTATCAGGCACAATGACTAATCTTGATTTGGGAAGTACATACACATTAAACCGTATAAGCACAAGCAAACAAACTAACGAAGTTGCAGGTTTAAATGTTAATTTACCAAGCAACACAAATGTAATAATCCCTAGTGACTCTTTACGGATTACTAACATCAATGTTCAATATCCTAACTATGATAAACAAGCTAACCCAAGTGTTAAACAAGCTGTTACAATTACCCTTGCTAAAACTGGTAATAGATATAACAATAAACACTTAAAATTGGTTTATAGAGAAAAAAATAACGCAAACAACAAAGTTGTGTTTGAACAAGGGGATGTCCCAAGTTCAGGTAATACCGTTCGTTTCGAATTAAGTCCAAATAGTTTTGCGGGTAACAAAGAATATGTTTTTGATAAACTCGTATGGTTTGATGGTGAATTATATGACCAACCAGCTAAGGACAATACAACTCAGAATGTGGAAATAGCTAATGGGGTAGGATCTGAATTCACTGTGCTACCTGCACATATTACCGCAAGCTTCCATAGTGTTTCAAATCACCACATTATTAACAATAATAACACTTACCTAACAGTTCGTTACAATATTAATGACCCAGATAACGTTTTAATAACACTACAAGATAATGATCCTAATCATGCCGATCAAATTGCTGTTTATATGAAACAAATTTCAAGCAATGAACAAGCTCAAAATATTATGGGAATTGTGCGAAAAGATACAAATAATCAGAAATACATTGAAGTAACATATAAACGAAGTGATGGTAATGGTTTAATGTATCTAAATCAGGAATATGCAATTGAAACTATAAAACTAACAAGAAAACCACATCGACTTGTAGGTGAATATTTATATGGTAACCAAACGGGAGATAATAAGTATGATATTTTCCATGTTTCTAACATTTCAAATGCAACACAAAACAAATTTGGTAATTTTTTACAAATTGATTCTGCATCATTAGGAAATAGTGCTATAAATAATTTCATCGGTAATGCGAGATTTAGCACCGGTGCTCATGCTGCTCCAAATATTATAGGTTCATGAGCAAATACATATGTGAAATTAAAATTTGTTAAACTAGATGCTAATGATCACGAAACAACAAATTTTGTTTACAGCAATGTGCACCAATTAACAACAAATATGATTAGTTTCAGCGCTAATAATGGGGTAGAGAGTAATAGCAAATATAAACTAAAAGGTGTTTACTGAGCAACAAGCAGAAACGTTACTTTAGATAATTCACATTACATAACTTATACTCCTGAACTAATTATTTCAACACCAACAAAACCGGTGACAATTAGTAGTTTTACAAGTGAGGATGTTAATGGCGGACGAAACGGAAACCAAGTTAAGGTTAAGTTTACACTT
>NZ_JAOXHM010000004.1 GCF_025780075.1 Ureaplasma sp. ES3154-GEN | reverse complement strand
TAATAATGAATAAATACCTCTTTTTTATATTTTAAGATACTAGTCTTAAGTATGATTATTATTTGACTAATTTGTTTTTGGTAATTTTCGATTAAATCATCAACACTTCCTATAGTGTCAACTATGTAATTATCTACAAAAAAATTCAAGTGTTAAAATTACACTTGAATTCCTATAATTAAATATCAATCGCAATTCTAATATGCTTGGTATTTTTATTATAAGTAAAAAATTGTAAATAAATAGTATTAGTAAATACTAGTCTAAACATTTTTACAAATAATAATAAACACTATCTGTAAAAAAATTTATTTTTATGTTTGCTGTTTTTTACGCAGACAATAGTAATCGTTTTAAACATTCTCATAAGTGGTATAAATTTTTATTCTTATCATTTTATTTTTAAAAAATTATTTGGTGTAATAAAACCTATTTTTAATTTTAAAAAAACTATATTATAATATTAACATGGGGATGAACATTGGATTCGACGTGAATCATTAGTTTTTAATTGCAGTGGGGTAAGCCCCTCATCGCTGTGAGGTTTTTTATAAACGCAAAACAAAACAACAAACAAGAAGTTTCATTTGCTCACTTAGCAATGGCTTCTGCTAACAATCAACAATTAGCTTACGCTTTCTAGTTTTTCGTTAGTTTAGTCGATTCTAAAAATTACTGTTGGTTTTTAAATCGGCTTCACATCACAACAGCAGTTATTTTGGTTTTTAATTTATTCCCAAAATAAACTGATCCAATAATAAATTACTAAATAATATGAGTTTGTTTTATTACTTTGTTACTTAGTTTTTGAAAATAAAACTAAACTGTAGACGTTAAAAGATAAGTTTTACGGAAAGGGGTTCGAACCCCCTCATCTCCACCATCATGAAAATAGTTTAATAATTGTGCAAATCAATTATTCATGACCAATAAATAAAAACCAAGGTAGTCTTGTTTGTTCTACCTTGGTTTTTTATTTTATTTCTTTACTCCAATTAAGCACACGCTTAATCGCTGTTTGTCAGTTGTTTAATAAATGCTCAACTTCTTCTAATGATTTTTGAGGTTCATAAATTTGATAAGCATCCTGTTGCGCAGGTAAAGATGATAAATCTTTATAAAATCCAGACATTAAACCCGTTAGATAGGCAACACCTAAACTTGTTGTCTCATATTGCTTATGTTTAGAAATATAGGTTTGCAAAATATCACTTTGAAATTGCATTAAATTACTAGAATGACTAATTCCGCCATCTACTTTTAAAATATATTCCTTAATTCCTAAATCTTGCTTAATAGCATTAATTAAATCGGACACCTGAAAGCCAATCGCTTGTAACACTGCTCACACAATATGTTCACGTTTTGTGTTAAGGTCTAAACCAAAAATAGCACCTTTACTATGTATGTCCCAATATGGAGCTCCTAAACCTTTAAATGCAGGAATTAAATACACAGGGTTATCTTCGTTTTTGATTAAATTACTATAATAATCACATTCTGATGCATCATAAATAATTCGTAAGGCATCTTTTAATCACTCAATAGCACTACCTGCTATAAAAACTGAACCCTCAAGTGCATAAACAACCGCTTGATTTTCAATTTGCCATGCAACAGTTGATAATAGATGTTCTGAATCAACAATTTTATTACCAGTATTTACTAGTGTAAAGCAACCTGTTCCATAAGTATTTTTGATCATATTTTCTGAATGACATAAATGACCAAATAAACTCGCTTGTTGATCACCCAAAACTCCCATAATCTTAATAGACGTATTGTTATTAGTAGCTAATAAAGATGGATTAATTTCAGCAAATAACGAACCTGATGGTCGAACTTCTGGAAGAATTGATTTGGGAATATTAAACAAATTTAATAATTCATCATCCCAAGACATCGTATGAATATTAAATAACATAGTTCGCGCAGCGTTTGAAACATCTGTTACATGTACCTGATTACGACTTAATTTCCAAATCAACCAACTATCAATCGTTCCGCACAATAACTCCCCTTCTGCTAGGGCTTTTTGGGCAGCAGGAACGTTTTCAAGAATTCACTTAATTTTGGTTGCTGAAAAATAGGGGTTTAATAATAAACCAGTTTTTTCTTTAATTAAACCCTTGTAAACAGATAATGATTCACAAACGTCTAGTGTTCTTTGGTCTTGTCAAACAATTGCATTATAAACTGGAATTCCTGTTTTTTTATTTCAACAAACAATTGTTTCTCGTTGGTTTGTGATGCCTAGGCCAAGGATTTGTTGAATACTTAAATCATTATCTTCGAATAAGGATTGCAAAACTGATAATTGGGTGTTTCAAATTAAATTAGCATCTTGTTCAACTCAGTTAGTTTGGGGATATAGCTGAGTTAGTTTAATTTGTTTGGTTTTTTGAATATATCCATCTGCATCCACTAAACATGCTCTGCAAGACGTTGTCCCTTGGTCCAACGCGATGATAAATTCTTTTTTTGTTAACATCAGAAAATTACCTATTTTTTTCAATAACTAAATTTAAACCATTGATTTCTTTAGAAATTACAATTTGCTGATGATTCAAAAAAACAAATGACTTTAAATAAACTGGTTGATTAGTGTTAAAAAAACTATTTTCTTCTTCACTTAAGACAAAACTAATAGCTTGGTCTCTTACGTAGTTTTTTAAAACACTTGGAATTTTTAAAATTAACTTTTTATTATTTGTCATAAAATGCATTTCTAAATAGTTAATTTGGTCCAAATCATAACCATCTAGAAAAGTCGTTTTTACATTGTCTTCAAGAAATTTAATTAGAGTTAATTCAAGCATTGACTGATTCTTTTTTTGCTTATACTGAATTTGAATAGTATTACCCAACACAGTCCAAATGTCAGCGGGTGGTTGATAAGATATTACCGAAGTAACACTTTTCCGCGGCGTTTGGTAATTATAAATATTTTTTTTATAATTTAGCTCAGCTGATTTTTGTACATAGCAGCCCGTTGCTGCGGTGATTAGACTAATAGGCACAAGTGATGAAATGCAACCAAATAATAGTTTTTTATACTTATTTTTTAACATATTTATTATTATTTAAAGCATCGATTAATTCATCCACGCTAGCAACTAAAACACCGTTCGCTTTAACTGCGCCGACAACAAATAAATTAATGTATGCAAATTGCGATTCGCCTAACACTGTTAACATCTCAGCTTTCTTTTTTTCTTGTCCAAAATCATACATTTTACGCACATCCGTAAACAAACCAATAATCGGTTTGTTTAAAGCAGCAAAATATCCAATTTCTGTACAAACACCATTGTCAATTGTCAAACCATCTAGCACTGCCACCAATACATCAGCCTGATCTAATTCACTTTTATCAGCAGCATAAATTTTTAGCGAATCTGCAAAGTTAGTTTTATCATTAATGGCTAAATTCTCTTGGGGCAAATAAACCGAAAATTGGGTTTTTTCTCTAATTAAATTTACTACTTTTTGGTTAAATTCTTGTTCAGCTTGAGTAAACAACGCATTGGCAAAATAAATTCGACTCATAATATTCATTCCTCTTTTAATTTTATTATCTTTATATTTATAGGTGTAAATTATTATAAACTGTTTTTAGTCAAAATCCGATAAATCATCTGTTCAATCACAACCTGTTTGCTCAGTATCTTTTTTGCGAATTGCACAACCATCATTAATCGCTAATGAACGCAAATCAATATCTACTATTTCTTTATTGTCATTCATAAACCATAAATTAAATTCCTTACCATTCATCAATGCAGCCATAAAATTATTGTAAGCAAGCCGCATTTTTTTGTTCTCAGCATGGTAGAAATTGGTATTTAAAAAATCTTTCATTCCGTCACGAGTTGTAAACCCCTCCATCGGGCAACCGCACGGCACAACAGGCATATTATCAACAGTCTTAGCTGCTTTAATGATATCTTTTTCACGACATAAAATTAAAGGACGAATAAACATCATCTGTTCTTTATCTAAAAACATTTGTGGTTTAAAAGTGGCAATCCGGCCCTCATAAATCATATTCATAAAGAAAGTTTCAATTGCATCATCAGCGTGGTGACCCATAGCAACTTTATTGCATCCTAAGCGTTTTGCGGTTTGAATTAAAATTGCTTTTTTCATTTTCGAGCATAATGAACACTGAATCTTATTCTTGTGCATATTTGCACGTAAAATTTCACCCATATTCGTATCTTCGATATGAAAATAAATCCCTTGGTCTGCTCAAAACTTAATAATCGGACCATAATCGATATGACAGAGATTCATTTTTAAATGAATGCCAATGACATCAATATCTCAGTTATAATTCTTTTTCATCATTTTTTTAAAAATTCCAAGAACATAGAGCAAAGTCATTGAATCTTTTCCACCCGACACTCCAACACAAATTTTATCTTTATTTTGAATCAGATTAAAAATCTTGTTTGCTTTAATAATATTTCCAATAATTTTTCGCATATTTTATTCCCTTTTTGATGCGCTTGCGACATCCGATTTTTTAAGTGCGTAATACGCAATTGCCCATAAGATCACAAAAATAGCACTTATGATCACTACGATTAAAACAAAATGTCAGAAGACAAATATATTTGGCAAGAAGAGGCTGAAGGTATTGAATACCGCGTTGTTAAACATACTAATTAAACCCATACTGAATGGTAATGCTAAAATAATCCCAATGAATAAAGCTGGTAGAAATGATAGTAAAAATAATATTGCATTCTTCCGGTTTGAATAGCCCATATTTTTCAACATTCGGGCAACTTTTAATAAATCATTAAATGAATTGGTAATCATTAAGATAATAGTCAACATAATAATCGAAATAAACAAAACAATGATTACAATCTCAATTTTATTAATAGTATCGTTTGCTGTTCGATAAACATTAAACATTAAATCCAGTGGTTCAACATTACTAATTAATGCTTGATAAGTACTATAACCATATTTACTTGCTAGTTTCTCAATAATAAACTCAGCTTGTTGTTTTTCATCTTTTAGATGTTTTAAACTCGTTTTTAAATCGTTTATGTCCTTGTATTCTTCTAAAGCATTTAATAATAATCTTTGAGAACTAATAATTAAAGATTGTGCTAACTGTTTGTTTTCTGCTTTTTTTAAATCATCATAACTAGGGTTGATGATATGGTTAATTAATGTTATGTTTTCCTGGGTTTTTGACCATCGTTCTTGGACAGGATATAAACCACTTAACGAAAAAATAGGGGTAATATTCGTAAGAACATCAGGACTTTTTTTATTCGTAAAAATTCCATTAAAAGGATATGTTTTATTATTAGCCTGAATATCACTATAGTTATCGTTATGCATCCCTAAAACACTACTAGCATTATTAATGCTTGTGTAGATTTGAAGATCTTGGTTATTATTAGCGATTCCCACAACTTTTAAAACTTGTTGATGGTTTTCTTTATGGATTGAATACCGATCAGTATGGTTGTTGATCTTGATTGTTAATTG
The DNA here is from genome assembly GCF_025780075.1 of Ureaplasma sp. ES3154-GEN. Taxonomy (GTDB): domain Bacteria; phylum Bacillota_I; class Bacilli_A; order Mycoplasmatales; family Mycoplasmoidaceae; genus Ureaplasma. The sequence goes on along the minus strand of NZ_JAOXHM010000004.1, from coordinate 132,187 downwards.
GTCATTAACTCCCAAATTATAGTATTTTGCAAATACATTATTAATGATCACGGGGATCATATCTTGCGTTTGTCTTAATAAGGGGTTTAGCAAGACACCTTCCTTATTAAACAAATGAACAGCATGTGAGTTCTCTACTAAACCAATCATCTTAATTTGTTTTTGTCGTATTAAACCAGTTGTTGGTTGGTTATTTAAACGGATAACATTTGAATCAACATAGACATATGGTTCGTCAAAAACATCATTTTCTTTTTCATAAGGATCAATTACAACTGTGTTAAAACCGATCCCGCCCCATGTGTTTTTGAATAACGGGTTGATTCCGGGGTGAGTTAATAAAACAAGATTAATATAATCTAAATGAACTTTGTTTGCAATATTATTGTTTTCTCTTTGGTTAGTTGCTTTACTTGAATCTAAACTATATTTTTGAACGTATTTTTGGTCTTTTAAAAATATTTGTTGATTTGTTTTCTTGTTTTTAATCACAAAAACCTTTGCATCATTTAGATAAGTAATCAAAAGATCTTTTCATTCTAAATCAGAAAATAAAATTTTGGTACTAACATTTTTTTGATCGACTAATTCAATATCAATTTTTTTATTTAATAAATGGTCTGCTAAATACGCTTTTAAACTTGCTAAACTAAATTCTGTTTCATACACAAAATTCCCTTGATCATCTGGACTTAAGAAGCGCGCTTTAAAATATGAACTCAAACTAATTTGGAAATTAGCAAAAAGTTTATCTTGCGATTCAAGATCGAAATATCAATCGTCATAGAATGAATAATTTGGAATTAAATCATTTGTATATTCAAACGGATTATTATTAGACTGGTAGTAAGCATGTACTAATAAATACTTTTGATCTCATTTAAAATCGCGATCATTATAGGTTAAATTTCATTGACCATCACTATAAACAAGTTGCGCATTAATAAAGTGCGGGTTCATTACGCTATCAACTAATCGGATATCTAGATTATAAGTTTTAGAGTGTTCAAAAATTTCCTGACTATTATCAAACAAATGCATTAAATGGGCTGTTAACTCAGTTTGTGAATTAATTATTTTTAAAGTTTTATAATCTTGAATTTTAAGTGTTTTATAAGCCAAATTAGCTCATCTATTTTTCTCTTCTTGGTTTTGATTTGATGAAACTAAACTGTCGCTTAAAACACTATGATCATTAATGATTGTCTTTGATCACAATGCATATTCCCGATTAATCATGTACAAAGAGTTTTCTGGAATCAATGACCGCGTAATTTCTCAGGGATTTGTCACCTGGTTTGCTAATCCAAAATTAAAATCTAAAAATTGCTTGATTTGGAAAACATTTCTTAGATAACCTAAATCATATTTAGTACGTAAATCATCTTTTTCTCCAAAGAGTTTTAGGTTTAAATAATTCCCTAAAATACTAGACGCCTTAATATCGTCAAAATAATCTGATACTTCATAGTTTTGGTGTAAATTGTTTTGATCAACTAGTGAATATAAATTACTTCCTAAGTGTCCCGAAGACACACTGTGGTATTGTCCAGATTGAATAGTTGGTGTGCTCAATTCAATCGCAAAACGGTATTTTTTGCTTGCCACCGTAGTGTCCATTGAATCCAAAATTTTACTTCTTGTATTGGTTACAAACAAAATTAAACCAAACGAAAACATAATCATAATGGACAGTAATAATACTCGACTTAATGAAGAAAAAGATAATACAAAAGCATAGCGCGCAAACCCCATATTATTAGCCGCTGGTTTGCGTGTTAACAAACGTACAAACCATGATACTTTATTGCTTTCTAAACCCTTCATTAAATCAGTTGCATTTTTGTTTGTGAGTTTTCATAACATCAAACTCACAATGCCCGCAAAAATCAAGAAAGGAATTACAATAACTACAATTAGTTCGCCAAAATTAAAACTAACTAGTTCCGTTGGAACCATTCAGTAATCTTTTAATAAACTAATCGCTGCTGGTTGCGTAAAATATGCTGCAATAAATGCGCTTACCCCCATTAATAAACACGGAAGAATTCCAATTGTTAAAAATGTTAAAATAATTTTTCAACGGTTAACACCATTAGCCATTAAGTTTCCAATATTAATCTTATTTTGGGAAATAAATCGGTTGACAATAATTACAATTACAAAAATTGATAAAGCAAGAATCAAAATCGTAATAAGGGAAGAGAATGTTTTAATTGTTGTGGTAATTTTTTGTACAAAAACCAACCGTAATGGCGCGGGTGTAATTTTGTTGTTTGTGTCATCAGCAAGAAATACTGCATCAATATTTGATGGTCATGCCATCACTTCATTAGCAACAATTCATTGGTTTAAATCATCTACAAATTTTTTAACCGTCTGTTTCAGTTGTTTTCTACTGATACTATTCATAGGCTTTAATTGGATGTACAGATTATTTTCAACAGGGTTTGAACGGAACGCATCAAATGTTCGTTCATATCCGTCTGCACTCACATAAACTAAACCCTCTTTTTCGGGGTTAGGAATTGGCGATTCAAAACTAATAATTGGGAACATATAATTAGGTGTTAAAGATGAACTAATGATTAAATATGGAGTCGTGTCAACATAAATTTTGTATTCATCACTAATACTTGCAAAGTAATTTTGAAATTCTGCTTGAGTTTTTACATCTTTAATTCTTTTTTTATATTCTTGGACATCATAAATTTTTTTATGATGCTTGTTAATAAAACTTGGAGTAGTAATTGCATAGTATGATGATTGTGCATCAAAATATGCGGAAACCGGAACACCTGCAGGTGTAAAGGAAAAACTCATACGATGAGCTTTGATTGCGACCGAAACCTCTTGGTTTGAAATTATTCCTTTTTTTGATGGATATAATGTTAAAACAAATTGACTAGCAACTTTACTTGCTGTTGTTGCATCTAAAATTTGGTTGCTACTAATCGTGCGAATATCTAGTGGGTCATATAACGGATTTATTTGTGCATACTCATTCGCACGCACAAAATTAGCGTATAAATCGTTATTATTACCCCATTTTGCATACACTAATTGTGATAATAAAAACCGGCGTGCTGCGAGCGGAGAATCTAATATTTCATCTTCTTCTACTTCTAATTTTAATGCATTTTGTTCAGACGCTAAAACATCTTTAATTTCCATTCGGTCAAAATATGAGCCATATCTTAAACTTCCATCACCTAGATAAATTTGGTTCTCAATTTTATTAGTTCACGCTTGGTAAATTTCATTAGTGAATAAATGTTTTTGGTTTTCAATAATTTTAAGAATTGGTTGCTTAACTATTTCCCATTCCCCAAACAATATACTTTCCGGTAAATCATTTTTTAGACTCAGTCAAATTGTATTATGTGCTATTAATACTTTTTTTAATTCACTAAAACGGTGTTTTAAAATATTATTATCATTCGCGTTTTCTAAAAACATTTCAACTTGAAAAAGTGCATTTCTAACCGCTTGATAGCTTGGTAATTGATTATTGTCCAATAAAGCTTCGATTTTGTCCGCAACTTTTTGAGGTTGTGTTTTAACTTCTTGGCTTAGTGCTTCGTTGTTTTGCTCGTCTAAATCAAAGGTTTTGTTTGTATATTTATACAATTTGTTACTAACTTGATTTAGTTTAATCGGAATATCACTCTGTGCTAATTCATAAACTTTTTGAAAGTTATAACTATTAAAATCATAATGACTTAAAAGATCCAAAGTGTGAGCATCAAAGATGTTTACACTTTGGTTATTGTTGTATTGTAATACCTGATATCCAACATTTTGTTGTGCAGCACTTACAGTCAATGCTCTGGTGCGTTCGTATTTTAAATCATAACCTTGATTTTGGTAAAAAGTTTTTAATTCAGCAAGTTTTTTGTTTAGCAATGCTCGTTTCTCATTTTTGCTCTGCTCATTATAAAATTCGTTAACAACCACGTTGTGTAACTCTTGCTCTTGAACAATTTTATCATATGAACGATTTAAACTTGTTGATGTATTCTTTAATAGTGAAAATGCAAAAACACTAATAAAAATCAGTGTTCCTAAACCAATGAACGAACCTTTATTTTTTCACAAATATGCATAAAAATTCTTAACGAGTCTTCACAGCATAATTTTCCTCTTCTTCAGCTAGTAATTCGTTCAAAAAACGTTTTAAATTCCGATCATGTGATAACGTCGGGTAGGATTTCTTTTTATTTTTAATTAACATTGGGTGCAAAATTTTGTAATTTAGAGCACTCATTTTTTTCTCATGATCATAAAAAACAAACATAAACTTGTAGTATACTTCAGGTTCGAACATTTGCTTGATATTTGCATAATCATAATCGGTGATATAATAGTTTTTGCAATATGCATAACTATTGTCTTTTAATTGTAAATAAACATGTTGGTCATCATAACCAATAACTTTTGCTAACACAACCTGTAAGTTGTTTCTAGGTTTTTTCATGTTGTTTGTTCATTTCATAAAACAACCACTTTCAGGATTTTCCCGGCATTATTTATATTTATAATGGCGTGGATATTTATATAATATTTAATATAATATTATAAGACAGAAAAAGAGGTAATTATGAAACTAAATGTAACAATAGAGATTCCTAAACATTCTAATATCAAATATGAGTATGACCGTGCAACTAAAGAAATTAGCGTAGATCGAATTTTATACGGAGCAAATTCTTATCCACAAAACTATGGATTTATTCGCGACGCTTTGGATTATGATGGCGACGAATTAGATGCTTTAGTAATTGCAGATCAAGCCTTCAACCCTGGAATCAATGTTCCTGTACGTTTACTAGGAGCAATGAAAATGATTGATGGTGGAGAAACAGATACAAAATTAATCACAGTTATTGATTGTGATCCCCGTTATCAACATATTCAAACATTGCAAGATGTTCCTGCTCACTATTTAAAAGAGATTAAAGATTTTTTTGAAAATTATAAAAACTTGCAAAACAAAACCGTAATTATTAATGGTTTTGAAGACCAGGCGTGAGCTATCAATGAATACCAAGAGTGCCAAGCATTAATGCGTGAATATAAAAATATGGATAAAGATGAGTTTGTTGCATTAATGCGAACAAAACACCCAGAGAAATATACAAACTAACACATGCAAATCAAAAATAATTCTTTTACTAAAATACATACTAAATTAAAAAGTATTGTTTTGTTCTCAAAACAAATCAACAAAATTAAAAAAACTAGTGTTCGAAAATATTTTAGTAAACTCTTGCGTTTAGATAGACTTATCTATAAACTAATTGCGTTTTTGAGTATTAGTTTTATAGTTTTTTTATCTGGTTTTTTGGTACGTGATCATTATATTAACCACTTATTAACAATTAACGAAGTTAATCAAAATAACCAATTAAGTAGTGGTTTGTATGAATTTACAATTAATAATGGATTAGGTTTAGGTCAATTATCAAACCAAAGTCACCACCTAGTGTTTTTTGTCCAATCTATTCCTGTTGTTTTAGGTTTCATTGCTTTATTTTTCCTAGTAAATCCTGTTTATTACATCGCAGTCATGTTTATTATTTTTGGAACATTAGGAAATATTATCGATCGCTCAATCACTGAACCACACGAATTATTACAACTATATCCAAAAGTTTTCACAGATCAAAAAAACGGTGGTGGCAATGATATTTACTACGGAGTTGTTGATTACTGACGTTTTGCCCATTCAATTATTAATTTGTTTGATGTTTTTATCGTTGTTAGCGTTTCGTTACTAGTAGTTTACTTACTAAGTAATATCATTATTGGTTTTGTTAAAACAAAAAAAGACAACACTGATGAAAAAATTAAAGAACACCGCGAAACCAATGATACTACCGAGTTAGCAAAAGATGAAGATCTAGAAGTCACTGATGTGGATAAAAAACCATACGGATGGGATGAAAAAGATTTTAATGACAAAAAATAAAGAAGAAATTATTGTTAAAACAAATCGTCCTAAACGAGTGGATAAATATTTAAGTGCTAATACAAACTATTCCCGAACACAGATTAAGCAATGAATTGAACATGAACACGTTTTTATTAATAATCAAGTCGCTAAGGCTAAGACATTAGTTACCGAAGAAGACATCATTACTTACATCTTAGATAACGATGACAAACCCGTCATTAAAACTAAGAATGATTATGTTTATGATTTAGAAATTGTTTATGAGGATCAATATTTTCTGGCTGTTAATAAACCTAGCGGAATGCTTGTGCATCCTTCACAATTTAACGAACAAAACACCCTGGTAAACGCAGTGCAATATTATTTGCAAACTCCCCAATTTTATTTAGTTCATCGTATTGATAAACATACATCAGGTATTGTCTTATTTGCAAAAGACAGTGCTAGTTATGAAAAAGTTCAACAATTATTTATCAACCGAAGAGTGGACAAAAAATACTATGCACTCGTTGCAAATCGCTTTGATGATCAACATTTGCGTTTCGCAATTAACCAACCAATTGGTTATAGCTATGATGATAGTTTGAGGATGCAAACACCACCTGCTAAAAATACCAAAGATGCATTAAGCATTTTTAACGTAGTAGAACAATATAAAAACTCAGCACTTGTTGATGTTCAAATCATCACCGGTCGTAAACATCAAATTAGAGTGCATTCGTTATATATGAATCATCCTGTATTGAATGACCCACTTTATTCTAATCAGAAAAAAATCTCAGATTACGAACAATTCTTGCACGCATATTATTTGTCCTTTATCCATCCTTACACGAACACAAAAATCTTGTTAAAAACCGATTTGCCACTCGAATTTAAAGAAAAGATTGAATGATTGAAAAACCATTTTTATGAAGAATACTAGTTTATTTTTAGATTTAACTTCTAAATTCTGTATCATTGGTTTATACGACATAAATCAGCAACTAATTGCCAGCGAAATCCGCTTAACTAATAATAATTTGACCGATATTGTCAACCAAATTATTTTTAATTTATTTGAGGAAAATAATTTAAGCATTGAAAAAAATCTACAGGCAATATATTTAAACAATGGACCTGGTAGTTTTACGGGTTTACGGGTTGCTAGCATTATTGCAAAAACCCTAATGATTACTTATGATATAAATTTATATGTCTGTGATCATTTGAAATTATTAACAAAGCACATAACAAATACTTTAGCTTTTTTAGATGCTAAAGGGGATAAAATGTATGCTTATCATGATCAGAAATATTTTATTATTAAAAAAAATGACGTTGATAAGTATATGTTAAACCACTCTGATTTAATACCAATAGTTATCAATGAACAAACTTATGATTATCAATATCTTTTAAAAAATTTACCTTTTGAACTATTCACACAGGTAAAAAACATTGATGAATATGTTATTAACTATGTAAAACAACCTGTCTAATTTTTATTTAAGCTAACAGAACCAAACGGTTCTGTTTTTTTATTTTTTAAAAACATTCAAATTAAAACTAATTTTTTTCCTATTTTTTATTAATTAATAATGAACATAAACTTAATTTTTTGACATTTATAATTCAAATATAAATATCTATATATAATATTTATATCAATGTTATAAAGAGGAGTTAATATGAAAAATATCGATTATTCGCAATTACTTGAGAATTATAAAACGAAAATAGAAGAATTATCGGTCAATGATTTAAACAAAGACCAAAAAAGACTGTGTAAAATGATCTTAGATAATGTAGAGAATAAAAAAGAATTACAAAATGTTTATCAATTTTTAATGCAACGCGTTAAGGTTGGTTTTACATTTGATATCGCACCTGAAATTAATAACAAAATGATTTCAATCCTAAAATATAACCAAGAAAAATCGTTTAAATTTGAAGGTGCTAAAAACCAAAACAGTCTAATTATTGGTGAAAACTATGATGGCTTAAAGAACTTATTAGTCATAGAGAGAGAGAGAGAGACGCGGCTTAAATTATAACTACGATGTAATTTATATCGATCCTCCCTATAACACCGAATCCGCATACACTGATGGCAATAATTCGGCTAACGACAAAGAAAACATCAGTGCATCTAAATTTATTTACCGGGATAAATTTAGTCGTAATGGTTGATTAAATATGATGAACGAACGCCTATGTTTAGCTAAGAAATTGTTAAAAGACGATGGCGTTATTTTTGTATCCATTGATGATAATGAACAGGCGTATCTCAAAGTCTTAATGGATGAAATTTTTGGTGAAGAGAATTTTATTACTAATTTAATATGAAGAAATAAGAATACTGGCGGCGGTTCAGACAAAGCTAATATTGAAATTGAAACAGAATATATAATTTTATATGCAAAAAATAAAAATAATGTTTTGTATAATTCTATCCCTATTGATAAAAATAGCTTTAACTTAAGTGATGAATTTTTAGAAGAGAGAGGAAAATATAAATTAACTGATTTAGATCATGTTTGTTCAAAATCAAGTTTTAAATATTCTAGCTCTCTAGATTATGAAATAATAGCTCCCGATGGAACATCGTTTTCAAATTACAGAAATAAAATAATTCCTAAATCATATGCATACACATTAGGGCTAGACACTTTTTTATCACAAAAAAAATTAGGCTTTATTGAAATTCAGCAAAAATTTGATAAAAAAAATAATTTGTACTACTGAAAAGCTTATAGAAAAATTTATCAAAAAGTCAAATTTGACAATAATAAAAACGAAATAATAAAAAGAGAAAGAGGGAATAATTTTAATAATATAATCTTCGATAACAACATAACTACAAGTGCAGGCAAAAGAAACCTAATATCAATTTTAAATAATAAAGATTTTTCTTTTCCTAAACCACATAAATTAATTATGTATCTAGTTAATCTAATTCCAAACAAAAACGCCCGTGTTTTAGACTTTTTTGGAGGCTCAGGAACAACAGGACATGCGGTTTTAGAACTTAACAAAGAAGATGGGGGAAATCGTACCTACACGATTGTGACAAACAACGAAAACAACATTGCTGATGATGTAACTTATGAGCGCTTATACCGGATTAACAATGGCATTGGCACTAATAATGAAACTTTTAAATGAAGTGAAAAAAATGAACCATATAAACAAAATTTAGATGTTTTTAATCTAGAATATTCCTCAATCGATATTAACGACCATAACGACAATACGCAAATTTTAAAAGATATGCTACGTGAGTCATTAAAACACTTTGGTATTGAATCAGTTTCTGAGGAAGAACTATTAAATAACTTATCCAACTTATATTCTTTAGAAAGGGAAGATAATGAAACTAACTAGTGTTCAAGAACAAGCGGTTAAGCAGTTGCTTAGCCATTTTAACTATGCATATTTACAACAAGAATCGAAAATCATCGAATTTAAAGCTCCCACTGGTTCGGGAAAAACCTTCATGATGGCCAACTTTATTGATTGGGCAATCACAACAAATAAGCAAAAAAATAAAAAGCCCTTATTGTTTGTGATTATGACCCTCTCAAATGCTGAATTACCCAAGCAAATGGAAGATAATTTTAATGAATACAATTCCTATTTACAAAACCGGCATGAGATTATCTTTGAACGTAAAGAGTCACCATCCAGCACCAAAAACAACGCTAAAGACGCTGATTATTCTTTTAAACCCCAACCTAACAAAGTATTTATTTTAGGCGCTTCTTCTTTTGGGGCGAAAAAAATATATACTGAACAAGGGATACTAGATAAATTTATCAACGAAATTGCTAACCATTACTTTGTTGTTTTTATTCGCGATGAAGCGCATGTTGGAACGAGCGAGAAAAAAGATAACAAAGACACTAAAAACTTTTACAAAAAAATGTCAAAGATTGCTAATTTTCAAATCAATATGACAGCCACCCCGAATAATCAGTATGAACAAGTGAAAATCACAGAAAATGAACTAAAAAAAGATGACATTAAATTACTAAAAACAGTTCCTATGGTCAATAAAGGTGTCGATAATACTGCAGAGTCTGTTATTGATGATGATATTTTATTGAACATCGCCTGCAAGGAATTTAAAAAAATTAAAAAGCGTTACGCCAGTGAAGAGGGTTTAATGGGCAAAATTAACCCCGCAATGCTAATTCAGGTCAGTGATAAACAAGCAGAAAAATCTGATGAATTTGAAGTTAATATTAGGGCAATTATTAAGAAATTAGAATCATACAATTTCACTTATGCAAAATACTTTGCTAGCGAGAAAATATCATCTAATCTACGTGGTCAGGCTACACTAAAAGAAGTTTCCAAAAGAAACTCTGATATTGATGTCATTATTTTTAAAGTTGGTCCAGCAACTGGTTGAAACATTCCCCGTGCGTGTATGCTTGTGCAATTACGTAAGGTTTCATCCGAAAACTTAACAGCCCAAACACTTGGAAGAATCAAACGCAACCCTGATCCCAATTTTAATTTTAAAACTAATTCCTGAGCGTATAAATACTGGGTTTATTCCAATTTTACTGGTTTTGATAAGCTTTTTAAAGATTGTGAAATTAAAACCTATAAATTAAATATTGACAGTGTAGATAATTTGTTTTATTATGGAGAAATTAATAAAGAAGTTGCAGCTATTGCAGTTGATGACAATTTAATTGTCAAATATATTCAAAACCATTTGTTTGGTTTATTAAAATCTAGTTATGATTTCTACAAAAAAGAAGTTGCTGCCAAAAAATTCCTAATTGGCAAAAGCACGAAAATCAGTAGACAAGATTATGTTACTGAAAAAATCAATAACACAATTGAGCTTAGTGTTTATATTAATAACTTTTTCGAGAAAACAAGCAACATCTTTACCCAATCCTTAATTAATAAAATTAACAATTATTTTGATACCCTAAATGAATTTACCCCACTGCTGTGATACACCTTAATCAAGGACTTGTACCCCAAAATTAAAAATTACATTGCTACACAACGAAAAGAACTGATTGACCAAAAAAATATTCGGGAATTCAAGTTCATTTATGATAAAAAATTACCCGCAGAAATTAATCTTCTAACCAACGATGATCATCAAACCCAATTCAAAGAAAGCGCCTTAAATTTTAAATATGAACTCGTTCATAATTTAAATAAAAAAACTAAGAACAATAAAAGCAAGACCCATTCGTTTGATTCTGAAAACGAAGTGTTTTTTATCGAAGCCATCAAAAAACTATTTATGCATAACGAAGCAAAATATGCAAATATTGCGATTTATCGTAATACCCTTAGTGATGGGCTATCTTATGATTATTATGATGCAAATTTTAATATTCATCAGCAATTTCCTGATTTTATTTTGATTTACAAAACCAATAAAATTGAACACCAAATTAGTATTGAAATCAAGGACTATAATAATGATAATGATGAAAATAAAACAAATAATATTATTCAATCATACAAAAGCTATTACCAGTTAGACAACCGAAAATCAACTCCTGTACAAATTGTTAGTTCTTTATTACTTCAAGTTAACCAAAAACACAATGATGATAACAAATTTTTTATCGCTGGTGGGGGGAGCACAAACGATGATATTGACAATGAAATCCAAAATAATAAAAACATTAACAAAAGTATTCAATGAGTTTATGATCTTATCAAACAGTTTAAACCATCTGTGTAACTAAAATGATTCTAAAACGCAAACAATTGTGGGATTTATATTTTTTATATCCAAAGTCTTTAGTTTAGATATTTATTGTTTTTTATTAAAGTTTATAGTTTAAACCATATAATTCTTTAATTATTCAAAAGAGCTAGCGCAAAACTAATACCGTAGCTCTTTTTTCGTTTAAAAAGATCCTAAGCAGATTTAGCAAGTTCAATAATGGAACAAACAGAAATTCAAGAATAAATAGTCTTGAATAATAATGTCTTATATTTATTAAAGAAAAATATAGTAAAGTAAAACAAATCATAAAAAGAAAATAACGATTAAAGATTTTAAAAAAGATATGAGAAATTAATCATTTTTTCTTACCCTTGGAGTTAAAGCGCAAAATAAACTTGATTTGTCAATATAAAGTAAAGAGGTGGAAATCTGCCATAATTTTACAAGTGGGATATAAGATGATAATATTGTTATAGGAATAAACAGATCCAAAAATCATATCTGCTGCATAAATTGGACAAAGATTATTTATTGTCAATAAATGTAAGCAAAAATAGATTATATTTATTACATTTGATAAGGTAGATAACTTTGATTGTAAAAATCAATTAATATTAAAATTCACTTAAATGTTATTATATCTGCTTATCTTACAGTAATACTCGACCTATACCCCAGTACTCGAATTACAAAATCGCATACAAAAAACCAAAATCAGCAAGCACAAAAAAGGATATGTTAAAAAAATCAACGAAACATAAATTTTAAATGATTTTACCTTTTTGTTATTGAATTTCAATTAACAAAACATAGCAAGTAGAATATACCCATTTCTTCCCCTCTAATTTATGAGTTGATGTGTATGTTCTTAAAAAGTTTGTTGTAAAAAATAAAGAGCATTAAAAACAAAGAACAAAACAACACCACAAAGTGATGTTGTTTTGTTATCTTTAATAATTAATAAATGTGTTTTAAAACCTTTGTTATTAAATATTCGTTATATGTTCTTTAACAATAACAATAATCATAAGGTATTATTAAATGCTGCTCTTGATAATAGTTTTACTTTTGTAAATAAAAAAACACCTTTAAAAGGTGTTTATTTTTATTAAAAGAATTCTCCTGTTTCTAATTTAACAAAATTAGATAATTTTAAAACAGGTTCGAATTTTTGAACGTTTTCTTGTGTAACTAAATTGTTTCCATAAATTTTTGTAGTTGTATATTGTTTAGCGTTTGTTTGAGAATCTAATTTAAAACTGATATCATATAATTTTTTAGTTTTAGTCTTTGGAATTAAATTATTTTCAATCATAAATTTTAATAATTTTTTATGATGTTCTAAACTTCCATTTATATCATACGGTAAAAAGAAACAAACAACTCCTCTTTGGTTTGGATTTGAATCATATAATGTTCTCTTACAATTTTTAACAATATTTTCTTTGATTACTCTTTCACAAATTTTATCAACAAATTCATCATCAATACCTATTTTAAAAAAGTACATTCATTTTCCATTGTTATCTATTTGAGTTTGTTGTTTCCCATCTGTAAATACTTTTCAATTTAAATAATTAAAGATTTTCACTATATCACCTATTTCGTATATTTATTTCATTTTTCAAATGTTAATGAACTATCCAATTCAAATGAGTTATGCTTTGAAACATCAAATATAAATAAGTAAGATGTATCACAACATCAATATATTAACTATCACTTGGTGGTAATTTTTAGCAAAATACAATTCTGTTGCTATTAACTCATATTGAAAAATTTGTTTATAAAAAGAGATTTAATTTTTATAAAATCACTGATTTTTTCATTATTCACAAATATTATATTAGAAAAAGCATTAATCGCAAGAACTTCTGTGAGAAAACTTAGTTCAGGTTTACATATTAGTGATTAATCTTGGAAATTATATGTAATTTAATACATTTTTCATATGTTCAACATTTTCTTTGTTTTTAATTTTTTTGATTATCAAAAGGGCTTTTTTAGTTACTTTGACAATAAAAAAACCAACTGATAGATCGCATCACCAACAGCTGGTAAAAAAGTATGACCAATTATTTTAATGTGCCCGGTTCAGAAAAATGGTATGTTCTAATCATATTGATATTCTACATATTTTTTAAATTTTTTTGCAATTACATTATCAATAGTAATCACTTTATATTCTTTAGCTTTTGTTGTTATTAGTTATCAAAATTGTAATAGGCTTATAAGTTTCAAGTGTATACTCGGGTCTTATAATATCTTTTAATAAAAGAGTAGTTAAATCAGTCTTTGCTGGACAAAGTAATAATGTTTTAAAGAAAATGAAAGAAGTCCTAAAATCTAAATTTTTTTTAAAAAAATTCCTGCATAGAATTAATGTATGTATTTAGAAATAATCCAAGAAAATTATAGTTTTTGTGATAGATAAATAGATAGTCTAATAGAATTAGAAAAGGATTGAAATAATGCCTGCTGTGTATTGCATTTGTTGTATTCTAATTTAGATTTTATAAATCAAAATCATCACCAAGACCATTTGCATGCATGAACTATATTTACTCTAAAAAGTAAATCCAAAAATACATCAAAAAAAATCGTAAACCAATTAAATTAAGCAATTTTTATACTTGACCTTTGAGTAAAAATATAAAAAATTAATTAGTAATAAATACATTTTTGTTACTAAAAATTTTGATCATTGTGTAACAACAAAAAACAACTAGGTTAAACTAGTTGTTTTGTTTTATCTAATTAAAAATTAACTATAACGAATTGCACTCATTTTTTCATCATTAAAATTAGTTAAAAATTCATAAATTAAGTTAAAAGCTGCTTGGATGTCTTTCACATCAGCCACTCCAATTGGAGCATGTAAATAACGTTGTGGAATTGATAAACCTAAAATAACCGCTCCCCCGTTAGGTGCATATTGCATTTCTGCAGCATTGGTTCCTCCACCTTTCGCAACATAACGATAGCAAGGGATATTTGCGTTTGCAGCTAATTCTTCAAAGTAAGTTAATAAACGAGGATTAGCTAGAGTTTCGCTATCTTTAATTCTAAATGCAATACCATCACCAAGACGCGTTGTTCCAGAAATGGCTTTATATGTATCATGACTTGCTGTTGTATCTAAAATAATGGCTACATCAGGGTTCACATAACTAACCGTTGTTTTAGCACCTCGAGTTCCCACTTCTTCTTGGGCAGTTAATGCGAAATAAGCATCAACAGCTAGATCTTTTTTTGCTAGTTCATTAATTAATAAGTCAACAACTGCACAACTCACACGGTTATCAACAGCTTTTCCGACAATAAAATCAGGATTAGCAAAATCCATTTCCATATTTGCTAAATAAACAAGCGTACCAGTTTTTACACCTGCATCAATTGCTTCTTGTTTGTTTTTAAAACCAGCATCGACATATAAATCATTTGCATCGTATGCGGCCTTACGCTTATCAGCTTCTAGAATATGAATTGATGTGTGTCCGATTAGACCATTATACACAACATTTTCGCTAATCATCACTTTCACAGGAGCACCAATCACTACATTCGGTCAAATACCACCCATTGCAGAAATCATTAGCATTCCTTTATCGGTAATTTCACTCACAATATATCCAACTTCGTCCATATGAGCATCAATAAGAACCTTAGGGGCGTTTTGTGCTGTTGTTGGTTTGTGGTAAATAATTGATCCTAAAGCATCACGTTCATATGTTAAACCCGTTTGGGCAACACTTGCTTTTAAATAGTCAACAACTTTTTCTTCAAATCGTGACATCCCGTATATTGACATATAAGCCTTACATTTATTTTTAATTAATTGTTTATCTTGAAATTTCATTTTTTTCTCCTCTTATCATCTTAATCATCTAATTCGTTGGTATGACGAACATAGTTTTTAATACCTGCTAATCCATACAAATCGGTGTCTTGAATATAAGCAAGTGATGCAGAACCACCCATTGAAATAAAGTTTAGATAACCATCTAAAGCTAAGTATTCTGCAAGTGTTGAAGTTTGGTTATCACTAATAATACTATATAAGCCATGTTGGGATCTACGAGCAATAGATTTTAAAATACTAATAGTGCCTGATGCATAGTGTTGAATGTTTTCAACCATTCCAAATGCACCATTTCATAGTACAGTTTTTGCTTTACGAATTTCACGTTTAATTAAACTTAATGAACGCTTTCCGATATCTAATCCATAGAACCCTTTGATTCCCTCATCAATTTTCAGATAAATCGGTGTGGTATCTGCTTTTTCGTTATTACACAAAAAATCAAAACACAATAAAATTTTGTGTTCATACTCTTCAAGTAGTTCACTAATTTCATCAAGCAAATCACGTTCTACGTAGTTTAAACCAACATCATAACCCTTAGCATATAAAAAACTAAAAACTAATGCGCCCCCGATAACTACCCTATCTGCGCGTTCGCAAAGAACTTCAATTGCTCCCATTTTATCAGCAACATAATTCCCTCCAATTAAGGCTAAATACGGACGCTTAGGGTTTTCTAAAGCTAAATCCAAGTGATTTAATTCACTTGAAATTAAAAACCCAATCGCACTTTCTTTAGAGTTAGTGGCAATCCCATAATTTGATGCATATTTTTTATGCACAATCGAAAACGCGTCCTCAACATAAATATCTGCAAGTGATGCTCAAAAAGCCCCTAAATTCATATCACATTGGGTTTCAAAACCAACATATTCACCCGTAGTAGCAATATCGCAGTATTTTGTATTTTCTAAGACTAAAACATCTTTATGTTCAAGTTCATTTACTTGCCGAATAACATCATCGCCATAATTCTCAGAACTAAATAACACATTGTGTGCATTTTTTGCTAACCGTTTAACTAGAACATCATAAACAATTTTTAAACTGTATTTATTGCTTATTTTATCGTTTAAACTTTTAATTTTACCTAAATGAGAAATAATAATTACTTTACAATTTTTACGTAATAGGTAAAAAATATTGGCCATCGCTGCTTTAATTTTGCGGTCATTAATAATTTTATTGTTCTTGATTGGTACATCAAGATCAAGATGTAGCAAAACCGTCTTATTAGTGACATCGATGTCACTAATAACTTGTTTTTTATGGTAATTAGACATAAATTTTAGTACATTTCATCATCAGCTGTTATTTTTAAAAGTGCCAAACCATTAAATAAAACTTGCTTTACACTTTTAATCAACCCTAATCGAGCTTGGGTTAAAGGAATTTGGTCACGATCAATAATCTTTACATTTGCATAATAGTTATGTAGTAAATTAGCTAACTCATACAAATAGTTTGCGATTTTATGCATACTAAATGTATTGGTTGCAATACTAATTGTTTTTCTGAAATAATGCAATTGATTGCAAAGATTACGTTCTTTCTCGTTAGTTAATAAATTCGCATCTATCGCAGGTATTAGATCTTTGTTTTTGTTTAATAATGAAAAACAACGGGCATGAGCGTATTGAACATAAAAGAGCGGGTTGTTGTTATCTTTTGCAAGTGCTACATCAACAT
The DNA here is from genome assembly GCF_025780075.1 of Ureaplasma sp. ES3154-GEN. Taxonomy (GTDB): domain Bacteria; phylum Bacillota_I; class Bacilli_A; order Mycoplasmatales; family Mycoplasmoidaceae; genus Ureaplasma. The sequence continues at coordinate 114,982 of NZ_JAOXHM010000004.1, read as the reverse complement.
CAATAACCACGTGGGTATTCATTGATGATGAACCCAAGAACCAACGAAGTGCATTCGGCCCAATCACACTAATTAAATCCCGAATTGTTAAGGATTGACCTGAACGTTTAGATAACTTAAACTCCTCATTATTTTTTGTTAACTTCATAATTTGTGAAGTTAAAACAATTAAATTATCAGGATTAAATCCAAAACATTTTACACCCGCTTTCAAGCGCGTAATATAACCTAAATGATCTGTTCCAAACAAATTAATCATCACATCAGGCTTGTATGTTAAATATTTGTAGTAATGATATGCAATGTCGGGCAAAAAATAAGTCATCGCTTGGTCAGATTTAATTAAAACACGATCTTTATCATCGTTAAATAAAGTTGTTTTTAATCATAATGCACCACCTTGTTTATAAGTATATTCATCTAGTTGGTTTAGAGTGGTAGGAATTAAATCTGTTGCACGAATTGCTTTTTCAGATGTGTAATTATCAATCACTGTGTGCATTAAATTCAAATCGTTCTTAATTTCTTTTAGAAAATATTGCACTCCAAACTCTTTGATGTACTCACGTACTTTATGATCGACAATATTAAAATCAGTATCAACTTGCACATTTACAAATTGATCGCTAACTTGTCGTTGTAATGCATTTGCGGCTTCTTTGATTTCATTCCCATGATACGAATCTTCAACTAAATCAAATGGTTTGTTGAAATTTTGTAAATAACGAATTAATATACTACTTGCAAGTTTATCAACCTGGTTTCCTGCATCGTTAACATAATATTCACTAGCAACATCATAACCACTTTTCTTTAATAAAGCGCATATTAAATCACCATAGACAGCATTTGCAGCATGACCAATATGCAATAAGCCGGTTGGGTTTGCAGAAACATATTCAACAAGGTATTTTTTATCTTGGGGCGCAAACACCGGAAAATCTCTTGTTTCTGCATTAATTGTTTCTAATAACTCTTGATTGTCTTTTGGTTGCAGAACAAAGTTAATAAATCCGGGATTAACAACTCTGATATCCTTAAATACATTTTGATCAATTTTGCCAACTAAGTCTTGAGCAATTTCAACCGGTTTCTTACGTCATATTTTTGTAAGGGTCATTGCAACATTAGTATAAAAATCACCGTGTTCAATATTACTAGTTTTATCAATCACATAATTATGATTTTCTAATCCGGATTCAGATAGTATTTGATCAATGATTTTTTTAATTTTTGTAATAATCATTTTAACTCCTATAAAATAAAAAATTCAACTCATACCATAGGCAAGAGTTGAATGAAATTCTAGTATTTAGAACGGTATTTATTTGCCTCTTTAATTTTTTCTTTTTTACGTAGGCCTGGTCTTAAATGGTATTCATGACGCTTAGAATCTTTTTTTGTTTCATTTGAAATACGTTTAAATTTTTTTAACGCTTTTTCCAAATCGCCTTCAACGCTAACTCCTCTTGACATAATTCACCTACATTTCTATAAAAAATTATAATAATGTATATAATTATATGATAAAAATAACATTTATAGCAAGGAAAACACCAATCAAACAAAATATTAACCTAAAGAAGCCGTTTTTTAGGTAATTTACAAGATGTTTTATTTTATTAATTGTAAATTAATATAAATTTATTTTTGATGAGATATTCAAAAATATAAAATATTTATTAAGAAAAAACAGAATCATTACTGATTCTGTTTTTTGACAAAATAGTTCTTAATATTTAATTAATGAGAAAACGGGGGCAGATAGTTTTTTGAAGCCTTCTAAAAATGTTAATTCAATTAAATATAATGAGCCAACAACTTGTCCACCAGCTAAACCGACTAATTTTTCAATCGCTTCAACAGTTCCGCCGGTTGCTAGTAAATCGTCAACAATTAACACACGTTGACCAGGTTGAATTGCATCTTTGTGCATTTGCACGCTTGAACTACCGTATTCAAGGTCATAATCCACAGAAAAATGTTCACGTGGTAATTTGTTTGGTTTTCTTACTAAAACAAACGGTTTATCCATTTTTAAAGCTAGTGGTAAGCCGAATAAGAATCCACGTGATTCAGCACCCACAATTACATCAACATTTAGATCTTTTGCATAATCAGCAAACATATCAACAACATCTTTCATTGCTTTTGGTTGCATAAAGATTGGGGTAATGTCCTTAAAAATAATTCCTTGTTTTGGGAAATCAGGAACATCTTTAATTAATGATTTTACATATTCAATTTTTTCCATACTTTTAAACTCCTAGAACTTATTGATGTTTCAAATTTCTTGTTCATCATACTTATCATAACCAGTTTGGTGATGTGTATGTAGGGTTTTTTGGCGAATTTTTTGGGCAATCAACACTGTGACAATATTTAATTTTTGCATCAATATCATCACTGGATAATAAAGAATTGCGAAGGCTACAAACACAATCAGATTCATCATAATTAGAACAGTTGGCAAGAAGAACATCAAGATTAATAGTGATATTAGAACCACACTATAAATTATAGTATAAGCAAGACTATTATGGGTTGTTCGACTAATAAAGATCGCTTTTAATTGATGTTTTGTGTATCAATTTTTTTTATTCACATATGTTTTTGTTTGTGATAAATAAACGAAAACAAAAATTAACATCAAAATAAAGAATAAATTAAATCCTAATAAACTATATTCATTAATCGGAATTTGTGCTAAATAGACAACTGCTACCCCTATAAACATATAGGTAAATAAACTAACAAAAATAACCAGCACTGATGTTAGGCCTAATCAGATTAAAGCCCAGAATAAGGCAATTACTAAAATAATTAAATAACTATAAATACTCATTGCTGCATTTTGAATTCAAAATGCAGTGTTTTGTTGACTAAAACTCAATGTAAAGTTTTGCGTTAGTGTATATCAATCACTTCTAAAACTTGTAATAGTTGTGTCAAAGACTAATTCTGTTTTTTTCTCCAAAATTGTATAGTCGACTAATGAATTATAGTCTCAACTCTTAATTGTTTCTATCGGTATAAAATGGTCTACATAAGCAACTAAGCGAGTGTTACTAAATCAATCATTTGCACGTACTTGCAATCCTAAAACAAGCATTCCAGCAACAAAAATAATTATAAAAATAACAGCTAAACTAATTGCTAATCATTTATTTTGAAGTCATTGTGCAAACTTAACAGCCGATTTGTTTACTGGTAGCTCTAAGGTTCCAAAATGCTGTTGATTAATTTCTTGAGCATGTGTTAGAGATTTCTTTCATAAATGGTATTGTGGTTGTTCTTCATTTAGATAAGCTACTAAATACCCACTTGCAAGACTAAGTAAATAATTAATCAGTACACTTGCAAATGTAATAATCATTATATTAGTTCCCCACGCTTGGTTAGTGTGATCATTAAAGAACATAAATACTAAACCAACAAATACAACGAGCATATACATATAGAAATATTTAATTCAGTGCTCATTTAAGCTTTTAACAAAAGCATTTTTATATGAATAACCTTGTTGTAAATAATGCTTTAACTGTTTGTTAATTTGCATAAAACCAAACAGGTTTAATAAATTTAAAGTAAATAAAGCAGCATAACTTTCGGCACTAAAACCAATATTAAATTTCACTAAAAATATTAGTGACAAGGTGTAAGATAAAAACATTAAAACAGCATTTAATGCGCCTGCAAATTTATACAGCACGCTAATAACAATACCAATTAGCAGAATAACTATACTTAAACCAATCAGAATACTCTGTTGATTTGTCAATTGGACTATTAACTTGTTTGTGTATGTTGCTTGTAAATGGCTTGCACGATTTAGAAAATCAACAAAAACACGTGCATATTGATGTTTTATTAAATCTTTGTTATCAGCTGATAGTAAATTACTATAAACATATGCATCATTGAAATATTTTTTGAAATTAACTAAGTTTGCAAAATATGAATTATTACTTTGATTATTTTGTGGTTGACTCAAGATAATTTGTTTAGTACTAAACTCATTATTTTCATCAGTTTTAAAGAAATGATAGAATGACAAATAATCAATTGCTAACACATAAGGGCTAATCAATGATAAATCCTTTATGTTTCACGAATAAAACATTTCTTGCTCTTTTAATACATCATCAGCGGTTGTTGGTTGACTAAAACTAAATTGGTTATTGCTGTTCTTTTTATAAAAGCTTGATGAATAAAATGCACGAATTAAATTTAATAATTGGTCATCCTGAACCTTGGTATTATACTTAATAGTATTTTTGTCAATTAAAAAATCATTAATCGGCTTTTTGCTGCTGCTAATAAAGTCAACATATTGTTTTTCTTCTGAATTAGCATCTAAAGCGCTATATTGAGCGTCCACCATATTTCAAGTGTTTTGATCCAATACATCTTTTTGTTGGTGCGCATACGCTAATAAAGCAAGTGAGTTTAACTTCATAATTAAACCATCACGATTAGCCCATAACAACCATAAGTTTTCTGGTTTAGTTAGTTTCTTTTTATCCTGAATAATATTTGAAACAGCTTGATCACGAGTTTCAGTTGTATTTTCTTGACCAACAACGTTTTTATATTGAGCATCAAAAGTCTTTAAGCTAAAATTAGCATTATCTTTGGTTTTAACATTAATAGTTAATTCTAAATTATTACTCAAATTATTGTTTTTTAGATCTAATGCTTGAGGGTTTTTATTCAAAACCAAAACACCAGTTTCATCAAATGTTTCATCATTTAATTTAGTTGTTTTGTGAATTGTTTCACCTAATAAATCCGAAATATTTTGCAACTCCAAACGGTTGGATAAACTAAACACATTCAACAGAGCTAATTTTGCAGTTGTTTGCTCATTTTGATCACTTAAGTGCGCATAGTCAAAATAACTATGTGTGCTATTTAAACTATAATCATAAAAGTAGTTGATGATTTCATCATCAACTTGTGTTTTAGTATTTAGAATATGAAAGTCTAATTTTGATAATTGATCGATGTTGCTTTTATGAACTTGCAAATGATCAACGTTGTCGCTAATTAACCATTGAGTATGAGTAACATACTTTTGATCCAGTCCGTTCGTGCTTTTTAAATCGCTTTTTAAACTCACACTACTAGCGACAACTCCCGCAATACTTCCTGCAACAACAGTAGTTAATCCGCTGATTAGCAATGCTTTTTTATTTCACTTAAATGGTTTGTTGACAAATTGTGAGTTTTTCAAAACGATCAATCCTTTTAATTTTGTATGCACTATAAATCATAATTATATTATAAACATATCGCAATCGGTGTCTTTTTTGTATTTAAGATTAATGTTTATTATAATTATATAGATAACTTATGCCATCAAAACCATTAAAAGGGGAGCTATGATTTACAACATCTATAACCAAACAAAAGATTTTGATTTAACAACCCACGAGAGTTTGTTTGAAAAATTAATCGAAACCATTCAAAACCATTTGCAAATACCAGAGTCTAAAATATTTGAACTCTTTTTTGTTGATGACGAAGAAATTAAAGAAATTAATTTTAACTATCGCCAAAAAGACGCAATTACAGATGTGGTTTCTTTAGAAAGCGACCAAAACCACACAAGTCCAATTCTAGGGGAAATTTATGTTTGTTATCCGCAAGCTATTCGTCAAGCGAATGCCTATGAACACTCATTAACCCGTGAATTGTGTTTTCTAGTTACGCATGGCTTATTACACATTTTAGGTTATGACCACCTAAATCCCCAAGACGAAAAAATTATGTTTGGGTTACAGGAAGAAATATTAAACAAGCTAGGAGTAACTCGCTAATGCAACAACAAATTAAATACGCAAACATCGCAATTATCGGAAAACCCAATGTAGGAAAATCGTCGTTAATGAACCGACTAACATCAACATGATCAAGTATTGTTACGCCAAAACCACAAACAACACGAAACGCAATTAGCGTTGTCTATGAAGATGATGAAGCAAAATTCGTGTTCACTGACACGCCAGGTTATTTAGATCCCCGTCATAAACTTGATGAATTTTTAAACCAGGAAATCAAACAAGCTTATGAAAAGGCGGAGTTCATCCTTTTTATTAATGATATGTCAAGACCATTGAGTAATGAAGATGATGAAATCATTAATTTGCTCTTAAATTTACGTAACAAAAAAATTATTTTAGTTGTGAATAAAGCCGAAACTGCAAGTAACCAACATATAATTGATGAACGTATCCAAAATGTTAAACAAAGGATTAATGTTATTGATCAAATTCAAATTAGTGCGTTGCACCAAATCAACATTGATAAACTATTAAGCTTAATCAAATCACATATTGCATATTCGCCAATTAACGAATACTTTGGTCAACAATACCAACAAGATGATTTATTTATGATTAGTGAAATTATCCGTGAACAATGTTTAAATTTGTTAGATAAAGAAGTTCCACACGGAATTGGTGTACAAATCGAACAAGAAAATTACGATCAGACAATTGGTATTTGAAAACTTGCAGTTAATCTAATTGTTGAAAAAGAATCACACAAACGAATTGTTATCGGAAAAGATGGAAGTAAGATTCGACAAATTCGTTTAAGTAGCCTTAAGAAAATTAAATCTATCTTCGATGCTGAAATCACTCTAAACTTGTTTGTAAAAGTCGAAAAAAACTGACGCGATTCTTTTACCACTTTAAAGGCATTAGGTTATAAAAATAAAAAATAATGGCACTTGTTGTCACACGAGGTTATTTAATCAAAAGGTCTGATTATAACTACTTTGATGAAATTCTTACTTTTTTAAATGAACACGGGAACATCTTTCATATGTATGCGCCAGGAACTAAGCGTATTACTTCAAAAAATGCACGCAGTTTATTTTTTGGTAATTACCTAGAGTTTGAATTCTTTCATGCAACACAAGTCAATAAAATGGGAAAACTAAAAAAAGTAGTGGCAATCCATAGGATTGATTATCGTTATGATAACAACTTAGCTTTATTAGCCCTAAACTATTTAGTGAGCTTAAGCGATACAACAAGTAAAAACATATATAATTTTTATCAAAAAATCCTAAGTTACATTATTAGTGATTATGATCCCTACGCCTTAACTATTTATTTGATGGTTAAATATGCTCAACAAGAAGGTTTAGTTTTTCATTTTGACGATTGTGTGCATTGTCGCAACAATAAACGCATTGTGAGTTTTGATCAGAATCACTTAGGATTAATTTGTGTAAATTGTTTTGAACGAGAACCACAATTTGTTTTACAACAAGATTTAATCAAATTATTTCGTTACTTTGCTTACGCAGAAGATTTTGATAAAAATTTAGCAATTCTAGAAAAAAACGCAGTTAATTTAATGAAATATCTTAACCATTTATTACTTAATAAGCTTGGGGTTTATATCCCCTATATTGACCATTTAAAAAAATAAAAAATCTATTTATTAATATAAGGAGGCATTTATGCAACGATTTATAAAAGCGGATGATCTTGTTAATCATCTTAAACAAACAGGATTTGTGTTTGCGAATTCAGAAATTTACAATGGGTTAGCAAACGCATGGGATTATGGGCCCCTAGGAGTTTTACTAAAAAATAATATTAAAAATTTATGATGAAAATACTTTGTGCGTCAAACCCCTGATGTTTATGGTCTTGATTCTGCAATTATTAACAATCCACTGGTGTGACAAGCGAGTGGGCATTTAGATAATTTTAGTGATCCATTAATTGATTGCAAAAAATGCCAAACCCGTTATCGTGCAGACAAGATGATTAACCAAATTGCACAAAAAGAGTTAATCAATGAAAAGTCAACTAACGAAGAAATCAAAAAAGCCCTGCAGGAATATAATGTAAAATGTACTAATTGTCAAGCAAATAACTGAACAGATGTACGTTATTTTAACTTAATGTTCAAAACAAATATGGGTGTAATTGATGATAATAAAAATATTGTTTATTTACGGCCAGAAACTGCTCAGGGAATCTTTGTAAATTTCAAGAATGTTCAACGTGCAATGCGATTGCATTTACCATTTGGTGTTGCTCAAATCGGAAAATCTTTCCGTAATGAAATTACCCCAGGAAATTTTATTTTCCGAACTCGTGAATTTGAGCAAATGGAAATTGAATACTTCTTGCATCCCAACCAAGCATATATTACCTTTGCTGATTATGAAGAGAAAATTTACAACTGACTAATCCAGGAATGCCGATTAAGCCCTCATCACTTACGTAAACATGAACATAATCAAAAAGAACTAGCTCACTATGCGAAGAAAACAATTGATTTTGAATATGAATTTTTATTTGGATTCCAAGAATTATATGGGCTTGCCTACCGTGGTGATTTTGACTTAAACCAACACATGAATTTATCTAAAAAAGATCTAACTTATTTGGATATAAATACAAAGGAGAAATTTATTCCCCATGTTATTGAGCCATCAGTTGGGGTTGAACGCTTATTTTATGCAATAGCAACCAATAATTTGCTAACTGAACAATTAATTGAAGGTGATGAACGAATTGTTTTTGATTTACCATATGATCTAGCACCTTACAAAATTGCAGTTTTACCGCTATCAAACAAATTAAAGGAACCTGCACAAAAAATTTATCAAAACTTATTAAAGCAAGATCTTTCAGTAACATTTGATACAGCTGGTTCTATTGGAAAACGATACCGACGCCAAGATGCAATTGGAACAGTTTATTGTTTAACTATTGATTTCGATGGTGTTGATGAAAACAATAATGTTGTTTCATTTACATTACGTGAACGAAATTCAATGCAACAAAAACGTATCTCATTGGATGAATTACAAGCATACTTATCAAAAGAAGGACATAATAATTTTAACCGTGACTAATTTGTACGATAGCATCAAAGATCAAGTTAAAGTATCCGATGTTATTGGACAATATTTAACACTTAGTAAAAAATCTAACAGTTTTATTTGTGTTTGTCCTTTTCATAATGATACTAAACCATCGTTATCGATCAATGATGTAAAAAAAGTTTTCAAATGTTTTGCTTGCAATACCGCTGGCGATGCTATTAAATTTGTTGCATTAAAAGAAAATATTTCTTATCAACAAGCAGCAGCGAAGATCATTAGTGATCATCATTTAGATCCATCGTTGTTAAAAGTAATTAAAAATCAATCACCACAGCAAAAACTCGCTGATGATGTTGGTTTTATGAACCAAAAAATTGCTTTTTATTTTCATATGTGGTTAAATGATCTAAAAAATAAAAGCATTAAGCAGTATTTAAAAAAACGTAAAATTAGTGATGAAATGATTGAGTTGTTCCAAATTGGATATGCTCCAAAGGATAATTTCCTAACTTCAGTTTTAGAAAAAGTCATGGATAGCATTAGCGCTGAAAATGAGTTTTTTACTTGAAAAAACCTTGTTGACTACAGTTTGATTAAAGTCAATGAACAAGGGAAACATCAAGACTATTTTTTTAACCGAATTATATTTCCTATTGCAAATTTGCACAACCAAATTATCGGTTTCAGTGGCCGCGCAATGGAAGAACAAAAAACTAGTAAATATATGAATTCCAAGGAATCGGCTATTTTTTTAAAGAAAAACACTTTGTATAACCTTAATTTAGTCAATAAAAACCTACAAGAGTCAGAAAGTTTATATATTTGCGAAGGATTCTTTGATGTTATTAGTGCATATCAAGCAGGAATACATAACATCGTTGGAACAATGGGCGTTGCATTAACTAACGAACATACTAAACTTTTGAAACAACTAAATATCAAAAAACTAATCCTGGCATTTGATAATGACCAAGCAGGAATGGAAGTTACATTAAAATATTTGCAATCTCCAATTGCTCAGCAATTTGATTTATTTGTCATTGATCACCAAAACAATCCTTACAAGGATTTTAATGAATTTTTAGTTAATCAGAATGAAGAAAAACTAAAAGATCAATTGCAAAAATATGTACATTATTCCGTTTTTTTACTGCAATATTTCGTGAAATTATATATAAACGAAAATGATTTAATTGCAAAAAACAATTATCACCAAAAAATTCAGCAAGTAATTGCGCAAACAGGTCAAGAAATATACATTAGTAATTATGTTCCTATTTATATGCAAATTAACGATCGTTTTACAAATGATATAGCCATTTATGAAATTCGAAAAATTTTACGAAAACAAAATTTGCAATACCAAAAACAAGTTGTTCAAGAACAATCAAAAACTTTATACAAATTAAATTATCAATTTAGAAACCAAAAACAGGTTGCTAATACAAATAATTTGTATTCAATGTTTGCAGCAATGATTCAGTCACAAGATTGCTACCAACAAGTTTGTGTGGCTTTAAACCCTACTAAACGCTTTCAACTTCTTCCAGAATACTCTGCATTATTAGATTATTTTGACACTCTTTATATCGACGTCAACGATAAGCCTAATCGTGATAATCAGGACTATAAATTAGGATGATTTATCAATAAATGAGATCCTGAAGAACATGATCATCCTACTAATGATTTGTATAGTAAAATTAAAAATTTTATTCTTGATCCCAAAAACCACTGACCCTGAATTAATAAAGAAAATCCCAATGAAAAACATATTGCAATTACAGAATTCGCAAATTGAGCTATTAGAGATACTATTCCCTTTTTAAAACACAAAAAAAACCTTCCTGATCGTTAAGATTAGAAAGGTTTTTATATTTTAAAATGGTGCTCAATAAGGGACTCGAACCCATATGATTTCTCGGTTGATTTTGAGTCAACTGCGTCTGCCATTTCGCCAATTGAGCAGCACTAATATATTATAATTAAAGGTGTTAGTTTTGTCAAATATTTTTATTTACAATTCTAATATATCTGATATTTATAAAATCTAAAAAAAATAATAAAAAATGAAAGGTTAAAATATGAGCCACGCAAAAACAAACAATAGTTTTGCAAATCCAACAAACGATCAAGAAGGTTACAATTTAGTAATTGATATGAATGAACATCACAAACCAGTTGGCGACTGAGCTTTTAAGAATTTAGAAGTTAAAAATAACGATGTCTGTTTGGAAATCGGGTGTGGTGGAGGAATTAATATTAAACGACTGGCAGGTTTAACATCATTTGTAACAGGCATAGATATTTCAGCGATGTCAATTAATGTAAGTACAGAGATAAATATAGATGAAATCGCACAAAAGCGTGTTGAGCTTTTTCAAGCTTCTATTGAGGATTTTAACGCACCCAACGCTAAATACTCATTAGCAACTGCTTTTTCAACAATTTATTTTTGAAGAGACCGGCAAAAAGCATTTAGCAATATTTTTCGTTTATTAAAAAATCAAGGTCGTTTTAATATTATTTTTTCAAGTATTAAGAAACAAATCGAATGACAAAACATATTAACTTTTGATCTGGTTAGTGAATTTGATTTAATTAAGGAATTAAACCAAGCGGGGTTTAACCAAATTAAAATGATAGTCGAACCGCAACAACAATGAATTATTATTGAAAGTGTTAAAATTTAATTTATGATCAAAGAACGCATTTTATTAGTTACATCTGGCGGCGATGCACCAGGTATGAATGTTTTTTTAGCAACAAGTATTAAAAAATTCTCAAAAAAGTATGACGTTTATTTGAGTTTTAATGGATTAATCGGATTAATTAACAATGATATTCAATCTGTTGATAAAAATGTTGATTATGATCAATACTTGCATCAACCTAGCACCTTTTTAGGCTCATCTCGTCTAAAAATTTGATTGCAAGATGATGAATATACACTAAGAAAAATTGTTAATAATTTACAACAAAACGAAATTAAACACCTTATTGTTCTCGGAGGAAACGGAAGTTTAGCAGCAACAAATGTCATCGCTAATGCAGCAAAGATTAATGCTTATGGCATTCCTTTTTCTATTGATAATGATTTTCACCCAAAATACTATACTCTTGGAGCCTCATCGGCCGCAACATTTAATAATCAATTATTAAAAAATCTTATTTATACAAATAAAGCCCACCAAGCAATATGTTTTGTTGAAATTATGGGTCGTGATCACGATTATTTAGTCAAAGAATCAATAAAAAATTTAAACCCATTATTAGTTATTAGTAAACAAAATGAAAAACTAACTGGTCAGCAAATTGCAGATATTATTGCATATAAAATTGATAATAATGAAGAATTCGATCCTCTAATTGTTGTTAAAGAATTAATTTATACTTCCAATGAGTACAATGATATTAACAAAATTTTAGCTAATATTTTTATTACTAAGACAATCAGAAAACCCCAAATTTTCTCTTATTTGCAACGTGGTTGTAACGTTAATCAACTCGATTACACAATTGCGCTGCAAGCATCATCAACCTTATTTGATTTTATAACAAGAAAAACTGATCTTACAAATTTATATTTCTTAGGAATTGACCAAGATAATCCAAATCAAATGCAATTTTACTTGTTCGAAAACAAATAAAATTGATTATTAAAAAATAACCTATTGTGAAAATAGGTTATTTTTCTTTTCTAAAATAATTAATCCGATGGTAAATTAGGGCTTCATTCGTATAACTGTGGTCGTTAGGATTTTCGTTATGTAGCAATAAACTATTTTCCATAACCAATCCTGGTGTCGTATTATAAACTGCTTCAACTAGCACTAAACAACTAGGTTTATAAGGTCGTGAATAAACCATCATAATTCGCTTTGGCTCGAATTTGTATTGCTTCATTATGTAAATTAAATCAACTAACCTAACACTCGAAACAATCATGGATAATGTACCTTTTTGTTTAAGCATTCTATGAACACCTTGCATTATTTGTGTAAATGTTAATGTTTGCTCATATAACGCATTTTCACTTTGTTTACTTAATTGTTTATTTTTCACACCAGATGCTAAATGGTATGGGGGATTACAAATAATTAAATCATAACGATCTTTTTCATCCCAATGACGACTTACTGCATATTCATTAAAATCTGCATTGATAACGTTAATACGTTCAGTTAAATAATTTTCATCCACATTAAATTGCGCTAGATCAATTGCTTCGGAATTGATTTCTATACCATCAATAATTAAATCATCTTTGCGCTTAGCAAGTAAAATAGATAATGCACCGTTATTTAACCCTATTTCACAAACTTTTTTGGTTTTATGTTTTAGTGTTGCTCAATTGGCAAGTAATAATGTGTCGATAGAAAAATTAAACTGATTTTTATCTTGATAGATAAAAAGATTCGTGTCATATCCTAATTGATTTTTTACCCAATGTTGTTTTTTCATAACTATTTCAAATTCTGTTGATATATGATAAAAAATGTTCGCTAATGCGAACATTTTAATGTTTAATGGAGCGGGTGATGGGAATCGAACCCACACTAATAGCTTGGAAGGCTATAGTTCTACCATTGAACTACACCCGCATTATGGTGCTGGAAGAGGGACTTGAACCCTCACGACCGTGAAGTCATTGGATTTTAAGTCCAATGCGTCTACCATTCCGCCACTCCAGCAATAATAAAAACCATATATAATATGGTTGAATTTAAATGGTGCCCCATGTAGGGTTCGAACCTACGACCCCTTCATTAAAAGTGAAATGCTCTACCACTGAGCTAATGAGGCATAGACTATATAGAATACTATATAGGTGGTGTTTTAATGGCTGGCCTGGCAGGGATCGAACCTGCGCGTGGAAGAATCAAAATCTTCTGCCTTACCGCTTGGCTACAGGCCAATGGTGGACAGAGTAGGATTCGAACCTACGAACCTCTCGGAGCCGGGTTACAGCCGGATGCGTTTGGCCACTTCGCTATCTGTCCATTTAAAAACACTATATAATTATACATAAATAAAGATAAAAATGCAATTTATTTTAATTTTTTTATTTTTCTTACTTATTTGTTCCTTAACTTAATAGTGTTTTTAATTATTTTTAAAGTTATTCCCGATTAAAATTGCGATACAAAAGCTTTAGTTTTTGAATTTTATTATAAACTTGTTTTTGTGTACACATTGTTAGATGCGAAATATCTTTAACATTATAATGTTCCTTAACTAATTTAAAAAAATCCCATAATGAACGATGATGTTGATAAAGATATTCGTCAAAAGCTTCTCGATCCAAACGTTCATTTAAACTTTTTTCATAATTAATAGTATATTCATCAACAAATTGCTCACTGTTAATATTCATCTGATTGATATCTTTTTTACAAACAAGAACCCTGTTTTTATTATTTAAATCCTTCCGTAAATCACTAATAAATTCATAATACAAATATTTCTTAATAAATGCAAGAAACACTGGTAGACTGATGTTGCTTTGTTTCTTTAAACTACTTGCCGCTTTTTTAATAGCCGCAAAAATAATTGTATAGTAGTCAGATAGCTGATAATCCAAATAGAAACCCTTTTGATTAATTAATTTACCGATATAAGCCATAAAAATACGGTAGTATTTTTTGTAAAATCACATAATGACTTTTTGATCATTATCTGCAATAAGAAATAAAATAGCCGAAAACATATTAAATATCACCCATCTAAATCATATGTTAAGTGGGTGTTATTTTATGCATTTATGATAATTAATTATTTAATTATTTATTAAAGGTTTTAAAGTAGTTTTTTAGTAAACAAAGTGTCGTTAATTTACCTACGCCACCCGGTGAAGGCGATACTGCAATATTGTGAGTTGTTTGGTAAGCATAATCATAAATAAATGAGCCATAAATTTTATTCTTATATTCCTCAAATGTTACATCGATCAAATAGCTGTTATCCTTAAGATTTTCAACTGAATATTGATTAATTTGATTAATGCATGAGATAACAATATCAGCGTCTTTTAATATTTTTTCTTTGTCTTTGGTTTGTTTACTAATAACATCTGTTTGCAAAAATAAATTATGTAACAGATGATATAAATAATTCCCTAAATGCTTTGACCGTCCTAAAATAACTAATTTTAGTTTATGAGTCTCTAATTTTAAACTATGAATTAATAACAAAACGGCCTCGATCGTTGCAGGATGATATTTAATATTTTTAATGTTGTTTTCTAAATATAAATAACTAGCTAACCCGTCAATATCATTATCAGGTGTTAAATAATTCATTAAACCGGTTGCTTCTAATAATTTTTGTTCAATTGGAAGTTCGTAAAATAGAAAATCAGATTGATCTATAATATTTTGCATAATTACACTTAATTTATTAATAACATTTGTGTCACGCAAATCATAAAATTTTAAAGAAATTTGCAATAAACTTGCATACTTACGCTTAACTTTTAAATAAATTGAATCGTAAGAAACAAAAAAAGAATCATAGAAAATATGAATAATTTTCGTACGATCCTTAGTTTGTTCAACTAGTTTAGTTCATAGCTTATCATATAAACGACTAATTAACATTTTCATAATAAAAAACTATTTTTTCTTAATTTTAATATTTACAGGCTGCTCATTCACATACGCTTGGACATGTAAATCACGTGGTTGATTAGCATAAACATTTACTTCGTAATTAGGAATAATTTTTGTTTGTTTATAAACAGTGTTTGTAACTACTTCATCGTGATCATGATCATTTGCATAGCCAGTTGTTTCTAAAACAACTTCATGAATAACATTATCTTCGTCATTTGTTTTTAATAATGCATTCTTTGCATTATTTGCAACAATTTTTGCTAATTTGGTCAACATATTAACATAATTACCATATAAAGCAAATGGGTGGTTTTGTTGTTTTAAAACACCTAAGAAACGGTTTAATAAGTCAATATTTTTTGCTAAGGCACCTAAAATTGTAACTTCTGCCCCCATCACTTTAAGCAGCTCTAATTGTATCTGGTATAGAGCCTGATTATATTCGTCTTTATTTTTAAAGAAGTTGTTTAATTGCTCACGATGTAGTTTTGTTCGTTGAACAACCATTTTGATTCGTAATAATTCTTGTTCATTCAACAAACGTTCAAGATCATTAATGATTCCATATTGACCAGAAATCAATAATGCAAAGTTTGCTTGTGATTTAAATGACAAATCGTCAAAATCAGCTTTTTTAACTAAGAGATTGGTTCAAGTTTCCTCAATAATACTATTACGTTTTTGGTTGTATTCGTTACGTAAATCCAGAATTTTTTGTTCTTCAGCTGCGTTAATGGCATCATAAACACGTTGTTCTTTTTGGTTTAATTTTAGATCCGAAAAATTATCTGATGCATGAGGATCGTTTAACAAATTATAATAATGTCGTAATTTCCGTTTTAGAGTTAAATCTGTTTTTGCTTGAATTTTTTCTAATTTCAAATATTCTTCATAACCAATTTCGCTCAACAAATGAGCATCTCACTCATAGGTTAAACTATCACAAACAACTTGGGTTTGTTGGATATGATCATTTAACATTTTTTGGTTTTTAATAACTGTAGGAACATCCTTTTTATTTGTTTTTGCCTTCAAATAAACGCTGGTTAATTCCTCATACAATTCAGTAATTTTGTTTTCAATATCTAAACGGTAGTTTTCTAGACCTTTAACATCAAACTCATTATCATTAATAACTAATGATGCTATTGGATTACTGTGTGTATGCGGATGATTGATTCCATTTGTACTAACATAAGGCACCACAGGTGCAGATTCATCATTTTCAGAAACAAAAATTTTACTATCGTTGCGTTTTAGAGTAATTTGTTCATTATCAAAAGATAGCTCAACATATTTTTCAATTATTTTATTATTCATAACTGCATCCCTCCTTATTTACGTCTTTTTCTTCGGAATCATGGAATTGTTTTTTTACCATAATTTTTGTATTCCTGATGATTGTCAATTAATCAATCTGTATTTGCTTCTACTTCTTTAACATCAAGTGTGTTGTTATCAAGTTCATTTAAAAAATCATCAAGACGATCTTTGGTTTCATTGCCAAAGGTATCGATTTTTTCAACTGTTTCTTCTTCTACCGGTTGATTAACTAATAAATCCTCAATATTTACATTATCAACCTGAACACTTGTGTCTTCTTCTAGGTAATAAACATTAGGTGTTTCATTTTGGTATTTTGCCATATTTTCTAGTGTTTGGATTCGTTCATCTAAAATCTTAAATTTGTGCGATCCAAGATTATTTAAATCAGAGTATTTAGTAACTAAATCTTCTTCAATTAATTCAGATTCTTTCACGATTTCTATTGGAGCCGGCGAATCTTCAACACTTGAAACTTCGACTTCTTGAAGAACCGTTGTTTGAACAACTGGTTCCTCACTAACAGCTAGGTAACCAACATTATTTTTTAGGCGTTGCATGTTTTCTAAAATTTCTAAACGTTGGTCTAAATATTTAACACGAGGGTCAATAATCGGTCGTGGATGATTTAAATAGCAAGTAATACACTCATCAATTGTGCGATCTAAACGACGACAACATTCTTGTTCATTAACGATCTTGCTTTGTGTGACAGATTTTTCTTCCTTTTCAGTATCAGAAGTTGGTGTATTTAAATCACGCAACATCGTTTCATAACGAAGAATTTCCTGCTCGATATATTCATTTGTTGTTTCTTTAACAACCACTTCTTCTAAATTAACAGTATCCCTTGGGACCATTAGGTCTTCTGAATTATGGTCTTCATCATCATTTTCGAAAATCATATCAACATTTGCTTCATTTTTTCACATCATTTCTGTTTCGTGGTGAACACGGTAAACATCTGGATGTCTTTCATATAAATCTTGAACATAATCTTCTTTAATTTCAACTTCATGATAAGGTTCATCAGTAATCGCTTTTTCAAGTTCTTTTTTAACATTAACTGTATTTACTTCTTTTTTGGTTGTTGAATTAAAATTAATGTTTAAACCATTATTTGCACTGCTGAAACTTGAAAAATCCGGTAAAATAACAGTTTCTTTAGCTTCATTTTTAACAGCAACTGGTTGTTGTATGGCATTAATTGGTGTCAATTCAGGTTCAGATTTGATTTCTTCTTGATGAGCAAATTCGTTTTCTTTTAAATTAACTACTGTTTGTTCATCAGAATTAATAACAGGAGTAATTGCTAGCTCTGGTTCCTTTGGTAACAAAGGAACTGCTTCTTCTTGGGGTGTGTGAACTAATTTCATCGCTTGTTTTTCATCGTATGTACTGGTTGATGACACAGAATTAGTCTTAATTTTTTGAACCATTTGTTTGTAGTTTTTTTGATCTAAATATTCACGACGAACCCGGTAATCATATGTAGTAAATGCTCCCGGAATACGTTCAGTACCATAACCCGTTTTTGCTCACTCGTCAGCAAAATTAGGATTAGTTTTTTGTTCAATTAATGTTAGTAAATATAAAAGAGTTAGTTGAATATCAAGTGATGCTTCTAATTTAGCTTTTTGTAGAATAAAACCATCTTCATTTAAAAGGTGGTTTGAATCATGATTATCTTCTAAATCAACAATTTCTTGTTTAACTTGTTCGATATCTAAGTTTAATTCTGTTAATCAGTTAACAACATTGGTTTGTAACACTTCAAGTTCTTCTGTCTTTCACGTTTTAAACGGATCATTACTTAGAAAATAATCCAAAATATCACGTGTTTTTAGTTCGTGCTCTAAGAAGTATTCACGTACTAAACCATAAACTTTCGCTTCATAATAAGTTAAAAAACTTATGTTTTGAGACTGATAATCATAATCATCAAAAACATTTAATAAAGTCGGTTTCGAAGCGTTTTCTTCGTTATAAAAGGTATATGCTTTAGTGACGAGTTTTTCTAGTTTTACTTCGTCGGCAAAACTATTGATTACTTGACTTTCCACAAAACGGTTGTTAATTACCACTTGTTGGTTGTCAAGATCAATGATTCCTAGTTTTTCAGCTTGTTTTTTACTTAAAAACAAGGTTGCATTGTGTTTGTTTGTTTTATTCATTTTGATATTCACCTGTGTTTTTATGATATTTTGTGGTATTGTAAATACTATTTAATTATAAATTAATCCCCTGAAAAATATAACTTTTATGGATATTTCTTGTAAAATATAATGATTTGGTAAGAATTATCTAAAAAAATAAAAAATGGACAACAGATAGCTGTTATCCATTTTTAATACCGATAATGATAGCGACAACAATAATGATCCCAATGGTGATAAACATAGTTGTAATCGCAATAATTAAATTAATAACAAAATTTCTAGATTGTTTTTTAATTTGTTTTTCGGAATACTGACTAATATTGGGGATATTTAAAATTCTTGCTAATTGTTTAGTTTGATCATCGTGTGCTAATTTACTAGCAGGAATTGATTTATTTTTCATAATAGAAAAAGATCTCTTTGATCAAAATTAAATATCGAATTTGTTGTCTCGATACGTTTTGCAATCACGGCAAGCACGGTGAGGAAGTAATGCTTTCCCGCAATTAGGGCATGAAGTGGTAATCGTCACTTCTAAGTGGTCATGACTACGACGCATATTACGACGTGACTTACTCACTCTTCTTTGTTGAACAGCCATCTAATCGCCTCTTTCTAAATTTTTATTTTAAAAATATTTTTAAATACATTTTAATATTATACTATTAAATTAGAAAAAAAACCAGTCAATATTAATCGCAGTTATTCTATAATTTAAGTTAAGTAGAAAATATAGGATAAATTCAAGATGAAAAAACCCGTTTTAATTATAGCAATTGGTGGTGCAAGTGGTTCAGGAAAAACCACTATTGCTGAAACAATTAAAAAAACGATGCCTGAAAACAAAAAATGTGCAATTGTTTGCCAAGACTCTTACTACCACCCTGTGCACATTATTAAATCCCAATTAAACGGAATTATGAACTTCGATCATCCCCAAAGTTTTGATTGAGATTTAATGCGTTCACAAATTTTAGCACTTAAAAATAGAAAAAAAGTTGCCGTTCCTATTTATGATTATGTACATCATCAACGAATGAATGAAACCCATAGTTTAGCGGATGTAGATGTTTTGATTATTGAAGGAATTTATGCTATTTATGACGAATCCTTAAACGGCCTAATTGATTTGAAAGTGTTTGTCGAAACCCCTAAAGACGAGTGTTTAATGCGGCGAGTACTGCGTGATTTAAAGGAACGTGGGCGCAGTATTGATTCAATCGCTGAACAATGGCGTTCAACTGTTTCTTTAATGTATGACCAGTTTGTAAAACCATCAAAAATGAACGCAGACATTATTGTTCCTTGAAGCGAAAAAAACCAAGCAGCAATGGATTTATTAATTGATGTTGTTAGTCACCGTGTATAATGAGTTATTATGCTAAATTACCATTTCGATTTACTGACCATGCGTTAAGTCGTATTAAAACTCGTCATCCAAAATATTCTAAAACACCAACCATTGACATTATTATATCAGGTGAGATTAACACAAAACTCTCACGAGTCCGTCCATCAACTCACCACGAACATCCAGATCACTTAATTTTTCAGGATCCTAGCGACCCTAAACACTATTATTTAACTAAGCGTGTAGAAAACCATTATTTAGTGATTACATATGCGCAACATAATCACCGCAAAAAAGGAATTTATGGCAGATTATTTAATGAATAGTCAAAACGAAGAAGACTTAAATAAAATCAAACAAATATTGACTGATTTACGAATTTATGTTCAAGCTGATGGGGGCGACTTTATTTTTGATCGTTATGAAAATAATGTAGTCTATATTCGTCTAGCAGGTGCGTGCGTTGGTTGTTTTTTAACTAATGTAACATATGAAGAAAATCTCAAGAAAATTTTAATGAAGGAAGTTCCGAGTATTAAAGATGTTGTCCTAATCCAACCAGACATTAATCAAACACCTGGCTTTCCTTTTAATTTCTAAATACAAATTAATTTCAATAAATATAAGCAATAAAAAACCCTGTATTTCTTCTACAGGGTTTTTGTTACTCTATTTTCTTTTTTGTAATTTATTTTGTTCTTCTTCATTGACTACAGGATGCCCCATATTATAGAAAACGTTAATAAACATTGCAATACCGACGAATACCACCATTGTTCAAATTCCACCTAAATAACTTTCAAACCCTTCTGCTTTTTGTAAGGCAGTTAAGCTAATAAAGTTTCCTTGTTCAGCAACCGATAAACCTAATTTATAATTATTAACTTCTTGATACATACTTGTCGCCATTCCTAGACCGTATCACAAAAAAATAAACGCCAATAATCAAGCACTATAAAGAATGCTTTGTCAAATTATTTCTTTTTTTGTTCACACTTGTGTTCATACTCGACGTAATGTGCGCACAATAAGTACTCCCAACATTAATAACAAAATTGGAAAAGCACCCAAACCAATAATTCATTTTGATGCTTCGGGGTTTCACCCACCAATTAAAGCACACGCAAAACCGATAAATGCAAGGACAATAGTAGTGATATTTAGAGCACGATCTGTTTTGACACTAGGTTTTTTTAATCAACCCACAATACTTAGTTTTGTTTGGGGTTGATTTTTATTTTCAAGATTCGACATATAAACCTCATATCTTTCTTCATGGTTATTATTATATAATAAGATAATAAGCTGAATACCAAGTATCCAAAGAAATGATAATTATGAAATCAAAAAACAATAAAATTTATGATGAAATAGCAAGTGATGATATCTTGAATGCTTTGCAAAATCAAGAACAAAAAATTCAACGCAAAAAACAAAGTTTACGTTGATGGGAAAAACTACTAATCGTTTTAGGATTAATAATTGGTTCATGTTTGTGCATTGTATTACTTGTTGCACTAATCGTACACTTAGAAACTAATGCTTTATTTTAAAATATGCAAACAAGTATCTTTGATTCACGTACCCAACATTTATATTTACATATCCCTTTTTGTAATCACATTTGTACTTACTGTGATTTCAAACGTATTCTAAAAACAAACAAAACCCAATATTTAGTTGATAACTATTTAGAAAACACACTACTAGCAATCCAAAAGTATTGTGTGCCTAAACAATTTAAAACTATATTTTTAGGTGGTGGAACTCCTAATTGCTTGACAAATAATGAATTGGAAAAACTACTTGCGGTTTTAGAAAAATATGCAGCGGATAACTGTGAATTTAGTATTGAATGTAATCCTGATTTAATCACTATTGACCAAATTTTAATCTTTAAAAAATACCGTGTAAATCGCATAAGTTTAGGTGTTCAATCAACCAATAATGCGATCTTAAAACAGGTGAATCGTTTGCATACCATTGAAGATGTAGAACACGCAATTCAACTATTACAAATGAACGGAATAACTAACATTTCGTGTGACTTTATTTACAACCTAGAAAATCTAACTTTTCAAGATATTGATGATGTCTTTTTGTTTCTAAGTAAAAACAGTATCCAACATGTATCTTTTTACGCTTTAGAAATCAAATCTAATAGTCTATTAAAACGTTTAGGATGTACCATTGATGAGGACAAGGAAGCTGATCAGTTAACGTATATTATTCAACAATTTGCAAAATATAACTACACACGTTATGAAGTAAGTAATTGAGTCTTAAACCCACAATACAAGTGCCAACATAACCTAGCTTATTGGTTAACGAAAGATTGAATGGCCTTTGGTTTTGGAGCACATGGTCTTGAAAATAAAACTCAATACCAATACAATGCCCCACTTGACCAGCCAGAATTAATCACTAATCCTTTAAGTGATTATGATTATTATCAACAAATTCTAATGATGGGGTTACGACTTGCGGACGGACTAGATTTAAAAAATCCTTTGTATTTGCAAGCGTATAACTTTTTTAAAGATAAATTAGAATACGTGTATATTGAAAATAATTTCTTGAAAGCAGAATCATTAGATCTGCTCAACCAAACTTTATTAAGTTTATTTGACTAGTTAAAAAATGTTCGTAATCTTTTAAAATTTGTAAACTAAACCTTTACATTTAGTCTCTAAAAAATTAAATAACTTACAAACAAAAATAACTTAAGTATTCTTAACAAGAATATTTTATTTTAATTCCAAAAAACGTTAATAAAATTTTTATAAACATGCTTCAATCATTTATTTTTAATCAACTAAAAAACATTAAAAACAAAAAAATTAAAAATCAAGCAAAGCAATATGGTTAGGTTCTCTAATACTCTCAAATATTTAAAAATTAGCAAGCAGTATAAAAGATTGCTAATTTTCTTTGTTTTACCTTATAATTTATATATTATGAAATCACACATTATATAAGGAGTAAATATGAGTAAGCGAGATTATTATGAAGTTTTAGGGGTTAGTAAGACAGCAACTGCTGATGAAATCAAAAAAGCGTTCCGTAAACTTGCAAAAGAGTATCACCCTGATAAAAATAGTTCACACGATGCGGAAACTAAATTTAAAGAAATCAACGAAGCATACGAAGTTTTAAGTGATGAATCAAAGCGTGCAAACTATGACCGTTTTGGACATGATGCCCAACAACAAGGTTTTAATCAACAAGCTGGTGGCTTTGGCGGCTTTGGCGGCTTTGGCGGCTTTGAAGATATTTTCTCAAGTTTTTTTAACGGCGGACAATCTCGTAGTCAACGTTATGAAGAAGAAATACAAGGAGATATTCACCTCGCTTTACGTTTAAGTTTCTTTGAAGCAATTAAAGGAACAAATAAAGATATTCTTTATGACCGTTTAGTTACTTGTGATTTATGTCACGGAATCGGTGCTCCTAATGCGTCTGATATTGTTACCTGTCAAACCTGTCATGGATCAGGTCAAGTTCTATTTCAATCACAAACTGCTTTTGGTGTTTTTCAACAGCAAGCAGTTTGTGAAACTTGTCGTGGGCAAGGAAAAACAAACAAAAATCCTTGTAAAAAATGTAAAGGTCATAAAGTTATTAAAACTCCAACCAAAATCAACATTACAATTGAACCCAACACACTTAATCAAGAAAAACAACGAATTAGTCAAAAAGGAAATGAAATTAATGGTGTCAAACACGATCTTTACTTATACATCGAAGTTGCACCTCACCCTTATTTCAAAACCAATAAACTTGATTTATACATCAATGTATTAGTCGATCCTTTTGTGTGCTTGGTTGGTGGAGAAGTTGAATTTGTTACAGCTTATGGAAAACATAGTTTTAATATTCCAGCCAACACCCGTGATGGTAAACAATTCCAAATTAAAAATTTAGGAATTAAAAACCGAAAATCAAACTTGTTTAATAAAAAACAAGGTGATGTGTACATCACTATTAAATATGCAAAAACTAAGAAACTAAGCCCTGAACAACTAAGTTTCATTCAAAACATTAACAAACAAAAAAACAGTGAAGTAGAAGATTACAACAATAAATGATTAAAGGAAGTACAAAAATAATGTCACATACAAAAGAACATAAGAGCCATGAACACAAAAATAAATTAGCTGAGTTAGAAAAAAAGATCGCAGAACTAACAGCAGCCAATGAAACATTGTCTAAGGAATTCGAAACCTTACAAACAACAAACTTAAATCTAATCAATCAAAATAAACAATACGAACAACAAATTAACCAGTTAAATCAAGATTATATTGCCAAAATCACTGCTAAAACTAACGAAATCCAAACGATTTTAAAGACTAAAGAACAAGCCTTAAACAACCGTTTTGCTGATGATGTCAAACAAGCAATTTATAAAGTTTACAAATATGATATGGATACTTTATTAACGCAAATTAATCATTTTAGTAAAATTGTAAATAACCAATATGACGATCCTAAACTCCAAGGTTTTCTTGTTGGCTTCCAGATGATTGCTAACCAAATGCATGAGGGCTTGGAAGACTTAAAAATTCAAAAAATTACGCCTGTTGTTGGGGAATTATTAAACGATGAGACAATGGAAGTTTTTGAAACTGTTACAAATACTAATCATCCAGCATTAACAATTATTGAAGTTATTAGTCCTGGTTATATCTATGACAATAAAACCATTAAATTTGCTGTTGTGAAGGTCGCAGCATAACGAAACGCAACCCTGCGTTTTTTTCTTTCTCTAAAAAATCAGTAATAAATGTTAAAATTTAATCTATGAAAACAAAAATTAATTACGAAAATATTTATCAACAATTAAAAACTTTACAAAAAAGATCATATGCTCCTTATTCACATTATCCTGTTGCCGCGCTTGCGCTAAGTAATGATACATTTATCCCTGGTGTAAATGTAGAAAACGGATCATATGGGTTAACAGTTTGCGCAGAGCGTAATGCTATTTTTAGTATGATAGCATTGGGTTACCAAAAATTAGATATGATGTTTTTAATCACCAATGACGAAAATGATAGTGGAACACCCTGTGGTGCTTGTCGTCAAGTTATTAGCGAATTCATGCAACTTGATGGTTCTGTAGTGGTTTATAACCAATCCGGAACTTATAAAATTTATCAATTACAAGAATTATTACCGCATTCTTGAAGCCCAACGGCATCACTAAAATAGGAGAATTACTATGCAAAATTTAGTCAGTCAAACTTTAGAGTCTGAGCTCGTTAGTAGTGAGGATAAAAAATATATTAAGTCATTAGATCAAAAAACTTTAAGCGAGTTGTTTGACCCTAACTACAAATTTAAATTTGGAACTGCAGGAATCCGATTACCATTAGGTGTTGGGACGCGCCAATTAAATATCTTCACATATACTCAATTAATCTTAGGATATATTTACTACTTACAAACTATTCCACCGAAAAACAATCGGCACCATAAAGTTGTTTTGGGCCGTGATAACCGTTATTTATCACGCGAAGTAATGATGTTTGCAGCCCAAATCTTCACAAGTTTCGGATTCGAGGTTTTTGTTCCCCAAGATTATGAAATGCTTGCAACACCAATTGTATCTTATCTCATTAACGAATTAGATTTAGACGGTGGAATTATGTTCACCGCATCTCATAATCCCAAAACTGACAACGGTTTTAAGGTCTATAATAACGTCGGTGCTCAACCAACAACAGATGTTACCAATGTCATTGAAACCTATATCCCATCATATAAGGATGTAATGTTGTTTGATTTTGAGGCCGATGAAGAATTGATTTCTTTCATTGATGAGCATGAAATTACTGCCTATTACGACTTAATTAAGGAAAATTTAATTAATACTAACAAAAACAGTGAAAAGCAATTCCAAACAGTCTTAACAACCCACCACGGGGCAGCATCTTATAACATGCAACCCTTTCTTGAATCACTAGGTTATGAAATTATTAGCGTACATGAACAAAACTTTGAAAATCCAGATTTTATAAACGATGAATCATCAAATCCTGAAGATCAAATTTCGTTTACCAAAGCATTAACTTATACTAATGAACATAATGCCACTGTTATGATCGGGATCGATCCTGATGCTGATCGTATGGGGGTTGCAATTCAACACGATAACGAATGATATTATTTAAGTGGAGATCAAACAGGGGTTTTATATGCATATTATTTACTGCATTATAAAAATTATGAACGTCCAAAATATATCATTTCAACTATTGTTTCAAATACTTATGTTGAACGGATCGCCAAAGACTTTGACACAACTGTGCATTATGTCGGTGTTGGATTCAAACATCACGGTAATTTAATCGCTCAATTACGTAAGGACCAAGATTTAGTGGTAGCTTTCGAAGAAGCAATTGGAACTAATTTAATTGATATGAATAATGATAAGGATGGTTACCAATCTGCGGCTTTTATTCTTGAATTAATTGCTTTCTACCAAAACCAAGGATTAAGTTTAATTGATGTATTCACTAAATTAATTTTTCCAAAATATGGTTATTGATATGCTCATACATATCCATTTGTGTTCAAAAACAAAGACTGAAAACAAGATGCGCAAGCATTATTAACCAAACTCCAAACAACTGATTTAAAACAAATTATTGACTTAAATTTACTAAAAATTGAATATAATCAAGAGCACAACTACATTACTTGGTTTTTAGACAATGACAGTACAATTAAGTTCCGTTTATCAGGGACAGAACCCAAATTTAAAATTTATGTAAACTTAATTGAAGATCAATACCAAAGCAATGAATTCTGATACACACATTTTGCAAATAAAGCAGATGCCATAGTTGCAATGTTAAGAGAATACTTGCAACTACCATAAAACAAAAAAACAACCAATTTATATTTGGTTGTTTTTTATATGTACTTTTTAAACAACATAAAATTGTTGGTTTTTTCAATTCCTAAATTCAGGCGAATAATATTATCCTTGTGTTTAAAAATAATTAATGATGCAGCCGGAATAGTAAATAAATACAAATAGCTAACGTTTTTCATCGTATGTGTTAGATCAACAAAATAACTAGCAAAATAGTTATTATATAAAGGAATATAATTAAGACCCGGAATAATAACCAATAACGAAGAAAATCCGACGCTAACCATTGCAGCTAATGACACATATTTTTTGGTCCTTACAGTAATATAGAAAACTAAAAAATACAATAGAGCAACGAGGGGGTTCATAATTAGCAACCATCCAAAATGAGTACTAACACCCTTCCCACCTTTGAATTTAAAGTAAATTGGGTAATTATGACCGATAATACACACAAATCCGCTAAACTGGATAAGAATACTTAAATGAAAATCACTTCATGGATTCACAGAAACATCATTTAGTGCATACCTCAAAACCAAAAAAGCAACAATAATCATAATCATCGGTTTAATCATATCCAATAAAAAAACCAGAATGCCCATCTTCTTGCCAAAAACACGAGTCATATTAGTTGCTCCTGCATTTTGCGAATTAAAACCCCTTACATCCTTGCGTTTTAACCACAAACTAAAGACTAAACTAAAATTAAATGATCCAATTAAATAAGCAAAAATTGGAGCAATTAAGATCAAAAATACATGAGCAAAAACAATGTGCGAAACCATAATAATTCCTTATAATTAACTATTAATATATTATAAAGGAATCATTATGTCACTAACACATCGAACTTATCAAACCGCTAATAATGTATTTCAGATTAAACACGCTAAACTTTTTAATCTGACTTGATTAGCTAATATTTTTCTTGTTTTAGGGGTTATTTTTTTATCCATTTATTTAACTAGCAGTTACCAACGTAATAATATTTTATATAATGTTTTAACTATTAAACACGAAAGCATCAAAAGTATAGGTGCTTTTGGGCTATATAGCTTTCTATGGTACATTGGAATTAATATTATTTATTTTATCAATATAACACGTTATCAAAACCTTGATCGCGCGGTGTTTATAAATCTTATCTTGGGAATAATGTTAATTAACCCTTATGTGTATTTTTATCACATAAAACACTTAAAAAACAAACGTCAATATTTTACAGAAACATTTTACTATTTGCTTGATGAAAGCAACCAAATTGCTTTTAACTTTAAAAACAAAAAAAGTGTCCTTGCTTTTATTTATTTGATAATTGCCACAGGGTTTATTGTTTTTTCGTCTCTTGATTACTTACCTGTTGAAATTCAAAAAGGAATCAATGTAATTGAACCGAACACACCAATACAAGTTGTGTATAGCAAAGATCTATGATTTAATAATTTACAATATTTTACAACTCAAGGGAACTGATTGTGTATTTTTGTTGCTCTTGTTGTTTTTCTGAATCCCCGAACACGCTTTTTAAAAAGCAATAACCTAGTTCTAATTGCAACCACTTATATCAGTATTATCAGTTTAATTTGATTAACTACTTTATACCCACTAGCAAGCAACAAACCCAATTGACGATGAATCTATGACTTATCTGGTTTCTATAACCATTTAATTACCCCTGTAATGTTTCATATTTTCGCTTGATATTTAATTAAGCAAAACAAGGTTTTCAAACAAGAAAATTATATACGTGCCTGAGCTAAATTTATTTTTTATCTAATTATTTACATTTGCTATGCATTATTTTTACCTTTAATTGGTAATGTTTCTGTTTATGGGGTTGTTACTAATCTATGACCAAATGTAAATGGTAGTTTATGGCTGTTTTTCTTTTTAGTTGGATTTCTCGCTTTTGTCAATCTAATTTATTTCATCTTTTACATCATAATGTTAAAAGTTAACAAAATCCCCGTTAAAAGTTTATTTAAAAGAAAACAAACAAGTGCAAACTAATGCGCACTTGTTTGTTTTATTATCATTTGAACAGAAATAAAAAACCACTGATGTTCAGTGGTTTATATTTAATGGAGCAGATGACGGGAATCGAACCCGCGTCTCGACCTTGGCAAGGTTGCGTTCTACCATTGAACTACATCTGCATTTACACCATATAATTATAACATATATATAAATATGGTGCGTTATTTTTTAATTAATAACCGATTTTCTAACCACCATTGAACCATCAATGTCCACAATTGGATATATTACAATCAAGCAGTTTGTATCTACTTGTCGAATTAATTGAATAATTGATGGAAATTCAATGTATAAAGAAATGATTTCTAGTTTTTGGTTTGTTTTGTGTGAAATCAAGTTACTAGAATTAGTTACAGTAATGGAATTATTAAAATCATGAAGATGCAAAATATTCACGATTTTATCAAGATTTTTTGATAAAATTTCCAATTTTAATGACTTATTTTTTGGGAAGTAAATATTTACAATAATTCCTAAAATAATTGATACTAATGTGGAAGCAACAAAATTTGGAGAAAAGAAAAATTCTAAATTAAAGAATTTCGAATCAGCCAATCCCGCAGGAATATATGAACCTAACATAATTCCAATAAATAACGTAATTGCATTAAAGTAGGTTAAAATATTCCCAATTGGTTTACTTTTCTTCTTTGAATACCAGAAACTTATGATATCTGTTCCCCCGCTTGTTCCTCCCACAATATATACTAATGAAATAAATATTGCGTCAAAGATTGCATAAATAATT
The DNA here is from genome assembly GCF_025780075.1 of Ureaplasma sp. ES3154-GEN. Taxonomy (GTDB): domain Bacteria; phylum Bacillota_I; class Bacilli_A; order Mycoplasmatales; family Mycoplasmoidaceae; genus Ureaplasma. Next base: position 85,004 of record NZ_JAOXHM010000004.1, on the reverse strand, counting down.
GCATAGACAAAAATTGATGGAATCTTAGTTGCTTGGTCAGGGTTTGTTCACGGAAGTACCTGTACCTTATTATCAATTAAAGGATGGTAATTATATAACGGCTGTGCAGCGTCATATAAATAATTCGTATATTCTTGCTGGGTTTTGAAATCAGTCATCTGATTGATTTTGCTGTATAAATCATTTAATGGTTGATCCATTGTTAGATTTTCTATTCGCATCAATTCCAATAGCTCATTGTTTAATGTAACTTCATTAATCTTGTGTGCAAGAATCCGTGGTGTAAAAAAGTTATCTGCATCTGGGTAAGTAATTTTATTATCCCCGAAAATCATAATTTTGTCTGTTCCAGGAATGAAGGATAATAATAATCCAAAAACCTGAGTTGCAACTAAATATAATAAGGTCATTAACGTAAAATGCTTACCTAATTTTTTGTAAGAAAAAATTAATAAAGGTACATTAATTAAAATAACTAATAACCAGAATAAAACATTATAAGAAATTTGAGCAGCATTAGTTAATGTCGAATCATTATACAAAATAACTGTTTGAATTAAACGAGCAAAACCCTGAGATAAACCTGTGATTCCAGGTGAATAAATTCCCGTATTTTGTACTAAGAACAAAGCCATAACTGACGTTAAGAGTGAAAGGATAAAAATGATTAGATACCGGACTCATAGTCGCTTGGTTGTATATAAACTCGCAAATTTTAAAATCCCTGCTTTAAATTTAATTGTTTCTGTTTGCGACTCTAAATGTTCTTGTTCTTTATAATCTTGGTTAACTTGTTTTAATAAATCATTAATCTGACGATCTTGATGTATTAAACGCCAACGTTTACGTTTTTTTCGACTTATCTTGTCTGTATCATGAACATTCATAATCATCCTCCTGAAATAGTGTACATAAAAAAATAACAATAATATGTTGAAATAAAGCACAAATTACTGTTATTAATTATAAAAAATTATTTGTTTAATTGTTTAATACGTGCTGATTTACCAGAACGAGAACGCATATATGAAATGTATGCACGACGTACTTTACCACGACGTACAACTTCAATTTTTTCAACTAATGGTGAATGAATGTTGAAGTTTTGTTCAACTCCAACTCCATCCGTTTCTTTACGAATAATAACTGTTTCATTGGCTTGTGAACCACGACGACGTAGAACAACACCTTCAAATTTTTGGATCCGTGTTTTCTTACCTTCAACGATTCGGTTATGGATCACGATTGTATCCCCACTAGAGAAGTTTGGTACATCTTTTTTCATACTTGATTCATTTACAGATGAAAGAATTGCACCTTTATTAATTTTGAAAATACTCATATTTTCCACCTACTTTTTGTTTTCTAAATATTTTTGATATAAATCATTACGATAAGTTTTTGTTAAGTTTTCTTGTGCTTGTTTGCGATATTTATTAATTTCAGCATGGTGTCCACTCAATAAGATTTGTGGAACACTATGACCATCAAATACTAATGGCTTAGTATAAACTGGATAGTCTAATAAATTATTATTAAAAGATTCATCAACCAAACTCTCCTGGTTAATTACTCCATCCAATAAACGAATAATACTATCAGCAACCATCATACTGACAAGTTCACCGCCTGTTAAAACAAAATCACCAATACTTAAATAAGCATCAACATAATATTTAATTCGTTCATCAATACCTTCATAATGACCAGTAATAATAATTAAATGCTTAATATTTTGAGCATACCACAAGGCTTGTGGTTGTTCATAACGTTTTCCACGTGGTGATGTGTAAATGACATAACTATCAGGTGTTTTAATTGCGTTTAGACAATTCACAACGACATCAATGGCAATTACCATTCCTGGTCCGCCACCATATGGATAATCATCAACTCGTCTGTGCTTGTTGGTTGCATAATCACGCATATCTACAATCTGCACATCAACCTTGTTGTTAAGTCGGGCGCGTTTGATAATCGAGTGTTCAAGTCAATTATCATACAACCCAGGAAACAAGGTTAAGATACTAATTTTCATAAACTAAGCGTTATTTTGTTTTTTTAAAGCTGCTTTACGTTTTTTATTTGCATCCTTAGCAGCAATAAATTCTTTTCAAACACCTTGTGCAGAAAGAATTTGTTTAACTGTTTCAGAAGGTTGAGCACCGTTGTTTAAATGTACTAAAACACGGTCGTTTTTCAAAGTAACAGCACCTGTTAAAGGATTGTAATGTCCTAAGTTTTCAATGTATGCACCATTTGCTTTTGCTTTTGCGTCCATTACAACAATTCTAAAGAAAGGATTCTTGTGAGTCCCCATTCTTGTTAATCTAATTTTTACCAATGTATTCACCTCTTTGTTTTTTAAAAGACTTGAATAATTATAAACTATTTTTTATAAAGGTGTTAAGTTTTTTTACTTAACCCTGATATTTTTTATTGATACAATTTGTTAACAATTAAAAACATTTAATTATTAAATTATTATAAAATTGCTTTTATATAACTGTCCCATTGTTTTTTTATGAATATGGTAAAATTAATCTATCTTAATTAAAATATAGAAAAAGGGAACAAAAATGGGTTTAAGTAAAAAGAAAAAATCAATTATTATTCCGTTGTCAGTAGGTGTTATTCTTGCTGGTGCAGGAATCGCAATCGGACTTGCGGTACATCAAAGTCAAAAGAATAAAAGCTTTGATTTCGAACTAATTGGTGTAGTTAACAGTGATGGACAGACAGGTTTAGTCAAAGTTGACCAAAACACTGAACAGGAATTAATTTTGAACATTCCAGCACATAAAAAATTGAGTAAATTAACCATTAATGGTGTAGAAACACCAATTAATCTTATTAATAATCGTTTTCAACTAAAAGCAGACGGAGATAAAAAAATCAAAGCCACTTATGTTGATGAAACATATCAATTATCACTAGGTAAAAATTTGAGTGTACAAGATAGTATTAATTTAAATGCAATTCCTTATAATACAGAATTAAATTTAAATATTAACAAAAAGGACAACGAGGATATTGTTTCATTAAAAATCAACAACCAAGAAATGAAAGACATCATCGATAAGGATCATTTTAAATACCGTATTACTGATAATACTACTATTTTTGTGCAATTAGAAACAAAAAAAGAAACAATTGCACCTATAAAACCAGAAACACCAATTCTGCCTAAAGAACCAGAACAACAAACAGACGAAAATGTTACTGAAACGACAACACCAAGTGTTGATGAATGAAACACATATAATCAAGCAAGTACTTTATCTTACCCAGATATTGACCATATTAAATTTAGTTCTTTAGATGTTAATAACCTTGATTCATCAATGTTTAGTTTTGCAAGCAATGATGTTAATTTGACATGAACACTTATACGCTTAACTAAAACTAATGAAGGTTTAGAGCTAATTTACCAATTAAACAAAAACGGTGTTGCATCCCCAGAATTCAAATATACTTTCCCTAAAACTGATTTTGAACCAGAAGACAATCAAACAGAAACTAATCATTCAGAACCTGTTCAACCAAAACCAACTGAACCCACAAAACCAAACACAAATCCAGAACCTACACACCCCGAAACACCGGTTGCATTCGATTTTAGCAAATATCAAAATCAAACAAATGTGCAATATAAAAATGCTCATCAAACTACTTTTGCAAACGCTGATGTATCAAACGCAAACAATTTTGTTTTAACAAACCAACAAGCAACAAATGATGGTGTTGCATTAGTCTTTTTAAGTGCGCAAAAAGAAACACAGCCAAATAAACAAATTGTTGTTTCTTACCAATTCACCAAGGATCACCAACAATCAACAACATATACTCTGGTTATTGACTATTCCCAATTCTTAGAAGAACAACCAAACAATGAAGTTGAACCACCAGCACCTGCTCTAACAAGTTCCTTAACACTGACTGGCTTCTATGAAGCAGATAAAGTTGTTGACCAAAACACAAGTGTAACATTAAACTTAAATATTCCCGCAAATCATAAATTAGTTTCATTAATGGTAAATGGTGTGGAGAGTAAAGACAATGTGACAAATAGTAGTTTCACATTTGTCCCCACAACAGACAATTACAACATTATCGCAAGTTATGAAATTAACAAGTACACTTTGACATTGGGAGATAATTTAAGCGTTTCTAATACTAATTTAGATTTAAATGCAATTCCTTTTGGAGAAACAATTACTGTTAATATTAATGTCCCTGAAAACAAAAAAATAGATCAATTAAACGTTAATGGTTCAAATGCTAAACGCCGTGTTAACAACAATACAATTGTTTTAAATATGCACAATGATATGAATGTGAGTGTTATTTTTAAAGATGCAACACCAACTAAACAGTATTATTCATTAACATTGGGTCCTAATTTAGTAGTTTCTGATCAAGTTCAAATTGACCATCTCTTAGAAAACAAACCAATTAAAGTATTTATTGATACTCCATTGAATAAACGACCTTTTAAACTCCTTGTAGATAATGAGGATCAAACTAGTAGTTATGATTTGAGCAAAGGTTTTTTTGAATTTATTCCTACTAAAAATAGCAATTTAAGTATTGAATTTCAAGATGATACATCCAATACATCTGCATTTGTCGATTTTAGTTCCGTAGACAACCAATTGCAACCTAATTCACTAGAGGTAGGAAATGGTTTTTTAACCACAAAAATTAATCACCCTGTTCTAATTAAGATTATCGCTCCCGAAGGACAACAAATCAAAACGATTTTTGAAAATCAAGTAGATAAAGGACTTGCTGCTTCAGCGGACGGCAATTTAGTCGTGTTTATACCAACTGGAGCCAATTATTCAGTCATTAAATTAACTGCCACTTTTGAAGAAAAAATAGAAGCCAAACCAGACAAGAAACAACTAACAGCAACTATTAAATTAGCGAACGAAAAGAAGGCGTCAGCTACATACATTTACGAAGATAACGAGACAGAAAAAACGCATTTTGATACACAATTAACAAATGCCCAAGCAATCTTTAATAATGAGAATTCAACACAAGAAGAAATTGATGCAGTTGTTTTTTCTCTACAGGATGCAATGGAAAATCTTGATGGACAATTTGAAAAACAAGTAATTGATTTTAAAAATATTTCCAAAGTTGAACTTTATCACATTACTGATAATGGCGAGTTAAATATAATTACTGGACTAACATCTGGTATTAATAGTCCTACAAATTATTTGGTAAAAATTACAAATGAAAATGATGAAATTTTCTTCCCTGTCAGTCGGATTGAGGATCTAAATAATAAATTTAATGTTGTAGTTGATCAGCCTCAATTAACTTACTTTAACCAAGAAAATGATCCAATTAATAGTTTTACTTTTATAGTTGATAAAATTGCAAGCGCAGAAAATGTTTATACTGATTTTAAAACCCTAGTTAATGCTATGAATAACGCAACTGAAAACCAAATATTCTATATTGGTGCTGATTTGCATGCAGAACCAATCAGTGCGGATGCATATGTAACTAACTTATTTAAAGGAAAATTACAAAGTATTGATGGACAAAACTTCAGTATTTCAGGTTTACAAAAACCATTGTTTAAGAGTATCGAAAATGCAACACTATCTAATTTTAAAATCTTAAACAGTGATGTCCAAGTTAATAAAACTGGAGGTGTGTTGGCATCAACTGTCCTTAATAGTATCGTTAACAAACTTTATATTGATGCAAATCTTTCATATACTCGAAACGGTATTGATACAGTCGATGTTGGTGGAATTTTCGGCTCTATTCGCGGACTCAATGCAACTAAAAACGTCTTTAAGATTAATTTAGCAATTAATGACCAATCAAGTAATACGCAACCCTATGGATTGCTTGCTTCAAAAGCTACAGGCTATAATACTACAATCCCTTTAACATTTGATAAAAACTATCTTGAAGGTACTTATACTTTTAATAACCAAAAAACAGGTAATAAACCAGAACTTGCCAATATTATTGGTAGTGCTTCATTTGGAACCATTGAGAATTTAGTCACTAAAATTAATAACGGTTTTAACACTAATGATTTTAAAATCAGTTCTAGTATGAACAACACAAATTCAATTTACAAAATTAGTGATGTGACAAATCAAAACAACTTGACAGATGCAGATGCGCAAGCAAAATTAAAAGAATGAGGAATTGATAGTAGTCCCCTTTTAAAAAATAGTTTTGCTGTAGTTGATTTCAAAACTGTTAATGACTATGATGAAACAAGAATCACGGCGTACTATAATACACAAAAACTATTACCTTTTTATGACCGTAATACAATTGTTAAGTATGGTAATAAAATTAGTACATCATCAAGTTTATTTAGTAAAGAAATTGTTAGTATTTTAACATTACATGATAATGATGTGATAACTAATCTTTATGATAAAAACGAAATCAACAAGATTTTAGTTCGTTTCAAAGATAACAGTACAGAAACGTTTAATTTAGAAACACCAACTAAATTTGAAGATACAAACATTTATCAGTATGTCTTAAGTGATAATCTATTGTTTACTCCGTATCAATTCCTTGTTGCTAACGATAATTTTATCGATAATTTAGCGCAGGAATTTGCGACTCTACAATTGGATTCTAATGACTTCAAAACAATGATTGGTTTTGATGCATATAACGCAAAATACTATCCAAATAAAAATGGGGAAGACTATAGATCATTATATTTGCAAGATGCATTTAATTCGGTTAAAAACAATATTAAATCTTATTTAAAAAGCATTGTAGCTAATTATAAGATCGGAAACCTTGAGCAAACAAACTTCACTAGTATGTTAAAAAATGAAATTTTAAGTAATAAAAAACAAATTATGTTGGGGTTAACTTATTTAGAACGTCTGTTTAAAATTAATTTTAATAATATTAATATTTTAAACATTATGATGTTCCAGCCTAATTTCTATAATGGTCAAATTAAAAATTTAGATTTATTAAAGGAAATCGGTAGTCTACAATTTGAAGATTTATTAATTCGTAATAACTATAATACATTTGAAAAAATCTTTAAAAAACTAACTAATAAGTCGTTATTTGAGTTTCTTGAATTCAATAATCAATTATTTAATAACAACCAGGATATGAATGATTGATTCAAACATAATACCAAAGCATTTGTGCACGAAGAAAAATCGTCTAAATTTCCTGAAATTGATGTTAATGTATATAACCGTTTAAAAGTAAAAAAAACAATGAAGAATTACATTTTACCTTTGTTGAATTTACAACAAAATAATATGTATATCATCTCCACAATTGCAACTATTTACTTTGGAGGATATGGTCGAAGTATTGATGAAACCCTAACAGATGATGCATATGCTCGCGCCTTAGCTACAACTAACCAAAAAATAGCTGATAGTGCCGTTGGTTTTAGAAAATTCCAAGAGTTACTATACAGTATTTCAAATGAAGCAGGAAAAAATGAATTAAAATCAACAATTACCGAAATTTTTGACGGTTATTATATTTTGTCCAATACTCCTGAGGGACAACCTGAACACCAAGGTAGTGATGTTAAAAGACGTTGAGCAACAGAATTTGATCCAAAATACACAGTTATTAATCAATTCTTCGGACCCATTGGACGCTATTACTCACAGTCACCACGGAAAGATTCAGCATATGCAAACCAAAACACAAAAATGATTTTCTTTGATAGCGTTGATGTTTTGGGGGATGAAGGTGCAGTTACATTAACTCACGAATTAACCCACGCATATGATAGAAAAACATGATTACAAGATCATAATTATCGCCCTGGACACGGTCCAGAAGCCTTTGCTTTAGGTTTCTTTGAATCAGCATCAAGTAATAATGCGTATTTCTATGGTTTTAATTTCGTTAAAAACCTTTATGGACAAGTAACAACAAATAATAGCATTGATAGATTTACTAATAAAAACGATTTTCAAAGTTATTTAAAAGGTCTGTTTGATACAACATATTTAATTGATGGCATTGAGGCAGAAATCTTGTTAAATTTATCAAATGATGATAAAGCGCGTTTATTTGAGAAATTAAGTTTACAAAAAGATGACGACAGTATTAAAACCCACTATTATTTCTATAAAAATGATGATGTAGCCAAGGGTTATTTACACGCGATGGATTTAAAAACTAGTTTAACTGCCGCTGAAATTGCAAATATGAACTTGCGTACAATAGATGATTTAATTGACCAAAATATTATCTCTAAAAGTAATCTTTATACCCACAAAAATTTATTTGATCGAAACAATAATGAAAACTATTATTATGTTTCTTTGTATTATCCTATTTATGCGGCCTATACTAATGATACAGGTGTATCCGGAGGGTTAATATTCCGTCGAAACGCTTTCGAATTACTAGCAAACTATGGCTGAGATCGTGGTTTTGTAAACTACACAACTGATGCCTTAAGCTCACAACTGGCAAACGGCGAAATCTTATCCGATGATGTCGTTCTAAAGAAAATCTTTAATGGTGAATATGAAAATTACAAAGCTTTCCGTAAAGCAATGTTTGCACAGCGTTTAAATAAAAAAGACCAAATTAAACCAATTAGTATTCACTATAATAATCAAAACTATAACTTAACCAATGGTGCTGATATCAAAGCGTTACTGCAAATTGCCATTAATAAGGATCTAGAAACCATGCGTTTAAATGGATGAGCATTCGAAAGACAAAAAGTTAAAGAATTAATTATCAAGAAATTTAATGAAATAACTAATAATTTCCGTACATCAATTTTTAATGAATAGTTAAAATATGAATAAAAAAGAATCTTTTTAACAAAGATTCTTTTTTATTTTATTATTCATCATTAAACACATCTGTGTAATTTTCAGGATTTAAAAAAGCGTTGCGCTTAATTCGTCAATAGAAGCTTTCGGGATTTTTCTTGTCCTCTTTTGAGCCATAAATGGAACGAACCTGTCCGTCGAATAAGTGGAAGGAAATGGGACCGTATTCAGTCGTATGACCTTCAGTAACTAAACCAATAGCATTTCCTAGATAATCGTAAATCATTGTTCCAGATGCGCCACCGGCTAGGTCTGTTGCATAACGATCGAATGCAACTTTAGTTGTAAGATATTGAGGTAAATATCCTCCCGCATTCATAAACACTGAACTATACATTAATAAGTACTCACGATAACGTGAACCAGAGACACTATCTTGGTTATCTGTTAAATCAGCAGGGAATGATGCAATATATCAATTTAGCGCTGAGTTGTCTGCAAGCAGTTTTGCATCTGGTGATAACTTAGTAAAAGGCAAATTCTTTCATTCCAAAAAGAATTGAACAACTTGTTTGTGTGGTTCTGATAAATTACGATACCATTCTGTATTACCATCACCATAACGTCTTAAAAGATCACTTAAATCAATAGTTCCAATTGTCATATCAAAATTGGCGTGTGAAGTGTGAATTTCATTACCTTCATTATCAACGATTTGGTTCATACGAGAATAATTATACACTTCATTGTAAACTAAATTAAAATCAGCGTATGCTCATTTGTAAAAATCATCTTCTGCTCGGTGTGGAGAGGTTGGGTGGGGATTGTTTGGGTCTTTGTCGATGATTTTAGGAACCATAATTTCTCCAATTAAACCCATTCTAGTAATATCACGATTATGAGCATTACCACCAACATGGTCATTAGTCGTAACCCAATAACGATTATCATTTGGATCTTCTGGTTTAACTTTTCCTAATAAATTTCATGTTCCAATTGTTGCTTTAAACGCTCGTTTACGTGCATTTACTATGGCATTAGTTTGATCCTCTTTAAAAAGACGTTTAGCAGACTTAAGCGGTAAATCAGGACGCTTAATAAATGGCGTTTCACGGAAATCATGGTAAGGTTGTAGAGGCAAATCAATATTATACACTGATAAATCAGGTTGAATTTGTGTAAGCTGATCTAATTTTTCTTCGTTATATAATAATTTTAATGTTTCATTAGTGTGCATAATTCCAAAAATTGTAGGACTAACTAAAACTGAACGCTGAGAACTAGTTGTATGTTCATACACCAGGCTTGTGAATTGGTAATCATTATTTTTTGCTTTAATTTTAAATGTTAACTCTTTTGTTGATGGATTGAAATCAACTATAAAATTAAACTGGTCACGCATTTGATTATATACGTGCTCCTGTACTGCTTGGGTTGTAAATAATTGGTAAAAATAGAAATTTAAATTTTCTAAATGATTGTGATTTAGTAAGTAATCATAACTGACAGGAACAACAATTTCTGTATTTTTCTTGCGAGCATCAAAGAAATCCCAATTAATCCGATCGTGTAGTTCAAGTTCAAATTTAAAAAATAAAATTGTTTGTGCAGGATCTAATTCATTTAAATTTTCAAAACGTTTTAAACCTTTAGTGATAATTGCTTCATGGCTATCGTTGTTAATAGCAAAAACTTTATTTTTTATTAATTCCCGCGGGGCATACAACATCAATGGAGCAACTGACTGATCAGGTTTTTCAATTTTGTAAAAATATGAATTTCTGTCATTGTCCTTATATTCAGTAAATAGCTTACGCTTATCTAATAAATGCTGAGCAATGGCTCACATATTGTTTGTCGCAAATTTAAGCGTCTTATTAGATGTATACTGGTTCCGTGTTTTTCATTCATCCCGTAATTTAAAACGATCATAAACATCATCGCTTGTCAAATCATTGTTATTTAATCCGTTTAAACTAAAATCATTTTGGTTGTGAGTTTCATAATTAAAATGATAACTAAATTGTTTGTTTAAAAAACTCCCTAAATTTACTGTATTAATTAATACAGCACTATTCTTAGTTACAACCCGAATAGCTTGTAGTTCATACTTATTAAATTCTGCAAATGTATTAAGATTGAATTTTCATAATTCATCAAAAGGAACACTAACTTTCTTAATTGGATTAAAATTAAATACATATTGGGTGTTTAAATTATCTGCATGGTGTTTGAATACAAAATCAAAAACCATATTTTTATAGTATTTTAAATCCTGTTGTTGGAAATTAAAAAACGCAGAACCATAAACAGTTTTATCAATTTGGTGACTAAAAAAATCAAAGTGTTCTAAACTTAATTCTGTTAAAACATGCGATTTAAATCGGTGGTTTTGGTTGTTATAATCAGGAATTACAGATACATCTTGATCAAGAAAAACATTAGTGATAACAAAATCTAATTGATCTTTTGGTAAATTATCAATATTAAATGTTGCTTGATTATTCATTTTTGATTGAGCGGTTAGTATTGTATAAAAAGGATTTGTAACATCAAGACCTTTAACCATAATTTTTAGTTCTTGATTTTCATTAATATTTTGATTAAATGTAACAGTCAAAACGTTGTCAGTTACACTATTTTTAGTAATACTAATTGGGTTTGTCGCCTTTTGGTATATGGGAACAGAAATGTTATTCTCATCAAGTAATGTAACGCGTTGTTCTGTTAAAGCACTAGAATCTAAAATATTAAAAACATATTGATTATAGTTTTTAGAACTGGGTGCAATTATTTGGTCATTAATTTGCAGAGTAAAATTTTTATGCATTGCATTTGCAATAAAATATATTTTTTCATTATCTTGGTTTTTAATTAGTTGAGCATATGTGGAAACTTTAGGTTTCACAATTACTTGGTCAACCTCTTCAAAATAATTATTTTGATTAGTATGTTGTGTTTGAATAGCTGCCTTTGTTAACTCATTTGCAATTTTATTAATTGTCGTATTTTGCAATACCGGTTCAACAGGATTGTAATTGTCATTAAAAGCGCTGTATGTTGGATTTAATGTCGCCTGGTCGTTTGGAATTGATTGGGTTGTATTGAAAACACTTTCGTTATCAAAAACAGTTGATGCACCTGCATAATTAATACCTTGGGCGTCAGCAAACAAATCAATTTGCTGAATTTTATATTGTTTATTATTTTCCAATCCCCTAAATGAAACAAATTTATTCGTTAATAAATTAATCTCTGATTGAACCACATTATTTGGTTGATTAACATCAACTAAAGAAATACGTGTATACAATGAAACATTATTGGGATTTGTGGCAAATCATAAAGTATACTTTTCTTGAGTTTCGTCGTATTCTAGTTGCTTAGAATTAAATGTGAAACTTAATTGTTCTTTTGCTGTTGTGAAATGTGTTGTAAAAGGTTTTAAATCAAAATTCTTAGTTTCTTTTGTCGTTTCATTAGTAAATGAAAGACTCTTGATTTCATAATTGTTACTTGGTTGTAATTCGTTTAGTAAAAATTCATATTGGGTTAATGAATTAGAAAACTGATAATTTTTAGATAATAGTTTGTCGGTATTTTCTTTTTGATAAGTTAAAAGCAGATTTCCGGCAGGTAAAATTTGATTAAAAGCAACGTTAACAGTTGCACTGCGCGGCTGAATGTTATCTGTTAGCAATCTAACTAATGCTAATTCTGGTGTTGGAATACTAAATTCCTTATTTGGTAGTTGACTAATATCAATTATCTGAGTACTTGTTTTTAAGCCTGTAATTGTGTACGTTTGATCAAAAAACAAGCCAGTTAGAATAAACTCTACATTCGTACTTCCAACACCCTTGTCTACACTATACTTTTCATTACCAACACTTAAGATAAATGTAGATGGGTTTTTTAGTGGAGCAGATAAGTCAAAGCTAATAGTAACCTGATTATTAGCACTAATTAATTGGTTAAGATTATTCACCATAATCATTTCAACATTTTCTGGTTGGGATTGAGGTTTATTTGGTGTTACTTCTTCTGGTTTGGCAACAGAATTATTCTCTGGGGAAGTAACATCTTTTTCCTTATCATTATTTGGTGTTTGGGGTTTATCTGGTGTTGTTTCTTCTGGTTTGGCAACAGAATTATTCTCTGGGGAAGTGACATTGTTATCATTTGGTGTTTGGGGTTGAGATTTTGGTTGTTGCTTTTCCTCTAATTTAGGTTTTATTTGTTCGGGTTGTACCTTAGAATTATCTTGTTTTTTTGGCCCTACTTTATCTTCTATTTTTTGAGAGGGCTGATTAGGATTATTAATTTCAGGAATCTCAATCGGTTCATTAGGTTGTTTTTTATAAACACACGCAGCACTAATTGCGGTTAAAAAACCAATAATACTAATTGATGCTAAAGTAACTTTTCAAAAATGTTTTTTTAATTTCATAATAATATCCTTATTTTAAATTTAATGGTTTTTTTACAAAATTACTTGGTGAATATCGTTCGGGGTATAAATAAGACAATAAACGCATACGTTCATAAAATGATGTTCAGTTTCGAGGGTTATCGCCCGTTCCCATATATGAATATTTATGGCTATCATAAACTAATAGTCCAGAATATTCGTTCGAGCGTTCACTAATTAATCCTACCATTTTACCGTCACTATCATACACACCACTTCCTGAACCACCAGCTGCAAGATCAACTGCAACTTGATTGATATTAACAGCTAAAGTACTTGATTTTGCACCAATATATGAAATATTGCCAACAGAACCATAATTTCCAAAAATATATTCTCGATAACGTTTATTACTTGTTGAATCTTGGTGTTGGCTTGATGAAATAGGGTATCCACCCATAAACCAATTAGCATTCAAATGATCCTGTAATCTCCGTCCTTGCAACGAAATTTCCACCATTGGTAAATCCTTTAGTTCTAAAAAGAATCTAATAATGCGTTTTTCATCTACACTTAATGTGCGGCCGTTGTATTGAGCATTTTCAAGTGTTTCCAAATTAAAATTTTCAAAGAATCAACTAAAATCAACGATCCCCACAACCAGATCCGTACCACGTTTTTTAGAATCAGTAACTTTTTCCCCATATGTGTCACGTGCTTCGTTTAAGTAACTATATTCATTGGTATTTTCAAAATTAGCAACCAATTCAATATACACATCCGGACTATTAATCATTCATTCTGAATCATATAAATTACCCCTTGTGTCGGGTTGAGTTGGATCCGTTGGTTTGGTTAATAAATCAGGAACTTTTCATTTTGGGTCAGAATAACGGATTACTGGTAATCCATCTTTAGAACGACTTGTTACACGACGAACACTTTCTCAAACATGATTATTTGTATTCACATAATAATGATAATCATTAGGGTTGTCCGGATTAACTTTACCTAGAATATTCCAAGAACCTGTACCATATGAGCCAAATGAGAACGCACGTCTTCTTACCTCTTTATTTCCCTTAGCTGTATCTTCTTTATATAAGCGCTTTGCAACATTTTTATTTTCTTTATTGATTGCATTATATTCATCAAAGAAATTAAAATATTTTGGTTGACTTAAACCATGACGGTCCGCACGGGTATTAATAGATAAGTGATTATTTTCACCACCTAAAGGCGTTGCATCATAATATAATTCCGGATTAGTATTGGCAGGTTTAGCATAATTTCACATTACTGTCAAATTCCCCAAGTAAACTGTTGTTTGGTTCGCAAAATATTGATCTCCTAAGAAATCTACTAGGTGAATATTGGAACGACGTGGAATAATTGTGAACTTCATTTTTTTATTATCCAACAATTGAAATTTGAATTGGAAACGCTCATTAATTTGTTTTTCTAAATATGCATTTAGTTTTAACGATTCTACACGTGGAATATAGCTAAACGTTGCATTTTCAACTGTTTTTTGTTCCTTTAGTTGTTTTCAACTAACAGATACATAAATAAATGAAATTGACTTGTTGGGGATTGAGTTTGTTGGTGTTAATGTACTTAAAATTTGGCGAGTATTTTCCAGTTCTAATCGGAATGTAATAAAACTGTCGTCAGCAACGCTATCTGTATTTTTAAATTCATTTAAATCTTTTTCAATACTTGCTTGTGTATGATCTTCATTGAATTTAAAAATTGTGTTTGTAATAATTTCGCGCCCAGTGATATAATTATAATCCATTTTTTGATTATCTTTGTATAACTCAAAATGTTTATGATTATATTTGCCAAAACCATCATCAGCAATGCCACGGTAATAAAGATAACGTTCATATTCCAAAACCGCAAAATAGTTTTGTAATGAATATGGAATTTTATTGACCTGTATATTCTTGTTGAAATCAATTGCTAATAAATCAGTTCGTGTCAGATCTAAACGATTAGTTACAAAAGTACTATCTGTGTTATTCGTTATTAGCATTGGTTGATTTTGTTTATTAGTTTCTAAAATTTCGCTTCCTCAATGATCGTAATCAAAATGATAGGCAAATTCCTTGTTTACATCACTATTAATTGAGAAATTATCATCATATTCACGTAATGTTTCTGGTTCAACGACACTCACATTTATTAGTTGATATTTTAAAGTTTCGATAAATCCGTTAATTTGGAATTTTCATAATTTTTCAAACGGAACATAAACATCTCAATTTTTTAAAAAATTATAACTATATAACTCTAATTGATTTGCATCAAATGCGGGGCGGAAACGGAATTTAAATCATTTGTTTTTAAAATAATCATAATTATTTTCACTAATATCAAATTTCGCACTTGCATAAATTACTTTGTCAATATCATCTTTGTAGAAATTTAGGGCACTAAGATTATAGTTAGTAAGTGATGGAATCGTAAATTGATATTTATCCAAAAAACCATATTCATTTAAATTATCATCTGCAAGGGATTTAGTAATAATAAAGTTTTTAATATTTTTTGCTAAAACAGATTTATTAAATGTCAACGTGTGACTGTTTGAATTAACCGTTGCATTCACCATTTTTGCATATGGTTCAAAGGCATTAGTTGACTTAATTAATAATTGAACAACTGTTGTTTGTGGTTTTAAATCGTTTACATAATTAACAGTAACTATCTCGTTGTTAACATTAACACCAGAAATTTGTAATGTTGCTGTCACATCAACTGCTGATTCATTCGGAATTTTAATTGTTGGGACTCCGTTTAACAAATAAGTTTTTAGGTTTCTTGGTGAGTTATTTTCGCCCAAACGCAAAACAAGACCTAAAATCTGTTGAACTTCAGCTTTATTGAATGTTGCTTCGATTTTCCCATCATATGATTGTGGATACCCGTTATAATCACTTTCTGGCAAATGAATATAACCAATTGTCCCATCCGGTTTTAAAACCTTTAAATAAAATGCATTTGGATAATACAAATTAGATTGTTTTTTGCGCAATAAAACCTTAAACGTTCATTGACTATTTGATGCGGGTCACAACTCTCAATCATTTTCATTAAGGTACTCAAAGGCATCAGAATAGGTATCATGGGTGTGTTCTGCTTCAAAAATTCCTTTCGGTTTCACAAAGTCAGTGATTTCCAGATTATTCTTCTTCAAAGCACCAATTGTAATTTTGCTACCTTCTTGAAGACCTCTAAGTGTGGCTTTATATTTATTAGCACTAACTGGTGTTAAATTGACATTTATTTTTTCAAAAATATTGTCAGTGTTAATAGATTTGTTCAATTCTAAAACAAAGTTTGGATTATTAGTTAAATTAGCATTAATAATAATTTCGATACTAAAATTTTCGGATGTCATTTCCGTTTTAATAACCCGAGCACTCTCATTATTTTGATCAACATTTAAAATTAATTCTTCATTTGTAATCGAATCATTTTGGTGGCTATTTAAATATGCAAAATAACTATTTGCATTATACGTTCTTTTTAGTGTTTCATCATTACTAAAATTACTAATATTAATTAAATCATCTGTATATGTGCCCCGTGTATTTGTGTTTTCTGGCACTAAATCCATACTGCCAAAAGCGCTTTGACGATTTCCAATATTTGTGTTTACTGCTGGATTATTTTCTAATGTTGTAAAGGTTAACGGCGAACTTGGTAATAATAAATTTTTATTATTTAAACTAACTGAATCCAAGCTATATGTTGTATTTGCGGACAAGTTATTTAAATCAATATACAAGTAGTCAGTGTTCACTTCATATTCTAAAACCGTAACAGATGATGAACCAATATTATTAAAGTTAACTACAAAATCTTTTTGTTCTTGGTTTGCCAAAGTGTGTGATCCAAATTTTAATTTTAAATGTGCACTATTTGCAGTTTTAGTAATAGTTTCTAATCCTGTAATAATAAATTTATCTTCAACAGGAGTTAGTGTTGTGAAAGTTTTTACTAACCCATCAACAAAATCAATTGATTCGTTGTTGTGCTGAAAAAGCATTAAGGTGTAACTAGTATCTGGTGCTAGATTATCGAATCTAAATGTCACTGTTTTATTATTTGGGTCATAAGATGTATTAGTTACAGTTCTATCGTCATTTAGTGTTAAAGTAAAATTCTTAACATCTTCTTCGTTAAAGTTTTCTAGATTTAAAACTATATCAACAGTATTTGTGGATAAATTATCAAATATAATTGTATTAACTTTTGCTTGAATATTTGCGTTTGGTTCAGGAGTAGATTCATGTTGATTAGATTCATTATCTTCATCAATTGTAGGCGGAACATCGGGAGTCTTTTCCGGATTACTAGGTTCTGGTGGTGTAGGTTGGGAATTATTATTTAAAGTTGTAAAGCTCAATTGGTTAGTGATGTCCGTTAAATCAATTAACTCATTATTTAATGAAACACTTTGCAAAGTATATTTTGTTTGTCTGTTTAAATTTGGTAAATCAATTTTCAATGTATTTTGTGTTGAATCATAGCTATTTGTATTAACTGATAAGTCATTATCAAAACTAAAGCTAAAATCTTTTTTTGAAGTATCTTTAAGCGTATGTTTATCAAATGTAATTAACAATGTGGCACTTGTTTCATCGACATTAGTGAATTCTAGTTTTTGAATACTAAAATCATCTTTTGGCATTACAACTGGTGGTTTTGGATTTCCTGGGGAAAGGGGTTCAGCAGGAGTTATTTTATTGGTATCATCGGGCTTTGAATCAAGTTGTGTATTTGGTTTTTCTTCTGTTGATTTTTGTTCTTGGATATTAAATCGTAATTTATAATGTTTTAATTCCGATAAATCAACCTCTTGATTTTGATAACTTAATTTCTTTAATTCATAAACACCAGATGAAGTTATATTTCCTAAATTAAATTGCAGCCCATTAGCATTTACTACTGGTCTTAAACCTTGAACAAGACTTTGGTCTTTTATATTTGCAAATGTAACAGTTCACTGGCTAGCATCCCCATATTCAGTTAGCAAGTTTGTTTTGAAACTAAAATTAACTTCTATATTATTTTTTGATAGTTCTCTATAAGTTAAGTCGGAGGCCTTAAGCGTTTTTTTAATAGGCGTAACAGGTGCAAATGGTAAATGCACAGGAGTGTTTTTCTTAACACACGCACTTAAAACAGTACTTAACCCCACTAGTGCAAAAACTGAACTTGTAATAGTAAGTAATTTAAGATTTTTTCTTTTCATCTTTATCACCTTTATGTATAAACTGAAATATATTTAATTATACTCTTATAAGCAAATAAATAAATGAGTAAAACACGGAAAAAATATAGATATAAAAAGGAAAAATTCATCTTGGTTTAGTAAAAAAATATTTCTTATCGGTTAGTCAAATAGGTGAGTGTTATGTGAGTCAAAAATAAAGGAATGTTGTTAGAAAGTATTATTAATAAAAGCTTAAAACTATTTAATGAACGAGTGGGAAGTTTTTTTATTAAGCGTAATTTAGATATCAATATTTTTAGAATTGACACTAACAATTATGTCTACGGAAAACTAAAGACCAAGTCACAGGCAGATTATTATGGTTTTTATGCCCATAAATATTACGATTTCGAAGCAAAGGAAACAAAAGATAATGTTTTTTCGTTAAATCAAATTAAAGATCACCAACTTAATCACCTGTTAACGGTTCACCATAATTACGGTTATGCTTTTGTTATTATCGCTTTTATTAATACAAATAGTTATTATGCTGTTGGAATTCAAAAACTATATCATTTATATCTTAGGACACGCAAAAAAAGAATCAAACGCGAATGGTTTGATTCTTATGCGATTAAAATCGAATTAATTTTTCCCGGAATATTTGATTGAGAGGAACTTTTAAAAAAATTACAACAAGATATTGAGTTTTAATTATTTTTTAGAATCATAAATTCTATTTAGTAATTGCAATAAATTATGAGTAATTGTGCTAATTTTTTGTGGATTATTAATATTTAATCCATCAAAACAAATGGCCATTACATAATTTTTGAAAAACTCATAATTACTATTAAAATGTTGTTGCAAATATACAATATTTTTCTTTAAATAATCATTGTATGTTGGCTCATCAAGAAGTGATAATAGGCGACCAATTTTTAATAAAGAGATGTTTTGAATAATAGTTTTTGTTTCCATAAAGAAAACACTAATTTTGGGGCGTAACTGACGAATAAATAAAAAATCTAATTCTATTCCTTCATAATCTTCATATCCTAGACTATTGTATCACTCATATTCCTTTTCAAGATTATAAATAAGGAACAAGCTTGCAGTTTCCAAATGGTTATTAAATGTGTGTTCTTTTTCTAATAAATTAAAAAAATTTTCAGGTTTTTCAACGTCGCCAAAATGATTAATTAAAAAAAATCGGGCTGAATCTTTTAATCACGTTTGATTTGCATCACTAGCAATAGCATCTGAGCAAAAATCTTTTAAACCTTCTTGTACAAAATATAAATCAGCTAGCTTTAAAATTGCATCATCGTTAATGCTTTTTGTTCTCGAAGAAACAAGGCTCTTGTTAAAATCTTTAAAATTTTTTAAACCTGTAACAAGAAACTCATAAGCGTTATTAATTTCGGTAATATGCTCATCAAATTGCTTAATTTTTGATGCTAAAAAATCGTTGTTAATCTTGTTCTCGTTTGTCATTTTTAATTCCTAAATCTGCCAATTCATCATCAACAACCACACTTGGCGCATTAAGCATCATATCAACACCTTGGTTATTTTTGGGGAATACAACTACATCACGAATCATTTCACTGTTAATTAAAATCATCATTAAGCGATCTAAGCCGAGCGCAATCCCAGCATGCGGCGGAACTCCATAGCTAAATGCCTCTAATAAAAAACCAAACTTATTTTCTACTTCATCTGCATCCATTTGGATTGATTGAAACATTCGTTTTTGAATATCTGAGTTAGTGATCCGCACTGAACCACCACCAAGCTCATATCCATTTAATACAATGTCATAACTGCGCCCAAAAGCATTTGCCTGGTTTATATCAAAATCTTGTTCACATACAGTTGCCGGTGCTGTAAAAGGGTGGTGAGCTGCAACAAAACGATTAGTTTCGTCATCAAATTCATATAATGGTCAGTCAATAATTCAAGTGAAAGCATAAGTATTAGGCACTTTTAAATTAATTAAACTTGCTAATTGTGTACGAACAATCCCTAAAGCGTTAGTAGCAATTTTGTATTCATCAGCAACTAATAGCAAAGTCCCTGATGTTTGGTTTTGCTGTTTAATTAGATCTAAATATAAGTGGTGGTCATCTGCTAATTTAGCAAATGAACCATCAACAACTGTATTGTTTTCAACTCGCATCCAAATTAAACCTTTTGCTTTTTTATCTTTAGCAAATTTCTCTAATTCCTGAACTTGTTTTTTTGTTAACAAATATTCGGTAAAAATATAACGAATTACTTTATTGCTCTCTAGAGTTGAACGCAAAATATTAGATGCAGAACGTAAAAAAAGATCGTTTGTATCTTGAATATTTAAACCATAACGTAAGTCTGGTTTATCAGTACCATATCAGTGCATTGCATCTTTGTATCTCATTCTCGGAAAAGGAGATTCTAATTGAATATTTAAAGTTTTTTTAAAAACTTCAACTAACATTTGTTCAATTAAACTCTGAATGTCCTTTTCATTCACAAAACTCATTTCAATATCAATTTGAGTGAATTCCGGTTGTCGGTCACTACGTAAATCCTCATCCCTAAAACATTTGGTAATTTGGAAATATTTTTCAAATCCCGCTAACATTAATAATTGTTTGTAAATTTGTGGTGATTGAGGCAATGCATAGAATTTATGACTTCTTGTAGGAACAAGAAAATCACGTGCTCCTTCGGGTGTTGGTTTACCTAAAACGGGAGTTTCAGTTTCAATAAAATCTAAACGGTGTAAGTATTCCCGCACAATTTGAGTTACTTTTGATCGTAATGCAAAAGTTTTTAAATTAACTGGACGGCGAAGATCAAGATAACGATAGGTATATCGAACATCTTCGTTTGCATCGGTGATATCTTCAATAATTAATGGAGGAGTTTTAGATTGCGCTAAAATTTCAACATTTTTAGCATGTAGCTCATAATCACCTGTTAATAAGTCTGGATTTTTTTGTTTTCTTCTTAACAATACACCCGTGACGTAAACAACATCCTCGCGATTTAATTTATTTAAAGCGCTAAAAACATCATCTTCATTGGTCGCAAAAATTTGCACTAATGCATATCTATCACGAATATCTACAAAAACTAGATTCCCCAGTTTACGAACTTTCTTAACTCATCCTTTTAAGGTAATTTCTTGATCTAGATAATGATCGCTAATTTGGTTATTATTTATTTTCATTGTTTGCACCTTGGTTTAACAATTCTTCAAAATTTTTAATTTGTTGAGTTTGATCTGCTTCGTTAACAACAATCACATTATGGTTATTTTGTCATTCTTTCTCAGCAAAGATAATGATTTGTTTTGGTTTGGTTTTTTTTGCACGTTTAAAAATCTTATCGAATTTACTAACTTCATACAAAACATCCGTTTTTAAATGACTAGCTCGGAAACTACTGGCTAATAAATGTGCACATTCAGCGAAACTAGAATCCGTATATCCAATTAAATAATCTGATAAATACGTAGGTTCATTCTGCTGTTCAACATCCTTTAAGGCAATTAAAATTCGTTCGACACCACACCCAAATCCAATTCCATTATAATCTGGTCCATTTAATTCACTTAATAATTTCATATAACGACCACCACCAATTACAGTTGATTGACCAACTAATAAATCAGATGTGCTAATAAATTCAAAAACTACACCAGTGTAATAGTCAAGACCGCGAACTAAATTAAGATTAATATCATATTTAATATTTTTTGCGTCTAGTAATGAACATAAGAATGCAAATTCTTTTTTTTCATCCTCGTCCCAAAAACTATCAATTTTAGGTGCATTTTGCACAAAATCTTTTTTTGATTCAATCTTATCATCAAGAATACGTAGTGGATTAATATTTAAGCGCTCACGACTAACTGGTTCTAGTTCATTTAGATAA
Source organism: Ureaplasma sp. ES3154-GEN (assembly GCF_025780075.1). Lineage (GTDB taxonomy): Bacteria > Bacillota_I > Bacilli_A > Mycoplasmatales > Mycoplasmoidaceae > Ureaplasma. The sequence goes on along the minus strand of NZ_JAOXHM010000004.1, from coordinate 62,659 downwards.
TTTGCAAAATATTTTTGCAGAGCATTAATTCAAGTAGCACGTTTTTTCGGAGTTGAAATATAGTTAATTTCCAAACGGTATTTATTGATTTTTAAATCTTTTAATATTTGATTTGCAAAACTAATAATTTCAAAATCTGTGTAGATACTATTAGAACCTAGTAATTCTACCCCAAACTGGTGAAACTGACGTTGACGACCGCTTTGGGGTCGTTCGTAACGAAAACACGGTTCAAAATATGCTATTTTTAAAGGTAAAACATTTTGGAATAATAACTTATTTTCAATAACAGCACGCAAAGCGGGAGCTGTTCCTTCTGGTCGCAATGCAATCCAACGTTCCCCTTTGTCTTGAAAAACGTACATTTCCTTAGAAACGAGATCTGATGTTTCACCTGATGAACGATTAAATAGTTCGTAATGTTCAAAAACTGGTGTTTTAATTTGATTATAGCCATAAATATTTGCAAGATTTAATAGCTTTTGTTCCAGATTCCTAAAAGCATCTAGTTCTTGGCCGTATAAATCAACTGTTCCCCGAATTCGATTAATTGTTTGACTCATTGTTGTGTTCCTCAATACATATTCTTAATAAAGCACTAAAGTAAGGATTTACTTTGAAAGGACGTGTAGAAAACTCGGGATTAAAATTACATGCGATAAAGTATTTTTTGTCGCTGTACTCTAATACATCAATAAAATTATCACTATCTACACCGGCAATTAATAACTTATCATTCTCATTTATTTCTTTTTTTAATTCATTATAACCTAAAAAAACTCGTTGCAAATGACGCATATTAATTTTTGTTTTTTTAAACAAATCATAACTTAGCGAATTCTTACTTAAATTTGTTGGAAATGAACCAAACTTAACCATTTCTTCTTTCAAAATAAAATAATCTTTCAAATAAGCTACAGAATGTTCCTTGTTAAATTTAATTTGCGGTTTTATTTCTTTTATATTTATTAAAAAATCATAAACAAATAAATTAATTGCATTACCAATAACTAATGTTGGGATATTATGCTCGCGTGCGTACGCCAGTGCGCATACCGAACCACTAAATCCGTTTTCCTTGCCTGTATACGACGGGAAAATAAACGCATTAATGTTAGCTAGTTCGTCTTGAACATTTGTTGCATCCAATGCTTTTGCTTGAATGAAAACTAATTCTAAATCCACACTTTGATTATATGCTGCAATATTTAGGCTTTCAATAATTGATTTATAAGCATCGGGCAATTCAATATATTTACCAATAATCCCTACTCTCAACTTATATTGTTTAGGAGCGGTAATTTGGTTAGTGAAACTATATCAATGACTCAATGTTGGTTTGCTTACTTTTAATCCGAAGTAGTCAAGAATTGACTTATGAATTTTTTGTTTAAATAAAACATTTGGTAATAAATAAACTGAACTAACATCTGGTGCAACAAAAATATTTTGTTCTTCAATTAAACAAGATCACCCTAGCTTTTCAATTGTTTTTTGGTCAACTTCCTTAGATGATCGTAACAATAGAATGTCAGGTTGAATACCTAATGAACGCAGCGCACGTACACTATGCTGTGTTGGTTTTGTTTTCAACTCTTTAACGTTATTAATGTAAATTAGGGGCGAGCAATGCACACACATCACATTCTCTCGACCATATTTGTGAATAAATTGAGAAATTGCTTCAATAAAGGGAAGCGACTCAATATCACCAATTGTACCTCCGATTTCAACAATTACAAAATCTACATCAAGAGTTTCACTAACTTTTTGAACATATAAAATAATATGATTTGTTATGTGTGGAATTGTTTGGACAGTGACATTTTTAAATTCATTATGTCGTTCCTTAAAAGTAATTTCTGAATAAACTTTTCCGGCACTAATGGATGCGTATTCATTTAAATCAATATCAATAAAGCGTTCATAAGTTCCCAAGTCCAGATCGGCTTGTTTACCATCTTTAGTAACAAAAACTTCCCCGTGTTGGTAAGGAGAGAGATATGTTGGGTCTGCATTTAAATAAGGGTCTAGTTTTTGCATCGCAACTTTAAACCCTAATTCAACCAAAATCCGACCAATACTGCTCGCACTAACACCTTTACCAAGTGAAGAATAAACCCCACCAGTAATAAATATATATTTTGTTTTTTGTTCTTTATTTATCATTACACTAACTTCCATTCATTCATTACGTTTTTAACACGAAACTCGTCAAGAATCACTTGCAAATGTTTGTCATTTTTCACATAAACTACAAGTTTTGTTTCATGTGTTTTGTTAATTTTATGTTTATTAATAATTAATGATGACATATTCGCGCGATAACGAATTAAAACCTGAGCAATTATATTCCCTAGTGATTCGCTTCAATTTCCCTTTAATTCTAATTGACATAAGAATGATCGGGGGCGAGCACTTAATTTTTCCTTTGATCAATTGACGACAATTGTTTTGGCTTTTGTACTTTTAATTTTCCGACAATCAGAGCGGTGAATTTCGATTTTATTGCGAATCAATTTCCCAACACAGTCAAAACCAGGGATTTTTGAACAACAAGGTGTAATAACTAACTCATTAAAATATAAATTTTCTAATCCATCAAAATAAGAATTAGCAATTAACCATTTTCATGTTTGAGATTTAATATGGTTAATTGCTTTTTTACTAACTTGTTTGTTGTCACTAAAAACACTATATTTAATATCTTCATTAATGTCAGCAATATTTGTTAAGTCAATAAATTCCATAAAATCATTGATGTTAAATTCATCTACTAGTCGTTGCATCGCTTGGTCAGCTGTGATAATTCGTTGGTCTAAATAAAAACTGGCATCGCGTAAGAATTGTTCTTTATTTGCACGTCTATAATTTTCTAAATGGCGAAGTTTGTCACGAATATGTTTTTTGACCACTTCATTGTTTGCGGCACGCAATCATGATTGATTAACACTTTCTTCAGTTTGACTATATACAATTTTAATTGTATCTCCTGCTTCCATATGTGTATCAAAATGCGCACGTTCACCATTTAAATAAATGGCAATAATTTTAAAAAAATTTAACGTATCATAGCGATAAGCTAAATCTAATAATGTGTGATTACTTGCAACTGTTAGTCATTCGTTAGAGTTTATAATCAAAACATCAAAAATTGTTGATGTTGTAATATTTTTAACTTGATTAACATCCTTAATTTCATTATTAATAAAATCCCGCATGAGCATTGTTTTATCCACGGTTGATGATATTTTTGAAAAATTATCCTCTTTGTATTTTCAATGAGCTGCAAGACCATAATTTGCAAAAGTATGCATTTTTTCTGTTCTGATTTGAATTTCAAATAAAGTATTTTCGAACGAAATTGTTGTATGAATCGACTGATAAAGATTCCATTTAGGATTAGAAATATAATCTTTAAACGTGTTGATAATATATGTAAAATTCATATGAATCAAACCTAGTGCTTGGTAACATTCATGCACATCATACACTATTAATCGCAATGCATAAATATCGTGGATATTTTTAATTTCATAACCCTGGGTTGTTTTTTTGTAAGTTGAATAAATCCCTTTAATTCGTGATTCAAGCTTAGCTTTAATATTATTAGCTTCTAAAATTTTATTTAACCGACTAGTTGCTTCATCTCATTTGTTCTTATTGATTGAAATAATTTCATCAAGAGTATTCTTTACTCGATAATAATTTTGGGGATCAAGAACTGCAAATGACATATCAAGTAAATCAGTTTTAACTTTATACATCCCAAGTCGGCCAGCAATATTTGCATAAATATCTAATGTTTCCTTTGCAACTCGTTGTTGTTTTTCTGCACGTAAATAATCAATCGTTAGCATATTGTGATAGCGATCTGCAAGTTTAATTATCATTGCTCGGATATCTTCAACCATACTCATAAAAACTTTAATTGAATACATTTCCAAAGTTTTATCTTTATTAATTTTATTTCGTTGGTTGCGCGCATATACAGATACCTTAGTAACATACATAACTAATTTAGTAACTTCTTGACCAAAAGCAGCATTTAATTCCTGCTCACTACAATTAGTATCCTCAATTACATCATGTAACATCCCTGCAACCAATGTTTTTTCATCCATTAACCAGGATACTAAAGTTTTAACTGTCGTAATTGGATGAACAATAAACGGTTCGCCAGACTTACGTTGTTGATCACCATGTTTCTGATTGGCAAACACAAACGCTTCGTTTACCATATCAATTGTATGTTGACTATATTCTTTTGAAACCATTAGCTGGTTTAACTCATTCATGAGTTGTTGCACTAAATTTTGCATATGATCACCTTAAATAATAATTATAAATTATTAAAAACTATCTAACATAACAAATCTGCATGAAAATCTTAAGTATATAAATAAAAACTCCTATTGCTAGGAGTTTAGTAATATTAATGGTGGTTTCGGACAGAATCGAACTGTCGACACACGGATCTTCAATCCGTTGCTCTACCGACTGAGCTACGAAACCATGGCGGTCCTGACGGGAGTCAAACCCGCGATCTCCTCTGTGACAGAGAGGCATGTTAATCACTACACCACAGAACCAATGGTTGCGGGAGATGGATTTGAACCATCGACCTCCAGATTATGAGCCTGACGAGCTACCAAACTGCTCTATCCCGCGATATGAAAACACAATTAAGTGTTGATTATAAATGGCGGAGAAAGAGGGATTCGAACCCCCGCGCGGCTCACACCGCCTCTCAGTTTTCAAGACTGATCCCTTCAACCGGACTTGGGTATTTCTCCGTATATACATCTATATATTATAACAAATATTTAGATGAATTTGTATTTAATTTAATGGTGCTTCTAACAGGACTTGAACCTGTAACCAACCGATTATGAGTCGGGGGCTCTAACCAAATTGAGCTATAGAAGCAATGGTGGCTGAACTGAGATTCGAACTCAGAACCTCCCGGGTATGAACCGAGCGCTCTAACCAATTGAGCTATCCAGCCAAAAATGGTCGGGAAAACAGGATTCGAACCTGCGACCCCCTGGTCCCAAACCAGGTGCACTACCAAGCTGTGCTATTTCCCGATGAAATAACTTTTTAAAAAAGTTATCATAATTTTAAATGGCGCACCCTAAAGGAGTCGAACCCATAACCTTCTGGTCCGTAGCCAGACGCTCTGTCCAATTGAGCTAAGGGTGCATGGAGGTGCCAGTCAGATTCGAACTGACGAATAAGGAGGTTGCAGCTCCTGACCTTACCACTTGGCTATGGCACCATTTTGCTGAATAATGCACATATCCCATACATATATGCTTTAAAACATACTAATATAGTATAGCAAAACAAATAGCCAAATGCAACTGTTTTTTATATTAATTTTATTTTTTTAAAATTTCGCTCAAAATTGTTTGTTATCAAGAATAGCAATATATTAAGAAATAAAGCAAAAAGATTTATTTATGTGAAAAAAATTAATCTTTTTCATAGCGAACAACTGATGTAATTTTAATTGGAATCTTCTTTTCTACATCAAATTCTACAATAATGCCACAGAACATATAGGGATTATTACTCGGAGTGAGAATAAAACGTTTGCTTGGGTCTCTAAACTTTGCAATAATTGTTTCCGGTTGCGCTCCGATAATACTATTTGCGGGTCCACACATTCCTAAATCAGTTTGAAAAGCGGTATTTTCATAAATCCGTGCATCATTAGTTGGAATATGGGTGTGCGTCCCATAGATTACACTAACTTTGTTTTTAAAATCTAAAAACAAAGCATTCTTCTCACTTGTAGTTTCCGCATGGAAATCCACAATATGAATATCAGCACGATTATTAGCAACAATTTCATCCAGGCACAAAAAAGGGTTTGATTGCATCCCTTTCATATCAATTGATAATCCTAATAAATTAGTAACACGAACTTGCAATCCACAAACTTCAAAAACATTTGACCCAACACCGTAATGAGCATAATGGTGTTTTGAATGAATATTAGCCGGACGGATTAAATTTGATTTTTGATCTAATAAATCAAAAATTTCATCTTGGTCTCACGTGTGGTTACCCATTGTAAAAACATCTACACCTGATTCCTCAAGTTCGTGAAAATGACGTACATTAAGTCCTTTTCCATGAGTTGTATTTTCAGCATTCGCAATAACAAAATCAATTCCGTATTCTTTTTTCATAACCGGAATCTCGTTTTTTAAGGCTATGCGCCCTTGCTTGGAAAAAACATCACCTAACATTAAGATTTTCATAATTATTATTTTTCTTTTTTACTTAAACTTTTGATATTATAACAAATAGTTATATGTTTTTTTGATCTGCTAAAATAAATTTCTAAATTATCTTGGTCTTTTCCAACAACAACTCCAGAACCAAAAACTGTATGTATAACTTCATCACCAACAAAGTAATTGTTCTCTTTTTTCTGGTGATAATTGTTTTGAATATTTTCAATTTGTTTTTTACCTTGATGAATTGATAAGTCATTTTCATATTGTTGCAGACTTTGTGCAGCATAGGATCGGTATGCTGGAGTCTTTGGTAAATTTGATGATAAATTTTCTAAATTTTTAACTCCAATTTCGTTTACAAATTGCGAAATTGCACCAGTCTTCTTCGAACGCAAAGTGGTTAAAGGAGATGCTGTTAAATACAATGCTTTTTTCGCACGAGTTAACGCAACATAACATACACGGCGTTCCTCCTCAATACTTTGTTCTTCAATTGAGTAATAACTTGGAAAATCACCTTGATTCATTCGCATCAAAAAAACATAAGGGAATTCAAGTCCTTTTGATGTATGAACTGTCATTAAATTAACGGCATTATCTTCAATTCGTTTGCTATCGTCATTTGTATATAAAGTAATATCATTTAAATAATCACTTAATTCTGCGTTGGAAATATTTTGATAATAACGTTCAATTCCTCTTTGTAATTCCATTACATTATCTCATTTATTATCAGCAGTTTCCTCTTTAGACGCCAAAAATTCTCTATAGGCAATCTTTTCTAACACCATAGGAACAATGTCAACAAGAGTATTTTGATCTAAATAAGCTTTTAATTCACTAATTAATTCATAAAAATCTTTAAAGCGTAGACGTTGTTTATCATTATATTCAGGAATTAAATCAACTTTACTCATCGCTTCTGCTAGGGTAATATTGTGTTCATTTGCATATTTTTTTAATAAATCTAAGGTTTCTGCTCCGATTTTTCGGCGAGGTTTATTAATAATTCTAATTAAAGCAAGTTCATCTCAACTTTGAATAACATGTAAATAACTAATAATATCGCGTATTTCTTCTCGTTCAAAAAATGTTCGCGAACCAAATAAGTTATAAGAAATTCCATATTCGATTAAACGTTGTTCAATTGCACGTGACATTTGGTTTGAGCGAAAAAGAACACAAATATCCTGTAGAGGGATATTCTTTTCTTTTAACGAAATAATTGATTGAACAATTCACGTAACTTCATCCTCTTCACTCATAAAATGCTTAAAGGTTGGTTTAGTGTTTGAACCACTAAAAGAAATAAGATGCTTTTTAATTTCACGCGTGTTTGTATTAATCAAATTATTTGCTGCATCTAAAATTTCTTGGCTTGATCGGTAATTCATTTTTAAGACAATGATTTCTGTTGCAGGAAAATCATATTGAAACTGACTTAAAACTCGTTCCTTAGCACCCCGAAATGAATAAATCATTTGGTCAGGATCACCTACCGCAAATACATTACTGTGTTTTTGTGCAAGCGCTTGAACTAATTGATATTGAATTTCATTGGTGTCCTGAAATTCATCCACTAGTACCGCATCGAAACGGTTTTGTCATTTAGTTAGTACATCAGGAAATTGCATAAATAATTGAGCAGTAAGTAACAAAAGATCATCATAGTCAACGTAACTATATTGCTTACATTTTTGTTGATATGAATCAAAAATGTTTTTTAAATCCTGCTTTGTCATTGCACTTGCTTTGTTATTATCTTTTCATTTAAAGTTAGTATTTAAATATTGATCACCAACAGTTTTTAACAATGAAATAATACTCAAAACCTTTTTATAAGGAAGTTCTTTGTAGTCGTATTTTTTCTCCTCATAAATAATATGTAAAAGATCGATTGCCGCAAGCTGATCAATAATTTTGTAATTTGTACTATATCCCAAACGCGCAATATCTTCTCTTAAAACACGTGCGCAAAATGCATGAAATGTTCCTAAATTAGGAATTTTTAAATCAATCAAATCCCGAACACGCTCTTGCATTTCTGTTGCTGCTTTTTTAGTGAATGTAAAACCAAGAATTCGTTGGGGATTAATATGGTATTCATTAATCATAAATGCCATTCGTAAAGTCAGGACTTGAGTTTTTCCTGTTCCTGCCCCTGCGATGACCAGATAAGGCCCCAGTGAAGCAGTTACAGCTTGGTGTTGTTCTTTGTTTAATTTATTAATGGCACTTTGAATATTCATAAATACTCCTCTTTTATTTAATTTGATCTAATTCTTTTAAAACCTCATTATAATGATCAGTTACAGGTTTAGAATGTGGTTGGTTTTGGGGTTTATCTTTTATTATTTGAACATTTCGCAAGTCTAAAACCGCAACATTAGCCATTTGGTCTTGCAAAGGTCGCTGAAACCTTTTTAGAAACAAACTAATCAATGCGATAATGCTTAATAAACCAATAATTGAAAATAAGCTTTTTGATAAGTATGCTAACACTTGTGCAGTTGTATCAGCATCATCAGGTGTATTAATAGCAATTGCACCCCTAATAAATTGAATATATTGGAACCGTTGATACTTGTCATTAATGTCGAATGCAAATCCAAAACTAACAACAAGTAGTGAAACCAATGAAAATAAAAATCAAACAAGTAAAGATTGCTTGATTAGGGATAAACATAAAATTCTTTTATCGTTTTGTTTAACTAATGAAATAATATGAATCTTAAAAACCCTACGAAACAAAGTAGCAGAATGATTAAATGTTGGAATAATAATAAAATAAGTAAAGTAAACGACGAAAGAAATCAGGGCCATCACAAACACTCGTCATGGTTCAAAAACGGGTTTTTGCAATACATTTTCTAATGTTGTATCTTTTTGCGACACAAACAAGTCTCTAAACGCAAATTCAGATTTAATGAAAACAAGAAAAGATAAACCAATTGCAAGCAAAAAAACAAAAATGAAATCTGTAGCTGCTGCCTTCATTCGTTGCCCTTTTTTGACTAACGAATACTCTCTGTCATAATCAAACACAATATCACTCCTTTAACAATATTTATATTATATAAGGACTAGTCATAAAATACTATGACAGTTCTTTTGTTTTTCTTAAACTCCTAAATGATTAAAAAACTAGACCTAGAGTAGGTCTAGTTGGAAATAATGGCGCACCCAAGAGGACTTGAACCCCTAACATTATGTTCCGAAGACATACGCTCTATCCGATTGAACTATGGGTGCATACATATTAATTATAATAAAAAAATCTGCTTTTGCAGATTAGTTTTTAAATGGCGCACCTGAAGGGATTCGAACCCCTGACCGTACGCTTAGAAGGCGTATGCTCTATCCTACTGAGCTACAGGTGCTTTTTTTAAATACTCTATATATTATAAGTAAATGTCTATCAAAAAACCAAATAAATTATTTTTAGCCTAAAAAACAATATTTTGTTTATTATCGTCATGTCATTAAAAATAATTTTCTTTTTTAGTAAATTTGTAAAGAATCAACGGTTGTTACTAATGAGGTGAAGAAAATGAAGAAATATAAATTAATTAATCAAATCCTACAAAACCTTTATTGTCAGCAATGAAACAATCAACATTTATCCACTTTTATTAAGTGTTGATGATTTTGTAAGTGGTATCAAATATACAAACGCTATTTAATCACTCAATATACTAAAATGAAAGGATGATATTTCTTATGATAATTAATACGCCTATTATCTATAACCAAATTGCCAGTCAAACCTCACGACATAAGCAATCAGAAAAGCAAAATTATTATATTAGACCAATGAATATTCCTTATGAACTTGCAGATTATTTTGAAAACAAAAATCGTGTTTTTTATATCAATCAGTACACAGTTAGACACGAAACAATTCGTAACGTACTACAATTGAAAATTATTGTACATATAATGGGTGATTTTCAATTGCCAAATAATTATTTTTATTTAGATATTAATTCATCTATAGGAGTTTTTAAAAATCTAAGTTTAGTTGAGGAGGCAACAAAAGAAATTCGATTTTCATCAGGAGGAACACGAATACAACATGAATTTATGACTAATGTTAGTATTAATCTTAACGAAACCGGATTAAGCACACAGGAAATTATTAAACAAATGATGGAATTTAGAATGCAAATTAAAATCACAGATGATGTCCGGGTACATGATCAGATTAATTATATTTCTAACCGCACTAGTGTTCTTAAAACTCTAAATTGACAAAAGCTACGGCCATATATTTACTATTATGCAAATACCTTTCCATTAAATAACCCACTTAATTTAAATGCAAACCATAGTGATGTTATTTTTCGTCTAGCAAACTATACACGAGAGCATCATTTTAAAAACAATAAACGTGCAAGCGAACTAGGCAACTTAAATGTTCAATCATGAATGTATGTACAACGTGACGATGTCGTTCAAATTAAATTCTGATTTACTTATAAAAATCTTGCTAATGAAACAAAACGCTTTGAATGAATAGAACCATTAGATACATTGAATGAGAATTTTAATCCTGAAACAAAAGTCTTAAAATTAAATCCTAAAACACCATTACGTTATGATTTTTTAAACGACGAGATTGTAATCGATATACAAAATGGTTTTAGAGGAATTTGATTACCAAAAGCACAAACCGTCCAATTAAACGCCACAATTAAAACTAATTATAAAACACCGGCAACTTATAAAATTAAACAGGATTTAGTTTTTGACAACAATTTCATTAGTAACAATAAACCATTAATTAAAATTGAAAGTTTGGAGATTAAAAATTATGAAGGTTTCACAGAAATTTAAATACATATGACAAAAACCGCATACTAAAACTATATTTTTTTCGTTACTAGGCTTAGGGATTATTGGATCGGGTGTAGGTCTTGGAATTGCGCTATCTACTAAAAAAGTCGAAAAATCACATAATAAATCTATTGATGTCATTCCGTTTCAACCCTTGAATAAAGATCAATCAAATTTAATAATAGAAAAAAATAAAATCTTCAATATTACAGGTACAAAAAAAGTACTAGATAAAAACGATCAAATTAAAGAAATAAGAAAAGAAATTCTCATTGTCAATGAACCTGAAAAAATAATTAGCAACCAAAAAACAAAACCATTAACAGAAATTCCTGCCATCACAAAACATTTAGAAAACAAAAGGGATAGTACACCGAATATCAAAGAACCACAAATAGATAAAAACAATAAAATTATTGAACAATCTAGTTCAATGAAATCAATCAACTCAATAATTAATAACAAAACAACACAAAACACTAATGATAGTGCACTTAAAGAAGAGCATGATGATTCTGGTAATCAGCCTTTGGACAATACAGAATCTACAACCGAAGACATCCTTCAACCTGAAGCCGCTGTTTATAAACCTGAATCCAATGACAAAATCATTGTCCCAATTGCTAATAAACTAATAGATAATATCCAACATGAAGCAGAAATTGAGCACATTAAATTAACACGCTTTAACATTATTAACGTTTTAAAAACAATGCCAGATTTTTTAGAACTAATTGACTATCAAATATTTTTTAACACAGACGATGGTAGAAAAGAGTTTGCTGAATCTAAAATCAAAGAGCAGTTAAAACTAATAATTATTAAAGCCATTCTTTCATTTGATCAATTTAAACGAATATGAAATACACTAGAATATGATGTAAAATATAAGTTAATCAATCAACAACTACTAATTGTTGCTAATTGACAAATTAATGACCCCAATACACCAGTAAAACAACAGTTCTATGATCAAATAATTATAAAATTATCTTAGGAGGAATTATGGACGTACGGAAAACTATTGTGAGAATTGCACAAACAAAGAAAATAAACATTGGAGATATTAATAATCCAGCGACAAATTTAAAAAGTTTAGGGATTGATTCGCTTGCAGCAATGGATCTAATTGTTGATATTGAAGATGAATTAAATGTGCGCTTGAGCGATGACGAACTAATTAGTATTAAAACCCTAAAAGATTTAATCGAAGCATTTGAGAAACACTTTTAGTGTTTCTTTTTTCTTGTAAATATTGTATAATATTATGGTGTATTTTATAGGGGTATAGTTCAATTGGCAGAACTACGGACTTCAAATCCGTGTGTTGTGGGTTCGAGTCCTACTACCCCTGCCATTTAATAATAAAAGTAAGAGTATTAAACCTCTTACTTTTTTATTTATTTACAACAAAAAACAATCAAAGATAATTAATCTTGATTGTTTTTTATTTCTTAAATTATCTTTGATCAGTTGCTAATTTGTAGAATGTTCTTAACATAACACCTGTACCTTGGTGCCCAACATCTGCAGTAATCGCAACGTCAAAGTGTGCGTATGGTTTATCTTCTGTAAATTCTTTTAGATAAGCGGCTGCACGTGAAGAACCACCCCGTGGGTCACTTACAGAGTTAGCAATATCAGCTACATTTGATTTTAATAAATTTTTAAAATCATAATGGAACGGCAAACGTCACACTAGTTCCCCAGCATATTTCGCTGCTGCTTCTGAATCTCTTCATAAGCAATCAGTTGTTGTTCAAACTCCTGAATAAGTTTCACCTAAAGCATAAATCATTGCGCCAGTTAAAGTGGCAATATCAATTAATTTATCAGCTTTCATGTCCTTAGCAGCATATGTTAAAGCGTCACACAGGATTAAACGACCCTCAGCATCTGTATTATCAATTTCCACAGTTTTGCCATTGTAAGCAGTTACAACGTCATCTGGTCTTTGAGCTTCAATCCCAGCCAAATTAAATACTAGTGGGCAAAGCATTACAACATTTACTTGTTCTTTGTTTCGTGCTAAAGCATATAATGTTGAAGCGACAATAGCAGCTCCTGACATATCAAATTTCATTCAACGCATATGTGAACCAGTTTTAATGTTATTTCCACCAGTATCAAAACATACACCTTTACCAACGAATGCATATTTTTGGTTGCTTGGTTTTGTATTATATTCTAATACCAACAAACGCGGTTGGTAACTTTCTGACACAGCAGCTTTCCCAACACCATAGTGACACCCAAAACCTTTTTCTTTTAAATCATTACGATTTAAAACGCTAATTTTAACATTTTCAATTCCTGAGAATTTAGCACGAATTGCTTCTTCGAAATCACCAGGTGACATTTTGTTAGATGGTGTGTCTTGCAGCATACGAGCAAATGTTTGTGATTCAGCAATCACAACGTGTTTATCAATTAATAATTGCAATTCTGGATTATACACTAAATTGTGTTCATTTTTAGGAGTTTGATCCGTTTTTTCTGAATAAGGTGTTGCTTGAACATATTCTAATGCTGCGACAACGATCCCTACCACTGATTCTACTTGGTCTTCATTTACTAATTTTAAAAATGAATCAAGATTCACGCTTACAGGTTTAGCCGCAGATGATAAAAATTTAGTTAATGATCTTCAAAGTTCATTTGTGTCAAAATTTTCGCCAAAAACTAAACGATGCTCTTTTTCATATACATTTCCAAATACTTCATGTAATTTGTTTTTCTTTTCAAAACCTGGTGTGTTATGATCAGCACTTACAGCACTAAGTTCATAAACAAAGTTTTCTTTTTTATTAAAAGTCATAATATTCTCTTTCTTAAAATATATTCATTAATATATTAATTTTAATACATATGAACCTATTTCCTATTAGGTTTATATTTTTTCATGTATTAATTGTCTAATTTTTTAATTAAAGACGCAATTTCGTCATTTGTGATCTTCGCAATTTGTAAACGCAATACTTGTTCGCTATTCGCTTTCATTAAAACTAAATCACCCATACCATTTAAATTATGTAATCAATTGTGTTTAGAAATCAATGTCGATTCATACTCATTATTAAGTTTAAGAATTGCAATATTTTCAAACATTTCAGCTCAAGTACTTGTTGATTCATCAACGACTTCCGTCGCTAAAACAACAAGACATCCAACGCTGGCTGATAATGCAATAATATTTTGCATTAAAATTAAAAAACGGTCTTTATAAGGGCTTGATAGCATTGTTGCAAATTCACTCATCACTAGTAAACTCAACTTATATTGGTTGTTTGACATATGGTTTAATTCATAAAAATTATCTACACCCTTGCTGATCATTGTGTTTTTAATGTCATTAAATGTCGTCTGAATATTTTTTAATTGATTAATGACTTCATAAGGGTTAGAAAAGTTAATTACTTTACGTGTGTGTCTTAAATTTGCAAATGTCTTTGTTAATTTTGTATTATCATCAAATAAATATAAATCAATATCACTTGATTTATGTGTTAATAAACACCCAAGCACTAAATTAGATATTAGCATAGAACGGCCCGAACCTTTAGCAGATCCATAGATGATCAGATTTCCGTCTGATTCATTTGATCAGACAACCTCTCGATTTTTATCTTTTCCATAAATTAGATTGAAGTTTTCACGTTCTATATCATCAAGCATCATTATTTCATTTTTTAAACTAAATGAGCTGTTAAACTTACGGCTTGTAATTTGGATGGCAAGGTTTTTATTTTGTTGATAAAGTTTAATTTGTGCATCATTTTGATTCAAAGAAAGAGCTTCAATAATAATTAAATTATTTTGGGATATAAACTCGTTTAAATCTAAATTATCGGCACTGTAAACCACTTCTGCAACTGAAAAGTATGTGCTTTTATGTACAAGCTGGAAATTGAAGTTTTTTAGACGAGCAAATTGCATAAAGTTATGATCTACCTTATTAATCATATTATTTAATTCATGATAATAATCTTCATCCCCACTAAATACCACTTTTTCGTTTATGCTCATTTGCTTATTTTCTAATAACTCTTGAATAGACAATGTGAATTTTTGTGTTTTCTTAAATCCAGAGTTATCATCCGTTAGATTCAGTTTTTTTGTAAAACTTGAAGCCTTAGTTTGTTTGTAAACAACCGGTATAACATCTTCAGTCGGCGATGTTATTCCGGGGTTTTTTTCTTCTTCAACAGTTGGTTCATAAATAATTTGTTTTGGTGGAGTAACCACTTTCAAATCTTCTTTCTCATCAATACCAATTAGTTTGCTTTTAATCACCGATGATTCGACAAATTCTGCTGTTGGAACGCAAGATGTTTTAGTTTTAGTTTCTTCGTATGCATTTTCACGATCAACAAATATTTCTTGGTCATTGACCATCAGTGGTTTAGTAGTAATAACCGTTGGTGTATTTGGTGTTATTTGGTTTTGTGATTCTATACTTTCGTTAGATTGACTAATTTGCGTTGGTTGCTGGTTAATATTCTTTTCTACCGATATTCCTTGTTCCGTCTCATCAAACAACACAAACTGTTTTTTATGTGCATCATTTATATTCTTAACCAGTTTATTTAAAAATCATAATTTTGCTTTATAAAAATGTTTTCTATTTCGAATCACATAAATTCCAAAGAAAATAAAAATAGCTAGAAACACAAAACTTAATAAAACAATCATAAAAATAACAATATGACGAATATATAAATCTAAATTTGTGTAGCCAATAATTCCACCAAAACCAATGTTTTTTAGTAGGAAATAATATCGCAAATGACTAATGCTTAAGAAAAAATTTTCGCTCCATAAATTACTAAAAATCTGTGCATAATGTCCATCTACAAAAATATATGGTGCTGTAACAAGATTTAAATATGCAATATATCCTAAAAACAAACTGAAAATAATCGGAAACAAAACATAAACCGGAATTGTATATCTATTAAATATTTGCTTCCTAATTTTTTTAGTTCACCAAAAAATAGAAAGCAAAACTAAAAAGAAATAAATAATGTACTTGCTAAAACCAAAAAAGTATTCAATAACATAATCAACAATGCTAGTAAAATATGGAACTTTAGCGATGGTTGATAGTAGCAAAAAAAGTAAAACAGTATAAATTAATACTTTTCATTTTTTGGCTAATTGCTTTTGTTCTTTTTTAATTCTTTTTGGTTTATGAACTATTTCTTGCGTACTCATAAATTAACCTTCATAGTGATCGATAATTGTTGGTAAAACTAAAGGTCGTTTGTTAAATTTCTTTTCAAACAACTTAGCTAACAATCTACGAGCGTTGTTTTTTGTTTCTTTCAAATTTAAGCGTTTTTGCTTATCATAAACAATACAATCAACAAACATCTTTCTAAAGTTATCCTGAATCTCTTTAACTGTTGATTGTGTTTGGTTATTATTATTAATTACGCCAAAATATTTAAAATCAAAGAAATCAATTAAACGTTGGTGCTTTTTATCAAAAACCATTGATAAAACAATGATTCCATTTTCACCCATTTGGCGACGTTCATACAAAATTCCTTCCCCTACATCAAGGGTGTTAAAATTAGAAATCATTTTTTCGGTTAAACGAATAATTTCAGATTCTTTACTTAATTCTCCGTTAAGAATTGTTTTTGTTTCTCCATTATCTAAACTAATAATATTTTCAGGTTTAATCTGGGTTGTACTTAATGCCTTATGAAACTTAGTTTCTGTTTTATATAATCCGCTAATAGGAATTACATATTTAGGGTTCATAATATTAATAAATTGTTTAATATCTTCATCACAAGCTTGCATTGGCAAGATTGTTTTTGGTAATGTAAAATAAGGAATGTTTAACTTATGCACGTGGTCAGATAAATCAGCTGCTAATGACTCATATCCAGGGGTAATGGTTACTCCTAATACAAGGGTATCATTGGTATTTAAATGCACAACCTTATCTTCATCGTCAAGAATTTTGTTTAAACGAACAAACAAATTATCTTGGTTTTCAATTACCACAACAATTGCATTATCATTTTTATTAATTTCACTAATTGGTAGAGAAATTAAATTCTTTGCCGAATACAATCGATTACGAATAATTCCATTGAAAACATTAATGAAAGTGTTTGAGTAAATAATAAAAGGACGATTAGTTTGTTTAGCTAATGTTGCTAAACTAAAAATTGTATATACGTCGTGTGCGTAACAACCTACAAACAAGCGATTAGTTGTTGCGCCTAAAACATCTTCATAAAAATTCTTGTTTTTATGGTGGGGCGCTGTTAATCCCGATTTTCCAGCATTATTCATTCCCATTACAACCGCAAGTGTATTATTTTTCACAATTTGATGTGCATTATTAACTTGCGATTCAAATGTTTTGTTTTTATCATTGGAAATAATAAAATCATCAACATAAACGATATTCCCATCTTTCGTTTTTAAAACAAAAGCAAGCGAATTGGGAATGGAATTCGCTACCTTAAAAGCATTTATAATGATACTTCCTACTTTAAGATCCTCGAAAGTTTTAACTTGAATAATATTTGGATGAATTAACTTGTTATTAACTTTTGTTTCAAACATTTTTTCAATGACAATTGCTCCAATTGGTGACGTGTAAATAGGAATGTTGAAGTTAGTTTGCGCTAATAAAAGTTTTAAACCCATTAAATTTGCATACACGGGAGTTGCAATGAAAATCCCTTTAATGCGTTTAACGTTTTTTTGTAAATAAGAGTAGTCAGCAACGATGTTGTTTACCCCAAACATATTGTTATCAGGAAGTTTTGCTCCTGCATTAAAAATAAAAATTTCATCATCGATTTCAATAATAAAACAATTTTTTCCTTTTTCATCCTGCCCACCAAGGGCAAGGAATTTAATTTTAGCCATAGTTTTATACCTCATTAGTAATGTATTAATTGTTCAAAAAGTAAAAATACTTTTTGTTGCAGTTATTTAATTAAAGGAGTTGAATTTATGCAAGTTATCCGGCAAACCACTAATAACGAATGTGGAGTTTGTGTACTCAATATGCTAGTAAACCATCATTATCGTCTAAAGATCCCTAAAAACTATATTCTTAATGATGCCATTTTAAATGAAAACGGAATGAGTATTCAGGAGTTCGAAAGACTAGCGGAAATATATGGTCTGCAAACAACCGCGTATAAATGTGATCTAAACGAATTGTATGCTCAAGCGCCAAATGAATTTGTTGTTTTAATGGTTAAAAATAACTATCAAAATCATTTTGTTGTCGCTCAATTTCACGCTAATCAAACAATTAGTATTTATGATCCCCAAAATGATTATCAACAAATGTCTTACACTAGTTTAGCAATGATTTTTTTAAATGTTGTTATTTTTGTTAAAAAACATTCAGCACAACAGTTTAAATTCCCAGAAATTAAACGGTTTTTAGACACCAAAATTTTTCACTGACAAACTTTATTTTGATTTGTTTTGTTAGAAGCAATGGGCATCCTTTTTTCTATTTTAGGAAGTAAATTTATTGCCTTTTTGATTGATCTTGGAATAATGCAAAAAGAACACAAAAATATAATTACATTGGGGTTACTTTTTGCATTTATTTTTTTAACAAATCAAATACGACAAAAATTACTCCAAATCCTCATCCATAAAAAATCTGATGGGATAACTCTATATCACTTATATTCTACTCTAAAACGAATAACAAATAAAGAACAAACATTTTTTTATAAAACAAATACCGGAGAATTATTCAATATACCAACTTATATTGAAACAATTGTTTCTTATAAAATACAAACAACCTCCCAAATGGTTTCGGGTATTCTTTTTAGTACGATTACAATGGTTTTAATGGGCGTATTTGATAAATATTTGCTTTTGATAAGTTTAATTTTTAGCGGACTAAATATCATATTAAATTATATTACTTTTAAAATTAATCAAAAATATCAACCCTTGTTGATTAAAAATGAAAATCACCGAATTAGCAGTTTTGAAAAACTACTAAACTTTATTAAAAATGAACAGGATCAGACAAAACTAAAATACTTATTAGATAATTATCAAAAAGAAACTAGTAAACATTTTTTATTAAATCAAAAACTTATTGTTAAAAATTCCTTTTTAAATTTATTGACTAATGTTTTTGGCGAATGAGCATTTATTTTTATAGTTGGACTGACTAGTATACTTTTAATGCATAAGCAATCATTTGCCAATATTGGAAGTCTAACTTATTTAATTTTTTTGCACCAAAATATGTATCAATCATTTGGAAAAATTTTCAATTTTTTCCAACATCGCTCCCAATATCTTCTGGCGGAACAAAACATACAAAAACTAGTTCATTTAAATAACCGAGAACATCATATTGGCTATTTAATTCAAAAATTTAAAAGTATTGAAATACCTGATTTAAATATTATTTTTAAAACACATACATTAATTAAAGGAAGCAACGGGTGTGGTAAAACAACATTATTAAAAAGAATAGCTCAATTAAAGAGAATTATTATTAATAACCATTTAATACATCAACTAGGAACTAAAATCATTAGCAATAATATTATTTATCTACCTGCGCAAAGTAGCTTAATTAGTTTTAATCTGTTAAAAATGCTTGAATCTACAATCATCAATAAAAATGACCAATTAGTTTATTTAATTCAAAAAACAAGAATTAATGTGCTTAGTAACTTAGAAGATACAAATCAATTTTCATCTGGGCAAAAGCAGATACTAAACTTTTTACGTCTTCTGAATTTTAAAAATAAATTAATTTTACTGGATGAAGCACTATCTGCTGTTGAAACAACCACTAAAAATTATATTTATCAAAATTTTTTACCTATCTTGCAAGCAAACAACTTTGTTATTTGTGTAAGTCATGATGCTGTTAGTGAACAATATTTTCCCGAGGTGATTAATCTTGAAAATGTCTTATTGAAAGCAAATCTTAATAGTTAGTTTGATAATCACTATTTTTTTGTCACTTGGTTTAGCTTTTGGTTTAAAAACTAATCAATACAGCTCTTACAATTTGCTACCTGACCAATCTAGTTTTTATCTTCCAAGAGATGTTTTTCATAAAATTAAAAAAACTAAACAGCTAGAATATAAAATTAACAACATTATTTATAGCGCTGATTATAAATACAAATACCACAAAAACAATCAAGTTTGGATTGGTTTAGATAATGTGCGAATTGTTAATAAGCAAATAAAATTAGTGGTCGACAAAGTACCACTAATTTATAATTTAATTCAAAACTTTAAATAATATCGACAATTTGGGCAACTAAAAAATAAATGCTGATTGTGCATATTTGTGCATCAATCCGGTCTAAAAATCCCCCATGACTACCAAGTAAATTTGAATAGTCCTTAATCATAAATACTCGTTTAACATAACTAAAAAAAAGATCCCCATATGTAGAAAGTATTGATAATAAGGGTATAAAAAAACAACTAACAATAAAAATTAAAAGTCATGGTGTGTTACTTAAATAATGAAAAAAACTAACACCATAAAAGCTAACTAAAAATTCATTATTTAATAAATTAAATTCGCTTTGCATTTGATTCTCAGGAATAAATCGGGAAAGGTTAGTTCTTCAAATCAAAACTAAGATTAACCCAAGAATAATAACTGTTGCAACGCTTAAACCTATAGCAAAACCTTCCCATGTTTTATTCGGTGAGTATTTGGGAAAAATTTTTCTTTTCCCAAATACTTTGCCCCCAACATAAGCAAAGGTGTCAGATAAAATAACGAGTAACAATAACAGTGTTCACACAACTCAATTACGCAAAATAATCAAATAATATGTTCCTGTTATAAACGAAAAAATTAAGCCCAAAACTATAATAGCTAACAATTTTTTTTGCCAGTTCAATTGTTTATTAAGTGCAATCATTGGAATATTTATTAGTAAAACTAAAAATAAAAAACCTGCATTAATTGATCAATAACTCTTCGAGATTTCTTTGGAATGATAAGTTGATAATTCATTAGAAAATCCATTAAATTTAGTCCCTATATGGCGGATTGTAATTAATAAACAAATTGATGCAAGTGAACTAATTATTATAATAAACATATTAATAATTAGGGTCTTATGATTATTCTGAAAAAAATTTTTATTAAATTCATAAATAACAAAGCCTAGCAATACCATTCACATTAATATGCCCATTGCTAATAATACAAATTTCGTTATTAGAGATAAAGGATACAATGATGAAATAGTTAGTAAGTTGAAATCAGCTAAACTATTAAAAAGAACAAAAACACAAAAAAAACTAATAATTCCAATTCCGATTAAAAATCTAGATTTTAAATCTTTTGGTTTTTTATTTTTTATATCAGATAATGTTTGTTGTTGTATTTGGTAAGGCATTAATAAAAATCTAAATAGTTAAGATATCTTTTTCTTTGTTTGCAAAAAGATCTTCAATCTCTTTATTAACTTTTTTAGTTAATTCATCTAATTTTGTTTGAAAAAATTTCTTATCATCTTCTAAAGCTGAAGTATCTTTTTTGAATTCATCTTGTAAATTTTGACGAATTTTACGCACTTTAACTTTTGTATCTTCACTGATTTGTTTTGCTTTTTTTACTAAATCTTTACGTAATTCTTCTGTTGGTGCTGGAAATGTTAATCGAATCACATCTGCATCAACCAGTGGATTAATCCCTAAATTAGAAGCATTAATTGCCGTATTAATATTTTTAATCGTACTCTTATCATAAGGTTTGATAACTAATGTGCGAGCATCCATAACATTAATATTTGCCATTTGGTTAATTGGTGTTGGACTACCATAGTAGTCAGCAAGAATACCATCCAATACCCCGGGTGTAGCGCGTCCAGTACGCAATTTAGCAAATTCACTTTGCATTCATTTTAAAACGTGATCTTTTTCGCTATTCATTTTATTTTCATAAATTTTAAAATCCATATTTATACCTCTTCATTTTATTTCATTAAAGTGCGTTTTAAGTTATTGTTTAAAACATTAACGATTGCGTTTTCTTGATCAATATTAAAAACAATTGTTTGTATTTTGTTTTCCTGACATAATGCTAGGGCTGTTTGATCCATTACTTTGAGTTTTTTATTTAAAGCATCATGATATGTTAGTTCATCATAAAAAACAGCATTTGAATTGATCTTGGGGTCATCACTATAAACCCCATCAACTCCATTTTTTCCCATTAAAATGAGTTCAGACTTTGTCTGTGCAGCACGAATAGCAGCGCATGAATCAGTGCTAAAAAATGGATAACCTGTTCCACCAACAAAAATCATTACTTGATCATTTTTAATTGCTTCATTGATTGTTTTGGTATTTGCAGAAACTACAAATGCTGGGGTGTCAATTGAAGATAAAACAACTGCGTCTATTCCATAATTTTGTAAAACATTTGCAATTGATAACCCGTTAATCATAGTTGCTAACATTCCCATGTTATCAGACATACTTCTATCCATTTTTAATTCATCAGCAGTATTGCCTCGTCAAATATTTCCTCCACCAACGACGATGGAAATTAAATAATCTGTTTTTAATATTTTAATTTGTGATGCTAAATCATTAATTTTTTGCACATCTAATATTGATTCATCAGATGTTTTTAAAGCAGCACCTGATATTTTTAATAAGATGTGTTTTTTATTATGCATATTTTTCCTCCGTTATGTCAATACTTGAAAAAATAGAAAGATTAAACTTTCTATTCATTTTACTATTAATATATTATTTTTTCATTTGAGCAGCAACTTCGTCTGCGAAACTCATTTCAGGTTTTTTTTCCATTCCGTCACCAACTTCGAAAGCGAAGTAACCAACGGCAGTTGCTTTTGCTTGTGCTAGATATTGAGCAATTGTTAATCCTGGTTCTTTAAAGTATGATTGGTCAACTAAGCAATTTTCTTTTAAAATTTTGTTTAAACGACCTTCAATTGTTTTTTCTAAAATCATTGTTTTTTTATCATCTGCTAATTTTGCCATTTTTTCAAATGTAACAGGATCGTTATTTACTTGGTTAGTAATAATTTCTTTTTCATTAGCCAATCATTCTGCATCTACAGCAGCTGCATTTAAATATTTAGGGCGCATTGCAGCAGCATGCATCGCAACATTACGCACAATTTCTGTGTCAATTTTGTTATCAACCAAAACAATTGCGCCTACACGTTTATTGTTGTGTGTATATGAACCTAGTGTTTGGTTGCTGTTTGCTTTCAAAACAACACCACGACGGAATGCAATTTTTTCCCCAATAATTGCAGTTAGATCTAATCCAGCTTCCGCAATTGGTTTTCCGTTAATTAGTAATTTTTCAAAATCAGAGTCTTCTTCAACTTGTTCAAGGGCAGTATCTAAAATTGTGTTTGCTAATGCTAAAAATTGTTCATTTTTGGCAACAAAATCTGTTTGTGTATTTACTTCAATCATTACTGCTTTTGTATCTGTTTGTTTTGTTAAAACAACACCATCTGTTGCGGCATTATTTAATTTACTAGCAGCCTTAATAGCCCCGTTTTCACGTAGTCAAATAATTGCTTTTTCAATGTCATTATCTGATTTTTCTAACGCCTTAATACAGTCAGACATTCCTGCTTGCGTGCGTGCACGTAATTCTTTAACTAATTCAACTTTTGTCATATTTTATCTTCCTTTTTGTAATAATATAAATCAACTTTTGCAATTTACTCTTTTAATATTATAAATAAAAAAAGATGATATTGCTATCCTTATACGCTAATAAAAAAACCTTTTAAACGAATTAAAAGGTTTTTCTTATTTTTTAATACTTTTTTTATTTAAATCAATAATTCTTTGTACCATTCCATCACCTGGATAATCCATAACTACAACCCCAAAATTGCGTTGTTTATCAGCTTTATTTCAAATGTCAATTCAGTCTTGCACGTGTTCAAGCATTCATGTATTGAATGCTCAAACTGTCGATCTTCAATTAGAGTGCGAAATGTGGTTAATAAATAAATTATTCTTTCCTCATTTATTGTTTGACAAGGCAGAGTGATTAATAATTGTATTCAGTTTTGCATAACTAAAACTTTTATAATCATCTTGAATCGTAAATCAGGCAGAACCGTGTTTGAATGATTCATTTCATTTTGGTCCAAAATCAGTATTATTAGAAATGTGGTCATTTAGATTATTAAAGATAATCATTTTTCCGCGCATTTCACCAACAGTTGGTCAACCAGGTTTTCTTATTTCGTTATTTTTGTATAATTGATTACTATAGTTTTTCAGTTGATTAAAAACCTTATTCTCATAATCTTTTTCAAATCAGCTACGATTATTACCTTTATAATTTTCTGATTTAATTCGCACCATTAAAAATTCACTTGGATTTTGCGCTAAAAACTGCGAAAAAATCCCTAATACTTCTTGGAAATTAGTTTTTGAGTAGGTAATCCCATGTATTAATTCTAAATTTTGATTAATTCGTAAATCAAAATAACGAATCCCTTGTTTTAATTGTTCAGCAAAATTTTTTGACTGTGTCTTTGCTCATGGTTTACCAAAAAAATAAGCTCACCCATATCCATCATACATTGCTGAATCATGGGTTCCAGGAATATTAACTTCTGCAATTGATTTGCTATCGTCTAATTTTTTCATTCATTCCTTATTATTTAAAGATGTATATTCATTCGCACTATATGCATCTTGCGGGTATTGTTTTTTATGTTTTTTGTTTATTTTACGATGCGATCATAATCACCACTGAAGGCTTGAGTGTTTATGAATATTTTTATTGAATAAAATTGTGCTTAATTCTGTTGGTTTTGATGTTTTTTGAACTAACAGCGCAGGAGGGATAGCTGCCGTACTAATTGCTAATAAAGATAGAGTTGTCCCCCACAGTGCATAAGCTATTTTTTTATTTTTTGTCTTTTTAATCATATTATTTGTATTCATTCTTTATTTGAGATAATTGTTATCACAAAACATTTATATAATTATAGCGAAGAATAGCTTTAGTTGGTTAATTCTACCTAATTATTTAGCAACAATAAAAAATTTTATAAAAAGAAAAAAACTTTGTCTGTGAGACAAAGTTTTAAATTTTTAATGGTGCGCTTGAAGAGACTTGAACTCTTACACCGCAAAGTACTAGATCCTAAGTCTAGCGCGTCTGCCATTCCGCCACAAGCGCGTTAATGGTGCTCTGTGAGGGGTTCGAACCCGCGACCCACTGATTAAGAGTCAGTTGCTCTACCGACTGAGCTAACAGAGCACAAATTCCTACCTATCATAATGATAGATAGGAACTAAATTTTAATGGTGCCGACTATAGGAATCGAACCCACAACCTACTGATTACAAGTCAGTTGCTCTACCTATTGAGCTAAGTCGGCATGGTGGAGTGCGAGGGACTCGAACCCCCGACCCTCTGCTTGTAAGGCAGATGCTCTCCCAACTGAGCTAGCACTCCAGAAACAAACATAGTTGTTTTAATTAATTTTAAATGGTGACCTGTACGGGATTCAAACCCGTGAATGCACGCGTGAAAGGCGTGTGTGTTAAGTCGCTTCACCAACAGGCCATGGCGGCTACAGCAAGGATCGAACTTGCGACCAACCGGTTAACAGCCGGTTGCTCTACCGCTGAGCTATGTAGCCATATGCTCTTAAAAGCACTATAATATTATAATTATTTTTTTATACAATGTCAAGAAAAATAAAAAATATTTTTATTCAAGAAAATTGTGCAATATTACTGCAATTTAAAAATATATAAATTATAATAATAACAATATATTATAAGGTAAAGACAGTAATTTTTATGTACCAATTTAATAATAATAAAACAAATTCTATAAATAACCAAATTTTTTACCACAAAAATAAAATGCGTTGGTACCAGATTCTTTTTATTAGTTTAATTAGCATTACAAGTTTAATATTTTTTATTATTAACCTTTTATATATTGGTAAATCTTTAAGTACTGATTATTTGCAACCCGAAAACTCAATTTTTTTTCGTTATTCAGTTTATCCAGCTCTAATTACTCCTTTAGTTGGTTTTTCATTAGGTGTTGGAACTATTGCCATTCAAATCACTACAAAAAATGATTTGTCAGGGCCAACAACATTAGGTTTTACACCCACAATTACTTTAGCAATTGCTATTTCTGCTGTCAGCACTGCCGAGTATATTCCCAATTTATTAATTAGATATTTAATAGGGCTAGCGTTATGTTCTATTTTGATTCTTGTTAATTTTATTTTAACTAAAGGCAAAATTAATAATAACGGGTTTAAACCAATTTTAATTGCTTTTGCAATTGGATCAATTGCTGTAGCAATTAATGTAATTTTAGTAACTCATTCACCTAACACCGTTGGACGGTGAGCATCATATTTAAATGTTAGCAGTTCTAACGGGGTCAATGTGACTCAATTTGGTTTTTCAGTTTTTTTATTGATTATCCCCACATTAATTATTATGTTTTTATGAAAAAAAATTGATATTATGAAACGTGATTTAATGTTAGCGCGTTCATTAGGGATCAAGGTTGATTTAATTTACTGGGTAGTTGCGTTCTGCCTGGTAATTATTACAATTACTGCTGCGCTTTCTTTAGGATTAATTGTCTTTTTCGGCGTTGTAATTAGTATTATTGTCACACGTATCTTTAAACACACAAATGCACTATTGCAAATGTTAATTACTGGTTTGTTAGGCACAATGATTTTAAATTTCGGATCATGAATTTCAGAAATCCAATTAGGAGGAATCCAAATTATTATCGCCATAATTTCTTTACCAGTGTTTATATATATTTTAAAACGTCGCAAAATTAATCAAGGAGTATAAAATGAATCAATCAGCACCCTCTATTTCTAAATGAAACCGTGCCTGAACATTTGTGAATCCTTTAAGAACAATACACCTGCGCGGATGGATTCACTTATTAATTTCAATTGTGATTATGCTTGTTTTATTCACTATTTTAATGATTGGATCATTCAACTGGTTAGATTTAGATTTTTTTTATAATGCACCCGACGAAAATACCCGTATTTTTCGAATAAAACAAGCCGCTTTTTTAGTTATCCAAATCTTTTTGTCTGGCTTAGTTTTAGGTGTTGGAGCCTATTTAATTCAAACTCTAACTAAAAACCGGTTTGCTGATAGTTCCATTATCGGAATTGGAAACATTAATTTATTATCTATGGTTTTACTATTGGTTGTTATTGGTTTTAATGATGTTAACGCCCAAACGCTTTATGATTTAACAAGTATCCAACCAATTATTTTCTTTTTGACTCCGTTAATTTTATTGGTTATTTACTATTATTTCTGTCGAGAAAACGAACGCTTTAATTTTAAAAAAATGATTTTAACCGGTATTATTATCAATTTTATCGTCCTTGCAATTGTTCCTGTCATTGCAAATATTTATTTACAAAAGCTTGGTTTTGTTTTTTTAAATAGATTAGCTTCTGGTTCGCTAACTCCTTTAATGTCAACAATCAATGATCATCACGGAGAGTTAAATCATAGTTTTACACCATTGTATATTGCTTTTGCGATGGTAGTTTGCGGTTTCTTTGTACTTGCACTAATTAGTAATAAAATCCGAATTATTGCCGCAAATCAACAAGTTGCAAATCAGTTAGGAATCAATGTTAAATTATATTCAGTCTTGACATTTGCAATTGTTGCACTAATGGTTGGTGCTAGTTATGCAATGAACGGGAATTTGATCTTCATTGGCCTAGTTGCATCAAACATAGCAATTCGTATTCAACGAAGCAATTTCAAGAAAGGAATTGCAATGTCAGGAGCAATGGGAGCTTCAATTTATCTATCAGCGGTGTTGATTTTATATTTCGGTTTAAGCTTTAAGCAAGAATGAGTCAACCTAAGTACTCCCATTTTAATTGCTCCATACTTTATAATATTAATATCCAAAAAAGAAAAGGTGTAGTCCTTGTCGTATTTTAAAAAAACAAAAACTGCAAAAATTATTTTATGTACTGTTATACCTGTTTCGCTTTTAATCACAACTAGTGTTACTAGTTGTGCTTTTTCGTGTAATATAAATTCCGAAATAACCCCAATTACATATAAAGTTTTTAAAGAAAATAAAAGTTTTCAACATGCATATCAACGCAGTTTATCCTTACATTTTAATTATTATAATCCTGAAAGTCAAACGATCGATCATATCTATGGAACCGGATGAATTTTCGATTTTGAGCCATATGACTTATTACAAGATATTCGTACTTATTACATCGCAACAAATATCCACGTTATTTCTGCAGTTTCCAAAAATTTTAATAATGCAACTTTAACATTAGGAAATGCGGTATTAACAGAAAAAAATTTTGACCATCGTCTAGTTGAATACCAAAAAAACAAAGTTATTCATAGTTATCAACCAAATAGCTTTAACAAACAGGGTTTTGATTTAATGATTGTAGGTGATAATAGCCAGAGCCAATATGAAAATCAAGCAAGTGATTTAGCTATCATCCGCTTAAGTGTTAATAAAAATATTTATAACACCAATCCCGTTCTTAAAAACTTTGATCCAACTACTGGTATTTCATATGCCAATGTACGCTCAAATAGTATGATTACCGGTGTCGGTTATCCCCGTTCGCAAAGTCATACATATATTAGTTTTCATGAGCAAAAAATCAATAAATTAAATGATTATATTTTGAACGCAAACGAAGAAAACTATCGCGCTGATAACCCCATTATTTATTATAATCACAAATATTCAAATAATCGAAGAGTCGAAAAAAAATACAGTAGCTATGATATTGGCATCAAAAATTTTAATTTAGGTGGTGGAGCTAGCGGATCAATGATTGTTGATCAAAACCAAAATCAAATCGGGATCTACTGAGGTGGTTTAGAAATTAAAGAACAATTTGGTTGTGCTTTTTATGGTAATTTCACCCCGTTAGTTTATAAAGATAAGCAAAATTTGTTCGTTAACTATTTTGATGCTTTAAGAAAGTATAAAAACCAATATTCTATTGATCAACCAACATACTTAGAATTAGTAAGACAAACAAATATTCAAATAAGCAGTGATGAATTTGAACAATTAAACAAAATAGTTAACAACAGAAATAATGATATTTTATTAGTTAAAAATATTTTAAATCCTTTTATATTTAATGAATTTAATGATTCGCTAACTAAAACTAATGCTAAAATTGAAGAAATTTATTTCTATGACAAACACACATTAGTACTTAAATTAGCAAATAATCACTTACGATTTGTTTTCAAAATTCAAACAAGATAATAAAAAAGAGCAATTTATATTTGCTCTTTTTTATTTTTAAAAAGTTATGCATTCAATAAAACAAATGTTTTTTCAATCATTGTTTTTAAATATTTATCTTCAATATTCTCAAAACCAAAACTTGCATAAACTTGTCGAATAACATTATTGTAATTTTCCTTAGATTGTTCATCAACAGCTTGACTTTTAAGTTTTGCAAGTTGATTAAAATCTGCCACATCAGTTTGCGCTTTTTCGATTCCAGAACTAAATTTTTCTAATGCATCAAATCAAGGTTTAATATCACGATCATTATTAAAAACACTACGCATTTTAAATCAAGCATTTTTTAATTTGATATCTAGTGATCAGACATTATAATTTTTTGCAGATAAAGCACGAACTTCTTTTTTAGTTGTACTGTATACTTCTAAAAATTCTTTTTGTTTAGAGTTAAATTCATAATTTTCATCAATTAAATTATCATATGAACGGAAATATTTAAACATCAAATTATTAAAATTATTATAACTTTCCAACACTGATTCCAGTTTTTGAACATCCTTGTCAATATTTTCTAGATTTTTATAATTATCTAATAATGTTTTTAAATCCACAACATTATCGAAATCATTTTTTTGGATTTGAAAATGTGCAATTTTTTCATAACCTTGAATGTTAGATGTAACTGTATAGGTTTGACCGACTGTTAAATTAGTTTTAACTGGTAATTGCAAATATACACGGTAAAAATTTTCTCCGTCCCGGTGCAAATCAAATAACATATCACTTAACAAGTAATTTTCTTGTTCATTTGTTGTACGTGAAATATTTTCTCCTGCTACCTTAAAAACAGCATTTTTAACTTGTTCGGGGGTTAAAAGCACCTGTTTACTAATAGGATCAATTGTTTTTGGAATAAACACCACTAGTTGGTAAATAGGATTAAATTTATCGTTATTATTAGGAATAAACGCTAATTGATACAATCGTTGGTTATTGTCTTTTACATTATAACAACTAGTTGCAACAGCTGATATTCCAGCAACGATCGTTAATACACCTATACTTGTGGCTCATAGCTTGGTTTTGGTTTTAAATTTCATTTTTGTCCCTTATCTATTGATTATTCACATAATATTATTATATTAAAACAAAGAACACAAAACAATCATTTTAATAAACTTAAATATACAATTCAAACGAAATTAATTAGCAATCAAATTATCTACTAATAATAAAAAAAATGAAGTGCAAACTACACTTCATTTTTTATTAAAGTTAACTTGTTTTCTAAACTAAAGCTAAAACAGCTTCTTCTGTGTTATCAGATAAGCGTGCGCCCAGTTTAACAACACGTGTGTATCCACCAGCACGGTCTTTGTATTTGTGTCCTAACTCGTTGAATAGTTTAGTTAACAATTCATCTGCAGTATGTTCATTTGTTCCTAATAAAACAGCAGCAGCTGCACGACGTGAAGCAAGGGTATTTTGCTTTGCTAGTGTGATCATTCGATCCACATGACGTTGAGTTTCCTTCGCTTTTGTTTTTGTTGTTACAATTGAACCGTGACTTAAGACATCAGACACTTGTTGACGAGTAACCATTTTTCTTCATGATCTCGTTTTTCCTGGTTTGTTAATGTAACTCATAAAAATCTCCTTTTAATCGTTTTTTAATTCAAGTCCGTGTTCTTTTAATTTTTCAATAATTTCCAGAACTGATTTTCGACCTAAATTTTTAATTTTTTCAAGTGCTCATTTGTTCATTTCAATTAATTCACTTGTTGAATTGATCCCACTTTGTTTCAGGGCGTTGTACGCACGTACTGAAAGTTCAAGATCATCAATTGGGATACTTGAAGAAGTTTTCTTTTCTTCTTGTTCTTTTTCTTTGGTTACTACTAATTCATTAATTCGTTCGTTAATATTAATAATTGGTGTTAAATGTTCTTGCAAGATTTTTGCACTCACAGCAAGTGCATCAGCACCAGAAATTGTTCCGTTAGTAGCAATATCAATCGTTAGGATTTCTGAGTTTGAATATTTAGAATCCTTCACTGTTTGTACATCATATTTGTAATGTACAACTGGCGAATAATTTGAATCTGTAGGAATAATGTGCAAAGTCGAAATATAGTCTTTATTTGTTGAGAAATCAACACGACCACGTCCTAATTTTGCAAAAATATCTACTTGGAAATCTACTTTTTCAGTAACTTCTGCAATCACTAAATCTTTGTTGATAACTTCAAATCCCACCGGTGTAATGATGTCATTAGCAGTCACAACCCCAGGACCTTTAAAATTAATCACCATTTTTGGTCATTTATCAATGATAAGATCATTGAAATATTCTTCACTAAACATTTCAGTATTAATACTAATTGCTAATGATTTTAGATTTAGAATAATGTTTGTAATATCTTCTTTTACACCAACAATCGTTTCAAACTCATGAGCATGATTCGCAAACTTCACAGCAAACATAGCAGCACCGGGAATTGATGATAAACAAATTCGACGTAAAGCATTTCCAAGAGTGTGTCCATAACCAATTTCTAGCGGTTCAATCACTACCCGTGCTTTTGATTGATCTTGTTGTTGCACTGTGGGAACATTAATATTATATTTTAAAAATTTTTGCATTGCTCTCTCCTTAACGAATACCTAAAGATAATGTGTTAATATACATTATCTTGGTTTTTTAGGCGGACGACAACCGTTGTGAGGAATCGGTGTAACATCCTTAATTTTTGATACTTCTAAGCCAGCAGCATTTAAACTACGAATAGCTGTATCACGTGAAGCACCAGTTCCGTTAACATGTACTTCCACTGATTTTAATCCCATTTCAATTGCGGCTTTAGCTGCATTTTCTGCAGCAATACCAGCTGAATAAGGAGTTTTCTTTTTTGCCCCTTTATAACCACTTGAACCTGAAGAAGCTCAAGAAATTACTTGTCCTTGTTCATCAGTTAAACTAATGATTGTGTTGTTTTTAGTAGTGTGGATGTGAGCAATCCCGTTACTAAAACTTAATTTTTTCTTTTTAGCCATTATATTGCTCCTTATTTATTATTTAGACTCAATCTTTTTGTTTGCAACTGTTTTTCTTGGACCCTTACGTGTACGAGCATTTGTACGTGTACGTTGACCACGTGTTGGTAATCCTTTACGGTGACGCATTCCCCGGTACGAACCGATTTCCATTAAACGTTTAATGTTCATCGCTACTTCCCGACGTAAATCCCCTTCTAATAATAGTTTTTCACCATTATAGTCTGTGAAAGATAATGCAGTTTTTCTGATTGCTGCAATCTCTTCTTCGCTTAAGTCTTTTACACGTTTATTTTCATCAACTTGTGCAGCTGCTAAAATTCTTTGTGATGTTGATAAACCAATTCCAAAAATATAAGTTAATGAAATTACTACACGTTTATCATTCGGAATATCTACTCCTAAAATTCGTGCCATATTTTATCCTTTCCTATCCTTGACGTTGTTTGTGCTTTGGATTTGCACAAATCACACGTACTGTATTTGATCGTTTAACAATTTTGCACTTATTGCAAATTGTTTTCACTGAAGCTCTAACTTTCATAAAAAGTTCCTTTCGTATGATTTTCTATTTGTGACGGTAGATAATACGACCCCGAGTTAAGTCATATGGACTTAATTCGACATCGACCATATCGCCCGGTAAAATATTGATTTTGTGAACTCGCATTTTACCTGACACATGGCCATTAATGATGATCTTGTTTTCAAGTTCAACCTTAAAATTACCACCTTGCAACACTTCTGTGATGCGTCCGGTCATTTTTAATTTTTGTGTGTCTGACATATTATTTCCTTTTATGTATATTAATCCTGGGTTAAGATTTCACAACCATCTTTGGTTATTAAAATCATATGTTCTCAGTGAGCCGTTAGTTGTTTGTTTTTCGCAAGCACACTTCACTGATCTTTATCAATAATGTATTCTTTGCTACCAGTAAGAATCATTGGTTCAAGACATAAAACCATATTTTCTTCAAGTTTAACTTCACGGAATTGTGAATAGTTCACATAATTCGGCATAGCAGGGTCCTCATGAATTTCAACCCCACATCCGTGACCGACAAAGTCTTCAAGAATATAATAACCATGTTTTCGAACAAACTTATTGATTGTTCGAGCAACATCAAAGTTACTTACCCCTGGTTTAATCATTTTTGTTGCTTCATAAATTGCTAATAAGCAAACATCTGAAATTTTTTGTGCTTCCACATTTGCATCGTCTATCACAACAGTAAACGCTGCATCACAATAGCGTTCATTATATTTTACTCCGATGTCAAATGTGACCTTATCACCGCTTTTTAAAGCGTAATTGGTTGGGACTCCATGAATGACGCACTCATTCACTGAAATACAAATATGATGCTTAAAACCTAAATAATCTTTAAATGCACTAATACCACCATTAGCGACGATTACATCATTTGCTAATTGATCAAGTTCAAGTAAAGTAACTCCTGCAGCAACTTTATTTAAAATTGCTTCTTTCGCTTTTTTTCAAATACTAATTGCTTGTTTAATATTTTGAATATCCGTAGGGGTTTTAATATAAATCTGCATATTTTATCTTTTCTTAATAATTGCTAACACCGCATCATAAACCATTTCAATTGGTTGGTTAGCATTAACTTTTTTTAATAAACCTTTTTTATCATAAAAATCAACAATAGGCTTTGTTAACTCATTAAATTGTCCTAAGCGAATTGATAATGATGCTTTATTATCATCACCCCGTTGCATTAATGGACTGTGACAACTATCACATTCATTTGTAACTTTTGGCGGATTATAAAAAACATTATAAACCGCAGGACATTGTGTACAAGAAAACCGACCAGTAATCCGTTTAACCAGTACATCTTCGGGAATATCAAAGTAAATTACATAATCTAAATCAAAATACGCATCACAATCATATGCTTGATTTAAAGTACGTGGTCAACCATCAAGGATAAAATCATCATTGTTTTTTAATAATGGATCAATTGCTTCGTGAGCAATTTTGTTAGTGATCGCATCAGGAACTAATAACCCTTGATTAATAATACTTTTGACTTCTTGGGCAAATTCATCTTCTCTTTGAAATAATGCACGGAATAAATTTCCGGTTGAAACGTGTTTAAACTGATAGTTGTCAATCAATAAACTACTGATTGAACCTTTTCCAGAGCCTGGTGGCCCTAAAAATAATAATTTCATAATACTCCTACCAAATTTGCGATTTACTGTTGTCGTTACTCATACCCAAATTATTTTCAATCGCTTGTCGTTGGTATGAATAAGTTGATGATGTTGCAGTTGACTTAATTGCATTTCATAATTCAAGAGTTGCAGACACCATAATAATTAGTGATGTTCCTCCAAAGATATGTGATGATGCAATAACCGGTTGGTCATTGTTGATTGTTTTTGCAATTAATGCAACTAGGTGGGGTAGTGCCGCAAGTGCAGCGAGCAATAATGCGCCCGTTCAGTTAATCCGGAAAATCACCTTGGAGATATGACTTTCTGTTTGTGCCCCAACTTTAATTCCAGGAATAAATCGCCCTGATTTCTTTAAATCCTCAGCAATACGTGGTGGATTTAACTGCACATATGAAAAGAAAAATGTGAATAAAAGAATTAATACCACATAAATTCCTAAACCCGTTCATGAATCAACGATAAAAAAGTTTTGTATCACATAATAACCGCTTGAGTTCTTATCTAAAAATTCACTAACTTGTGCCGGAATTGCAAGAATCGATGAAGCAAAGATAACAGGCATTACTCCCGCAGTCATAATTTTAATTGGTAAAAATGGTAATTTATCATAATCACTAATTAATGCCTGCCCCGTTTGTTGAACAGGAATTTTACGAGTAGCACTGTTAATAAAAGTTACCCCAAATAAAATTAATAAATAGAAAACAACGTATAGAACAAATCCAACAATTTTCTTGCTTAAATCTGGTGTTAAAGCTCCCATTCGGTTAAAAACCCCGTTAAATTGTGAGAATAAATTGGCTACAATTCCTGTAAGGATTAATAGCGTAATTCCGTTCCCCACTCCTTTTTTAGAAATTAAATCTGCTAAAAATAACGAAATATAAGTTCCTGCAACCATCAAAAAAATAAAGGTCACATAAAATAAAGCCGAGTTTATTGCAAATGGCGCATTAACAACACTCACAAAATCTGAACGTTGAGATAAAAGATTGATAATAACCACAGCCTGCATAGCTGCAAGAGGCAGTGTAATAATTCTTGTAATAACTTCCATCTTTTTTCGACCCCGCTCACCCGATTTTGCTAGTTTAGCAAGTGGTGGAATGAGCTCGGTTGATAATAACTGCATAATAATTTGTGCGGTAATATATGGTCCAATTCCGATTGCAAAAATCGAAAATTGTGACAACCCACCCCCACCTAACAAGTTCATAATCGCAAAGAACGAACCTTGTTGGTTAAAATTACCGTTAATTTTGATATATGGCATCGGAACAATGGAACCGATACGAAATAAAATTAAAATCGACAGGGTGACCGCTATTGCGACCAAAACTTTTTTGTTTTTAAAAATCGCAAAAAATCGTTTTATGTTTTGTTTTTTACTACTTTGTGCTTTCATAAAAAACTCCTAAAAATTGAAAAAATAAATAATTAAAAAAATTTAATTATTTATCTAAAATAATAGCTTGCGATTGGTTGTTATTAATACTTGTTAATGCTCCTTGTGAGAAAACATTAGCATATATTTTTGTGTTCTTTAAAACATCAGTGTCACCAATCACTTTGATTGGTCATTGTTTATTCTTAATTAAACCATGTTTTGTATAAAAAGCAATATCATAAACAAAGTTCGCATCTAGTTGGTTTTTTGCACCTAAAGCATTTGTGATAAATGATAATTGACGTAAACTAATTACATTGTAACGTTTTTTAAAATTATAGTTTGAAAAACCAACTTTTGGAGTTCGACGGTAAAGAGGTGTTTGCCCCCCTTCAAACGCTAAACGAACTTGCCCAGATTTCCGAGCTTTTTGACCATCTTGTCCCCGTCCACTTGTTTTACCAAGACCAGAACCGTGTCCACGACCCACACGTTTTACTTTGTGATTACGTGATTTAGGGGTATATTGTAAATTCGATAAATCCATGATCAAACCTCCTATAAATCTTTAACATCTTTGTCACGTAGTTTAGCAATTTCACTTGGTTTAATTTGTTGTAATAAACCATCAATTGTCGCACGAATAACATTCATTGCTGTATTTGCACCACGCGATTTTGTATAGATATCTGTGTATCCTGCAAGTTCAACAACCGCACGTACTGGTCCCCCAGCAATAATTCCTGTCCCTTTAGAAGCAGGTAATAACATTACTTTTGAAGCACCATGACGTCCGTGTACATCGTGGTATACTGAACCATTTTTTGTTTGTTTAACTTTAACTAAATTGTTATTTGCATTTTTAATTGCTTTTTTAATTGCATCTGGAACTTCAGCAGATTTACCCATTCCAAATCCAACTGTTCCTTTTTTGTCACCAATCACAACAAGTGCAGAGAAACGCATCATACGTCCCCCCTTAGTTGTTTTTGAGATCCGTTTAATTTTAACAACACGTTCTTCGTAAGGACTAACCGCTTGTGCTTCACGTTTAAAATTGTTCCGACGAGGTTTTGCATGTGTTTTATTAACTGTTTTTTCAACAGCGGCTGTTTCATTAACCACTTCGTTGTTAACTACTTGGTTGTTTGTATCTGACATTTATTAACTCCTCCTCTTAAAATTCTAATCCGTTTGCACGTGCCGCATCAGCTAACGCTTTAATTCGACCGTGGAAATTGTTTCCATTTTTGTTAAAAATAACATTTTTAACATTTAAAGCTAAAGCTTTGCTTGCAATATCTGCACCAACTTTAGCAGCATTTTCTTTATTTCCATTTGCTAGTTTTAAAGCAAAAGATGAAGAAGAAGCTAGGGTTGTGTTTGTGTTGTAATCAATTAACTGTACTCAAATATGAGCATTAGTTCGGTTTACTACTAATACAGGACGTTGTTCGAAAAGTTGCAATGAACGAATTTTCTTAACAACACGACGTGCTCTTAAGGTACGTTTGTAATTACGACTAAAATTAACTCTTTTCATAATTAGTTAAACTCCTATTTCTTCTTATCAGCTGTCTTACCAGCTTTACGGATAATGTGTTCGTTTTTATACATCACACCTTTACCTTTATATGGTTCTGGCGGTCTGTATCCACGCACAGTTGCAGCAAATGCTCCAACCGCAGCCTTATCAGCGCCTACTACACTAATTTCAGTTTGGCTAGGTGTACTAACTGTTAAGTTTGCTGGAATATCAACAATTACTGGATGTGAGAAACCTAAACCTAAGTTTAGTTTATTCGCTTCAACTTTTGCTTTGAACCCAACACCCTTGATATCTAATTCCTTTTTTCATCCTGTTGTTAAACCAACAAGAGCATTATTTAAGTTAGCATTTACTGTTCCGTGGAACATACGTGTTTGTTTTTCATCGTTTGTACGAGTTACTTTTAAGGTTTGATTATCGAAAATAACAGTAATTAAACCTTTTGGATAAGCTACTGTTAATGATTCTTTACTGTTTTTTAAAACAACATTATCGTCATTAACAACAACATTTACACTAGCAGGAACAGTTAATAATCGGTTTCCAATACGAGACATATTCTTTTACCTTATCAAACATAGGCGATGACTTCACCACCTGTTTGTTCCTTTCTTGCTTGTTTGTCACTAATTACCCCTTTTGAAGTTGAGATAATTGCAACTCCTAAACCATTCAATACTTTTGGTAATTCTTGGTATTTAGAGTAAATCCGAAGACCTGGCTTAGAGATTTGTTTGAAGCCATTAATTGATGATGTTTGGTTTTTGTATTTTAACTTAATAACCGTTACTGGTTTTTTATCAGCTGAAAGTTTATTTTCAAAAGATTTGATGTATCCTTCTTGTTCTAACAGTTTTAAAATCGCTGTTTTTAGTTTTGAAGTCGGAACTGTTACATCTTGTTTATTAGCACGACGGCCATTATTAACTTTTGTAATTAATTCAGCAATTGGATCGTATAACATATCTTTAAAGACCTCCTCTTATCATGATGCTTTTTTCACACCAGGGATAGCTCCCTTATATGCGAAATCTCTAAAGCATAAACGACATATTTTAAATTTACGCATTACAGCGTGTACTCTTCCACAACGTAAGCAACGTGTGTAGTTACGTACTTCGAATTTTTGGTGTTTTAATTGTTTTGCAATTAATGATTTTTTCGCCATAACTATTTAACCCCTTTTTGTTTTTGGAATGGAGCACCTAAACCTAACAATAAGGCACGAGCTTCTTCATCCGTATTCGCAGTTGTAACAAAAGTTACATCAAAACCACGTACTGATTTCACATCATCATAAACTACTTGAGGGAAAATAATTTGTTCTTTTACTCCTAGGGTGTAGTTTCCACGACCATCAAACGATTTGTTTGAAATCCCTTTAAAGTCACGCACACGTGGTAAAGCAATATTAAATAAAACTTCCATAAATGCTCACATTTTTTGACCACGCAAAGTAACTTTTGCTCCAATCGCTTGACCTTTACGTAATTTAAAAGTTGCAATTGAATTTTTTGCTTTTGTTAATACCGGTTTTTGCCCAGTAATTAATAAAAGTTCATTTGCAGCAGCTTCAAGGTTTTTGCTATCTGCAACAGCGTTTCCAATCCCAGCATTAATTACAATTTTTTCAACTTTGGGAATTTGCATTACAGAAGAGTAAGCAAATTCTTTTTGTAAACTAGGAACAACATTTTTGTTGTATAACTCTTTTAAAAATGACATACCTTACTCCTTCTATTTTTTGTTTTCAATTTCCACACGTGTTTTTCTTGTAACACGTACTTTTTTGTTGTCTTTGTTTAATTCAAAACTAACTTTTGTTGGTTTTCCTTTGTCTTTACCTTTAGTTTCTAATAAAGCCAATTTGCAAAGACGAATCGGAGCTTCTTTTTCAATAATTCCGCTCTGTTCGTGGGTTTGATCTTTCTTTTGGTGTCTCTTAACCTTATTAACACCTTCAACAATTGCAGTTTCGTTTTTTGGATCTACTTCAATTACGATACCTGTTTTTTGTTTGTTCTTCCCAGAGATAACAATAACACTATCTCCTTTTTTGATTCGATTCATGTATTTTATCTCCTTTCTATAAAACTTCTGGAGCAAGTGAAGCGATTTTCACAAAACCTGCATCCCGAATTTCTCTTGCTACTGGCCCAAAAATCCGTGAACCTCGTGGTGTTTTATCATCTTTAATAATCACACAAGCGTTTTCATCGAATTTTAATCATAAACCACTTGGACGACGAACAGCTTTTTTTGTTCGTACAACTACCGCTTTCACGATTTGTCCTTTGGATACCATCCCAGCAGGTGTTGCTTTCTTCACAGAAGCAACCACAATATCACCAACTGATGCATAACGACGTTTAGAACCACCTAACACTTTGATGACTCCTAGAACTTTAGCGCCAGTATTATCTGCTGATATTAATGTTGACATATGTTGAATCATAATTAATCTCCTTTAACGTACTAACGCGCTCTTTCAAGAATTTTGCTAACTCTTCAGTTTTTTGTCGCACTTAATTTCCGAGTTTCTGTAATTTGCACACGATCACCCATTTTTGCATCATCGTTTTCGTTATGTGCATGGTATTTCTTATGTGAAATTACTAATTTTTTATAAATCGGGTGTAAGCTTTTTGATTCGACACTTACTGTTACAGTTTTTTGCATTTTATCAGATGTAACCACACCTTCTAAAACTTTACGATGACTATTTCTTACCATCAGTTAACACTCCTTGATCTTGAAGTTCTAATGTCATTTCACGTTCAGTTAAAATTGTCAATGCACGAGCGATTGTGCGACGAATTTCTTTTACGTTATGTGTTTTTTCGTTTTCACCATTAGCTGCAGCAAAACGTAATTCTAATAATCTAGCTTTTAGATCAGTCGCAATTTTTTGTAATTCTGCATTTGTTTTTTTGGCCAAGTCTTTAGCAACACTACTCATTACTTAACTCCTTTTTTACAATCTTAACTTTGATTGGTAATTTATTACCAGCTGCTCGCAACGCTTCACGCATTGCTGATACAGGAATGTGAGCAACCTCGAACATTACTGTACCTTGTTTAACAACAGCAACTCATTTTTCTGGTGAACCTTTTCCAGAACCCATACGAACTTCTAGTGGTTTTTTCGTTAATGACATATGAGGGAAGATACGAATTCACATTTTTCCAGTTTTTTGTAAACGTTTTGAAATTGCGATCCGTGCTGCTTCAATTTGACGAGCATCAATTCAAGCTCCTTCAAGAGCCATTAAACCATATTCACCAAAGTCAACTTTTTTGTTACCTTTAGCTTTACCCTCGTAACTTACTTTGTGAGGTTTACGAAATTTTGTTCTTTTTGGTTGTAACATAATTTAATAATCTCCTTAAGCACTTGGGCTTTCTTTTTTATTTTGTGCACGTTGTCTTTTTTCACCGTTATGAGGCTTAAAATTACGACGTTGTTTGTTGTTTTGTTTATTGTTATTTAGTTTTGCAGCGTGTTCAACGTTATTTACTAAACGATCAGTAAATAATTCACCACGGTTAATTCAAACTTTTACACCAATAATTCCATAAGCAGTTTGTGCTTCGGCTAATGCATAGTCGATATCTGCACGCAAAGTATGTAAAGTCAACAACCCATGGTTATAACCTTCCACACGTGCCATTTCAACTCCACCTAAACGACCAGATACTTTTGTTTTAATCCCTTTAGCACCTGCTTTTAAAACTTTTTTAATTGCAAGTTTTTGGGCAATCCGGAATGAAACACGGTTTTCAATTGCATCAGCAATTTCACGTGCTACAATTGCAGCTTGCAGCTCAGGAGTTTGAACTTCGATAACTTTTAAAGAAACAATTTTTCTACGACCAACAATTTTATTAATTGCTAATTCAATTAATTTCTTTTCAGCAGCTTCTGTACCGATTAATAAACCGATTTGAACTGCATATACATAAACAACCACACGTTGTTGATCACGTTCGATTTCAACGTGGTCGATTACAGCATTTTTATATTTTGAAGTAATATAAGTACGAATCTTATCATCTTCAATTAATCATTGTCCCATTTGTGCTTCATCAGTCGGCACTCAACGAGATAATCATTGTTTATTAACACCAAATCTTAAACCATTTGGATTGACTTTTTGACCCATGAATAATTTTCTCCTTTATATTATTTTAAATATTGGAATCCACTAGGACCCTTTTTCATGTTGTAATCAGATAGTTTTTTTGGAGTACGATATTTAAACGTACGAGAAGCGATCATTGCGTGAGCTTTTTTGCTGTCAGCATAATATGTATCGAATTCTTTTTTCGCTAAAACTGATTGCTTGTTGTATTTTCTTCAAACTGTAGAAGGTGCAGCAACATCAATTGTTTCTAAATCAAATTCCCCTAATACTTTTTTCTCTGGAGCAACTGCATAAACAATTACCCGTTTAACCGGGTTTGTTGGTGTTACTTTATAGAAAACAACATTTTTTTCCGGGTTTTCAAATAATGCTAATGCATTTTTCTTTGTCATTGAAATAATAATATTTTCAGTTTCAATTACAGTTGGTTTAGAACCATCTTCTTTGTTTGCTTCACTTACTTCAACAACTTGTAATACTTCTTGTTCACGTTTTGCAAGTTCTTGCTCATCAACTTCAACTGTTGCAGGTTTAACAACTGGTGTTTCAACAACATTTTGTTTTTGTTTACGTTTTGCTAAACGGTCTTTAATTGCTTGTTGTTCTAATGCGTTTTCGTTACGGTCGTCTGATAATGTAATAACTAAGTGTGTTGTACGCTTGTTAATACGATCAGCAGAACCTTTTGCACGTGGTAACATACGTTTTAATGTTGGACCTTGGTTCGCAACAATTTTATATACATAAAGTTTTGTTGGGTCCATATCTTTTGAGTTGTGTTCCACATTTGCGATTGCTGATTTTAATAATTTAGCAACAATAGGAGCGAACTTTTTATTTGTATTATTTAAGATACGTAAAGCTTCATTTACTGGTTTATTTCGTACTAAGTCAATAACCAACTTCGCTTTACGAGCAGAAATACGAATATTGTTTTGTTTTACTTGTGTAGTCATATTAATATCCTTTCTTTCCTAACGTTTTGCTTCAGTATGGTTTTTGAAATTACGAGTTGGAGCAAATTCACCTAATTTATGCCCAATCATATCTTCTGTTACGTAAACTTTAATGAAAGTTTTTCCGTTGTGAACTTCGAAAGTTAAACCAACGAATTCTGGGAAAATTTGGCTACGACGAGATCAAGTCTTAATTGGTTTTTTTGATTCAGTAGCATTTGCCTTACTTACCTTCGCTAATAAACTAGGCTCAGCATAAGCACCTTTTTTTGCACTTCTAGACATTCTGTTTAATCCTTTCCACTATTATTTACGACGACGAACAATTAAGTTCGTAGAAGATTTTTTATTATTACGTGTTTTCACACCCATATGTCTTTTACCTCAAGGTGTACGAGGCGCATCCATCCCAACTGGTGAACGTCCTTCCCCACCACCATGCGGGTGGTCATTTGGGTTCATTGCAGACCCACGAACTGTTGGACGAATACCTAAATGACGTGAACGTCCAGCTTTTCCTAAGTTTTCTAAGTTATGTTCATCATTTGAAACAGAACCAATTGTCGCACGACATTCCTTTCGGAATTTACGTACTTCGTTTGAATTCAATTTAACTAATACAAACTTATTAGTTTCATCGAACCCTAAAATTTGTGCACCTGCACCTGCACTACGTGCAACTTGTCCACCACCTAATGGGTAAAGTTCGATGTTGTGTACAATTGTACCTTCGGGAATAAATTCTAATGGTAAAGTATTACCAACAAAGATATCTACACCCTCTGTTCCTGAAACAATTTTGTCCCCAACTTTAATCCCTTTGGGTGCAATAATATAACGTTTTTCCCCATCAGCATAAACTACTAATGAAATAAATGAAGTACGGTTTGGATCGTATTCAATTGATTTAACTGTTGCAGGAATGTTATCCTTGTTACGTTTGAAGTCGATTAAACGATATTTACGTTTATGTCCTCCACCGTGATG
This sequence comes from Ureaplasma sp. ES3154-GEN, assembly GCF_025780075.1. Classification (GTDB taxonomy): domain Bacteria; phylum Bacillota_I; class Bacilli_A; order Mycoplasmatales; family Mycoplasmoidaceae; genus Ureaplasma. The sequence continues at coordinate 18,979 of NZ_JAOXHM010000004.1, read as the reverse complement.
TCTAATCGTAATTTTCCCTTGATTATTACGACCAGCATTTGATTTTAAACTAACTAGTAAAGACTTTTCTGGTTTATTTGTAGTTAATACTGATTTGTAATCAACTAACACAGTTTGTCGTTTACCACTTGAGCGATTTTTAATACGCTTAACTGCCATAATTGCTTTGCTCCTTAATAAGTATTTGCTTTTCGACTGTTATTTATAAAGCACTATTTTGCTTCTTTATTATTTGTTTCGTTTTTCATTGCTTCTGCTTGTTCCTGTGAAACAGCAATTTTTACCCCTTTAGGTAAAGTAATATAAGCAATTTTTTTTGCTTTTGTATAACCTGGGTTACGAGAAGCAACTTTAGTTCGTACTGAACCACGATTTACAGTATGTATTGATTCAGGTTTTTGACGGAAGATTGCTTCAAAAGCTTCACGAATTTGAAATTTGTTAGCACGTTTATCAACTAAAAAAGTTAAAGTTTCCTTGTCAGAAAGTTTAAGTGTTTCTGATTTTTCAGTACGATATGGTTGCAAAATGATTGTTGTAATATCCATAATTTAACTCCTTTTCACTTTCTTATTTTTTCGCTAACATATCTTGCGCAACAACAACAACATTTGCATTCATTACATCACGCACAGATACTTGGTTTCATTTTTTAGCAATAACTTTCGGTAAATTAGCACTTGATTTAGCGATATTTGTATTGCTTTCAGAAAGTGCTAATAAAACTTTTTGATTGCTTAGGTTTGCATTATTTAAAAAACTAACCATTTTTTTCGTAGAAGGTACTTCTAATGCAGCATTTTCTGCTAAAGCATAAAGTGCTTCCTTTTGTAATTTCAGAGTTAATGCTGATTTAAACGCTAACAAACGAACTTTTTGGTTTACTTTTTTAGCGTAATTACGGTTTGGTTTTGGTCCAAACACAACACCCCCACCTGTTCAATGTGGGTTACGAGTTGACCCTGTACGAGCTTTTCCCGTATGTTTTTGACGTCATGGTTTTTTACCACCACCACGTACTTCCCCTTTAGTTAAAGTTGAATGTGTCCCTTGTCGCTCTGCAGCATTTTCTGATAAAACAGCATCAAACATTGCTTGTTTATGAACTTTTTCAACAAATAAATCAGCAGTTACTTCAAAGTTAGCATCTAATAATGATCCATCGATTGATAATAATTTAATCTTATTCATCTTTTAACTCCTATTTTTCTGCTTGCTCTTGATTAACTAAATTGTAATTAACAATTGTAACAGGACTTGCTTTGTTTTCTTTTTGAGCCGATTTAATAGTAATTAATGAACCTTTTGGTCCAGGAATAGCACCCTTAATTAGAATTAAGTTTTCATCGGCACGCACATCTAAAACAAGTAAGTTTTTAATTGTAACTAATTCATGCCCATAGTGACCAGGTAATTTTGTACCCTTGAATACACGTTGAGCTTGTGAACCCCCACGTCCACATGCAATTGATCCGACATAACGGTGTGGATATCCAGCACCATGACCAACAGGTCCCATGCTGTAATTATGACGTTTAATTGAACCAGTAAATCCGTGTCCTTTTGTGATCGCTTGAACATTAACTAATTCATTAGATACAAATGTGTCAACACCTAATTTATCGCCTACGTTAGCACTTACATTACGTAATTCTTTAACATATCTTTTTGGTTCAACATTTAATTTGTTAAACAAACCTAATTCTGGTTTATTTAATGCTTTTTCTTTTACAGTTTGGTATCCAACTTGAACAGCATCATAGCCGTCTTTTTCTTTTGAACGAACAGCTAAAACTTGATTTGGTTCAACATAAACAACAGTAGCGGCAATCGCCTTACCGTCTTGGCTGAAAACTTGGGTCATACCAACTTTTGTTCCTAATAACGATTTCATTTATAACCTCCAAATAATATTAAAGTTTGATTTTGACATCAACACCGAATGGAATACTTAAACGTTTTAATTCAGCATTTGTGCTTGCATCTTGGCTTTCGATAATTAGTAAACGTTTGTGTGTTCTTCTTTCGAATTGTTCACGACTTGGTTTATTAACGTGTGGAGAACGAAGAATTGTGAATACTTCTTTCTTTGTTGGAAGAGGAATTGGACCTCTAACTTTTGATTTTTTAGATGCTACTTCAATAATTTTTTTAACAGTTTCATCTAATAATCTATGATCATAAGATTGTAAACGAATACGTAATTCTTTTTTAGCATTCGTTTTATTATTTCTTAATTCTTGACTCATAAAATTGTTGTCTTCCTTTCACATTTGATAATGATAAATTGAATCATAGAATTGATTATTAATAAGTTACCTGATACCTGACAACTCACTTTGGTGTATCAGCAATCTTAATAATAACAAAACCTTTAATATTATATTTGAATGCTATTTAAAAAGCAAGTAGAATTTTAAAAAGTTTTCATTTACACTACATATATAGAAAAAGGGTGAATAATCAAAATAAAAAACCACCCTTGCTTAAAAAAGGCGGTTTTTTATTAAAAAACAAATATTAATTATGCGTCTAATTCGGCAAAATGTTTGCGTACAATTGGTGCAACTTTTTCACCATACAAACGAATCGCTTTAATTAAATCTTCATGTGGAATTGAACCAGTTGGAAGGTGTAAGTAGAAGCGATCCAAATCTAATTCAGTCATTAATCGAATGATCCGTTGAGCAACTCATTCTGGATCACCAACAATCATCGCTCCTTTTTCAGATACCATGTGTTCATAAATTGTCTTATTTAATGGCTGTCAGGTTCTACGTGTTTTTGCTATATTATCTACTAATTGCTTAGTTGGGAAAAAGAATTTTTCTTGAGCTTCTTCTTTAGTATCTGCAATGAATCCTCAAGAGTGTGCACCAATTTTTAATTGTTCTGGATTATGACCTGCTTGTTCCCCGATTCGACGATATAAAGTAGTTACATTTTTAAATAACAACGGGTCGCCTCCAATAACAGCAAATACAATTGGTAAACCCTCTTTCGCAATATTAATTGTTGATTGGTAACTTCCACCTGTTGCAACCCAAATTGGCAAATTGTTTGCTCTCGGGTAAACCCCTTTGTTATCAATATTTTGAGTAAATCGCCCTTTTCAGCTTACAATTTCATTTGCTTTAAGGTGAATAAACATTTTTAGTTTTTCATCAAATAGTTCATCATAATCCTCAAGACTATATCCAAATAATGGGAATGATTCAGTAAAAGATCCTCGACCTATCATAATTTCTGCTCGGCCATTTGAAAGTGCATCAATATGTGCAAAATTTTGATAAACTCGAACAGGATCATTTGACGATAATACAGTAACAGCTGATGTTAATTTGATATTCTTACTAACAACTGCACCAGCTGCTAAAATCATTTCAGGGCTAGATACAGCAAAATCACTTCGGTGGTGTTCACCTACTCCATAAACATCTAATCCTACTTCGTCAGCCACTCTAATTTCTTCAATCATGTCACGAATTCGTTGTTGGTGACTAATTGGTTGTTTTGTATTTTCAAGTATAGTTGTTTCTCCAAATGTAGAGATACCTAATTCAATTTTTTTCATATTTAAACTCTTTTTATTTTGTGTAAATTAATTATTTTGTTATATAAATATTATAACCAAAAAGTGGTTAATTTACACAAAATTTATAAACTTTTTAATTTTATTTTGCTTCGATAATTATAACTTTTATTTAGAAAATAGATCCTGGTAATCATTAGGGTATCAATAAGATAATCTTTTAACTGTTTCATAGAACGTTGCTGGATTATAAATTGTTGTTTCATCTCCAAAGAAAGAGTAAGGCTGAGTCTCAAGGAAATTAAATGCATTTTGACGAACCGGTGAACCTTGAACATTAAAACCAATTAGCTTTCCTTCATAATCATAAACACCAGAGCCTGAAGAACCACTGAAGAAGTCAAATAACCTTGTTTCCGACCAAACGGCAGGATAAGTTGATTCAGCTGTTTTTTCGTCTAAAACCGATGGTTTAACTTTGATGTTATTGTATGCATAAAGATATTCCCGGTATCTGCCGCCACCCGCTTTTCCGTCAGGATTCGAGTGTGTTTGAACCTTTGGTAATGAACCAATGTAAAAATTCAAATTATTTACACTACTCATAAAACGACTTTCAGAAGACATATTAATAACATCAGTATCCTTGAAGCTTAGAAAATATTTAATAGCATTTTTTTCTCGATCTGTTAGATGTCGTTGACCTCCGTTTTGCGGAGTATACATATACGTATCTAAATCAACATTCTTAAATGTTGTAAATATCGGGCTAAAATCAACAATTGCCATTACAATATCAACACGACTATCATTATTAGGTTGTTTGATTTCAAACCCTTCATTATCCCTTTGCACCCCAAAGTTTTCATTTTCATGGCGACTAAAATCACGAATTAATTCATATTTAATTCCTGGAAGATTTTCAGGAATATCAAAGTCAAAAAGGTAACCAACAGGTGTGTAATCAGAAATAAATTTACTTTCTTGGTAGATTGGACCATATTCATTGGCCTTTTCATCCACAAGTGTTGGGGCCATTAGTCGAGGTTTTCGAATTTCTAATGTTTGGTTATTAGCAGCACTTCTACCTACAATCGCAATACCCGATTGAGGCGATCTGTTAGTATCTCATACGTGATAATTTGCAAAAGTTCAAAAGCGATAATCATTGGGATTGCTGCTAACTTTTCCAAAAATATTCCAAGTGCCATCTGATTTGTTATTTAATGAATAAACTCGTTTACGCGCCTGTATTAAGCCTTTGCTTGTATGATTTTTGTATAACCGTTTACCAATTTGGTCATCGGGTACATTAGGCTGCATTACCGCTTCATTTATGTAACTAATTGATTTATTTGGTCCATCACTATAAGAAGTATTAATGTCTTGTGTTATTAAATTAAAATTATTTTGATATGCAACAGTTGTCCCTAGTATTGATAAGTCATCTAAACGTTTATTTTCTTTAAAACCTAACAAATCTTTTGTTGAGGTTTTAGGTTGAACTCAAGCAACAAAAAAATAACCAGTTTGCAAGAAAATAGAACGATTCGCACTAACATTATGTACTCATGAATGGTTAGTCATCTTTACTTCTGGATCTCGTGTCTGTACTTGTAGAGTTAGGATTTTGCTATTAGGATCACAAACTAAATTAAATTGTACCAATCCACGAATTTTTGCAGCAAGATTTTGTTGAAAAACATCATTTTCTGCAACATAATCAAATAAAAAATCAACATCATTAATAATGTTATTTTCTTTAATATTTTTTAAAGAAACCGGAATTCTTATTCGTGAGTGAATGTCTGTAAAATCCTGATAGGTTTTGGCTGTAATCGGGTTTGGATCAAGTTCAAAAACAAACCAGAAAATAACATCTTCATCATTAATATCATCTAGATTTGTAATTGTATTTAAATCGCGGGTAATAGTTGCTAAATTTTTATCTTCATTAAATTTAAACATCGTGTCTACAATATAGTTACGTGTCATAAATCATTTAACATCTTGCGCAACACCATTTTTATTAATCGTTATATCAATGTTTTTTGGCACATAATTGTGGTTCGGATAACGGGCGGCAAAAGCGGTGTTTTCTAGTTTATAATCCAAAAATGTAGATAAATTAGCTGGAGAATAAGAGATATTCATCGGACTTTTACTCTTATAAATATCTTGTTTCTTAATTGTGTAGTTAGTCGTCGTGTTATTTGATAATTCATTATTAACATATAATTGATCAATTAATGGATGTGCATTTGCTTTTCAATTAAAATTGTATGCAATAATATAGTTTTGTGACGGATTAATTGGTTGAATATAATCTACATAACTATTAGGTTGTAAAACTTCAATACGCACTAATTTATATTTAATTTGTTCTTGTAAACTTGCAAGCGAAAAAGAATGCAGATCACTAAAATTAACTAATATTTTTTTAGTATGTTTAACCGCATTTGCACTATCAAAATTCTCATGATTATTACGAATATCTCCAAATAATCCTTTATTTGGAACAAAGGTTTTCGGGATCGTTTCGAAAACTAATGCAAAAACTTTATTTTTATAATATTCCATCTCACGGACGTTTCATGTCAGCGATAATGAGCCAGTTAGTGTTTTTTGGGTTTCATCTTTAGAAACAACAAAATCATTTACACTTAAGGTTTCTAAATGTGGATTCAAATCAAGAGTATTATTTTTACTAAAATCAATTTGCACAAGATCTGCATCGTTGATTTCAATATTAGTTATTACAAATTTACTTTGTTGTTTTGTTAATTCATTACTACTAAATGTCAAAGTGTTGTCATTAATTGTTGTATTAATTCATTTTGATCATGGGTTATGGTGATCATAAGATTTTATTAACACCCGTGCACTATTAATATTGACATTTTGCTCACTATTGAAATTAACAACAATGTTGTTGTTATTTTTTTGAATACTAGTTATTTTTAGTTTTTTAGAAACTTCTTGGTTCTCTGGAGCCGCATCATTTGATACTGGGTAATTATAATTAGTTTTCAGTGCATCAAAATAGATTGAATAACTATTATTTCTTTGTTTTAGAGTTATTTCATCATGTGATATATCAGTTAATCCTATATCACTATCAACGATATCGTTTGCCTGTTGCAACCGATTAACATTTCCGTATTCAGCAGTGGTTTTCGAAGAATAGGGTAAATTTGTTGTTTGTGTTGTTCTAACTATGCAAAAACGCAAAGGAGTTGATGGTGTATATGTTTTTGTTGAATCATTGTTAACACGTAGGTGCTTAAAAATATATTCTCCTTCATCAACTAGATTATTAAAAATAAAACTTATACTTGTTTCTTGGTTCTTAAGAATAATTGGTATTGAACTAATTTGCTTGTCATTGTGTGTTAAAACAGCAACAATTGGTTGACCAGTCATTCAGTCCTGATATTCACTTAAATCAACTCTCAACGTATTTTGTTGATCATTATTTGTTAAGGTAGTTTTCTCAAAACTTGCATTTGTAATATTCAACGGGTTATATTCTGTTGTAAAACTTAATGTACTTGGTTTATTTAAAACATACTCTATGTTGTCTTTTTGGTAGACAACTTGTTCAATGTTATATGTTGTATGTGCAAATAAATCAGTAAATTCAAAACTTGCAGTCCATGAATCATCACTATTTTTTGTTAATACAGCATTAACTGGCGCCTTATTTTTTAAATTTGCCTGAATAATTGAACTATCGGTTAGCTCATGATCGGGATCGTTAATAAGAATATCATAACGCGCATTATTAGGCGTAATATTAATTTGGCTTTGTTCCCTGGGAATTAATTCCAAATTATAAACAATCTGCGGCATCTCATGAACTGTAAATGTTTTTAATAAATTGTTAGGGATAACAAAATCTGTTCAGGTTTGATCATTGTTTTGAAAACTAATTTTTTCCAGTTGATAATTACCTACATCATCAAAACCAGAAACATTAACATCATAAATTAATCGTTCTTTATCCAAACTTATGTTATTCGACATAACTTCTTTATTGTTAACTTTGTTAATGAATACCAAATGAAATAAACTTTGATGCATACCAATTCTAATTTTATCGAAAGTGATTTGAAAATTATTAGTAGTTGTAGGTAAAAAAATATCATTGTTGTTAACTATTACATTGATAACGTTTGGAATTGTTGCAAAGGTCTCAAAACTTAATTGATCTACTAATGTAAATTCCTTTTCTACTGTTTTATTGATTAATCTAATATTTTTAATTTTATATTTTGTACTTGGTTCCAAAAGATTAAATGCAAACGTTACAACCCAATGATTATTATCATTTTGCATTAATAAACCATTAATAGTTTGGTTGTTATCTAGTGTCGCTTCCAACACACTTTGCATATTTAATAACTGGTTATCATCCGTAATCTCAATATGTAATTCTGCCATTCGGTCATCAATAATACTTTCATTGCTTAGTTGAAAAGTTAATTGATCCTTAGTGGGATCAACATATGGTTTTTCCGGTTTTTTTGAATCATCAGGATTGGGTGTAGGTTTTGGTTCAGGAGTTGAAATATTCGAATTCGGTTGTTCTGTTTTGCTAGGTTTTTCAGCCTCATTTTTATCAGCTTTATTAGATGTTGGATTTTTAGTTTGTTCTGGTTGAATAGGCTTAGCAACATCAGGTAAATCAATTTTTTCATCTTTTTTGGTGCAACTAACAATCACTGGCGCAAGTAAAATCGGAAGACTCACACTAATTGCACTATAAAAAATATATTTGCTTTTTTTATTTAACATTATTAAACTGCTTATATAGAATTTTTTGTTTAATTACATTATATAACTTTAAAGCTATAAAACAAAAATAATCATCTCCTCGGTTTGGAAATGATTATTTTATTATAAGTTAATTAATATAATTATTTGTTCATTACTTCGTTAACAAGACTAACGAATGCTTCGTGATTATTAATTGCAAGTTCTGATAACATCTTACGATTTAATCCAGCGTTATCAGTTTTTGAAACAACATTATTTTTAACCAATGCGTTCATAAATGCTGAATATGTATAACCTAATGCACGAACAGCAGCATTGATACGTGAAATTCACAGTTTACGGAAATCACGTTTTTTGTTACGACGGTCACGGTAAGCATATTGGCTTGATCGAATAACTGTTTGTTTTGCGGTTTTATAAGATGTATGACGTGTTCCTCATGCACCTTCTGCTTTTTTTAATCAACTTTTGCGTCTTTGACGCGTTACGCTTCCACCTTTTACTCTCATAAAATTCTCCTTATCCTATAAGCATTGAATATAACGTTTTATATCACTAGCACTTACTAATGTATCTTTACGTAATTGACGTTTTGCTTTTGTAGAACGACCTAAAGCTAAATGTGAACGGTAAGCGTGTTTTCTTTTTAATTTACCGTTTTTAGTAATGCTAAAACGTTTTGCAACAGCACGTTTTGTTTTTTGTTTAATTTTAGCCATAATTCTTTTCCTTTAAATTTATTTTTTCAGAGGTTCAATGAGTGATTCATACCGCATATCATTAATCTTTTTATTAGCTTGAACAATATTTGCAATACCCTCTAAAGCAGAGGCAAATTTTTGAAACACTCCGTTAATGATTTCGATTTTTGATGCCATTCGACCACGAGCAACAACTACAAATTTTACATAATCCTTGTCCGCAAGTCATTTTTTTGCATTTTCAATCCGCACGTTTAAGTCATGGTCACCAATTGTTGGCTTAACTTTAATTTCCTTAACTTTGGTAGTAGTTTGATTTTTTCTATTTTCTCGTTGTTTACGCTTTTGTTCATATCTGAATTTTCCGTAATCAAGAATTTTAACCACTGATTTATTGTCGCGTCGTGCAATTAAAACTAAATCTAAGTTTGCTTGATTTGCTAATCTTAGTGCTTCTTCACGATCTAATTCCCCTAAATTATTTCCTTGTGCATCAATTACTGTCATTCGTTTGAAACGAATATTTTCATTAATTAACGGTTGTTTTGGATTATCTTTATTAACTCGTGGGTCTTTTGTATCTGGTGCTTTATTCATTAAAACTCCTACTTTTTATTACTTACTTGTATAAAGAAAATCGGTTGATTGTTGTAAAATCAGTCAAAAAGCATGATACCCATTCTCTTTATTGAAAATCAGGTGAGTAAGTACTATTGTAAATACTTCTTTCTTTATACAATTAATTATTATACCACAAAACTAATGATTATTCTTCAATCTCAGGCGGAAACGCTTTTTCAAACTGATCACTTAAGTAAGATAATTGTTTGTTTAATAAAATTTTATTCTCTTTGTCTGTTGTTTCTTGATAAGTTTCGTATTTATGTTTCATAAACGCGAGACGCATTTGTTGATCTACAAAACGTGGATCATTTACATATAATTGTGGGTTTTTAATTAAATCAAGAACATTTTGGTCCACATTGGCAAGATTTGGCGTTTCTTGCAATAAGATATTACGTTTCTTGTTTCATACGTATACTACTAAGTAAATAAATAACCCAAACAATAGCATTCCAATAAACATTGGTAAGGCAATTGAGATAAATAAGTAGTATACTGTTTGCCCAGGATATAATTCAGGGGCTGCTGGTAAGTAAGTAGCAACCACCGCAAACGAGTTAACCCCAATCGCTAAACTCGCTAGTGCTATTTGTATTCAACGGTGTTTAATTTTGAATGTTCGGTCTAAGTGGTTTGCTTTAATAACAAATCTAATGTATCCAATTAAGAAAATATTATAACCAATGTAATACATTGAGATTTGTGAAACAACATTTGAGATAAACCCTACATTGGTAATTGAAGCCGGCGTACCAGATGCCACTGGTTGATAACCAGTAAACTCTGCAATCTGATCCATTATCTTTTTAACTTGATCATTACTAATATGAGCATAATCAAAGTGATAAATATGAGCTTTTGTGTGTTCAATATCTAAATGGTATATATGACGGAATTGATCTTTAATATTGTCAAGTTGCGCAGTTGTTAAGTTTAGAGATGTTCCATCATCTTTAACCCCTTCGTTGGCAAGAATATCAGTAATTGTTTTTCCTTCATATGCAAATAGCGAGTTATATCCAAACATATATACTGCAAAAACTCCAGAAAGAATAATAAATCACAATGCAGCAATAGTCAGAGCAGAACCATTTTTAATTTGGTAAGTCATTCATTTTGGAAAATGAGCCTGACGCATACCATAATTCAACCCCGTTGATAGGTTGCTCATTCATACCGATAATTCAATCAATACCCCAATTCCAATAAAGAACGAAATTGCTTGGAAACCCTGCATTGCCGTACGATCAATATTTCGATCTACAACTTGAATAAAATTACTTGGGTTAGCTATCGAATTATCTAATTCATCACTCTTAACTAATAAACCTGCTGAAGCTTGGTTATTAGCAGCAGATCCTGATGCTAGTAGAGCATCATTAATCGATTCATGATAAATGTATTGGTACATTACTTGGTTTGCAGCTGCAGTTCCATAATCACGTTCAACAACTTCATAAGCATGCGCTAATGTTGCAAAATGTCTTGTTTCATCAACATTTGGTAAATTAACATCAACTCCACCTACTGATAAGTTAAACATTACTGTTTGCACTAATCCACCATTGAATGATAATGTTGAAGTTGGTACGGTCATTGAAATCATAATTGACCCAATAGCAATACATAATAAAGCAATTGTTACTACAATAATCATCGCTCGCGGATATTGTTTCGATGGATTATTCATTCGATTTGAAGCAATTGCGGATACCTCCACACCATGCAAACTAAAACTAAATGCCATAAATGACGCCATTACTGTTGATGACATAAAATTTTTATTCAGTTCGTACGATGAACCAGTTACATTTGGCGACAAATGTCCTTCTTTTAAGAATGTATTTCCGATGTAATATAGTGGATCATCAAGAGTGGCAATTGTGTAGAATGAAAAACCAATCACGATAGCAAAAGGTAATAAAATTCCAATTACTAATGCAATTTGCCCCATCTGATGAACACGTTTCTGTCCTCATAAGGATAAAGCGATTAAAGCAAATAATACAGCAATAGCAATTCCATATGCTGCTCCTGAATTAAATGTCTTTGATAAATTAATACTACTTGCTTGGTTTAAAGTTGTACCTAACTTTAATGTATTAAAGTAGTTGTATCCTTCGCTGCCCACAAAACTAAATGAGAAGGAAGAAAGAATAAAGAATACCATTGCGACAAATCCAAATGTCACTTGAAATTGTAATCAAGTAACCAAGAATCCCGCACGTGGTCCAATTAAATTCCGGACTCAGGTAAATAATCCCCCATGTGTCCACCCTTTAATCGTTGCCATTTCTGCAGCAGCCATTCCGATAGGAATAAATCAGCAAAAAGCGGTTACAAAAGCGAAAATAATCGCAATTCAACCTGCAGTTGACAACGAAGGGAAAGTATAAAAAGCAATAATTGCACTAGCTGTTAACAGCACAAATCCAATTAACGAAACTTTTTTATTTTTTTCTAGTTTAGCTAGAACTTTTTTTTCTTTGATTTCGTTGTTAATCATTTCTTAACCTTTCTGTTAAAATTATTTCATAATAAAATTTTTTGCTGCAGGTATTTTATTTAAACCTGGCATCCGAAAAATTTGGGATGTAATAACAATCAATAAATTAGCAAAATTGTTAAATTCTAAGCGACTAACGTGAATATCAAAATCCACAGGTGCATTTAAAATTTTTTGATCATCAGTTAACGAATAAGGGTTTTTAGCCATACATACAAACCAATCATTCCGGGTGAGTTCTTCAAGTTGTTTTTTTGCATGATCACTAAAAACAACTTTATTTGCGTGATAAGCATTTCGAATAATTTTATTAATTTTTGTTGTAATATCGTCTTTTTGGACATCGTACAAATAATTGACAGTATTATTATGGGACTTTACTAGCAATTGCATTGTTTTCGCAAACATTTCATCCGAACGATTTGAACCATATGCATATGCATAACTGCGAGCATGAGGAATATTATTTTCATCCAACATTGCCTCTAAAAAAGCGAGTTCAGCTTCGCTGTCAGTTTGTTCATTGATATTAATATATGCAATATAGTTAATTCCATAATGTTTGATATGCTTGATATGAGCAAGAATATTTGCAAAACCGTTTTTGATAATCTGGTAAGGATCTGTATTGCTGAAATTATATGTTCCGTGGTGCCGTAAGGTTTTTAAAGAAATAACCATACCAATTAAATCTACAGATAAATTCCCCAATTGAGATTTAATATTCATAAATTTTTCAAGACCTAAATCAGCACCAAAACCACATTCAGTTACAACAACTTCTGCAAGATTATAAGCCGTTTGTGTAGCAATTAAGGAGTTACAACCATGAGCGATATTTGCAAATGGACCACCATGTACTAAAACAGGATTGTTTTCTGCAGTTTGTACCAAATTAGGGTACATCGCATCCTCAAGAATTGTCATTAACGCATCACTAATTTCTAGATCAGCAATGGTAATTGGTTGATTCTGGTATGTGTAGGCTACAATTGTTTTATTTAATTTAGACAGAAATTCATCTGTGTTTTGTACTAGACATAATAACGCCATTAAATCACAAGCTGCGGTGATGTTAAAACCACTGTGAACTACAGTTTGTTTTATTTGATATTCTAAATCACGCAATGAACGATCATTCATATCAAGACAACGCTTTATTAAAATCTTATCAGGATCAACTTGTAAATCTGATTTATTATAAATCTCGTTTTCTAACACAGCAACAATTAAATTGTTAGCAGTTGCAATAGCATGCAGATCTCCTGTAAAATGCAAATTAATTTTTCCAAAAGGTTCTAATCTGCTACTTCCTCCACCTGAACCTGTTCCTTTCATTCCAAAAACAGGTCCTAATGATGGCTCACGTAAAGCTCCCATCGCTTTAACACCAAAGCGATTTAAACAATCCACTAAACCAATGCTAGTAGTGGTCTTTCCTTCTCCAGCTGGGTTTGGGTTCATTGCCGTCATAACGACTAAACGAGCGGGTTGGGTATTCGTTTTTTTAATTTGCTTAACTTTTGCAATATAATCACCGTATAAATCATATTCAGTAATACTAAGGTGATGTTCATTTATTAAGTCCTTAATTTTGTGCATTTATTGGCACCTCGTTTCTTATAAAGTTTCGATAGCGTTTGTTGCGAAAAACAACTAGATAAATAATTAGTAAAATTAAACCAATAATTACTAATAAAATACAAAATACAATTAAACCTTTTTTGAAAGCACTCTGTTTGAGTTTTAATTCATCATCATTAGTAATAATTGGTTCTTTGTAATAAACATTTATTCGATCTAAACGAATTTTTGCAGATGTTACTAGCATTAAGTGACTGATAAATACAAAGCACAACAGTGTTCCAAAGCCAATAACTGCATACATTGGTGTTTGACGATTTATTGGATCATTTAAATCATTAGGATTTTGGATTAAAACTAAATTTGAGAACGAAATATGACTAATATGTATTGCACCATTGTTGATTAAGTTAATCAAATAGGTGAAGATGAATGTAAACAGAATACTAAAACCTAAAACCAAATATAAAGAGGCAGCAGTTCAATTAATTACAATTGGTGCTGTAACTAATTTCTTGTAAACCTTTAATAAAAAATTTGACGTATTGAGAACATCTAAACTTTGTGATACGTTTTTATTTTCTCTTTTAAAATTCCGATAATCAGATAAACCCATTAAAAATAAGAAAAAACTAAAGACCATTGCAACTAGGAAAGGAAGGAAAATCCATGGTGAAAACTTATTTACCACCACTTCATATATAAAATAACTAATCCCTCCCAATAAACAAAACATCATCACAATCCAAAAACTAAATTTTCAGATACTCATTTTCATTTCTTTGAAATAAAAATCGGGAATTCTATCGTTTGTTTGTACATCCATTACAAAGGCTTTGGTTGGATGAATAACTTCTGGTTCCGTGTTTCTTTCGGTAGCGCTCGCAGCAGGGGTTAAAATGTTATTTTGCTGTTGCAAAAGAATTTGATTCTGTTGTTTTAGCAATAGATTTTCCTGTTGTAAAGCTTGTACCTGAAAAAAAATCTGGTTTTGCTCATTTTGGTTATTTATCGAATATTCAGGGTTTAAATTAATTTGGTTTTGGTTATTAGTAGACATAAATACCTCCTCAAAGGAAGATGAAATTAATCGTCTAGTTCTTCATCATCAGTTGTTATTTCATCATCAGTCGTAGCATCTTCATCATAAATGGCAACATCTTTAAATGACAAATTTAAAGTGTTTAAACGACCAAAGAATTCGAGTTCAACTTCCACAGTTTTTTTCGCATTATCTACTTTAGTAATTATCCCAATTTCATCATAGAAGTTATCTGAAAGAATCCGAACTGATTGGTTGGGTTTAAATTCGTAAATTACATCATCTTCGTGATCTTTAACTACAGTAACCTGTTCGCTTTCGTTATCTGTTAGCATTTCTTCATTTTTCTCTTCTTCTAATTGAACCATCATTGATGCGCGATCGTTCTCTGCAATCATTTGCATAATTTGAGCTTCACTTACAGGGTGTGGTGTTGTGTTTTTTCCTGATGAACCTACCAATCCAGTTACCATTTGTGTATTTCGAATTAAATACCATACTTGACGGGTCATATCAACTTTAATAAAAACGTATCCACGGAATTTATTTTGTTCTTTAATTCGTGTACAACGGTATTTAATAACACCGTCTATCATAATAGTTTCTCATTTTACGTCTGGTTTGTTTCGCATTACAGAAGGTGCATCATCTTTTTCGTAAATTTTTACTTCTTTGACTTTTTGTTTAATGATTTTAATATCACTAAAAAAATCTGCTAATCCGTAACCTTTAATTTTATTTTTTAAATCAGTTACAACTTTTTGTTCATTCCCACCAACAACCGTAATAATATATCATTGGTGTTGGTTAATGTTCACGTTAATGTTTAAATCTTCCAGTCATTTTGCACTGTGATCCTTTAATTTATAATTTGCCATATTTTACCTCGTTTATTTTGTACTCAAGCGAATAAATGCTGCATCAATTCCATAAAAAATTGCCATTAGAATTAGAACAATTGTAATTATTACCAAAAAACTTGTAATTACAACCCTTTTTGTAGGTCAACTTGTTCGACGTAATTCCTTATTTACTCCATAAAATCAACGTTCAATTAAGAAACTATTTTTTTCATATTTCGCATTTAACCATCGCACATCTTCGTAGTATTCCAATACTAAAGCTTTAATTAACTGACTTGTTTGATTGCTATATGTGCGAATTTCATCTTTGGAAATATTTGGATTTTTTTGCATCGCTAGAATATTTTGTCTGCGATTTTGTAGCTGATGTTTAATAATTAATTTTTGTTGTTTTAATGCTTGTTTTTCTTTTAAATAGTCTTGTTTTTTTTGTTTTTTGACCGCTTGTTCGTAAGCTTCGTTCATTTCTAGTTCACGGTCTTGTACAGAAACAAACTTATTCTCTTTTTTTCCCATCTATCGTGTTTCCTTATGCAAAACAGAACGCTCGCAATGTGGACAGTATTTCTTCAACGCCAAACGCTCTTGAGCATACTGGTTACGAGTTGTGTGATAATTACGTGCAAGACAATCCTCACAAACTAAAATAACTTTTTTCATAAAGAACCTACTTTCTTATTTTGCAAACATTTAAAAAAGACCGAAAAGGTCTTTATAATAAAATTATAAATTTTTTAACATAAAAAATAATTAATTTTAGTTTTTTTAGATTAATTTAAGATAATTAATGGTTTTTATATCATAAGGTTTAAGTAAGTGCTAAAAAATAATTATAATTATTTAGTAGTTTAAAATCAATAAAGATGGTGATGAAAAATGAAAACTAATCTAAAACAAATAAAAAATAAAGACAGCATTAATATATTTGCAACAAACTTAAAAAAAATTTATGAACAAAAAGATATCAACACCCTCAAGAAGATTTTAAAAAATCGACGGATTGACTTAGTTGCACAATCTTTAGAATTATTGAGTGATCCTCAATTAAATATTTTTTGTTTAATCGCAGCAAAAGATGATAAATGTGGGGAAATTTTTAAAGCTTTGAATGATTCGAGCAAACTCGCAATTATTCAAGAAAGTACAATCCAACAATTAAAAATTATTTTATTTGAATTATATAATGATGATATTGTGGATTTAACATACCAGTTCCCAAAGGAAATTAAAAAAATTCTTTTATCACTTGATTCCCAACAGCGTGCTGCCTTAAACCAAATATCTGAATACGATCCAGACGAGGCTGGGAGTTTGATCAATAGTGAGTTTTATGCTTTAAATATAAATTGAACAATTGAATACGCTGTTGCTGATATCCATAAACAATATGATAATTTTGAGCGTAATAACTTCATCTTTGTTGTTGATGAATTTGGACGATTAAAAGGTTTTGTTGGTTTTAATGACTTGCTTTTTGCACAAACCAATAACCAAAAAACGATCAAAGATATCATTCAAGAAGATGTTTTTTACTTGCGCAGTGATGAATCAATTGATCAGGTAATTGAAATTTTTTCTAAATATTCATTAGAACAGCTTGCGGTAATTGACCAAAACGACCGTTTATTAGGATATATTTCAGATAATGATATCCTACCAGTTATTAACGAAGAAACAACTGAAGATATTTATAAAATGTATGGGATGAAAGAGTTAGAGTTTCCATATATGAAAACTAGTATCTTTGTGCTATTTAAATCTCGTTTATTATGGTTAGCCATTTTAATGATCTCTGCAACTATTACAGCTTTTTTAATATCTAAATTTCAAGATCTTGGTCAAGTATTAACCGCTGGTTTGTCATCGCTAGTTATAGTCCCAATTATTCCTGCAATGACAGGAACCAGTGGAAATGCAGGTAGTCAAACTGCAGCTTCGGTCATTCGTGCTCTTTCCATCGGAGAGATTACTAAAAAAGAATTCTCCAGGGTTATGTGAAAAGAATTTTTAGTAGGTAATCTTGTCGGGGTTGTATTAGCAATAATTAATTTTGTCCGTTTAATTATTTTCTTCTTAATTATCCAACCCGAAATTAAGCAGGGAGATATGACATTAACAACTACCGATAGTCCAATTCTAGTTGGTACAATTGTCAGCGCTGGCGCTTCCCTTGCCTTATGATTATCAATTGTTTTATCAAAAATTCTAGGTGCCTTATTGCCAATTATCGCAACTCGTATGAAAGTTGATCCAACAGTTATGTCAACGCCAATTCTTTCTACATTGCTAGATATGGTTACATCGACTATTCTTTTTAGCATCTGTATTGGATTCCTAATGATTGTGATTGATCAAAATGTGATTGATCATATCAATGAAACAATGGTAAACACAAACACAACAACAAACATAAATATACAAGATTTAAATATAGGAGTAATTCAATAATGCGTCGTATTTATTTAGCAGGCGGATGTTTTTGGGGTATGCAAGGATATTTCAAAAAACTTCCTGGAGTAGTTTTTACTACAGTTGGGTATGCTAATTCTTTAATTAATAATCCTAGTTATGAAGAGGTTAAAACTGGTTTAACAAAAGCAGTTGAAACTCTTGAGGTTTATTATCAAGAAGAACAAATTACCCTTACCGATTTGATTAATGAGCTTTTTAGTGTTATTGATCCCACTGCACTAAATTACCAAAGTGTAGACCACGGTACACAATATCGAAATGGAATTTATTTTGAAATTAACAATGATAAAGAAGTAATTAACACAACTATTAATCAATGACGCAACAAGTTCACTAAACCAATTGTTACAGAGGTTTTACCATTAACAAATTACTTTCTTGCAGAAGAATACCACCAGAATTATAGTGATAAACATCCTGATGTGACTTGTCATATTAAGTTTTAAAAAGAATAACTAAGGTTATTCTTTTTTATGATAAATTACAAATTAATAATCAAAAGATTTCAGATTGATTATGCAAACTTTTTAAACAAATTACAAATACTATATAATTTATTTCTGAACAAAAATATGCAAGTTTAGAATTTGGGTTTGTAAATAAAACAATAAACCTTTATATAATTCCAAACTTTAATTGCAACTAATGTGAATCTACACATTAAATCAAAATTTGCACATAAATAGCAAATATAAACTAAAAGGTGTTTACTGAGCAACAAGCACAAACGTTACTTTAGATAATTCACGTTACATAACTTATACTCCTGAACTAATTATTTCAACACCAACAAAACCGGTGACAATTAGTAGTTTTACAAGTGAGGATGTTAATGGCGGACGAAACGGAAACCAAGTTAAGGTTAAGTTTACACTT
>NZ_JAOXHM010000003.1 GCF_025780075.1 Ureaplasma sp. ES3154-GEN | reverse complement strand
AGTTGAAAAAATTGTTGAGGTTGAAAAACCAGTTGATGTTCTTAAAGAGGTTGAAAAAATTGTTTATGTTGACCGACCGGTTGAAGTTATCAAAGAAGTTGAAAAAATTGTTGAGGTTGAAAAACCAGTTGATGTTCTTAAAGAGGTTGAAAAAATTGTTTATGTTGACCGACCGGTTGAAGTTATCAAAGAAGTTGAAAAAATTGTTGAGGTTGAAAAACCAACAAAAATTCTTGAACAACAATCTAAAGTGGAAACAAATAAAACCCCTGTTCTTATTAACACAACACCTCAAAAACATAAAACAACACATTCTGTTCGTTATCGAAAATTGAAAAATGGTGGAATGAGTGAAGCTGGATTACGAATTCTAGAATTACTAAAAGAAACACAAAAAGAACAAATCGAAGCAAACGAAAAATACGAAGCAGAAATGCGAAGAAAAGAACAAAAACGAGAAGAACGTCGTCAAGCTCGTTTATTGAAAAAACAAGCGAAAAACCAATAATTTTTTTAAAAAGCAAAGGTTGTCTTTTGCTTTTTAGTTTTACTTATTTACTTATAGTTAAAAATGATATAAGGAGTCTTGAATGTCTATTAAAATTAAATCAATATTTGTAAACCCGGCAGCTTACGCTGATCAAACAATTACTGTCACAGGTTGAGTAAAATCCAACCGTGTATCCAAAAAATTAGGTTTTTTGGTAATTAACGATGGTTCTGATTTTTCAAATTTACAAGTGGTTTATAAAAATAATGAACTTGTTAATTTTGATGAAATTAAAAATGCTCGAATGTGAGCAGCAGTCAGAGTACAAGGGGAGTTAAAACTAACCCCTTCAAAACAACAGAGTTTTGAACTAGTTGCCCAAGAAATTCAATTACTAAAACAAAGTGATGAGGATTTTTTAATGAATAACAACGATTTAAACCCTGAAACATTACGCATGAACGCACACTTGCGAATTAGAACAAATACCTTCCATGCAATTATGAAAATCCGTTCTACCTTAGCATATGCAATTCATAAATTTATGAACCAAAATGATTTTAGTTGAGTTGCAGCACCACTGTTTACCGGAAACGATGCAGAAGGTGCGGGTGAAACTTTCACACTAAAACCAATTGATAATGAAGAATTTTTTGGTAAACCAACTTTTTTAACTGTCACTGGTCAATTACAAGCTGAGGCATATGCACAGGCATTAAGCAATGTTTATACTTTTGGTCCTACTTTCCGCGCAGAAAAATCACACACTAACCGACATCTAGCAGAATTTTGAATGATTGAACCAGAAATGGCATTTACAGATTTAAAAGGAATGCAAAATGTGGTTGAAAAACTAATTAAATTCGCTATTAGTGAGGTTCTAGTTAAAAACCCTAAAGAGTTAAGTTTCTTAGCTGATAAAAATGATCCAGATTTAATCAAACGCCTTCGTAAAGTTGTTGAAAGTGAATTTGTGCGTTTAGATTATAAGGACGCCATCACAATTTTACAAGAAGCTGTTTCAAAACAATGAGAATTTGAAAACAAAAATATTTTCTTTGGTATGGATTTAAATTCTGAGCACGAACGTTATTTATGTGAACAATACGTCCATGGTCCTGTATTCTTACAAAATTTTCCCAAAGCAATTAAAGCATTTTATATGAAACAAAATGATGATAACGAGACTGTAGCTGCAACCGATTTGCTTATACCTGCAATTGGCGAATTGGTAGGCGGTTCGCAACGAGAAGCGGATTACACAAAATTAGTCCAACGTTGTCAAGAGTTAAATCTGGATACAACTAGTTTACAATGATATTTAGATCTACGCCGATTTGGATATTATATGTCAGCTGGTTTTGGAATTGGTTTTGAACGTTTAGTAATGTATGTAACAGGGGTTGATAACATTAAGGATACAATCCCATTTCCACGTAGTCATGGCCAAATCAGTTTTTAAACCTAATCGCAACAAAATAATTAAGCACATCCCCAATATTATTACCTTTATCCGGATTGCATTTGCATTAATTGCAATTTTATTCTTACTAATTAATATTTATTTAGGATGAGATCTTCAATTTGTTTCAGGTGGATATACCATTAATATCGGTTCTTTTGCCACTTATATTTCAGGGTTGCAAATTGCGAGTGGAATTATTTTCTTAATTGCCGCAAGTACTGATTGGTTAGATGGGTATATCGCACGTAGATACAATGTTGAATCTACACTCGGTAAAATTATTGATCCCATTGCTGATAAAATCCTAATTAATGGCGTAGGGTTGTTACTAGCTTTTAATAATTCTGTCGTTGCATTCCTATTTGTTATTAACTTATTGCGTGACATTCTAATTGATGCCTTGCGAATTTATGCAGCAAGCAAAAAGATTCCGATCCACGCTAGCAAGTACGGAAAAATTAAAACTGTTTTGTTAATCGCTGGTTTTAGTTTCTCATTCTTTACTATTGGCATCAATACTAACAATAATCATTGGTTTGTTTATGTAATGAACATCATTAACTTTGTCGCAGTATTCTTTAGTATTTTTAGTGCCGTTTTGTACATCAAATCATTTATCAAAAACAAGCATCAACCAACAATAAATTAGCAGATTGCTAATTTATCTTTTTTTAATAGAAAGGATCTATATGATTTCAGAAGCACATAAAAAAATAAATTTGGTTCAAAAACAAATTATGGTTTTAAAAAACAGTTTTCAGACTTATTTTCAAAATGATATGAAAATGGTGAGGGTAACAGCCCCGCTATTTGTAACTAAGCAATCGGGTTTTAATGATGAGTTGGATGGCAAGCAACAACCAGTTACATTTCACGCTGCGCAAATTAATTTAGATTTACAGATTGTGCAATCACTTGCTAAATGAAAACGTTATGCCCTTCAGGCCTATGAATTTGATCTTTATGAAGGATTGTACACTGATATGAATGCAATTCGAGCAGATGATGAAATCGATCATAAGCATAGCATTTATGTGGACCAATGAGATTGAGAACAGCGCATAACAGCAAATGATCGAAACCAAGATTATTTGCAACAAACTGTTAAACAAATCTTTGATGTCTTAAAAAAAGTCGAAAATGATGTTTGTAAACAATTTAATTTGGAAAAACAATTACCTGATGATCTATTTTTCATTACTTCACAACAACTTGAAGATTTGTATCCTAATTTAACGCCTGATGAACGTGAATATCAGATTGTTAAAAAGCATCACGCTGTTTTTATTATGCAAATTGGTTATCCTTTAAAGTCTAATGTCGTACATTCTATGCGCAGTCCATCGTATGATGATTGAACGCTAAACGGTGATTTAGTAGTTTATCACCAAATTAATGATGAAGCGTTAGAATTAATGTCAATGGGTATTCGCGTGGATGCCAAAACCTTTAGTAAACAAACTAATAAAACCTTATCTACCCCCCAATTATCCGAATATGAACAATTAATCTTAAAAAACCAATTGCCCTATTCAATCGGCGGGGGAATCGGTCAGTCACGACTATGCATGTTTTTCTTACATAAACAACATATTGGGGAAGTTCAAGCTTCCGCTTGAACCACAGATTACATTAATTTGTGAAAAAAAAGAGGAGTAAAAATTTTATAATAATTATCATATAACATTGAAAGGAAAATCTATGTTTGAACCTAAACTTTTAATCAATGGTTCGTTTATTTCAACTAACGAAACAGTTGATATTTACAACCCATCAAATAATGAAGTGATCGCTCGTGTTCCTTTAATCAATGATCCCGTTGCGATTGATGATGTTTTTAAAAATGCTCATCTTGCATTTTTAGATTATCAAAAAACCAGTGTTACTACACGAGTTAATTTATTAAATAAATTTGCGGATGCAATCCTTACAAATAAGGAAGAATTAGCAAATTTATTAGTTCTAGAAATTGCTAAATCAAAAAAAGATAGTTTGAGCGAAGTTGTGCGTACTGCTGAATATATGTATGACACAATTAAGGCTTACGAAGAAATGATGAATAACCCATTATCTTTTGACGAGAAAATTTTAAATACACCAAATAAATCTGCCATTTATACTCGGGTTCCATTAGGAGTTGTATTGGCGATTTCTCCATTTAACTATCCATTAAATCTATTGATGACTAAGCTTGCCCCTGCATTAGTAGCCGGAAACACCGTTGTCTTTAAACCTGCCACTCAAGGTTCTTTAGTGGGATTAAAAATCGCTGAACTTGCTCAACAAGTTGGATATCCTAAAGGCACAGTTAACTCATTGATGACTAACGCACGATTAAACGGTGACCGTTTAGCAAGTAATGAATATGTACGTGTGATTAACTTTACCGGTTCAGCACCAGTAGGTAACCATCTAGCGACAGTTGCTAAACGTGCGAATATATTTTTGGAATTAGGAGGAAAAGATCCTGCCCTTGTGCTAGATGATGCAGATTTAAATAGTACTGCAGCTGAAATTATTAAAGGTGCTTTCTCGTACTCAGGGCAAAGATGTACTGCTATAAAACGAGTTTTTGTATCCCAAAAAAACCATGATGAACTAGTTAAATTGCTAAAAGAACATGCTTTAAAACTAACTGTGGGATTGCCTGAAAACAACTCTGATATTGTTCCTTTAATTAACAAAAAATCTGTTCAATACAATTTAGAGTTAATCAAAGACGCAGTTGATAAAAAAGCTGTCTTAATGACACAAGTTGAAGTCGATGAGGCACACAATTTATTATCACCAGTGTTAATTGATCAAGTTACACCTGATATGCGTGTTGCATGAGAAGAACCATTTGGACCAATTTTGCCAATTATTACTTATGAAAATGTTGAACAAGCAATTCAATGAATTAACCAAAGTGAATACGGTCTTCAAGGATCAATTTTCACAACAAACTACGAGCAAGCTGCTGTTTATGCAAACCAAATAGAAACCGGAACTGTAAATATTAACAAAGCTTCTTCTCGAGGACCCGATCTTTTACCATTCCTTGGGGTTAAGAATTCAGGCTTTGGAGTTCAGGGTGTAAAGGATGCATTGATCTCAGTGACAAGTCTTAAGGGTTTAGTAATTAATAAATAATGTCGCTTTCCAAAGCTAAAAAAATAAAAATTTTTGCTTTTTCGTTTGGAATCGGGTTGTTGGCAACCGGAACAATTGCTATTACTGCAAGTTGTGCCAATAATAAAGAATCTTTATATTGGTTAGAAAAATATCCTTATTCACACAATTGGTACTCTAAAGATCACCATTTTAATGTTAAATTTAATGTCAATGAAAATTTTAGCCAGCAGATGTTAAAAAGAAATCAGTTAGAAATTTATCAAAGTATGATTGATGATTTTCAAACTGCTTATGGTTACAATTTAACAAGCATTAACCAACAAAAAATAAAGATCAATTTTTTACAAAACCAAATTGATCAACTTAAGGCTCATCAGGCAAATAATACATATAATGCTTCTGATTTATTAACATTAAATCATATAATACTAAATTTTGATTTAATTATTTATACAGGTCTTGAATTAGAACATCTAGCAAATGTACAAAAAAACTCATTTATCCGTTATGTATCTTTATATGATCAATTAACTAAACTTTTGGTTAGAAATCTTGATGAAGAGTTAGACCAATCAATCGAAGAGATCAAACAACAAACCAACAAGAAAAATGACCAATTAATACATGATAGTGAATATGTTCAGGATTTTGATCAACGTAAGCGTTTTATTCAAGAACAAAGAAACTTTAATCAACAAACAGAAAATACAACAATTGAACATTTACGTAACCATTTCTACAAAATTAAAGCCATTTATAATAAACGACTGAAAATAGTTCAAAAAGTATTAGCAACTTACAACTTCCAGAGATAACTTTTTGGTTATTAAACCTATAAATTTACTTAAAAACTCACTTTTAAAATAAAAAAGTGAGTTTTTCTTTTTATTTATGATATAGTTTTTTTATAAGATATTAAAGGAATTAAAGATTCATGACTGAAAATATGCTATCTCGCACAAAGAAGATTACGCATAATTGCTTTATGATTTACTACATGATTAGTAAATGTTTTTGTTTTCAGAATTTGAGTCATAATAATTAGTTGGGTCGTGTTTTCCCGATCGACAAATATAACATTGTAGTTATTAGGTAATCATTTTTGAAAACTAAATGACCACAATGTTTTTTTATTCTTTAAAAAACAAATGAAAGAGGATTTATGAAGAAAAAAACCAAACTGTGAACCATCGGTTTAACCCCTATTTTACTACTCCCAGCAATCGCTGCTGCTTGTAGTCCAAGAAACAATAAGAACAATGATTCAAACACCGAGCTAAACCAATTAACAATTAGTTTATTTAAAACTGGCGCATATATTGATCAGTTAATGGATGAACGAACATATAATGGTTTAAATGCTGATGATAAAGAAAAATTAAAATCAGCCGCAACTACTTTGAACAATCGTTATTTAACTTTATTAAACCAATATAAAACTAATAGTTTAAACGAAACTGAATTAAATACTTTATTAAATGATGTTAAGGATCAATTATTAGGTTTAAGCAAAAAAACTTCTAATAGTACCGTTAAAACAGAGTTAGAACAAACGTTAACTGATTTGCGAGCTGAAGTTGTCAATTTGCGTAAGCAAAATGCAACCGCGAATGAAAAAGCCGCTAATTTAGAAGAAGAAAAAGCCAATTTAATAAAAGAACATACAGATGCAATCAACGCTTTGAATGAACAATTAAAAGAAGCAGTTGATAAGGCCGTTGACCCTAACCTAGTATTATTGGCAAAAACTGAAACTTCAGCAAAAATCTTTTTACAAAACCTACAAGATTTCTTATTTGATGATTTTTTAGCAAATTTAAAAAGCCAATACCCTGAAGCTTATGCTTCAAATGAATCTTTAATTAATAAGATTTATGAAAGTTTCTCTGCGACAACTCCAACTCTTTTAAAATTAACTGAAAATTACAAAAATTTATTTCAGTTTGAAAGTATGATTCTTAACTACGTGCAACGAATTGCTTTATTAATGGTTTATACAACTCCAGAAAACCAAACTGTAAATACTACAACTACTGCAAGTAATTATATGAATATGATTTTTGATTGACGAATCAATGATCTACAAAGAGCTATTGATGCAGCTACTGCAAAAGAAGTTAACAGTTTTAACGGAGATGATGAAACAGCGAAACAAGCTGCAAAAAATGAATTATTAAAAAAATATAGTACACTAAAAAATTTTTACGAACGAATTAAAACAAGCAGTGAAACATTACAAAAACAAATTAGTTTGTTTAACATTATCGAAGGAGAACAATACTTTGGCAGTATGTTAAGTCAGGATAAAAAAACTTTTAAAGACTTGCCAGATGTTAAATTAACCCCATTTCCGATTCTGCAACAAATTACAGACGAAGCATTCTTAAAAAAAGCATTGTTCGAATTTACGCAAACTGCGAATATGTTTACAAGTTTTATCAATGAAAAAGGAAACAAATTCATTCGTTCCGTTAAATATGATAACTTATACAAATTATTTGTAAAGAATGTTAACGAATTAATTAACCTTGTGCGTAACAAAGACCAATTAAAATACTTTAACGACTTGGTTTATGAACAAGATTTAGATAAATTACTTCGTAAAGCAAAAGACTTGTACTACCAATTGGTTCAAATCGATGTTGAGGATGAGACACAAAAGTACACTACAATGGTTGATGAAGCGTTAATGGTGACCGCAACCGAAAATTTCAATGCTTGGTTTAGAAATAACGTTATTAACAAACGAAATAGTCTTGACGAAGAGGATAGTAAACGTACTTATATCTGACAACCATTTGCAGTATTAGTAAACCAGGAAATTAATCGTTTACGAAACTGAAATCCAACTGATTTTACTTCTGCATTTGCGCGTTATAATGCTTTTAAATTACTAGAACGTCGAGTTAAATTAACTTATCAATTATTAAATTTCTACACTTTAACAAATGATGATTTAAATAGTCCAGAATTAAAAGAATTATTAAAATATGATTTAAGCGCAAAAATTGGAAAACAAATTACAGATAGTCAGAATAGAATTGCTGAATGAAAAAAACAATACAACGATATTAATGCCCTTGTAAATAGTTTATTTACTGTTGCAACAAATGAACAGGAAACAGACACACCAGCATATCGTTTGTATGTTGAAACGCAATTAAACAATGCAACAAGTATGAAAAACACATTAGTTGAAAAAACAAATTCTAATGGTGAATGAGAATACATATTCGATGATGCAGAAAAAGCAAAATTATTAGAACTTCTCAACGATGTTGTAAATGCTTGAACTAGTGTGAATACAAACAAAGAAAATAAAGAACTTGATACTTTAAAACAAGAAACAACAGCTGTACAAACCGCTTATAACAACTTATTAAATGCCCTAAATGGCAACAAGAATCCAACTAGTGTCTATGGAATCTTTAATGCATATATTATAACTAATGCTTTCTCTGACGATGAAAATGTTAAAGCATATGAATTACTTGCAGAAATTAAAACAACTTTAGATACTTTTGCAACACAAACTTTTGAAAGTAAAGAAGCAATTCAAACACTACTAAATGAATGAAAAACAAAAGCAAATGAATTAAAAACCAAATTAGAACAATCAACTGAATACGAAAAAGCATTTAATCCTTACTACGATGATTTCACACTAAAAAATAAACTATTAACTTTTGCAACTGATTTAGAATCTAAAATTACTGCTGCATTAGAAGTTTATGAATCAGCATCTAAGGAAGATCTTGAAACTCGTGTTAACCAAATCCTAAACACAGTTAAAGAACTACGTGATAATTACGGAACACCAGAAGAAAATAAAACAGCTCCATTATGAAAAACACACCTTGATTTTATTGCTGACGAGGAAACAAATTTACAAAGTTTAGAACGTAAAAAAACAAAAAACGCTAAACTCGCTTTATTTGCCCCGGGGCAAGAGTTATACGTTTTGGCTCGTTATTTTAAAAATAATAATCTAAGTAATTTAGAAAGCATTATGCTTCCTGATAGATACCAAGACGTTCAACTAAAAACTTATTTACGTGATGCTTTTGAAAGTGTTAAATCTAATGAAATAACTCAAAGTATTTGAAGTTTAGATAACTCTGAAAATTCAATTGAAGTGGATTTGGAAAACACAGATGAAGCAAATACAAAACGAACGGAAGTTTATAATAATATTGTTAGTTTAGAAAATGCATATGCAACAAGTATTATTGCTTTACTAAATGCGCAAAAAAATAACGAAGACACACAAACGGCATTAAGTGACTTCAATACAAAACGTACTGCATACTATACATATCTAAACGGATTACGCGCAGAAAATGTTTATTTAACAAATAAATTTGCTCGTTTCTCAGCTGATATTTATAAACCTTTTGAAAATAGCAACGAACAAGGATTTACACCATTTGCATTAATTTATAATTACGCAACTATGGTTGCAGCAAACGAGTTAATGGTAGAACTAAACAGTCAATTTATTAACCCAACTAGCACTACCAACGAAGCACAACCAACAGGTGAAGCAGCAAATAAAGAGACTAATTAATTATTTAACTACTAAATGACATCAAAAGATGTCATTTTTTAATCAAAAAAATTAATAAAATAAATAGTTAAAAACATACAAAATCTTTTTATTTTATTAAATTAAAAAAATGACACCTTTTGTGTCATTTTTAGTTTTTTTTCTCTTTGTGTGCTATTTCTAAAGAAGAAAAGTTATTAGTTTATTCTTCTGGCAATTGTGCTTGTTTTAAAGAATGTGTGATTAATAAATCATTTTAATAATGATTTATTAGATTAAAAATTTCTATTTGCTTAGGTAATTACTTATTAGATTGCATTGCTCTAACTAATGGTTCGTATTTATTTGATCCATAATATCGGTTATCATAATAATAAGATGAACCATTTGTACGGGTTAATCTATTTCATTGATTTTCTAATTCGCCCGCCTTGCTAATATAGTGTTCTGGATCAGATTCAATCTCTGCAAACATTAAGTCTACATCTTTTTTTAAAAAATCTAACAAACTACGATATTTGGCATAATCAGAACGGAATTTATTTGATTCAAGTTTTGTATCCCAAGATTGAATTGTATTTTTGATTTCATCACGAGTTCGTGCGTATTCTTGGTAATCATCAATAAAATCACCATCTGTATTTGCATAAATGTCTAATGGTTTTTTTGTATATTTTTTCAATAATTCATACATTTTCTTATATAAACTTGTAATTGCTGGTGGTTCATTACTTGCAGGATCGGTATATAAACGTGTAATTTCAGCAACTGCATTATCTAAAGTTGTTTTTAAGTATTTTTTTAACCAAGTGTAGTATTCAGTATAAACAACTTTTTCACCTAATTGATTAAGTTTTGTGTTAATATCACTGATTAATTTTGTGTACAATTCTTTTGCTTCTAAAAACTGTAAATAAGTATAAGCATTGTAAATCTTAATAAATTTCTGTTCATTTGTTAGACTATTATTTATTTCTAAATAGACACTCTTAAGATTTTGGTAATTTGTTTTTCATTCGTTTGAATGGCTACGATCGTCATCTTGACGTATTTCCTGCTCTTCAACATTATCAATTAATTCCTTTGTATCGTTCGCATATTTACGATAAAGTACACCAAAAACATTTTCTTTTGCGTTATTAACTTGTTGATTATTTGAAACCCGAACAATATTTAAACTAATAGGTGTAGTGAACTTTACACTAACTTCCTTAATTTGGCTATTAGAATTAATATACTTAATTCCTGTGATTGAGAAATTATCTTTATTTCATAAATATATTGAATTAAAAGTAAAAGAAGTTAATTGCTTACCATCATATTTATCATGATTTGTAAATACTGTAGTAGATGCAAGTTCTGATAAAACTGGTTCATTATTTTCGTTTTTTAAATCTGTAATTAAATAGTAGCCTGTTGGTTGTAAATAATCCTGAACTCAATTATCGTTAACCACAAAAACATTAAATAATTGAGCTTGGTCTTTAACATAAACATCAGTTGTTGGTGTAGTTAAAAAAACATCGCTTTTATCATAGGTTTGTTGCGTCATACTATTTAATTCATTGATTTTTACTTGATCAAGTAAACTGATTTCGTTTTCAGTTGGCGTAACAGCTACTGTAGTGGTTGTTGTTCCACTGTTTTCTTCAGAATTAGTTGATAATTCGGATGTAGGGATATGCTTATCATTTGTTGTTGAAGGTGATGGTTGATTGTTTGTTGAATTTTTTGGTTCATTATCTGTATTCGTGTTATCAACATTATTTGTTTTTTTAGCAGTTATTTTACTAACCACTTTATCCTTAATTTTATTGACAACATGTTTTGTTTTGTCTTTAATAACTTCCACCACTTTAACAACTGATGGTTTTTCTAGAAATTCACTAATCTTGTTTGGTTCTTTAAGAAACAAATTATTAAGAGGTGGAGTACTAATGAATTGACCATTATCAAGTTGGACAGCAATTAATTCCGGAAGAATATTATTTTTAGAAAAGAAGAACGCAGGCAATTGAATATAAGAATCATTTTTTCAGTAAATAGGAGTTCTTACCTTGTAGATTTCGCCATCATACTTAAACAATAAAATAAGTTTTTTGTCAACTAGTGTCTCTTCTATACGTTTTGTTTGGTACTCTTGAATCACGTGATCTGACATCGCTTGTTGCTTATTTAATAGATTGTAATTAATATCTAAGTATTTTGAACCATCCAATTTATTTTTAAACAAATTAATAGAATCAATTGATATGTAAGTGTATGTGTCGGACAAAAAAACATCCTTGCTAATGCGTTTTTGATAAACAAGATTATCAGCCATGTTTTTCTCATTTGGTTTTTCGAATACATAACTAACTATTATTTCGTTATCACTTTTAGCAGCACTCACAAATGAAATACTATAGCCTTTTTCTTCCGCTACTTTATTTTTTAAAACGAAATTAGTGTTATTGTTCAGTTCACGACTATCTAAATCTTTAAATGTAATTTTATTAGCGTTAACAAACGCCACAGACGTTGCTTTATCAAGTTCTATGGTTGTTTGAATTGTAGTCTGGTTAGTTTTACAACTAGCTGCAATAGAGGCTACACTCCCTAAAGCTACTAGCCCACCTGTCAAACTAATTCAAATTTTCTTTTTTCTTGTCATTTATTTCTACCTATTATCATATATGTATATTGAAAATAGAATCCAGCCATTTGTTATTTGTTTGTATCCTATTATTTTAGCAATTATTATTTTACAGATTTTTTCCAAAAAACGAAACTTTTTTCATTATTTCCAATTTTTTTTAAATAAATTTCCAAACAACTAAAACAGGCTTTATAGAAGGCATAATTTAGTTGTTCAATATAGTTATATGTTTATAAAAAATTCTATCTCATTTTTTAAACAATCTTTAATTCACTAAACATACCAAACATATTTTTGCGATTAACACTTTTTTAACCGGACATGTTTTTAATTTGTATAAATAATTTTAATACGCAAAAAGTGCAGGGTATTTTACCCTGCACTTTTGTATAAACTTCGAAAACAATAGAACTAGTCTGTAGTCTTTTGTTAGTTGTTATTAAAATATATTTTTATTAAATTAACGGACTGGTATTACAATTGGTTTTGTAAATTGAATTGTTCATTGATCTCCAACAGAATCTCCATGTAAATGTTGTAAGGAAATAGCTGTAATGCGAATTGCATCTTTATCTTTTAAGTAATCAACTGGTAGTTTAAAGTTCATTTGGTATGGCATATATAAATTGTCAATATCCTTTTTTAATTTGCCAGGAGGTACTGAATCACTAGATACTCCGATTCCATCAAAACGTAATTGAATTTTTTGTCACCCTTGACTGCCGATTCCTGGAATATCACGAACACGCAATAAAATATTGTTTAAACGTCCAGTTACTTTATTTACATATAAATCCTGACCATCAATAATTTTGTATTCACGTTGGTTATTTGGAATTCGTTTAGTTTCGTATTCTTGTATAGTATGACTATGAGTATGTGATTCTCCTGTGCCATGGCTATCTTCGGCTGCTGTTCAATTAAAAATCATTAAGCCCTCATAATCTTCATCAAGGTTTAAAGTTTTACCTTCTAAAACCTGATTAGGAGCGATATTCTTTCTTTCTGTTCATTTCGTTCCTTTGTTGTTATTAGTTTTATCACGGAAACGTTCATCTTTTTCAGTATTATTTACAATTTCGCCCTTCCCAGGTTGGTTAGCGGAGATATGATCACTATTTCCCCCAGCTCTAGCTTGGATATTGTTTATTAAAGTTTGAATTTCCTTTAAAATTGCATCTTTACGTGCTTCATCAGAAATGGATTCATATTCTTTCTTTAAACCATCAAATTTTGCTTTCAGTTCACTTAAAACTTCTTTTTGAGTTGTAGTAGCGTTATTAAAAAGATTGTTAAAATCATCTACTATTTCATCAAATGCCTTTGTTTTCTTTGAACATGATGCTGCCAATGCAACTGCCGCGGGAACAGTAATAGCAACCCCAAGCACTGATCATCAAATTTTTTGTTTTTTCTTTGTCATATGATTTATCTTTCTTTTATTGATATAACCTTATATTTATATGCTTATTATCATACCAAAAAATAAAAAATCTTGTTTGTTTTAGGACCTTTTTAATAGTTTATTTACACAAACTTAATAAGTCTTCTTGAATTTTTAAATTCTTGAGAAGTCTTTTTATGTATTTACCACCATTTTAATTAGTAGAAAAAACACCACAGTTATCCTGTAGTGTATTTTTCTATAAGTTAATTTATAATTATTTTTTATGCATTTTTCCAATTAACCCAACCAACATAAGCAAGGGTTGGTGCACCAATGAAGTGCATCCAGATTGACGAATTAATACTTGGAACTTCGCGAGTTAATAGTAAACCTAAAGATGTGATAATTGCTCCAAAAACCGCTGATAACGGAATTACTGCACGAAAATCACGCACTCCAAATAACTTACGTACAATATGAGGGGTAAATAGTCCAACAAATGCAACATTTCCAGCCAACAAAATCGAAGGGGCAATCAATAAAATTGTTGCAAGAATTGCAATCAATTTAACATAAATTACTGATGTTCCTAAATTTTTGGCTTTTTCATCCCCTAAATCTAACAAACTTAATTTATGACTAATTATCATTGTAATAATAAAACCAACAATAATAATAACTGCACAAATTCATAGGAGTTGAAAATCAGGAAAACCATTTGCTTTAAGAATATTTTCTGGTCCACCTAAAATATATAACATATTAGCTGATGATGCTGATTCTTCAGTTGAACGAATAAAATAAGCAATTGTATTAAAAAATACACCGGTTGCAAGACCAGCTAAAGTCATTTTCAAGAACGATTTTTTTTGTTTAGACATCATTACCATTCCTAATAACATTAAAGCGGCAATCCCACCACCAATAAATGCGAACCCAATTTTTTGGGTGTACATACGGAAATCAAAGGAAATAGCTAACACAACCATAAAGACAGTTGCACCTACAATCCCAAGGGTAGATGGATCTGCGAGCGGATTTTTAGTTAGTGATTGGGTAATGCATCCTGCAACACTTAAAGCAATTCCTACTAGTATAATTGCAATTGATGACCAAACTGTGCTCTGCAAATTAACATACGTGTTAAAATCATCAATTTCCATAAATTTTAAACTAAAAACTAAATGCAAAATTTCACTGATTTCTAAATCAACACTCCGGGGTGTTCCACTATTATAGAAATCCACAATTGTTGAATAGGAAAGGTTCCAAATAAAAATTGCAACAATTGCACATGAAAACACGAAATAAGCAACCACCATAATAATGATCTTTTTGGGTTCAAGTAAATTTTGGTGGCGTAGATAATGCAAATCAAATAAAAAACGACGATGTTTAGTTAAAAGACAAGTTGGTGTTTGTTGTTGTTTTTTCTTGAACCAATTCACTACTTAATATAACTTTCTACTTGAATATTACATACTACTCGCTCATTTGTTGGGGTATCAACAATTGTTGCGTTAATGTTGTATGCCGCTTTAAGCGATGTTTCGTTAATAATTTGTTTTGGTGTCCCATTAAACATCACTTCACCATCTTTTAGGATGTAAATATAATCTGAATATTGCATCGCTTGGTTGATATCGTGTAGAATTGCGATAATCGTTTTGTGGTGTTTAATTTGCAATTGTTTTAATGTCTGTAACAACTCATACTGGTTTTTAATATCTAAATATGTTGTCGGCTCGTCGAGCAAGATGATCGGAGTATCCTGGACTAACGCCAGTGCAAGAACAATCTTTTGTCTCTGACCACCAGATAAATCTTGCATGAACTTATCTTTTAAATGCTCGATATGCATTGCATGCATTACATCTTGAATAATTTGTTTATCCTCAGCACTCAAAATTCCTGTGATATTTAAATAAGGATTTCTCCCAAATGTAATATAATCAATTACCCGTGTACCAATAGGTACATCAAGAGTTTGAGGAATATAAGCGATAAGTTGACTCGCTTCTTTGGTACTAAACTTTTTATGGTCTTTATTATATAAACTAATCGTTCCAGTTTTTGAATTATTAATCCGTACCATCGCTTTAGCAATCGTGGATTTTCCTGAACCATTTGGTCCTAAAATCGTTGTAAAAGCGTGATTTTTAATATCAATATTAACATCTTTAAGAATGTATTCTCCCCGACGTGCATATTTGAAAAAATAATCTTTAACTTCAATAACGTTTTGTGGATCACTTGCAACAAGTGCGTTGCGATCGAAATGCTTTTTCTTTTTGAACATAGACTATTTCCCCCGAATAATTAGATAAATAAAGTATGGTACGACAATCGTCGTTGATAAGAATCCCACAGGAATATTAGTGTTTAAGTTTGATGATATAAACAATGCAGAAGTCACGAGAATTGATCCAATTAAAAAAGCCCCAAACATCGTGTAACTTGTTTTATTACCAAACATTTGTTTAGCAACATTCGAGCCCAGAACTCCTAATAGCGCCACAAATCCCACCATAACCGCTTCTGTTCCCGCTAACACAGCAACTAGTAAATACATTATTAACCGTAAACGCTCAACATTAACTCCTGCTGTTCGTGCTAAGTCCTCACTTGTTTCATATAAATCAATTTTACGACGCAGAAACCAAATTGGAACCAAGGTTATAATAATCACAACTGCTGAAGGAATGATAATGTTTCACTGGATATAATTTGAATTTGGAATAATCCCATAAGTATATTTTTGAATCACTTTGATTGTCGTGTCAAGGGTACCAGCTTCTTTAAACAAACTTGATAATTTATTGACGTTTGATCCGTTTGCATTTGGATTAGCCAAAACTACTGAGATTGCTTCAAATAAAAAGGATAATGCAATTCCTACAATAATAAATTTTTCAGAACTTAAACCACCAAAACGTGACAAAATATAAATAATTGTACTTCCGATAATTGATGCTAAAAAGGCAATTAATGGTAAAATTTGCATTTCTCAACCATTAGATTGGATTTTGGTTTTAATTGATAGTAAGTAAAACGACATAATAATGATATTTAAACTACCAATCCCTAAGAGGGAAATATCCGCTAAATTATTGCGGGTCGCTTTTTGTAACAGCAAACCTGCAACCGCTAGTGCTCCTCCACTAAAAATCGCCATTATTGCTTTTTTACTACGAATTTCAAATAAGTGCGCATTAATAAAAAAGTTGGTTTGCTGGCTATCATGGTAAATAAACATTACTAAAAAAATAACAACGCCCAAAATAACAGCAAGACTGATCATTTTGATGATTGCTGTTTGCTTATGATCAATTTTTTTAACCAACGAAAAAAATCGTTGTTTTAAGGGTTGTTTAGTTTTTGTAATACTCTGTGTATCTGTAAGACTAATTCTTTTGTTCATTAGTTGTATCTACCACCTTTATTTTAATCGGGTCTTTGAATTGGATTGTTAATTCTGCGCCAATAACTTCATCACCATGTGCATGAACAAAAGATAACGCAGTGATTCTGATCGCTTTTTTGTCAATCAAATACGCAGGGTCAAATTGTACATCTACCTGTACGTACCGTCACTGATCATCAAATTTTGTAGGTTTTTTAACAAACCGTGATGATGATCCAACCCCATCAACACGGAAAATAAAATCATCAAAAACTAAATTGCCAAGACGTGGATTATTAGGGTAATAAATACGAACGTTTTTTAAAACACCTTTATTTTTATCAATAACTGTATCCTTAGGAACTGCAATATAGGGATTATTTTCGTTTCAATCTTCATCAAATCATTCATTCGTTAACAAACGAGTTTCAATCGGCTGAATGATATGGGGGTGAGTATGGATACGTCCGTTTTCATTCCCAATCGATTTATAGTACCCAAAAAACATTAGTTCATTTGGATCTTCTAATCCTAAAATTTTACCATTAATTTGCTGATTACCATATTTAACTTGGATTTTATTGCTATCTGCAAATTCTTTGGGAACTGGAATCATCCCATCAGGATCATAGGTGGTTCCTGTTTTATCAAATTTAGCTAAAAGGGATGGATCAGGATCATCGGTTTTAAAACTATTTGTGTTATTGTTAATCTTATTAGTATCTTTATCTTGTTTCGGGGGAGCTTTTTTATTTGGTGATTGGTCAGTTTTCTCGCTCGGGGCGCACGCCACCAACGCACCAACTAATCCTGTGCACATTAGTGCGCCCATCAAACTAATACTAATTAGTTTTTGTTTTTTCTTTCTATTCATTTTCATTCTTTCTTTATGCAACATCGACAACTTCTTCTTTTTGGTCTTGTTTAACACTAAAATAATTTGACAACATATCTCTTAATTGAGTATTATCAAAATCAACAAGAACCGGATTATTTTTAAAATCTTCACTATCAGCAAGTTTCTTTAACCATTGAATATTTGCAATACCATTACTATTTAAAGGTTCAGAACCCTGAACAATTCGCAAGTATTTAGTCTGCGAATTGTTAGAAAAGAAAATTTTTGTTTTTGGCATTTGTCGAGGATAATTCTCAATAATCATAATGTCTTTAAATTGTGAATTATTAATTTCATCGGTTGTGATTTCAAACACTGATGATTGGTTTTTTAACCATAAATATTTCAGTTTACGAGTACCATTGTTCTTTTTCTTTTCATCAGAAAACAATAAACCACGAAGCGATTTTAATGATGTACGTGATAAATCTAACCCTCATGGATATGAATTACCACCCTCATTATGATCTGGTTTTAAACCACCACCCATACTTCCGTTAAAGAATGGTTCATTATTTCTAACAAAATAAGCCATCCTTAAACCGTAATTAATGTGATTTAGTTTATCCTCAAGATTAGTTGCATTATTGTCGATATCATCATTATAGAAAATTAAAGTATCAAACATAATTCTAGTGAATGGTTTGTATCCAGCTACGTGATCAATCCGCGTATTATAATCGTTAGTATTGATTCATCAAACATTTTTAACAGATCATGGATTAATTCGTCATTCATCATCATATGGTAGTTCGTTAGTATATAACCCTAATTCTTTAATTCGTTTTTTATCTTTTAAAGCATATAATGCGGTTGTGTCTTTTTTAATAAAAAATAATTCCAATTGATCAATTTCTTCTGGTAGTGCTTGAATGATTTGGATAAATCTTTGGGTTGCAGAAGATAATCCTATATTCGTAAACCTAAAACCATCAATTTTGACCTGGTCTTTTTTTAATTTTTCTAAAAGATTAACTGTGTTATTGTAAGCTTCTTGCTTAGCAACATCAATAGTTAATGTTACCCCTTTGTTTGGTTTATCTGTTTTTGGTTCATCACGCGTTAAAGTATTAAATGTAATACCTTGAATATTATTTGGGTTGTATTTATTAGTTAATTCGGTATTAATAGTTTTTGTTCATCCGGGGTAAGATCCGTTTTCTAAATCCTCAGGATTTCTATTAAAAGCCGAATCATAACCAAATACCCGACGATTTGCATTGTCATACTCAAGCCGGGATGTAACCTTATTTGTCCCAGGAACAGGTGTGTATGCATAACTTGCTCATTCGCCTTTTTCATTTAAGTAAGCATTTGATTCGTCCAGTGTAAATCCACCGGCGCGAATTATAGTTTCAGCTTCAGGGGAAAGTTTGTTTAGTTTATTAAAATCTAAATAGGAGGCAATTTTTAAAATACGTGTAACACTCTTTAAAGTTTGGGGAGATTCATCTTCGGGCAATGCTTCTAGTTCGGCAATTTTTTGCGGTGTAACATCATCTCGCAAAAATTTTTTTCATACATCAGAGTTGTGAATAATTCGTGAAAATTTATCCGAATCCTTTAATTTAGGATTTCAACGTGCAATTTCATCCCCTTCGTGCCCCATTGTGCTAATATAATTTTTGTAATCTTCAGTTGTTCATTTATCAATTTGTTCACGTGAATCTAATAAGGGATTAAAAATCCGTTCACCAATAAATTTAATCGATTTTTCAACTTGTTTGTTTAAGAATTTATTTGACGGGTTAAAACTAACAACATCAGGTACCCGTTCTGCTAAGTAAGGATCTGGATTTTGGTTTGTAATTCCAGCTTTCTCATCACTTCTAAAGTATATCCTGTTGGGTTGAGGTTGCAAAACAATGTCTTCATCTAAGCCATCAACATGAACTTTTGTGTGCACTTCCTTTGGAAGTACTTGCAAGTCTTTTGGTTGTTCAGACTCACGAATGGTTTTGTCAATATATGGATCTTCTTGAGTTTGTATGTGATCTGGTTCTTTTTGTTTT
This sequence comes from Ureaplasma sp. ES3154-GEN, assembly GCF_025780075.1. Taxonomy (GTDB): domain Bacteria; phylum Bacillota_I; class Bacilli_A; order Mycoplasmatales; family Mycoplasmoidaceae; genus Ureaplasma. The sequence continues at coordinate 119,374 of NZ_JAOXHM010000003.1, read as the reverse complement.
TCAGGTTCAGGTTGTGGTTTTTTAGGGGTTTCAATTGTTGCAGAAACTTCTGGAGTGGGCGTTGGCTGCTTAGGAACTTCAATATTTTTTGATTCTTCAACCTCTAATTTGTCCTTAATAATTTCTTCCTTTTCGATATGTTCCTTATTTTTAGGAATTTTATTTTCTAATGGATTAGTTAGTTTAGGAGTTGCCGTTTTGCTGACATTTACGCCACTTGTACTAAAAGAACCAGTATGTACACTTGTACTATTTGGATTTGGAGATGAATGTTTTTTAAGACCTAGTGTTAAAGCAATAATCGATGCTACAACAATTGTTGATGAAAAAACAGTTAATATTAATTTTTGTTTTAATTTCATAACAAACCATCCTATTTATATTTGTATATTTATTTTCTAATAAATCCTTGTCAATAACTTCCCCATTCAACACTCTCTTTTATTAATTCGTTATATAAAACTTGATCAGCTGGATTTAGTTTTTTAACTACTTCTTGAACTTCAGAGGTGTTTAGTAGGTGTTTTAATACTGCATCAAGTATTTGATTATAACCGATTGGCGAACGAATACCCTCAGTTCATAAAGTATAATCTTCTAAAAAAATGTGATTCGACAAAACTTCTGGGTCACTTACGGTTTGTTCATAGACATAAGACTTTAATAATAAATTCACCTGAACATTTTCGCTTGGATTCTTAAAAACCTGTTCTTTATTTTTGGTTAAATTAAAAATATAGTCAAAATTCCCTTTAAATTTTGCAAAATTAGTTTCTGTTAATCCACCATCTCCCAAGTTTCATCATCAACCATGAGCGTCCATATTTAAAATTGAATTGCTAACTGATTCATCAATTTGTTTAACAATTTCATCCTCGCCTTCAGCGTTCTCACAATGGGTAGTGCCATCATCATGTTTATGGCAACCTTTAGGAACTTTATTGTCTACTGGATCTAAAAGAGCTTTATAACTATCACCAATTAAACGAGGGCGTGGTTGACGAAAACCCAAATCATAGTACAAAAAACCATATTTAGAAATTGTTTGTAAAGTATTTGTTCCGTTTCGTTCAAAAGTTGTTAAAAGACCAATAGTTTTTGAACGTTGGTTATTGAATTGATAGTTAATTGGATCATAACGTTTATCTACTAAACCAACTAGTTGGAAAAGTTTACGCATTTTTTCAATCCGGTTAGACAAATTACCAGCAATTTCATTCGCATTAGTTAATGCATTTTTTAATAATATTAATTTTTGTGGTTTATCCTTAAGTAAAACTTTTGCTTGTGTAGTTTGCGCATACGCACTCGCAGCATAGGCGATTTTGTATAAATACAACATAGATTCACGAATAGAACCTAAATAAATTTGGGAATCACCATTTATTTTTAAATTCTGTTCATATACAGGGTGGTGCTGTAGAATTGATTTACTTTGACTATTATCTAAAAAAACATTATCACACTGGGGGATGTCTTTAGTAAATGCGTCATGATCACACATCGCAGGTTGATAATTGATATTTTTAACACCCGCATCTTTATCTTTTTGGGTCAATAATAATTCATTAAAAAAATGATAAATTTTGGAATTTAAACTATTTGTTTCTTTTCAATCAGCAGATGGGTAAAATAATGGAATTTCATTTTGTTTATTAGTTAATTGGTTCGTTTTTTTATCATATTGAACACCGATAACAAATTTTGCAAAATTTGATGTTCAAAAATCAAAAGGCACATCCTGACCGTTTACTTGAATACTTAAGTTACTTGGATTGTGGAAATACCAATTATTGACATCTCTTGCAAAACTAGAAAAATTATGTAAAGGATATAGTTGCTTATTTTTTTCATCCTTATACACTAATCCTTCTCGCAACTTCTGAGCTAGTGGATCATTGTATAGTGGACTATTAATATCGTTATAATTTTTAATTAATTCAGAGTTTAGACTTAAAAATAAATCCCGTGATGTTTTATAATCTACTTCTGCAACAAATGAATTGTTATCAATTGGTCCACCACTTACATTTATGCGACCACCACCCACTGTGTTGTTTGTGTCCTCAAGTAAGTACCGATCATATAAAACAAATCCACCTTTGTTAAAAAATCAATATTCTTCGTTACGCCCCTCGTTTTCATTGTTTCCACTTAATGAGAATCACGATGGTTCAAATGTTTTAATTTCTTTTTCTAGATTATTTAATTTCTTAGCTAAACCATCGGCGAAATTAGGTTTATCATAAATATAAGTTTTAAAATCTTTTTCATTTAAAGCATTAATATAATCATAGGGTCTATTTTTATCTCAGAAAACTTGGGTTGGGTAATAATCTGGACTAATCCCTAATGCTAACAAATTATCTGCTTGCGAAACATATGTAGGAAAAATCGTGTATTTTAGCCCAATTGTTTGATTTCCTTTTTGATTCTTGCTGCCTGCGCAAGCAAAGGCAGTAGTAGTAATTAAGGTGCCAAGAGATAATAATCCACATAAACTTGTGAAAATTTTTGTTTTTAATTTCATATGTCTATCCGTTCTTTCGATGCATTCATCCAACTCACGCTAATGTTGGCGCACCAATAAATTGCATTCAGATTGATGAATTAATTGACGGAATTTCGCGTTGTAGGATTAGACCTAACGAAGTTAATACCGCACCCATAACAGCAGATAGTGGTATCACTGCACGAAAATCACGAACTTTAAATATTTTACGCACAATATGAGGGGTAAACAAACCTACAAATGCAACATTTCCAGCCAATAAAATCGATGGGGTGATTAACAAAATGGCCGCAATGATTGCAACTAATTTGATAACTACCACCGATGTCCCTAAATTTTTGGCTTTTTCATCCCCTAATTCAAGAAGACTTAATTTATGAGCAATTCCCATGGCGATAATTAGACCAATAGTAATCAAGATGGCTGCAATTCATAAAGTTTTTCAATCCGCAAATCCATTTGCTTTTAAGATATTTTCTGGTCCTCCAAGCACATAAAGTACATTTGCTGTTGACGCACCTTCATCACTTGAACGAATAAAATATGTTACTGTGTTAAAAAACACACCTACTGCAAGACCTGCTAATGTCATTTGTATATAAGATTTACGGTTCTTTGAAAAAAATGTAAGAATTACCAACATTATAGCTGCAATTCCGCCCCCAATAAACGCAAATCCAAAACGGTGAGCATAGATACGAAAATTAAAGGAAATCGCTAATACAACCATAAATACAGTCGCTTGTACAATCCCTAATGTCGACGGGTCTGCAAGCGGATTTTTAGTCAATGATTGCGTAATAGAACCTGCAACAGCCAAAGCAAGACCAACTAAAATAATTGCTATCGAGGATCATACGGTATTTTGTAAATTCCCGTTTGAATTAAACTTATCAGTTTCTAAAAATTCTAATGAGAACACTTTTTTTAACGCAACATGAAATTCTAAATCGATAGAAGTTGGTGTCCCATGCGATGCAAAATCAATCGTGGTCGCGTAACTTAAGTTTCAGATAAAAATCCAAAAGATAGCAATTGACATTGCGATGTAGGAAATAATCATCACAGCAATTTTCTTTTTGCTGATTAGATCAGTATTTTTGATAATTGATAAGTCAAAAGTGTATTGGTGCTTTTGACAAAGTGATATTTTTAAGAGTGTAGTTTTATCTAAATTCATTTTGGATCTTTCTGATCTTAATTTTAAGAGGTTTAATCAGTTTTATACCCTGATTAATTTTTATTTATTTTTATTATAAAACTTTGCAACAGTTATTAATAATAATTTGCATTGTTTTTGTGTAATTATGAACAAAAAATTTTTATCAAAAGATTTTTAAATAATTATTAACTAATAATCAATTCATTAAATGTCTGTTTAATTTTTCTAGCAACTTGAGCGTAATCATTAATAATTTCTAAGTCCGTAAACGCTAATAATGGATAATGTCGGTCGATTAAAAATTGATATTTATCATAAAGTGTCTGTCAATTTGAGTCATATAGTATATCATTGGTCATTTGATAATCAATTAGTAAATCAAATTGTTGATTCAATTTGTTATAAATACCAAAACTAATTTGATAACCTAATAAATCATACTGATACAAAATAATTTGCTGATCGTTAATTAATGTTTTTAATAATTGATATATTTCACGATCAACTTGGTTATTAAAATTATTTTCATTCACTTGGTATCGTGTAATTACATCATTATTATTTAAATTTAATTGATCACAAAAATTAATAAAATGATAGAAGACCATATAGTTTTCGTTGTTTTTATTAATATTTAGTTCAGTTCCCATAAACGATTTAACTACAAACATTTTCTGACGAGCGCGAGTAATCGCAACATTTAAACGATTCATGCCGTTTGTTTTAATAATTGGACCAAACTGATTTCTTAAAACCCCATTGTTATCCTTGGCATATGTAATTCCTAAAATCACCAAATCCGCTTCATTCCCTTGTACATTTTCTAAATTAGTAATTTGAATTTCATCGTCTAATACTTTTTGATATACATCTGTATCAAAATATTGTGTTGCAATCATATTTTCAATAAGTTCTGCTTGTTTTAGGTTGAATGTAATAACTAAAATTTGCTTATAATTTGCTTCATGCTCAATCAATAAATTAATAATTTTTTGTGCTTCTTGTGTGTTGGTGTTATTTTCATATATTCCATCATCAACATTATATGTTTCAATTCCTTTGTATAATTGGTGGTTATATGAAGCAAATACTAGTTCATCATCATATAAATAATGTGAACTAAAACTAATTAAATCAGCACTTTGAGAACGATAATGGTTTTTTAATCAATATGTTGTTCATAAAGCGCTTTTACTTCTATCTAACAAACTTTCTGCAACATCGACATCATCAATAGCATATTCATTATTATCATCATTACGTGTTGAAAAGAAATTTGTTGGTTTTAATTGTTTATCGTCCCCAGCAACAATTTTAATTTTTGTGCGGTATAAAACTGGATATGCATTTTCTAAAAACATTTGACTGGCTTCATCAAAGATTCCATAGTCAAATAGGTCTTGTTGTAAAGGAAAAATATCACAAACATCATTGGGTTTTGCAATTCAGATTGGAAATAATTTAATTAAATATTTATAATACTCTTTAACAAAAGTTGCAACTTCAGGTTGGCGTGGAAGTTTTGCAATACTTAACATATTTTTTAATTGTTCTTTGGTTTTTGAGTCACTATGCTTGATTCATTGGTCTAAATATGATCAATATTCTTCATAAATTTCTTTATCTAACGTTTGACAAAAAGCATTGTTTTGCTGCTTATATTGAGCAAATCAATCATTTGTATTAATAGTTGACAAACTAGTGTAATCACTTAATGATTCATGATAAAAAGCTTGCAGTTGATAAATTTTAACTAACTGGTCAACATCGAAATCAAATCCAACTAGTAAATTAAAAAAATCAACATCAATCTGTAAATTTAAGGTTAAAAGCTCTTGTAAATAATTTAAATTTAAAACATCATAATTCTTGTGTAACCAACCATGGTAATTATTAAAACCCGATTGTTGTAAATCGTATATTCGCCTTAAAGTATTAAAATCAAATCTTTCATAAACAACATCATTTGTAAGTAAATCGATGGTTTTATAGTACTTTTCTATTAAATTTTGGTCATTTTGAAATCTATAAAATAACCAATTTTTATTAATTACTTCATTTTTAGCTATAAACCAATCAATAACCTTTAAACGATTAATTTGGTTTTTTTGGAGTTTTAAACAATCATTCAAAGGCTTTAAATATTTTTTTAAATTAAATCAAATTGTTTGCAACTCACCAACAGAAGTGTCGTTTCAAAGTGTGAAAAATACATTCACTTTATTTATTTTTTCTTCAAACGTTTCATCATACAAATCAGAAAATATTGAAGTCAAATCCAATTGATCTAGTATTTGTTTACCAAATAAATAATCATTTTTGTATGAACCATCATTAACTTTTGCTCACCAATCGGGGTATAATTTTTGTTCAGTTTTAATTTTTGCTTGTAATGTTAATAAACTATTTAGTAAAGTTTCATTGAAATCAATTTTGTATTTTTTGATAAATGTATTAATTGCTAGATAATCGTTTAATCGTGCGCTAATACTATTCAAATCATTACCTAATATTTTTTGTAACAATTCATACAAATGATAATCCTTAATCTGTATTCATTTTTCAGGCATAATATTAAACATTTGCTTTTTAAAATTTATAAAATCTGCATTATATAAACTAACTTTTAACCGGTTTAAATTTTGCATTAAAACATTGCTTTGAATAATTTTTTTTGCATTATTACTCGTATAGATTTGTGAAACTAAATCCTTCTTATCATTTTTTTGGTTAAATAATCAGAAGCGTCCAAAAGTAGACAAAAGGTCACTAATCTTTTTATAAAACCACATTTTATTTTCATCAGAATCTAAATAAAGTGTTAACTGGTTTAAACGGAATAAACGGTCAATTAAGACATCTAATGCAGCTTTCTTTTCAGATACCACTAACACATTATTATTTTGAAAGACGATGTTAGCAAGAATATTGGAAATAACCTGGGATTTCCCGGTTCCGGGTGGACCATAAATCAATGTGTTTTTTACTAGTGAAGAGTAAATTGCATAGGATTGATATAAATTTAAGGGTTTTTTTAATTGAACAAGTGGTTTTGGATCTTGTGCTCGTTTTAAATGATAATCGTCGCTGATAACATCTTGGTTATCATCATAATTTTCTACGAATACATCAACATTTTGTTTGATTAACTCCTCTAGATCATTCTTAATGGCATTACCCCGCGGTTGAAATACCCCGATTATGTATGCATTATATAAAAAATATTGTTGGAATTTGTCTTTAATTTCACTGGTACTCAAATTTAAAAAGCGATTTTGAGAATTATAACTACTAATGTAATTTTGGTTAGTTAATTTTTTCACATCATCTAACATATTTGCTTCATCATCAAATTTAACAAATGAATTGTTATAATCACGTTTTAAAAATAAAAGTAGTTTCTGATTTAAGGTGTTGTTGGTTTTGCGTCGTTCTAAGAACAATTTATTGGCTCGTTTAACGATTTGAACAGGTAATAAATGAATCGGTGCGTTAATCGCATTTGGTTTAATGGTATTCCCAATGATATAGTCATAACCAATATATAGTGGTCAAATCCCTGTTTGTTTATAAATTCCTTGAGATTGTTGGTTGATGAGATCTAATTTAGCGATTAAACCATCAACTTTTTTAAGAATATATTCAATCATTTCACTTTGATTTACATCAAAATCTTCTTCAAGAGCATTAATTTTCGCCTTAGTGGCAACATCCGATAATAAAATTTGGTATTTTTTTAGAACTTCATTAAATTCAGTAAAATGAAAAGTAGCAGCAAGATCTTTTTTTAGAGTTTTTGTATCAATAAAAACTTTATATTCGAGTTCGCTAATGTCATTATTGATAAATGATTTGATATCATCAAGTTTAAAAAAAGTTAATAAATCGGCATGGGATTTATCAATTTTAGTTCTAATACATTGGTCACGACTATCTGTGGATAATAAATTCAGTAATTTATTTTGTAGCGCTTGATTATTAATCATATATTTAAACTCCTTAATTGGTTTTTCTTTCGCAAATATATTTATTGATTTAAAAAAACAGACAAATAAATGCCTGTTTTTAAGATATATTCATTGCTAATTCAATTTAATAAACAGTAACATATTAAATTTTATATTAATAAATAATAGAAATATTTATTTGCAATAATATTAGTCACCTAATTTAAGCAATATTTGTTATTAGAATTTATCACAACTTTGATTATTTAAATTTAACAATTAAAAAATAATAGCAATATGTTTGTGATAAAAATAGTTTTTTTATTTCAATAAGGCCTAAATATATTATCAGTGGCTCTAACTAAATTTTGAACCTTATTTTTTATACTAATCTTTTTTACATAAAACATCATTTTTTTCTTTCCTAATAAATGCTAAACAAAACTCCACTTCTTAGTTTCAAAGCATAAAAAATAGGTTTAATTATTTAATATTTTAGGTTTGTAAAAATAAAATTATGTTATTAGATAAGCAGAAGCAAAAATCCTATTTCGTAATTTTAATAATTACGTACAAGTGCTCGTAACGTTGATGAACGAGATCTGTAATTATCAGCAACTTCCTGCGCATCAGGTTTTAATTTGTTAATTTTTAAACTATATTTCCCAATTGTTTCCGTGATTGGAATTTCGTTCGGAACTTTTTGATCAAGGTATTGCTTAAAAATTTTTTTAACAATCTTGTCTTCTAATGAGTGAAAACTAATACAACTAATGATACCATTGGGTTTTAGCAAGTTAATTGCGTCGTGTAGTGCGATTTCTAAAACCTGAAATTCATCATTAACAGCAATCCGCAATGCTTGAAAATACAAACGAGCAAAATGTTTTTTTGCGTATATTAATTTTTTAGGTATAACCTTCTGAATTAATTCCACCAATTCCAAAGTTGTTGTAATCGGGTTAATAATACGCTGTTTACAAATTGCTTGTACCACTTTGTCGGGAGCGTTAATCTCCCCAAAGTCTTTAAAAATCTTTTTTAGAGATGCTGGTGAATAAGTATTCACAATCTCATAAGCAGTTAAACTTTGCTTTTGATCCATTCGCATATCCAAATATGCATCGTGTAAATAACTAAATCCCCGAGTTTTATCATCTAATTGGGGACTAGATACACCCAAATCAAAAATAAAACCATCAACTTTTTCAATGCGAAGATCTAATAAAGTTTGCTTAAGATTTTTAAAATTAGTTTTGCAAATAATAACATTAGGGTTTTGACTAAAAATCTGATGAGCATATGCAATCGCACTCTCATCCTGATCAAAACAAACCAATTTACCGTTCTGATCTAATTGTTGAAGAATCAATCGAGAATGACCTCCTCGACCAAAAGTACAATCAACATAAACACCATTAGGCTTGATATTTAAAACATCAACACTGGGTTGCAATAAAACACTAATGTGGTGGTTAAAACTCATAATCATCCATTTCCTGATCGTTAAACTGATCATTTGTTTTCTGATTAGATTTTAAGATCAATTTATTTGACTTTTTTTCTAGATTAATTTTAATATGCGGATTTTTATAATGAAAGACATTCATATCTCACATTTCAATTTTCTCACCCATACCCAAAAATACACTTCCCTACTTAAATTTGCTTTTTGCGTCAAAACAGCAGGAATCGTAATTCGGTTCGCAGCATCCACTTTTAATATTCAAGTGTGTGCACAAATAATTCGTTTTAGTTCACGAAACCGTTTGTGATGAAAATTTTGGTGCTGGGATGAAGACAAAAAAGATAAAAATTCATCATATGATAACCAAAGATCTAGATTGCCGTCAAGGCCAAGAGAAACAATAACTTTATCAATACTATGATCAAGCAACTTGTTTATTTTTGCAGGAATGCGAACTCGGTTTTTCTGATCCATAATTACCTTAAATGAACCAATAAACATACTCTTGCCTTCTTTCTGCTACTTGGCTACTTATATTTTAAGATTTATTAGTATAAAAATATCTTTTTTTCTGGTTTTTATAAATTATTAACAACCCGCTGAAAACAACTAAAATTAGGGCTCTTCAAACATTTTTATTTATGTATTGAAATTTAATAAAAACATCTATTTGTGAGATATTAGTAACGCTGGTAAACAATAGATTTAAAAACAAATCAAAGACAATATTAATTTTTGGAATTCACCCTAGAAAAAACAATAGTTGATGCAAAATAAGAATCGGTGCACTAAATATTTGCATATAAATAATTCCTAAAATATTCAATTGTGCTTTAATTGTCCAACTAATAAGCGATGTAAAGATAAAGACAACTAAATTAGTTACTAAATAATACACAATTTTACGTTTATTAATGATTGTTTTTAAACAAAAAATAATAAACAGAACCCCATAACTAAAATAAAATACATAACTTTTCGCATGCGGAAGACAAATCAAGGTATTAATAATTCCATTTAAACTTAATTTTGAAACAAGATCATTATTTTTTCAGATCCAAGTTAAAATTAAATTAATTAAAACCCTTAACACCCCAGGATTAAAATCTAACAAATATCCATAAAATAAAATAAATATTAAACTAAAACTACGTGTGTATCACATGCTATGCTTAAATTTTATTTTATCAATGAGTTTTAGAATTAAAGATAGGTGCAAACCAGAGACAACAAATAAGTGTGCAATATTCAAACTATAAATCTGATCTAATATATCTGATTTTATTTTGATGTTTAAAACCAACAGTTTAAACAAAAGTTTGCTTCTAGGGTTTTCATACACATAGTCTATCTGTTTAGCCATTAGCTCTTTTAAATTAAAATTCAGCTTTTTTTGAATAAATATAAACACATTTTGTACACTAAAATATTCACTTATATAGTGTGATAATATTCCGACTAATAATCCGCTACAAACATATATAATAATTAGTTTATAATTAAACTTATAGAGAAAGAAATAAACAAGACTAATAAGGTTAATGAGTAAGATAAAAAAACGCTCATAATACACAGCACTAATTACACTAACAAATAAGATTAGTCAACTCATCAAACTAATAGATAGTATAAAAGAAAATGAATGTTTAACATTTGTTTGCATATAACCTATTAACCGTCAAGTTTATTATTTTTTACTACCATAAAATAAAAAAACATAAGGAGTTAGAGATATGCGTACAATAGCTATTGTAGGAAAACCTAATGTCGGTAAATCTTCATTATTTAATAAAATTATTCGTCGTAAACAATCAATTGTTAATGACGAGGCAGGAATTACAAGAGACCGAATTTATGGTCTAGGGAACTGATTGTTGCGAGACTTTATGTTAATTGATACTGGTGGTTTGTTGTCCAAAACCGATGATGTCTATCAAGCAGATATCGCACGACAAGTTAATTTTGCCATCGATGAAGCAAACACGATTATCTTCCTTGTTTCATACAAGGACGGAATCGACGCCAATGATATGATGATCGCAAAAATGTTAAAGAAAACTGCAAGTGATAAACGTGTTATTCTTGCAGTTAATAAAGTTGATAACCGCAATGATAACATTAACGAAAACCAACTATATGCATTAGGTTTTGGAAAACCAATTTACATTTCTGCTGAACACTCAGTTGGTGTAGGGGATTTATTGGATGAGCTTGTGGTTGGCTTAGAACCTAATAACCCAAATGAAAATGAAGATGTTTTTAAATTCTGCGTTATTGGTGTCCCTAATGTAGGAAAATCTTCCTTATTAAACGCTATCTTAAACGAAAACCGGTCAATTGTGCACGATCAAGCAGGTTCAACACGCGATAGCATTGATGCTGACTTTAAATACAATAAAAAAAGTTATACCATCATTGATACAGCAGGTGTACGTCGTAAAGGTAAAATTAGTGAAGATGTGGAAAAGTACGCTGTTTTAAGAACCCAAAAAGCCATTGCTCGAGCGTCTTTAATTTTATTTATGATCGATGGATCACGTGATATCACTGAGCAGGATGAAGTTGTTGGCGGTCTTGCTTACCAGGCAAATATCCCCACTATCATTGTTGTTAATAAATGAGATGTTGTGCAAAAAGATGAAAAAACTATGAATCAATACATCAAAAAAGTCCGAAGTCATTTTAAATATTTATCTTGAGCACCAATTGTCTTTATTAGTGCTAAAGAAAATAAACGTATTCACACAATTTTTGAAACAATAGATCAGGTTCGTGAGCAAAAAGACCGTAGAATTTCTACAAGTGTTTTAACAGATACACTTGTGCGTGCAAATGTTGCAAATGATCCCGCAATTCACAAAGGTGGACGAATTATTATTAGTTATGCTGTCCAAGTTAAGTCACAAATTCCTACATTTGTGATTAAATGTAATAACCCTAAATTCCTGCACTTTAGTTATGCGCGTTACATTGAAAACGAAATTCGTCTTCGGTTTGGTTTTGATTTAGTGCCAATTACTCTGTATTGACAAGATAAAAACAAGCGTATCCGAGGTCTTGAAAATGAGTAAATATTTAATTATCGGATCAGGAGCATTTGGTTCAGCACTTGCTCAGCCATTATTATTCAATGGCCACCAAATCGATTTTTATTCAATTAATGCAAACGAGTTAAATGAAATTAAAGAGCACCAAACAAATAGTCGTTATTTTCGAACAAATAAATTTTTGCATCCGATTAATAAAATCTACAATAATTTGCAAACCGCACTAATTGATAATATTTATGATGTCATCTTATTATGTGTTCCCTCAAATGCACTACGTAGTGTGATTGATATTTTGAAAACTTTTGATTTACGTAACCAAATCATCTTGAATGCTGCAAAAGGAATGGATTTGAAAACATTTCAGTTTTGGGGAGATATTATTGAAAAGGAAGTACAATGCGCTGCTGTCTTTTGTTTAGCTGGACCTTCGTTTGCAGTTGAAGTTTTTGCACAAAAACCAACTAAAATTAATATTTTAGGAGCCAACAAGACATTAGCGCAGCAAATCAAAAAAGATTTTCAAACCCCATGGTTTTCACTCGCTTTTAGTAGTCAAACATCAAGTGCAAACTTTTTAGCAAGTATGAAAAATGTTTTGGCAATTGGTTGCGGGTTGGTGCAGGGTTTGTATAATTCAAAAAACGCCCTTTGTGCATATTTAACTCAAGGTGTTAAAGAAATACTTTTATTCTTAAAAACCATTTATCAAGCCGATGTAAACGATTTTATTTCATACTTTGGGTTTGGGGATTTAATTTTAACTTGTACTGATGATAAATCACGTAACTTTATGTTTGGTTTTCAATTAGCAACCAATGATGCACTTGATCTTATTAATAATAATTGCAGTACTGTTGAAGGTTTAAATGCGTTACACGGAATTAATGACTTATTAAACAAGCACCAATTAACAAACGAATGCCCATTATTCTATCACCTTTACAAAGTTGTTTATGAGCAAGGCTGTATTAAAAAATATATTAGTTTAATCTTTGCACAAGATTAAGCTTTTTACATATGAATAATAACAACATTTTAAATACTTTAAAAAACATCCCCAAACAACCGGGATGTTATTTATGAAAAAATAAGCATAATGAAATTATTTATGTCGGAAAAGCAAAAAATTTGTATGACCGCATGCATTCATATTTTTACGACCAACAAAATTCCAAAACTCAACATTTAGTTGCACAAATCGCAGGTTTTGATTACATTGTTGTTGCTAACCCTAACGAAGCTCTAATTTTAGAAAATAATTTAATTAAGAAACATAAACCTAAATTTAACATCTTACTAAAAGAAGGTAATTTTTACCCTTATATTTGTGTTACCAATGAATTGCATCCTCGTTTAATTTATCAGCGTACATATAATCCAAATCTTGGAACATTTTACGGACCAATCGCTGACAAAACTAGTCATCGTTATGATTTATTAAACCTACTTAATAATATTTACCCTTTTAAAAAATGTAAGGTTTCTGCTGATAAAACCTGTATGTTTTATCACCTTAACCAATGTATCGCACATCATGTGACTCCCCAAACATTTGAGCAATATGCACGTTTTAAAAAAGAAATTAGTTATATTTTCAAAGGTCAAACACAAAGCTTAATCGAACACCTTGCTCAAAAAGAACAGTTCGCAGCAAGTAAGTTAGATTTCGAAAGCGCAAAAAAATATTATGATCAACAAATCAGTTTAAAAAACATAAATGTTTCATCGCTAGTACAATTAGATCTTGATGATAGCTTTGATGTTATTGGTTATTACCAACAAAACGACTATTTAGTAATCAATGTTTTTAACTACCAAGATGGTAATTTATTAAGCAAAAACATTTTTTACGATCAAATTATTTTAGAAGACATTAATGATTTGATTGCATCTTATTTAAATCAATATTATAGTGTTCATAAAAGAAGTATTTGTCTTGTATCTTTGCCGATAGATCATCAAAAATGATTAACTAACCAGTTAGCACAAAAATTTATTAATCCTCGTAATAAAAAAGAACAAAAAATTCTCGAGCTCGCAGTTTTTAACGCAAAAACTTATTACGAATCTCATCTGGCAGGCTTGCAGCACCGCAAAAATTTGTTACAAGAAAATTTAACAACTCTGCAAGCGATTGTTAAATTAGATAAGCTAGAGACAATTGAAATCTTTGACAACTCTAATATTTTTCTTGAATTTCCTATTGCAGGAATGATTGTTTATACAAACGGACTAATAAACCATAAATTAAAGCGTAAATATAACCTAACATCCAAAGAACTGCAATCAGATTACCACTTTATGTATGAAGTTATTAAACGTCGATACACTAATTTGCAAATATTACCCGATTTAATCGTTGTCGATGGGGGCAAGCTACAGGTACGCGCTGCGCTTAAAGCCCTGACTGAAATCAATAAAAAAATTCCTGTAATTGGTTTTAAAAAAGATGATAACCACCAGACAAATGCAATAGTTTTTGCAGATGAATCAGAATATTTATTAGATCGTTCATCCGCTATATATAAATATTTAGCTCATATGCAAGATGAAGTTCACAATTGAGCAATTTCGTTTTTACGTAAAAGAAAACAAAAAACAATGACATCATCAATACTTGATGAAATTAGCGGAATTGGAAAAATTACCAAACAAAAAATTTTTAAATACTACCAAGATATTGATCATTTAAAGCAAGCAAGTTTACCAGCATTAGAACAAATCCTAAACAAAAAAACGGCTGCTTTATTATTTGAAAAATTACATTCCAAATAAAAATACGATTGCCGGTATGCCGGTAATCGTATTTTTATGTTTAATTATATCTTAGCTTGTAAAAAATCACTTATTTACTTACAGTTGTTGAAGTTGGAGTAACAACATCTGGTTCATTATTATCAACATAAGCAGATGCTTCTTTAAATTCAGTTAATCTTTGAGATAACTTAGTTACTGCTTCTTCGATTAATTGGTTTCCTTTTGCTAACGCAGCTTCCTTATTTGTGTAATCAATGTTAGCTTCTTTTAATTTAGTATTTAATGTTAAAACAGAATTTAATACAGCGTTAAACATTTTTTCTGCATCGTTTGGTTCAGCAGTTTGGAAAATGTTTGGCTCAGCATCAGGTTTACCTGGAATTGCTTTAAAAGTATCTTTATGTGATGCAATTCATTCATCAACATATCCATAAACTTCATCACCAACAACATCAAGTTCACGGTATTTATTAATAAATTCAGTTAGTACTGATAATTTTTGAGCAAGTTTAGACATTTCTTTGTCTAATGCATCTGTTTTGTTCATAACTGCTTCTACATTTAATTTGTGATCTAATTCAACAGCAGTTTTTACAAATTCATTTCACAAGAATAAGTTACCTTTAGAAACATCTCCTCCTGATGCAGCAGATTCACCATATGGGTTACGGTATAATTCATAATCTTTTTGACTATCTGTTGGAGCAGTGTTAGTTACTTTTTCAGCTCATGTTACTTGTCCACGATCTGGGAAACGTCCTTTTCAGAATGTATATTCCCCAATTTTCATTAATTGACCATTTTCATCTTTTGCTAATTCACTATCTCAAGTTTTCACTGATGGGTTAGTGTTTAAAGTAAGTAATGTGTGTCCATATAAACCAACAAATTTAAAACGACGGTCAGGGTGGATTAATGTCATTGCTTCACGAGCAGCGTCTAAAACACCACGGTAATCAATCATATTACTATCTAATTGAGACATTTCGTCTTGTTCTTGTCCATGAACTTCATATTTAACTGAAACACGTGGTAGATTAGATAAATTTACTTCTCAGTGATCACCAATTTGATCGTTATGGTAGTGTAAGAATTGTAAACGATTAACATAGAAGTAGTTAATTTCTTTTTCAAATAAATTTTCTTTTACTGCAGGTAAACCGTGTGTGAAGGCGAAGTTAGCAATTAAATAACCACGGTCAACATCTTCTTTTGTGAATGTTACAATATTTGTTTCTAAGCCTGGAATATTTGTTAATAAACGTACATTGTTCATATTTTCGTAGTAGAAAGTTGGAGCATTAACACTAATGTCGATTACCTCACCTTTAGCGTTAAATACTTTACCATCTTTTTCATAAAGTCCAGCATTACCTTCTGCATCAAATTTATTTTCTGTTTTTGTTGCTTCTTCGTTTGATACAAAGTTAATACGTACCATTTTAATCATCGGTACTGGGTCAGCTAAATTGATTGTTTCAACAGGTTTTTGAGTAACCACTAAATCATGTGCTTGACGTTCGAATAGTAATGTTGAATGGACATGTCCATGCACTGATCCATCCGGGTGAATATGTTGCCCTAATGGAGGTTGTGGAACGATAAATAAATTTGATCCATCTATAGCAGTTGCGTTTTTAGCATTAGATCATTTCATTGGTTTTGCTGCTAAAGGTGCATTTTCAGTATTTGTTGCTCCTGTAGTTGCACCATTCGTACCATTATTTGCACTAGAGCCAGAACCTGGTTTATCTTTTCCGGGAGTTTTTTTGTCAGCATCTTTTTTACAACTTGCAGCAATCGCAGCAACTGAACCTAAAACCACTACCGCACCAAGGGTACTTAACAGAATTTTTTTATTTAATTTTTTCATTAATTTTCCTATCTTATTGTTTGATACTATATCAATATAAAAACCCAACATAATTGAGTTTTCAACTATTTTTTGTTTTAAAAAAATAATTTACACACTTATAATAACACTTAGAAAATTTTTATACATTATTAAAGCATTGAAAAATGTGTAAAATCCGTGTTTTTTTGTTCATCAAAAAAAGTTTGCTTAATTTTGCAAAATAAATGTGTAAATATGATTAAAATTTGTTATGGTTATTGCACAAAAAAATATCACCTATCATAAGGTGATATTAAGATATTTTTTTGTTATGATTAAACTAAACGAATTTTCATCGGTTCCAAAGCTTTATAGATAGTTAAATTTTCTGCAAATATAGCTGATAATTCTTTTTCAACAACCATTACAAATACATTTTCAGCTAAATGGTGCATATCAATAATATTTTGATTTTTACTTTCAGCATCAACTCAATCGTGATGTTTTAAGTCACCTGATAAGAAAGTATCAACTTTTAAATCATTAAAAACATAATCAGCAAACTTGTATGACGAACCAGCACAAATAGCTAATTTGTTTACACGATGGTTAACCCACTTATTGTTATACTTTACCATTGGTGAACGAACAGTCGCTTTAATTACACGCGAAATATATTCAATTCCAATTCCAACCTTAGTTTCAGCGGTTACAATATATGGATTATTAGGATCTTGTTGAATATTCGCCAATCCGATACCGATCCCATTACCATTAATATTGTTCAATCAATTAGCAATCGTCATGTTCATTCCATCTGGTGATTTATCAAAATTAGAATGTAAATTAATGTGAGCAATTTTATTTTCTTTTAAAAAGTTAATAGCAGATTCATTCACATAATACGGTTTATCAACAGTAATGTCATCATTAGTAAATAGTGGATGATGGGTAATAATCAAGTTTGATCCGTAAATCTTTGCTTCTTGCAAAACCTTTGGCGTAATTTCCAATGCAACATAAACACTGGTTACTGGATCATCATGAACATAGAATAAACCTGATTTATCATCAGGTTCAACTAAACTTAGCGGATATTTTGTCAACAAGAAATCATAGATATCTTGAACTTTTAAGATTTTATTATCTTTCATTTAATATAACCCCTTTGAGATATTGATATTCGTCACGTAAATGTTGACTAACTTTGGCAATATCTAATTGCGATAAGTAGTCATATCGCGCTTGTAAATAAGTACGATAAACACGATCATTTCGTGTGTATAGTGACCTACTTATATAATAATCCTTTTTATGATAATCTGTTTTTTTATTTAAATGTTTTGCTAAAAAAACAAAATAATAATTCCCTTTTTCATACACAATCTCTTCGTTAACTAATAAATAATTGTGTTCATAAAGGTAGGTTCTTAAAAAAATAACATCTGAATTAGCAGATAAAATATATGCATCAGCATATGCTGTTTGTTGCTCAAGAACCTTAATAATTAAATTAGCACCCATCCCCGCAATTGCAACTGTTGTTTGCTTATCAAATTTTTGATTCTTCAACCCATCATTCAAAACAAAAGACGCCTGATTTAATAAGTTATATTTTTGAAAATTACGACGCGCTTGTTCTAGTGGTTCAGCGTTGATATCTAAATTAAGAACATAATCCACTTTGTTATTTAGTAGAGCATAAATCCCTAAATATCCATGGTCGCATCCAACATCAACTAAATATCGACTATCAGGAATTAAATCCGCAATTGTTTGAAGTTTCTTATTTACCATCATTAATTGATAATAGGAATGATTTTAACTTTGCAGATTTCGAAGGATGTTTTAATTTACGAAGTGCCTTTGATTCAATTTGTCGAGCACGTTCGCGCGTAACTTTAATTTCTTGACCCACTTCTTCGAGTGTATACGGTCGTTCATAAGGTGAAAGACCATAACGCATCTTAATTACTTTTTCTTCTTTTTCTAATAAAACTTTGCGGAAAATTTCATTAATTTCATCTTTCAAAGCACGACGTTCAGTGTATTTTTCTGGTGAAATTAGTTCATCATCAGAAATAAAATCACTAAATTGAGATTCTTCATCATGACCAATTTGTTTATCTAATGAGACTGGATCAACATTTAGTTTTTTAATTTCTACTACACGAGACGCAGTGATTGGAGATGTTGTTTTTAGAGTTTCTAACTTATTCATCGCTTTTGCGATTTCGTCAGCAGTAGGATCACGTCCCAATTCTTGAACCAATGAACGTTCAGTTTTTGTTAACTTATTAATCGTTTCTACCATATGAACCGGAATCCGGATTTGACGAGCTTGATCAGCAATTGCTCTGGTAATTGATTGACGAATTCATCATGTTGCATAAGTGGAGAATTTATGACCTTTTTCGTAGTCAAATTTCGAAATCGCCTTCAATAAGCCCGTTGAACCTTCTTGAATCAAATCCTCTAGTTCAAGACCACGGTTTAAATATTTTTTAGCAATTGACGTTACAAGACGCATATTAGAAGTGTATAATTGTGCAACACCCGTTTTATGAGCCACTTCATCATCCTCTAATACCATTTTTGCATAAGTTTCTTCATCATCTTTCTTTAAGATTTTACTTTCTCCTAAAACACCTAAATAGGCTTTAATTCCATCATCGACTTTTTCACCTAGCGATGATGCAATACCCATTTTAGTAGATGAGATTTCCATCGTATCATCGATTCCTCATTCATCTTTTTTCTTTGTTGGAGATAGTTTTTTATCTTTTTGAAATAAATCAATTTGTGTAACAGTAATCCCTAATGATTCAAGAGTTGCAACAATTTCTTCATAATGTTCATCTTTTAGAGAAAATTGGGCTAAACGGTCACGTAATTTTAAATATTTAATTGTATTTCTTGTGCGTTTTTTATTGGAAAGTTCAATCACCATATCCATTAAGATTTCATTAATATTATGGCCTTTAAGAGCTAAAAGGTTGCGTGATTCTAAAATCCCTGCATCTTTTTCTTCAAGAATATAATTAAAAGCAAAATCATCTGCAAAACTTAATTTTATCTTATCAACTAACTCCTCACGACTGTGATAAACGGGTTTATTATTTTCTACTTTATGCATATTTTAGATACCTTCTGTTTTTTATTTTAATGTGTAGTAAATGACATAATACACTCTTGCAATAAGAGTGTATTATTAAATATTAGATATAGATGTAAATATTTGTAATTAGAGTCATTGCAATGATGAGTAAGATTGTCGCAACAACATATAAAAACCAAATTAGTCAATGGAAATAAACGGATTTATGCACATTGTTAATACCATTAATTCAACAACCAATTAAAAATAATAAAGGAAAATACAACATTGCATAACCTGCATAAATAATGTTTTTAGTTGGATTTGTTAAATAACTTCGATTAACAATAAACGCATCTTGGACATTTAAGTTTTGAGCACTTAAAAAGTGGATTATTACCCCGAAAACAATACTGTAAAGCAGTATGATTGTGAAGATAATACTTCACGAAATAACTAACCCTTTAATTGTTCGTAAATGTTTATCAAAACTAAAATAATGTTTATGTTTTTGTTTTACCATATTCTATCCGTCTACTTTTTTTATCATCGGTGCATTAATATTATATAATGCAAAAATATTAACTAAAAATAAAAAGTGGTTTTTAAAACCATAAAAAACACTTTTTACCCTATATTTGTTAAATTTTACTATAAACACATAAAAGAACCTTTTTTGGGTTCTATTCTATCCATCAGTTGATGAAAAATTTTCATATAAATATTTCTATAATCTTATACGAAAAAAATAAAAAAAGCAAGTTTGAACCTCGGATAATTTTATAGTCTAATCAACTAATTTTTTCACATTAAAAAAGATTTTTAACCAAATATTAATTGTTAAAAACCTTTTCTATCAATAGTACTTACTAATAATTAAAATCTATTTTTTAATTGTTCATTAACAATGGTTAATAAGTAATCTACACATTGTTCGACATTCATACCATCATTAAAAACTTCAATAGCATCATCGGCTTTTTTTAATGGTGCTAATGGGCGATGCATATCTTTTTCGTCCCGTAATTTAATTTCGTTATAAATTGTTTGATAGTCTTGATTGTCAATTCCTTGGTTTTGCTCAAACCGGCGCTGAGCGCGGGTTTCAATTTTAGTGTTCAAATAAATTTTTAAATCAGCATTAACTAGTACAACAGTTCCGATATCCCGGCCATCCATCACTGTGTTTTGGCTATCAGCCATTTCGCGTTGTTTATTCGTTGCATAAGTACGAATAAAAGCATTTTGGGCAACAATACTCGCTAGATTTGCAGTTTCGTTGCGACGTACAATCTCACTAATGTCTAATCCATTTACAAAAACATCGTCTCCACTAAAAATAATTTCTTGATTATCTAAAAAAGTTTTGATTTTAGTTTGTAATGATTCATCTAGCTGATCATTAATTAAGTCTAATAAACCGTTTTCCTGTAATACATAGGCGTATGTGCGATACATATTTCCCGTATTAACATATAAAAAATTTAATTTTGCAGCAAGTAATTTCGCTGCTGATGACTTTCCTGAACCACTGGGTCCATCGATTGCAATTTTGATACTTGACATAATTTCACCTTATTTAATTAATTTTGCTATTATTATCAACTTAGCGATTTCCTGAAATTGATAAATTTATGTTTCTTGTTATAAAAGTTGTAAAGCAGCTAAAATAATTAACACAATTGCCAGTATCCCAGTTAACCCAATGAAAACAAAAAGACTAATTTCTAATCAGTTCTTACGGTGACCTTGTATTCTTTTGTTTATTAATGAAGTTAGTTTTTTTGGTTTTAAATCATCAGGATGATTTAAAACTATGTAATCCCGTTTGGATTCTAACCACTCGTGGTATATTTTATTGATTTTCTTAAATTCATTTTCCTTACTAAAAGTTTCAGGCACTTCAATCTGATCATCTAAAATACTCATTTTAGTTACTACTGCTTGCACATAATCAAATCAATCGGTTTGTTTTTGTTTATCAACTAATACTATTAGTTTTGTAGGAAGATTTATATTAAATTCATCAAATAAATTGATTGTACTGCTTGAAATATTAAGCTTGGGATATTGTGCAAATCTTTTTTGTAGTTTATTTGCTTGTAACCCCAAAGCGTTGCTACTATTTAGCATCACACTATATGCTTTGTGTTGTAAATAAACATTTGTGTTATTTTGACTACGTTTATATGAACTACTCATATATAATACTTTTAATAACTAAACTTTGATTTTAATATATTTGTTTGCATAAGCGATTGTATGACCTGCAATCATATCAAACATGCCAGCAACACTTTGATCAATAATTTTTTTATTTAAATCATTAATTTTTTTATCTAATCCAAAGACACTAACATTTAAATATCATTCATTACTATTTGTTAATTTACTATTTTTATCGTAAACAACCGCAAATTCTGTTCCGATCATTTTAATTACTTTGGGGTTAATATCTAATAAATCAGGCTTAGTTGCATATGAATTTAAAAATTTAAAACGCTGCTTATCATCTTTATTGATAATATGCGCATAATGCACAATACTCGTTCCGTGTTGTTGATAACCAATATTACTTGTAATCAGAATTGCATACGCTTTTGCACCGCTAGCATCATCTTCAATCAATAAATCACACTGTAATGGATCAATAAAACGGTATAACATATCCTTTGTAAAAATGTTTAGTCATAAATGGTTAATTGATACATCCTTAATTTTTGTGTATGTTTCATTTTTCATTAACGTTAATGGGTATACTTCCCCTTTAACCACTTGTTTTTCTTCATCAAGCGTTAATTGTGGAACATGTGCATACACCACCCCGTAATTAATAATTCCTGCTTCATTAATCAGAGCATCAAAAACATCCATACTAATTGTTGTACTGCTACCAACAAATTGGACATCATTTCTTAGGGCGTAAACACGAATTTCATAACGGTGAGGTGCGTTAGGGGGGAATGGGGCAATATATGAAGTTGTTAGTTCATTAGTATTTGGTACTGTAAAATCAATTGATCAATAAGCCCCTGTTGGTTTAGATTGGATTAAATCTTTGTTTAGTTTTGCATCATTAAAATCTAAATAATTATTTTTAATATTACACGCAAATCAATGCACATAGCTCAACCCGCATGCGGGTGTTGCTTCGTAATCAATCATTACCACAGCATAACTTTTAGCATCTTGTACTTTGGTTCAAGTTAATCCAGGGGAATTATGGTTATTACCAATACATTGATCATCAAGTTTATTTTCTTCATTAGCACTTAAAATTTTAATCGTCATTAATTGGAGTTCATTTTGTGAATTAGTCATAATTTTTCTTTCTTTTTGGTTATTGGTTTCCTATATGATTATTTGCTAATCATATTTATATTACTATAATATAATAATACTTAAAGATAAAATGTTAACAAAGATGATATATTGCAAAATATATGTAGAAAGATAAAGAATGAAGTTATGTGTAAGTCCCACTAGTTTAAAAAACGCTTATGATTTAATCAATAAGCAAGTAGAGTACATCATTGTGGGGGATGATGATTATAGTGTACGAATGAGTTTTAGTTGTACTTGAAATGATTTAGTGGAATTAAACAATAATAAACAAAAAACAAAAATCATTGTTGCAGTTAATGCTTTTTTTTATGATGCACAATTAGATCAGCTAACAGAATACTTGATTAACCTTAAGAAAATAGGAGTTGATTTAATTATGTTTTCCGATTATGCGGTAGCTGAAATTAATTTAGAACAAAATCTCGGTTTAAATTTGATGTATAATTCTGAAACAACTGTGACGAGTTCAAAACAATTTCCTTTTTTTGCAGAAAATCAAATTATGAGTGTTTTCTTAGCCCGTGAAATGTGGTTAGCAGAAGTTAAAATGATCTGTCACGATAATCCACTAAACATCCAGACAATGATCCAAATCAATGGTTTATTATTTGTTATGCATTCGCGATGAAATTTAGTATCAAATTTTGCCGCATATGCACGACAGTATGAACAGGTGGAATTTGATAAAGAAGCGTTTTTAGAAATCCAGGAACAATTACGTATGTATCCGCATTTACTAAAGCAAGACCGGTATGGAACTCATATGTATAGTGGTTATGAATTATGCTGTGTAGATATTTTAGATAAAATTAAAGAAACGAAAGTTGATTTACTTTGGATTAATAATTATTTGCACACCGATGAAGAATCTTTATTGCTTGTTGACTTGTATCAACAAGCAATCAAACACCTTGATAACAATAGTTATGACGAGGTATTTAAAAAGACTGCGTGAAACACGATTAAAGATCTTAGCTATAACAAAACAATTACACACAGTTTTTATGGAACAATTAAAGATATTTTAAGTATGGAAAAATATGAGCATGAAAAATAAGGATTTTAATTATGAACTTCTCGCTCCTGCGGGCGACTTATTTAAGGCAAAAATAGCTTTAGACTACGGGGCTGATGCAGTGTTTGTAGGGGCGAAAAGTTATTCTTTACGTGCTCGTGCAAGCAATTTTGAAATCGAACAAATTCATGAGTTAATTGATTATGCACATGCACGTAATAAAAAAGTTTATTTAGTAACTAATGTTATCTGTCATATGCCTTTGACCAAGAATTTCGCAAAATTCATTGACCAAATTATGGTCAATCCCCCTGATGGATGTATTAGTGCGGATCCATTTATTATTGACCATTTAAAAAAACATTATCGTGAAAAAACCGAAATTCACATTAGTACACAACAATCAATTACAAATTCAAAATCTGCATTATTTTTTAAACGTAATGGTGCACACCGTGTTGTTTTATCCCGAGAAATGACAATCGATGAGATTAGTTTATTAATGAAAAATCTTAACCAACAAATTGAGGTTGAAGTTTTTATCCATGGAGCAGTATGTATTGCCTACTCAGGACGTTGTATGATGAGCAACAATTTTAGTTTACGGGATGCAAACGTTGGTGGATGTGCTCATTCATGTCGATGATCTTATAATATTAAAAATCACATCCTTGATAAAACACCCTCCCCTTTTTCAATGTCATCCCAAGATATGATTCAAATTAGCAACCTTGCCAAGTTAATGGATTTACAAATCCACTCCTTTAAAATCGAAGGACGAATGAAATCAATTCACTATATCGCAACCATTGTTCACGCTTATCAGCAAGCCATTAAGGCTTATCAAAACAGCCAACCAGTTAACTGAGATGAGTTAAAAAATCAGCTGCAAAAAGCAATGAACCGGTTAGCAAATGTCGCATGAATGAATGGTAATCCTGGACACGAATTAATGCTATACCACGATAAACAAGAACTTGTTGGACAATCGTTTATTTTTATTGTCACAGAAATCTTAGGGAATAATCAATATTTAATTACATCTAAAAATAAATTTTTAATTAATGATCAAATTCAAATTTTATCTTCATATTCTGATGATTTAAAAACAGTCCAATTATCTTCAATTACTGATTATGAAACAAATGAGATAATGAACGAAGTTCATACACCAATGAAACTTTATGTAATTAGTTTAGTTAACTCTAATGATAAACTATATGTTAATGATATGGCTCGGTTAGAAGAAAACTAATAGCATTAACCTATATAAAAAAATGAAACACATCATGTGTTTCATTTTTTATACTTTGTCTATTATAAACCTTCGAATTCCTCTACTATTTTTCTGATTTTCTCTAACACTTGTTCTTTTTTTGCTTCTAACTTAGTATAGTGTGTTGGTGGAACAATACGATTCAATTTTTCAGAAGTGTTTTCTAATAGTTTTTTGTTTCTAAAACATTCTTCAATAAACTCATAAGTTCCTTCTGTTAAAAACTCTTCACTAATCAAATTTTCAATTTTTTCTTGTTTTTTATTTTTTGTAAATTCAAGAAAAATACGATTAAATTCTTCGAAGTTTTCATCTTTTGCAAGACCATTTTTTACTAATGAATCTATAAAATATTCAAATATATTTTTTTTATGGCGGTAGTCTATATGGGCTGATAATATGTCACCAATAGTTTTTTTGATATGAATAATATTATGTTCTTTA
Organism: Ureaplasma sp. ES3154-GEN; assembly: GCF_025780075.1. GTDB lineage: Bacteria > Bacillota_I > Bacilli_A > Mycoplasmatales > Mycoplasmoidaceae > Ureaplasma. The sequence continues at coordinate 93,467 of NZ_JAOXHM010000003.1, read as the reverse complement.
ATAATATTATGTTTTTTTATTTCGATCCACCAATCGTAAACTAATTTAAGAATATAATCAATATTAATTTCATCTGTACTTATAAGTTCAGTATGAAAAATAATTTCATCATTCAAATTGGGAATATTTTTTTCTGCATCCGCTTTTCTTTTTTTATTAAAATCATCCTTAATTCGCAGATAAGCAGCTTGTAAATCTTGTTGTAACTGACTTCCAATAATCTCAACCTTTTCGTCTTTTCCGAACTCATCATAATAAGATAATATATTTCTTAATTTTATGAATTCATTATATAAATCAACAAATTTTTTCTTTTCCTCATCTGTTGCGTTTTCTAAAACGCTGGGATCAGGATAATGGGATATCAATTCTTCACAAACTTCTTTATAACCTCTATTATGTACGCCATCATCTGTTTTATAGCCCTCGAAATAATCATTATAACCACGCTCAACATAGATATATAAATCTTTATCATTTGCAACACTAAATAATCTTAGCGCATCATTGAGTTGTTCTTTTAGATCCCGAAAACATACAATATTACCAAATGTTTTTTTATCATTAAAAATTCTATTTGTGCGTGAAAATGCTTGAATTAAACCATGATACTTTAAATTTTTGTCTACAAATAACGTATTTAATGTTGGTGCATCAAACCCAGTTAAAAACATATTAACAACGATTAATAAATCAATTTCTTTCTTTTTTGTACGCTTAGAAACATCTTGGTAGTATTCATTGAATTCTTGAATACTATAATTCATATTCTTATTCTCAAACATTTTGTTATAATCATCTATAGTTTGCATTAAAAACTGTTTATCAGTTAATTCCATTTTATCTATATTTTGGCCTATTTCAATATCTTCACCCTCGATATCGCCATCACCTCGATCAGGATTTTCCTGATAGCTAAAAATTGTTGCAATTCTTAATTGTTCTTCTTTTGGTTTATCTTTTTGTAATTTTTTTAATGTTTCATAATACTTACGAGCTGCTTCGATGTCTGTAGTTGCTAATAAAGCATTAAAACCTTTTTCTCGTTCATTTGTACGAATACGTGCAGTTTTAGTATTATAAACTTTTAAAATGTGCTCACTAACAGCTTGAATTCTATTCGGATGTTTTAACAATTTTTCTTGCTGAATATCGTAATAATAATCAACATTTTCTTCATCTTGCTCATCTCTTTTTATTCTCGGGCGTTCATTATTGTTATGACCCGTTGTTTCAATATAATCAACTTTAAATTTAAGTACTTTTTTATTCCTGATAGCATCTAATAAAACATATTGGTGCAATAAGGCGCCAAAAGTTTGTTCTGTGGTGTAATTATTAATGGCATTTGTGCGAAAAATCGGCGTGCCTGTAAATCCGAACTGATAATGTTTTTTGAATTTACTAGCAATTTTTTTCTGGAAAGTCCCCGTTTGAGAACGGTGGCATTCATCATAAATTAAAACACAATGTTTTTGGTATACAGGGTGATCTGGATTATTGTCAATAAATTTTTTCATTTTATGAATGGTTGTGATAATAATTTTTCGATCACTTTTTTCAAAATTATTTTTTAAATTTTGGGTAGAATTACTACCAATAACACTATCCTCATCGTATTTTTTAAATTCCTCTAAAGTTTGGTTATCTAAATCTTTACGATCAACGATAAAAAGTACCTTGTCAATGTTTTCTAAACGACTTGCTAGCAACGCTGCTTTAAAAGATGTTAATGTTTTACCACTTCCTGTGGTATGCCAAATATATCCACCTGCTTTATTGTTCCCCCAAATTTTATTTTTATTACTTGAATTAATTTTTCACAAAATCCGCTCAGTTGCGGCAATTTGGTATGGGCGCATAACTAATAAATTTCCATCTTTGGTAAAAACACAATATTTTGTAATAATCTGTAATAATGTTCTTTTTTCAAAAAATCTGGTAGTAAAATCGTTTAGATCATTAATAACATTATTTTGAACATCCGCTCAGTTCATACTAAATTTAAATTGATCTTTATTTTTATCATTCGTGTTTGCTAAATAACTAGTAAACGTCCCATTAGAAATTACAAAGATTTGGATATAGTTATAAAAATTGTTATAACTTTCCTTTTTATAACGTTGAATTTGATTAAATGCTGCACGAATATCCACGCCCGGTCTTTTAAGTACAATCTGAACAATCGGCAAACCGTTAATTAAAATCGTTACATCATATTGATTATTAAGAAGCCCTGTATTTTGCATTTGATTAATAAATTGCAAGCTATTATTATAAATGTCTTTTTTATCAAAAATTTTGATATTTTTTGAAGAACCATCATCAAATTTAAAAGTATATATTTCATCTTCCTGAATTCGCCTTGTACATGATTTTATGTCTTTACCATTACTAGGTAATAAATAATTATTTTTAAACTCTGTTCATTCGTCATCATTAAAGACAACATTATTTAAACGTTGGATTTGTTCTTTAATATTTATTTCTAAATCTTCTTGCTTATAAATATGTAAACGTTCATAACCTTGGTTTGCTAAATCAGAAATTAACTGATCTTCTAATTCTTTTTCAGTTTGATATTTTGTATTCTTTTTATTTTGTGGCTCATATTTTCCCAAAATAATCCCATCAGGAATTTCGGCAATTGGTTCATTTTGTAAAATTTTATTATTTATAGACATAAATATTCTTTCTTACTTAATTAGGTCGTTTTAAAGTTCAATAATAGTTCACGATAGTATTCGTATTGTTTAGTCCGGAAAGCAAGTTCGCTAGGAATCAAGCCTGTTGTTTGGTTTATTAAACTTGATAGCTTATCTAGGGTCTTTATAATGTAGTGCTGAATATCAATTGGAATTAAGGGAATTTGGATGTTACTTATCGTGTTGCTCATTAATTTTGGATTAGTTGTTGCATAATTTACATATTTTTTAGTATTTTTTTGCAAATAATATGCCAAGAATTTTGGTAATATTTGTTGGTGATTTTTTGGTTTTAATAAACCACAAATATTTGTAATATTAAATTTGCCACTCCGATAAAAAACCGTACCCGCATAAGCCCCATCGGTTGTTCAGGTTACATATTCGCCATTATAATCATATGTGTTAATTTTGCCAATAATACCATCATTTAATGTTTGTGATGAATATACAGGGTATTCACCAGCGTTATTGGCAATATCCTTTTTGGAAATAACTCGACCACGTTTAATTTCACAAATATCCTCAAGTTTGACATATGAAACTGCATTAGCATAATTGTTTAGTAAGTATTTAACATTGTATTTAAGACATAATGATTCTAAAAGTGATAAGTAATTATTTATGCTTGCTTGCTTGCTTGCTTGCTTGCTTGCTACCACTTTCTAAATCAAATGTCAAGAGTTTTTCGCGGTAATATTCGTATTGTTTTTGACGCTTCTCAATCTCTTCTGGAAGCAAACCAGTTGTCTGGGTTACAAGTTCGCTGAACTTATCAAGAATACTGACAACTTGTTGTTGGATCAGTAGCGGCGGAATTGAAACTAACATTTTTGAAATTGATGTTTTTGGTATCATTTTTCTAGTTTGACCATAAACATATTTATTAATTTGTGATTTAAATAAATTGCTTTTAAAGTAGTAATTTAGATAACAAGAAGTTGTATAATTCACATTTTTCAATCGTAATCTAACAAGATGATACGAATAAACAGCATTATCAATATCTTCAATAGCAACTGCGGTTCTAAAAATATCTTCAGTTGTTTCAGATGTAGGAGTAACAAAAATGTCACCTCTTAAAATGTTACATTTCGTTAATTTATTTTCTGGAGCTGATACAGTCATATTTAACAATCTTTTATGGATATAGTTATTTGTATAAACATCCATATAGTTTAATAACGAAACCATTTGTTCGTTATCGTTGATTTTTTTATCCACTCCAGCAGCATCAACATAAACTATATCCTGTAATGTTCTGTGTTCTAGAAAAAACTTATCTGTTTTTGATCCTTCTGACATTTTTAGTAAATTTTTATCATTTAATAAATAATCTCGGTAGTAAGTATATTGATTATTTCTATATTGCAGTTCACGGTGCAGTTCACGGTGCAGTTCACTAACATATTTTGTAAATTTGTCAAGAGTTTTCACAATTTTTTCTTGTATCTCTAAGGAAGGTACAGGAATAAAAATATTGCCTAAGTCACTAATATAAATATGCGATACTACTTTTCCTTTTTTCAAACCATAAATAATATCCTGTTGATGTTTTAAATAATAATAAAGAAACTTTATTAGAATATTATCTTTTTTAGTGATACCAATTGCATCAGATAATCAAATTGGTTGTTCAAAGTAATCCAAGAAACCTGCGGAACCACTAGCGGCAACGGTAATTACAGGTTCAAAGATATTTGCTTGATTATGATAGTAACTAGGTTTCATCCCACCGCTGACTACAGGAATATCACCAGTAATAATTTGTTTGTTAGTGATAATTTTACCCTTTTGTAAATTAGCAATATCTTTAAGTTTCACATATTCTACTTTTTCTTTTTTAATGAGATCAATTATGTTCATCATAATCTCCTAATTGGTGCAATTTAACATATTCTTCATTAAAACCATAAGTACTCATTTTAACTAATATAGGATCGTTTAATGCTTGTAGACAATAAACAGGGTATTGGGCGACATTATCAGCGATATATTTTTTAGATATTGTTCTTCCTCGTTTCATTTCACAAACATCTTTTAATTTAACTCATTGAATTTGCTCGTTCACAAGTAATTCCTTAAATTTAATCATTTTCAAGTTCCTTAACTAATTCATCGATTTCTGCACGCAAGTCGTCAATTTTCACAACTAATTCTGCTAAGTCCTTATTAACTTGCTTAATATCAATAATTTCTTTATTAGATTTTGGTGTTATATAATTAGAAACCGAAAGTGTGTAGTCATTATCAATAATTTCCTGTTTATCAACTAATCGAGCAAAATGATCGTCGTCATTACGATCTTCAAAAGCAAACATAATTTTTTCGATATCTTTATCAGTAAAGATGTTTTTCTTCCCCTCTTTTTTAAAACAATCAGAAGCATTGATAAACAATACCTTATTCTTATTACGATTGTTTTTATTTTTCACTAACACAAGAATACATGTTGCAATCGATGTGCCAAAAAACATGTTTTCAGGTAATTGAATTAAACAATCAATAAAATCGTTATCAATTAGATATTTTCGAATTTTTTGTTCATTATTTTTACGATAAAAAATTCCAGGAAAACAAACTATCGCAGCCCGTCCTTGGGATGATAAATAATGTAGTGTATGTAAAACAAAAGCAAAATCAGCGTAACCTTTTGGTGCCAAAACACCCGCTGGACTAAAGCGGTCTTGGTTAATTAATGTTGGATCGTCTTCTCCTGTCCAATTAGCACTATAAGGCGGGTTACTAACAATTGCGTCATATCTTTGGTTATCGTCATGTAAGGGTTTTAATAAAGTATCACCATGTTTAATATTAAAGTCCGAATAATTAATATTATGCAGAAACATATTCATCCGACACATATTATAGATTATTAAATTATCATCTTGTCCGTGGAAACCCCCTTTGATTATTTTATTATGTTGATCATGGTAAAAATGACTCATTTGTAGCAACAATGATCCAGATCCACACGTTGGATCATAAACGTTATTAATTGATTGCTTTTGAAATGTTACAATTTTAGCAAGTAATTTAGATACTGTTTGTGGTGTAAAGTATTCCCCCCCCCGACTTTCCACCGTTCGCAGCATAATTTGAAATCAAGAATTCATATGCATCACCAAAAGTATCGATGTCTTGGTCGTGCACAGTTGCAAAATTAATTTCTTGAATACCTTTTAATAAATCAGATAATCTTTTGTTTCTGTCTCTAAGAGTTGCTCCTAAACGATTATTATCAAAATTAATATCTGAAAATAAACCTTTGATGTGGCTATTGTCTTCAAGACTATCAGCACTACCTTCAATATCTTTAAAAACATTAGTTAAAAAAATATTTAAATTATCGTTGTTGTCATATTTATCAACATATTCATTGATAACATTAACAAATAGTTGAGATGGTAAAATAAAAAATCCTTTTTCATTGACACTAAGATTTTTAAAATATTTTTTAGCCTCTTCATCATCTAACTTTTCATAAGAAAAATCAGGGTCTGCTTGTTGTAATTTTTTGTTAAAGTAATCAGCTAAATTTTCTGAAATAAAACGATAAAATAATATTGCTAAAAAATACTCTTTAAAATCTCATGCATCAATATTACCTCGTACATCGTCAGCAATAGCTCATATTTTTTTATGTAATTCCGCACGCTGTGCAGCTTGTTTATTTTGTGACATATAAATCCTTCTTATTTTTATTTTGTGTAGCAAATATCATGAATATATGATTGGATTTTACTATAAATATAAACAAAAAATACTAATTTATTAAAAATTTTCAAAAACAAGTCAAAACACCTTATGAACAATAATATTTAGTTTAAATTTAAATAAAGAAAAATTAAACCATCTGCACTACATTAATAATTGTTATTTTTTCTATATTTTGCTGATTTTTATTATAAAATTTTCTATCATATGTTTTTAACATTAGAACATATCTTTTGATATATAATAATTAACTAAGTAACATATAGAGGGAACAAATAATTTAATGCGTAAAAAAAGATTTATACACCATCTACTATATAGTACACCAGTGGTTTTATCTCCACTAATCACATTAGTAATTAGTGCTCAAAAGAAAGATATTTATCTTGATGAGAGTTTATCTTATGTATGGCGAACTGGAGATATTAATGACCGTTTTTCTAGTTTGCTATCAGAAGATTGAATGGCACAAATACCTAATAATCGTAGTATTTTTTCATTAAGTATTCCCGCAACTCATGACTCTACAATGTATTCATATAGCGGTATTTATGGCTTTTTTGGTCAGGAATACGCTTTAACCCAAGCATATAATTTTCGGGATCAATTGCGTTTAGGAATCAGGGGTTTTGATCTGCGAATGCAAAATGATGGACGTCTGGTGCATGGTATTGTCCCATCTAAACAAACCCTTGATGATGCGATGCGTGATGTCACTACCTTCCTAGCTAAGCATCCTTCAGAATTTGTTATTATTCGGATTAAAGACGAAAATTTTAATGTAAACAAAGATTATTATGCTCGTCAAGCGAATGCAGAATATCAGCGTGTATTAAATAAGTATCGTAATTATTTATATAATCCCAACGGATTACAAAAATGGCAGTTAAAAAATACAAGTAATTTTAATGTGGAATCATTTCGAGGGAAAGTCATTTTCTTAAACCATTGACACCATATTGTTAACCAAGATCTTACTGGGGGGTTTTTGTACGACAACGTCGTTGATCGAAGAAATACTTTGCAAGACAATTACGACGGAATTAATGATCCTAATCATAAAGCGCAAATTGTCCAACGCTTTATGCAAAAAACAAATAATCGTCCTTATGATGAGGAACTTTTTTATTTAAACTTTATGTCCTACGCTAGTCGCACTCGACCATTCGTATCTTCACGAGATGTGAATCCATTAATGACAAGATATTTAAAAACCCAAAATGCTTTAGGCAGTTTAGGTATTGTATTTATGGATTTCCCAGGTCCCTCAATAATTCAGGCGATTTACCGAACTAATTTCTATTATTCGGATGATTATATTAACCACAACGGTCTTGGACCCTTAATGACCAATCTACAAATTAGTACACAACAACCAATTTATGACTATGACCAAGAAATAACACTAGATACATCAGATAATCCAAATGCTTATCAGAATGCAATTATTGAAGTCTATGATGATGATCGATTATTGCAAACTGTCAATATACCAACTAATTTTAACCAACAAAAATTTAATATTGTTTTGCAAGCAAATCATCCTGTACATCTAGGAATGCATTTACGACTAGTAGCATACAAGAAAACACCTGATAATGGTTGGTTTATCCCTCGCAAATATAATAATTTAACTTTGGATAACATTTCAATTGCTCCGACCCAATATCATAACGAAAAAAACACCTTAATAGCAGATATCTCCTTAATGCAAAGTTATTATCTTGAAAATTATTCGATTGTTAGTAATTATTTAACAACTGCATTTATTGATGCTTTAAACACTTTACACAGTAATTCTAATGCGAATCAAACAACGTTTATTAAGATTAAAAATCGATGAAATTTATTGAAGCCAGCTTTAGATGAATTATTAGAACATCTCTATAAGTTGGAAGATAATTATAATCAATTAACAACAACTAATTACCAAGCAGTTTTCAATGAAGAAAATACAAGATTTCTAAGTAACCTTAAAACTAGTATTAACAATGAAATAAACACTTTATTTCTAAACCAAACACTAACAAGTATGCAGATTGAACAAATCAATCAAAAAGTTCAAAAATACGCTTTATTAGCCAAAAACATTGCTTATATTGTTGATGATATAAATTTTGCAAACTTTGATGCGCTGCAATCGTCTTATCAACATAAGTTCACTTGGTTATTAGATTCAAAAAACGATTGAGACCAAAAAATTGCAACATGAAAAATACTCCTAATATTCTAATTAATCAAATAAAAGCAATAAATAATGGAAGTGATGTTGCTTCACAAATTTCATCCTTAATTCACCAACATAGTACATCAATTAATAGCAAGAAAAATATTATTCGTGATTTAAATAATTCCCTTGATACTGTTAATGATTTTTTTAACACTATCAACGACCAAAATCTATTTAACAAATACGCAAGCGCAATTAAACAAACTATTAATAATGGACAAGATGTACAACCGATTATTACGGATGCAAGCAATTTCAATCAGGCATTAATTAGTTTGAAAGATTTTATTAATGGTTTTATAACTTTTCAAACTACAAACCAATTTGAAAATATTCCTACAAGTCAAAAACAAAGTTATACTAATCTGATTAATGAAATCAAAACAAGAATTACTAATTTAAATTCCTTAAGTATTAATCAATTAAATGATTGAATTTCTAATTTAAATATTTTAAAAAGCACAATTGAAACAAATCACCAGTGGTATATTCAACAACAGACATTAATTTCATCAAATAACATTTTGTATCCTAATCAAAAAACGTTATTATTACATCAATTAAAAGAAGTTCACATAAAAGCACAACCAGATAAAAACCAATTTGTCCAATTATTAACAAATTTAATTAACCTCGGTTTACCTAGCAAAATTCATCTTTTAAACCATTTAAATCAAGCACAATTAACTCATTTGAATAACACATTACAAAACTCAATTAATATTGAACAAATTAGTAATCTACTAGAAGAATACACTAGTTTAAATAGCACAATGTCAAACACGCAAACAATATTTAGTTCGTTTGCGGATTACCAAACTAAAAAAGGTTATCAATTATTGACCGTAGAAGACCAAAACGCGCTAAACGAAACTTACAATAACTTGCAACACGCATTAGTTTCTAATAGTTACGAAGAAGAACTGATTAATTATCAGAATCAATTATCAAGATTCACACATATCTTAACATCTAATCCTCTCGAACATTTGCAACAAGAAATTGTAAATAATAACCATTTATACCAATGAGAAAAAAATAATCTTGTAAACCAAATCTCAAATATAAGCAATTATTCTAATTGACAAGCTGTTAAAAATACATTGACTAATTGAATCGACCGGAATTACCAACAAAATGATTTAACATACTACAACTCATTTACCCCCATACAAAAACTTAATCTAATAAAGATATTTAATGGTGCTGATAACGAAGAAACATATAATACATTAAAAAATAAATATAATGAGTTAGTCCAATTGCTCAACAAAATCAAACAAAATTTATTGGTTGATCAAGACTACTCAAATAATGAGTACTACACCCTAAATGACGCAAATATCCAAAACGATCTAAACACACATTACCAAAGCCTACAACAGGTAATTGGCACTAGTTTAGATGCTGATTTAATTCAAACCAATTATAATGACTGAAACAACATTAAACAAAGTGCGCACGATGCATTAGTTGCTAAAAAAGCTCGTACTAAAGCACTTGCTGATTATCACAATATTGTCAACCAATTAATTACTTTAAAAAACCAATATACGATAAATTCCGAACGTTATGCATCCTTAATTACAGAAATCAATAACGCCATTAATCACCATAATTCAATAATCTCATCAGAACATACAAATACTTTGGACATTAAAGAAAGTGTAGACAAATTAATTACATTAAAAAACAAGCTAGCAAACCAACAAATTAGCCTGGATCAGCAAGCTGCATTAAAAGCAGCTGAACAAAATTTTTATACTCAGGCATCACGTACTAATTATTCAATTGCTGATAATCTTAAGAACACCGTTCTTCCAAGCGAAATTGATGCTAACCAGTTAATCCCCCCTGTTTTATCAGATAACTGAAATGTTGAACATTTAGTTTTAATACCCGACAATGAAACCGGTAGTTTAACCCTTAGATACTCTTTAGGTTTCCAAGGTTTCAAAAAAATAAAAACCCAAATTATCTCTGGTTTTTTAACAACTCAGGATATGAACAATCATAAAAAACTAAATGATCTTCGAGCACAATATGAAACAATTAACAACGAAATCAATCAATTCATCACTGAGCATCAAACACATTTTGCGAATATAACCAATGTATTATCCGCTAGCATTGTGAAATATGATCACAACCATATTGAAAACAATATTGATTGATTGAAAAATGCAATTAATCAATTAACTAATTTATTAGAAGAAGCTTATCATAATCTACAACAAATTATTAATCAACAAAATATTTACAAACAAACAATTAAAGCTAAAATTCAAGCATATAACCAACAATTAGCTCCCTTTATTACAAAACAAATATTTTCTAGTTCAATTACCCAGTGACAAACCACAATATCTAATGTTTTAAAACAAATTAATAGTACTGATTTAGTAATTAGTAATTTAGAACAAATCAGTGATGAAATTGATAATAATTTCAATGAATTAATTAATAATTTAGAAAATCAAAAAACAGAAATCATCAATAATCAAATACCCTTAATTAGTATTAAAATCATTAATCCTGATCAACCAATCAATACTATTACCTCTAATGATTTAACTATCAAAAGCAATCTAGAAGATTTAGATATTAAGGTTGATGATATTAACGCTGATATAATGAACAACACACTAAACGTTACTGTTCATTTAAATTATTTAAATACACATGTTAAACATACATTTAATATCGTTTTACCAAAAAACCAAAAAACTAGTGCGCACAAAAAGCAACAATTAGAACAACCAAACAAAACTAATTCTTATGATAATCCTGCTACAAAACTAAATGAACAAGACCAAGAGAACAACATAGAAAATCAGCCCGATTTTCCTGCACCCCAACCAACAGCGATTCCTGATACTAATCATTCAGAATCCAAAAAACAAGGGAATCAAGAAGTAAAAAATCCTAACGAATCAATTAAAACTTCAATACCAACAGACTATATTCAACAACCATTAGGTCCGTTAAATCCTCAACCAATACAACCAAGTGATAACCCATTAATTCGCCAGTATGATTTATTGATTAATCAAATTGAAACAACAATTAATACTAATTATCAAAATTGAGCACAAAATAAAATCAATAAACTTTATGGACTGTTAAAACAAGTTAAAGCAACCAAAAATCTTATCAATCAATCTGATGGCGAACAACCAAAAAATAAACTACAAAACTATAATAACCAATACGATAAGATAATTAAAAATACAGCTGTTCTTAGTACAAAAAAAGAACATAACAACAATGCTTTTTGAGCAATAATTGTTATTCCTATTTTAGGAATAATCCTTATTCCATTAATCATTTATTTAACAAAAAAACATAAAAAAACAAATAATAAAAATTCATAAACAAAATGCTTAGTTATATTTTTAACTGCTATTAAAAAACCAAGACATGAGTTCTGTATAGTAAAACTCATGTCTTGGTTTTTGTATTATTTTACCTATTAGTTTTCATAAGGAATTTTAGTGTAGTCACATTTTTTATATTGTTAGTGAATTAATATTTATATGATTAAATAAAATTAATCGCATATTTTATTCCGAATTTTCTTTAATAGCAAAAGTTAATATTTTATATTTTATAAAATTATTACCAAATCCGTTCATTACTATTCTTTATTTATTCATATTATTATAATTCCTAGTCTTTTTTATAAATTACTCTGTTAAAAAAATCTTATTTGAGAAGATAATTTTTATCTTCCATAATAAAAATACCAAAATATAGTTCTAACTACTCTATATAAAAAACAATAATTTCTAAATAAATTTATTATTTATCAAAAATCATATTCACAAAAACCGATAAACATAAAACAGTAGTGTCATCATAAAATGAGACACTACTGTGCTTATATTTAATTTATTATTTTGGATTATTAATCATTAATTAAATCAATGAGAATATTCTTATTTTGAATAATCATTTCTGCAAATATAATTTTATCTTCTTTTATTCTTTCTTGAATAAATTCATAATTATCAAAAATAAATTGACTAACACTTGTCGTTAGTGTACTATCAATTACATTAATAATCCCACGTGCCCCCATTTTCTCATCACTTTTATTTTTAATAAATTCTATGAAATCATTTTCTGCCTTATCATAATTAATTTTTAAATTATATTGGTTATTAATTTTATTAAATAACTGTTTAATTTTCATAAGAACAATATCCCTGATGATGTTTCAATCAGTGATGTAATTAAAGGGAACAATATTCTTTTCTCCAATTCGATTTAACAACTCAGGACGATTCATATTCTCAATAAAATGCTTGCGAACTTCTGTTACAAACTGACGACGAACAGTTAGTTCGTCCTTAGAACTATCAATTTTATTAGTTCCAATATTAGATGTAAAGATAATGAATGTTTCTGAAAAATCGATTAGTTCTCCTTTTGAAGATGTTAATCTTCCGTCTTCGAGAATTTGTAAAAATTTATCTAAAATTCTAGGATGCGCTTTTTCGATTTCATCAAATAATAAAATGCTGAACGGGTGTTCTTTAACCTTATTGGTTAATTCTCCCCCCGAATCATAGCCCACATACCCCGGGGGAGCACCAATTAATCGTTGGTCAGAATGTTCGTGATTATATTCAGACATATCGAACCGAATTAATTTAGATTCATTTCCGAAGACAAATTCTGCCAATGTTTTCGAAATTTCTGTCTTTCCGGTTCCTGTTGGTCCAACAAAAAATAATATTCCTTTAGGTTTTGAACGTGATTCATTATACAATAAACCGTTTAAACCTAAAAACGAATTTATAAGATTTATATTTATTTGTTCAATCGCATAATCTTGTCCTTTAACCCGATTCTTAAAATGTTCTTTGAGTTCCCTAATCTTATTAAAATTAATTTTTTCTCATTCTGATTCTTGTTTATTAAAATTAACAAGATTATAACGGTTAACAAATGTTTGGCTTTTATCTCTAATACGTCCGAATTGAGCGATTTCTATACACGATAGTTTATCAGTTAATGCAACAACTTTTTCTAATGCAACACTGTTTTGTTTAAAAAGATTTGCATCCTGAGTGCGTAAGGACGCGGCATAGTACTTAATTAAATCCCGACGTTCGTTGATGTTAGGTTTTTTAATCATAACCTCAGCATATTCAATGTTATTTTGATAGATATCCTTAAACAAATGGTTTGGATCACGGGTAATAAAAACTAATTTATCCTGTTCACGTAAATCTGCATTTTCATCAAATTTAGTTTCAATTTTTTTGCTGTCTAAAAATTGAGCTAATAAGCTAATTAATTTTTCAAGATACATATTTTGATTATTGTTGCTGTCAAAATATGAATCAGCAAAATTAATTACATAAATTCCTTTAGTATGCGTAATCATATTTCCGTCTTCATCTATAATATCCGTGGTTTGTTCAATAATACGGTCTAAGAAAGCGTCAAGATTAGGGCAATCTATAGGCTTATATTCATCCTTATTGGATTGATTTAGTAAATTTAAACCCCCAAAAGATGGAGAGAAATATTCCAATATTTTGTATTGTTCTTGTTCTGCAAAATCTCTAATAATACCTTTTAAATCCTTTTCAACAAACATTTTCTGCTCAGGATTTTTATTATCGTGTTTTTGGTATCCATAAATGTCACTAACATTACCACTAATAGTAATAATATTTTTTTGAGCTAGTTTAATTTTCAAATATTCTAATGATTTAAGCATTGTTATTTCCTGTTTTTTGTTTCATTGCTCGCGCTAATGGACGCGCGTTTGAAGCATTACGAGTTAATGTTTGTTTAGCATATTTATAATTGTAAGCAAGTAAATCTTGCTGTACATTTTCTGCAAGATTTCAACACATATGACGTTCATAATCGCCGATATCATAACTAACTGTGCCATCTAAATTTAGAGTTAATTTTAAAATATTATTGTGTTGTTTTTGATTAACAAAATCAGCAATAAATGCAAATGTTGGCCGTAATTTGTTTTCATCATCCTTCTTAATAATAAATTCCAGTTTTCTAGGTTTATAATTGTGCTTTGCAAAAATATGTTCATAAATCTTTTGTTTTTTTAATGCTTCATTATAGTTATTCACTACTTCCTTAACATAAGCAGCAAAGTCTGCTAGCTCCTGGTAGTTTTGCATCATCATAAATTCGTTTAATAATGTTCCTTTTAATTTATGATCAACATTTTGCTTCATTAGCATTTCAGTTAATGAAGTTTTTAGGTTGTTGTATTTCTCTTGGTCAATATTTGCTTGTTTAACCTCATTTAAAACACTTAAAAAGTTTTCGGGATTAATATTTAAACCTTGAGATTCTAATTGATCAATCACAATTTTAGATAAAAAACCATTTTCAATTATTAAGTTATGAATTATTTGGTTATTTTCATTAATTAGTTCTTCGTAAGACACATCAATTTGTAAATTTTGTACAGTTTTTAATAAATGACTTTTTTGACGTTCATACTCAAGAAATTTCTGATCAATAGAATTTCTACTTCCTGTTTCTGTGTGTAAACCACTAATTGCAATTAATTGATCTTCAACTTTCTGCAATTGTTCTAATAAATCATTAATACAATTAGCAACCAATTGAGAATGAACTACACTTTGCAAATTCAACAAGCTTTGACGTAAATCATTTATTTCCCCTCGTTCAGTGTCGGTATTTATTTCAAATGTAATTGTAACGGCATGACTCATCTTATTTCTTTACCTTTATTGACTTTTTAACAAGTTGTTTAATTTTGTTTTTAATATTTTCTTCTAATTCATTAATATCTCCAAAAGAGAAACGATTAATTTTTTTCTTTAATTCATCAGTTAATTCGTGTGCAGAAGGATTTAGTAATTTTTTAATATTATCCAATAAAAATTTCAAATTATCATCTTCTTCAAATGTGTCAGTTAAATATTTTTGTAGTGGTGTGTTTTTTGGGTTATTCGTTGAAAAACCACTTTCTCTTTCGATTAATTTTCGTAAATCAGTCATCTTACCTAATTTTGTATTTAAAGTACCATTAATTAATATGTTTTTAAGATGCATAATTGTTTGCTTAAATAAATCAAATTGATCAATTTGTTCTGTTGAAATCGGAAGAATTTCTTGTGGAAATTTTTTAATTCATTCATCATATTCATCAATTATTTTTTCATATTTTTTGTTATCTTGTTCATTGATTTCTGAAAAACTATTTAGATGGTTTTTATCATTCAACAAATTATCTAACTGATTATAAAATTTTTCAATGTGTTTTATTTTGTTGTGTTGTTCATAAAATAATAAGTGTTCTTTTGTAAACAAAAATTCAATTTCTTGAATTAATTTATCGTAGTCATTAAATTTATATTTCTTTAAAAAATCTATTAATTTTTTTTGATTATCAAAAACTGTCTTTTTATTTAAAATGGTTGTTTTCTTTAATAATTTTAAAACCAAATTATCATTTTGCTTAATCGTAATATTGGCTAATATTTCATCTAAATTAGTAAATTCTAGAGTTTTAATTTGGTCGACATTTAGGCCCAATCACTTTCCAAAATCAGTATGCTTTACAAAATATGAATAATACTCTATTACTAAATTTACAAGTTTTATGTTCGTTTGTTTATGTGTGTTTAATTGTAAAAAATTACTTCTGTGTTTAATCAAGCTCACAAAATCATACTGAACATAATTAAAACCTACAACATCAATTTGTTGATTATAAAACTTAATCTTAAAATCTGATAAAAATACTTCTTTAAAAAAATCATTTTCATCATTAACAATAGGAATTTGAAACATCATTTCTAAAGATTTTTCAAAATCATTGTATTCTTTATTTTTCATTTTTGTATGAAAAATAAAATCAAAATGTGTTGGATTTAAAATTTCTTTTTTTGTGTACTGCTCCAAATAAGTGTTATCGATTTTTAAGATATCGTAAATTAATTTTTGGATATCTATACTTAAAACTTTTGGTTCATCTGATGATAATTCTAATTCAATTACTGATGATAAAAATGCTTCGATTTTTTTGTCTTTAATTGATATTTCATTATTGTTTAAATAAAAATCAAAATCTATTTCTTCCCATACTACATCTTTTTCAACCATATTGTCAGTTTTTTCTTTACCATCTGGTAGTTGATAACTAACATAAATTTCGTTTCATCCTGCCTTTTCATTTAACTCTTCAGATATGGTATTCGTGATTTGATCATCATATTTATTGTCTAAAATACTTTTGTTTTTGTATTGATAATATTCATAATTAAAACCGCTAAATAACGTTGAATCATTGTTATATTTAATATTTTCAATTGATTCACTGTTGCTTAATAAATCTCTTATGTATAAATACGATTTTTTTTGGTCTTTAGTATCAAGAGAAATAAAGTTATTATTATCATATTCTTTCTTGATTTTTTTGTGAATTCAATTTTCTTGCGAAAACAATTGTGAAACATATAATTTTTTAAGGTCTTCAAATGATATATTAGGAGGAACAGAACGAATGATACCAGTTTTAATTAATGAGTGCATCCTCTCTAAGTAAAAATCTAACAGTTTTTCATTTTGAATGTTAGTAACCGTTTTAATGTAATCAACTATCTTTAAATCATAATATTTAAAAACGTTTGGATCATATAAAAGTAGAATAATAATAAAACGGTCTAAAGAATTAGCAGGAATTTGTTTGCGAAAATAAGCTTTAAAAGGTATTTTTAACGTTGGTTTATATAATTTAAATATAATTTTTTGTTCCATAAATTAGTTACCACCTTTCTTTGGATCATCGAGTTCTTTAATATTTATATACGTATCTTTTTCGCGGGCTTTTTTTCTATATTCATTTATAATTGCGATAGTTTCTGAATCATCAATTTTGTTTTGGTCACTATTTCATTTAGAAAGTCGGAATTGTAAATCCTTTAAATCATTAAAAGCGCCAACAATAATCAACAAATCTTTTGCTCGCGATACTGCGACATTGATTCGTTCAGTGCTCTTATAAAAAGAGTAATTGCGCTTATTATGGTAAATTAATTGGTTTTCTTTTTTATATTCCCCTTGTGCTCGTACTAAATCAACAATAATAATTTGTTTTTCTCGACCTTGGAAGTTATCTACTGTATCTACTCTTACATGGTTTTTAATTCGAGATTTGTATTCCTTATTATGGTAAATATCATTTAAAAAATATTTAATAACCTTGTTTTGAGGGCGAGTCATAGAAATAACTCCGATTTGATCAAAATCAAAAACATCATTTTCAATGTTATTATTAATCAGATTTTTAATAATTTCATTAATAATATAACCATTGTACTCATTAAAGCGTGCGCCACTGTCTTTGTTTTCGTTATCAATTAGTGGTATATTTTGATCAAATGCTCTAAAATCATTCTCTTTCAACTGATTATATAAACCTGTTGGTAGTCTATTTTTATTTTTTAAAAAATTAATAAATGATTTTGATAAATAAGATGTATCTACAAAAATAAATGATTCTTTATAACTATATGAAGGTCTTAAGTAATTCATTACGTATTTACTTACTTGTTTACTCTCTGTTTTTAATTTTTCATCATCATCATATACGATATTTACCACACTTTGAATGTCTTCGTTAAAACGATGTTGCTCATTTAAAAAACTATAAAAGTTCATTCCTGAATTATTGCTATTATTGCTTTTGAGTTTTAAAACATTGAATTTAAAAAATGGATACTTTAGTTCATTTATTAAGTCTTTAAATCCATCTTCTGTTTTCGTAATTTTATAATTTTTATTTTTTTCTAATTTTTCTTGTTCTTCTTTTATTAAACGATTTCATATATTTCAAGGAACAGGGAAGGATTTTTGAAGATTATGAATGCTTTCGTTTTCAATTTGATCTTCATTAATTGAACCATTTTCAAAATCTGTGACCGGTGGCAGTTGTTTATAATCTCCTGCTAACAAGGTTTTTTCTGACATCATACAACAGTTAATAATTTCAGCAGTTGTACTTTTTGAAACCTCATCGACAATAGACATATAAATTGGGTATTCAAGAAATAAACTTTTTTCTTTCTCATCAGTTGGAGAACTAATAGTTTGCTTAGCGGTGGTTGTTAATCCGATTAAATTAACCAATTCATTGTCATAAATATATTTGCTAAAATATTTGCTAATTTGTTCGTTATACTCATTGCCAGTATTTTTGGATAAATCCCCTTCAATCAAATATAACTTATCTCTTATTGGTTGATTATTATTATAATCATTAATTTTATACAAATCCTTGACATTTAATTTTAAATCCAGTAATTTCTGGTATTGTGTTCAAATATTGGTTTTTTTAAAATCATTTAAATAATTTAAATATCTCTTTGCATTATTAATTTTTTCCTTATTTCAATGATCATAAAAATTATTATAATCATCAATAATACGATTATAATCTATGTCATTTTCTCCATCAATTTGGAAGTGTTTAATTAGTTTTTCAAATTGATCTGGTTTTATTAACTTATTTTGATATTTGTTTATTATTTTCAACTCTTCATCATTGTTAGTCTTTAATAACTCGTCTTTCAATCCAAAAATAATATCAACTAAATCAATGATCTGTCTTCAAACATTAATATTTTCATTAAATGACAGATTTTTTAATGTTGGTAAATCATCTAAAAACTTATTTTTCTCATCTTTGATATTTAAGTTGTATTTAATAATCGCAGACATAAAATTATTAAAACTGTGTTTCAAATCGAAAATATTTGGATCATTTAGATCATCAGTTTTATTTTTTCTAATCGTTTTATACATTATAAAATTCGGATCGTCTGCAGTTAAATCCTTAATCCGGTCAAAAACATTAAGAATTGCTTCATTTGTAGAAGACATTAGTAGTACATTTTTTTGGTCATTTTTAATAATGTGATAAATTAAAGCAGAAATACTTTGGGTTTTACCAGTCCCAGGCGGACCTTGTAAATAAGAAATACACGGTGCTAAAATTGCTTTTTTTACCGCATCAACTTGCTTCTCATTTAAATTAATGGGACCAGTATTTATTTTTAATTGGTCTAACTCTTCTTTAGTAATAAAAAAACTATCTGGCGCTTCAATTGATTTAGGCAACAATGGGTTTTTAAATACACCATTTATAAGGTTCTTTAGTGCCAAATATAAACGACGATTTTTTTCAAATGTTCCATAGTTTTTATTGCATAGAATAAATAAACTATAACTATTATTTTTTAATTCACTAGGGTCTGTTAAAAAGACAAAACCATCTAATAAACTTTCGGGTTGTGAAATGTCTAAATGATAAAAATCATCTAATCTGACTTTTGATATATCCTTTGTTTTTAAATTAAATGTATAAAATTTAATTTCTTGTTCATTAGTTAGCTCAATATTTTTATTTGCTTTTTTAATTAATTCATCATTTTTTTGAATCTCTGTTTTATTGGCATTGATTTGATTTTCTAAATTCTTAGATTCATTATTTAATTTAGATTTCTTTTCTTCCAGAGTTTTAATTTGTTTATTTATTTCACTGATTTTTTTATCATTTTCTTTTAGACTTTTATCATAATTATTTTTATTTTCTTGAATTCGTTTAATTTCTTTTTCTAATCTATCAATTTCATTTGTTTTTTGAACAATTACTAATTGAGCGTCTTTTTGTTTTTTTAATTTTTTTACTCTATTTCAGTTGTCTTTTACTTGTTTTTTTAATTCATCAATATTATTATTTTTTGTATAAATTTCTTTTTTTAAATATTGAACTTCGGATGATAATAACTCTTTTTCTTCTTTGAGTTTGTTTAAATTATTTTCGAGTTTGTTTAAATTATTTTCGCAAGAATCGATTTCTTCTTTGTTTTCTTTCTGTTTTTCTTTAAAATATTCGTAATTTTCCTTCAAATTTTTATTTTTATCTTCGATGTTTTTTACCAAGTTTTCTAGTTTTTGACTATAATCATATGGATTGAAATTAATGTTTGTAATTTTGTCATTCTTATCAACATCTTCTTCATCATAAAAATAAAACTCTTTTTCTTTACTGCTTACAATATCAACAAAATCACTACTAATTTTCTTGTTTACGATGCGAAAAATAAATTTGTGTTTAGCATTATCGTCATTGTATTCTACAACAGTATTTTTTGGATCTTTCAATAAAAGAACATGCGGAAAAATATCTCTTTCTAGCTGTTTTTCGTTTTTATTAAACTTTTTCCATTCAACGGAAATATACTTACTTAAAAAATCAAATGTGTTTGCGATTCGCACTGTGCCTTTGTTTCTTCTATCAAACGAACGCATTAATGATAGATTTGAGCGGTTATATACTTCTTTTAAGAGTGTTTTAAGGATTCAAGAATTACCAATGTTTTCTTCTTTTTTATTATTTGTTTTGATTTCAAATTGCAAATTGTAGTTTTCATAAATATTAACAAATGACTGAAAATTTTTTGGATTAATTTTTCTTAAAATATCAATGCGTTCAAATTTTAAAAATGGTTGATCATTAAAAGATGTTTTAAAAGTCAACATTAAGTTATCTTGGTCCTTAAAAACTTTTCTGTTTTGATTTATAAATAAACAAAAAATAACAGCATTACTACGGTCTTTTGAAGATCGTAAATCATTGTTTAAAAGATAAATGCTGTCAGTAATACTAATAATATCTGCAAAAAATTGATCATATCGTTTATATTTATCTTTGATAGCTAATAATGTTTGTCAATATTTATTATCTAAATAATCAGATTCAATAATTTTATCTAAATGTTCTTCATATGTTAAATTGTTTTTATTAAACCGATCAACCAGTTGTTGATCTCCCTTGTTCATTTGTTCATTGATATATATATATATATAAAGCTTGTCCATAAATGTTTATAAATTCCTTAATAACCTTTCTTAATTAAATCTTGTTATAATAACAATTAAAAAAACTATAAAACATAGTTTTTTGTAAAAATAACCCAGAATAATGAATATTTTTATATTATCACATTTATTTATAATTTGCTAATTTAGTTATTTGTTTTAAAAATTTTAAATTGGTTAAAAAGGTTTTTATATATTTCAGAATACGTGTTAATTTCCTTTTATAAACTACAAAAAAAGAAGTATAGCGCTCACTATACTTCTTTTTTCTACAGACTTTTACTAACACAAAAAGTATTAATAAAGTTTAATTTAAATGGGGTGATTAACGGGACTCGAACCCGCGAAGTACCTGAGTCACAGTCAGGCGTGTTAACCAACTTCACCATAACCACCATATTAATACACCATATAAGTATAATACATTTACTTAATAAATGCAAGAAATATATTATTAAACTAGATTTATATGGTGTATTAATCTATCCGTAGTTAATATATTTTTATAAAATAATTTGTAAACGATCTTCCTCGTGATTATATTTTAAAATATAATCCGTATTCTTTTTAATTTGATCCGTCATTATAAAACGAGCAATCTGGTTTTCAATATGGTTGATAATTCAACGTTTGAACGGTCGTGCTCCAAAACTTTGGTTGTATGCTGCTTTTAAAATGGCATCATAATCAATTTGATCAAAATTAATTAAATAATCATTATCTTTTAATCTTGCTTGTAAATCCTTAAACATTTTCTTAATAATATCAATTAAGACATCATGTTCTAGTGGATTAAAAACAATAATATCATTGATTCTATTTAAAATTTCAGGTTTTAAAGTTTGTTGTAATAACAACAATGCTTTAGTTTTGTTTTTATTTAAAATCTCTTGACTACCGATGTTACTTGTCATAATAATGATAGTGTTTTTAAAGTTAATATCGTTATTATGTGCATCCTTAATTGTCCCTTCCTCAAGAATCTGCAATAAGGTATTTAAGACATCAGGGTGTGCTTTTTCGATTTCGTCAAACAAAACGACGCTATATGGTTTTTGTTTTACAGTTTTAGTTAATAAACCAGCATCCTCATATCCCACATAACCCGCAGGTGCACCAATTAATTTTGCAACGGTGTGTTTTTCCATAAATTCAGACATATTAAACTGGATTAAGGCTTTATTGGTGTCAAATAAACTAAAGGACAATGCTTTCGCTAATTCTGTTTTTCCAACACCTGTTGGTCCTAAGAATAAAAACGATCCTAATGGTTGGTTTGGATTTGCAATCCCAGCACGTGCGCGCATAACAGCATTAGCTACTGCGTGTACGGCCTCATCTTGACCCATTACTTGTTTTTTTAAATTATCAAATAAATGTAAAATCTTTTGTTTATCGTCATCTAATAAATTTTGTACTGGAATTTTAGTTGCTGTGGCAATAACATCTGCAATTTCTTTGTCAGTTAATGCGTCGACAATTAGTTTATTCTCTTTTTTGTTTTCAATTAATGCTTCTTGTTGTTCAACTTGTTTTTGGTAAGCTGGCAAATCATAGTATAATAATTTACTTGCCTTTTCATATTTACCATCAAATTGTAATCGTTCAATCTCATGATTAGTATCGTCAATTTTTTGTTTTAATAATTTTAAATTATTAATTTGTTCTTTTTCTGATTCATACTGCTTTGATAAATTATCATAAGCGGTTTGTTTTTTATTAATTTGTTCTTTAATCTCTTCTAATCGTTGTGTTGATTTAACATCGTTTTCATTTTCTAAAGCCGCTTTTTCTGTTTGCAAATATTGAAGTTCACGGGTTAATTGATCAAGTTCAACAGGCGAAGAATTAATTTGTGTCTTAATTTTAGCAGCCGCTTCATCAATTAAGTCAATCGCCTTGTCAGGAAGGTAGCGGTCAGTAATATATCGCTGTGACAAATTAACAGCTGCAACTAATGCGCTATCATGAATCTTAATCCCATGAAACGCTTCTCAACGTGGTTTTAATCCCCGCATAATTGTAAGAGCTTCAATGCTTGTTGGCTCATTAATTGTAATTGGTGTTAACCGTCGTTCTAATGCAGCATCTTTTTGAATATATTGACGGTATTCATTAAAAGTTGTTGCACCAATAACCTTAATTTCTCCCCGTGCCATCATTGGTTTTAAAATGTTAGCAGCATCCATAGCTCCCTGAGTTTTGCCTAAACCCACCAATTGATGAATTTCATCAATAAATAAAATAATATTACCATTTGCTTTTTTTACTTCATTAATAATTGCTTGTAATCGTTCCTCAAATGCCCCTTGATAACTCGCTCCCGCTATTAAAGAAGTTAAATTTAACTCTAGAATAGTTTTATCATAGAGATTTGTAGGTACGTCTTTGTGCACAATCCGGTAAGCTAGTCCTTCAACCACTGCCGTTTTTCCAACCCCTGGTTCCCCAATTAATACAGGATTAGATTTGGTTTTACGACTTAGAACTTCGATTGTTCGACGAATTTCATCATCTCGACCAATAATTGGATCGATTTTATTATTTTTAATTTCCTCGTTAATATTACGTGTATATTGACTAATATCATTATTTTTTTGTTTAAATTCCATTATCATAACCTCCAATAATAATACTTAAATTTTAGCACTTATTAGCTAAGAGTGCTAATTTTTATTTTTTTGGCCTGGGGGTTCTTGGTTCTTACCTTATTTTTTATCTACATTTATTTTTAATTTTTTAAAAATAAAATATAAACATCTACAAACTATAAAATATTAGATAAGAAAAAATCCGTTTTTAAAAACAAAAAATAATATTAATTTAATATCTGTTAATAAAGTTTTCTAATTTTCACTAGATTAATAGTTTAGAAAAAAATTGTAAACATTCGCAAAAAAAATTAATTGTACACAAAGATTGTGAAAACATTTTTTAGTTAAATGTGAAACTTCCTATAGCGGTTTTTTCTTAATGATTATTTTAAGAATATACAGTTGAGAGAAATTATATTAAAGTAAAGTTTAATTGTTAATCTAAAAAATATTTTTCCTCTTACTTTAATTTATTCTTAAGAAAATAAAAAAAGATATGTTGTCACATATCCTTTTAACTATATTATTAATATTTTTTACTTTTTAAATACACTTCTTTGTTACTTTATTAGCGAAAAAAGTACTATTGTTCGTCAATCATTTTTTTTAAACTATTTAATGTTTTGATTCATGCGACAAAATACAAGAGTGGTGAGACCAATAAGCCAACTAGTAGTAAAATTCATCAGATTTTAAATTCTTCCAATTTTAATGAATGTAATTTAACAATATACATAATTTTAAGAATTAAACTTGCAACAACATACATTCCGATAAAGAAACCACCTGCTCCTAACATTGAAACTGTTGAAACTAGATCTTTTGTTAAAAAACTAGTAGCAAATAAAATAATACCTAAAATAAACATTGGTAAAAGTATTAAATGTCACAAACCAATCGTACGTAAATTTACTAATCTTGATACAGATACGTCTTGTGGCTGATTATAAAAATTTGATTTCATATTAATTTAAAAAACCTTTCTTTTTTAGATAATAATGTGTTTACTATATTTATTAAACTTTTGTTTTTAACTAACACATACAATAAAATCTACACACTATAAAATGCAATAGCGTCCTAGTTGTCATTAAAACCAATTACAATTTGATTTTATATATCCTAATTCGCAATATTTAATTTTGTTTTAAAACAATAAAACTATTCAGTCGTTGTTTTGTTTTCTTTTTTTGATAATGAACTTTTTATTTTTTCTACAACTCCCTTAAGTTTTTCAATAAGTTCTTTTTTCTTAGTTGCGGGAGTAAATTTATAAGCAAGTTTTATACCTTTAATAATTTTTTCGAATTTACGAGCAGCTGGATATTGTGAAATCAAACTTTTAGCTGATTCGATCAACTGTTCAAAATCCTTTTTTACTGATTTTTCATTTTCTAATTCTTGAGATTCATTTTGTGATTTTAAATTGTTTGATGAATCTGGTTCATTTGATGGCTGTGTATTATTTGGTGTGTTTGGTTCGTTCGTATTAACTCTTGGCGTTTCATTCACATTAACTGTTGGTGTTAAAGAAGTTTGGGGAGTTTTTAATTGAGTGATCAGTGTGCGTAGTTGGTTCATTAACATTTCTTTTTCTTCCTTAGATGCTGAAGAATAATTTTTTTCAATAGTTTCAAGAGATGCTATAACTGCTCCATTTGGATCCAAAGCTGGATTTTTATTAATTAAAGTTTTTCCTTCATTAACCAAACGTTCAACTTCACTTTGTTCTTTTTTCTTTGAACAAGACACAGCGATTGGCACAATAACAAGACCTAAACCTAATCCGCTGAGTGCAATGGTCAAAATACGTTTTTTATTGATTTTTATTAACCTTTCATTTAAATTTATATTCTTAGTTAATAACACAATTTTGTTTATCAATTTTATATTTTAAAATTGCAAAATATGGATATAACATATTGATTTTAAGGGAAATGCAAAAAAAAAAAAAAAAGACACGTTTTTCTGTTCTTTTGTTATAAAAATTGAAAATTTTTGGAACAAAATATTTTAAATAGCATCTTTTTTAGTAATTAATATTTACAAATTCTAAAAAACGGAACACATTATTCATATTATGAATAGGAAATCTAGATTAAAATAATAAAAAATACATCCTTAAAAAGTTAATTTCAAGAATGTATTTTTTAAAAATTTAGTATTCACAAAGAAATTATTATTTATTAAATGGTTTCTCAAAAATATAAAAAACATTTAACATAGGGTATTTATCTGGGTATAGTCGGTGCCGGCGCTGGATGTAATATGCAAATGATTTGTCATTATAATCATTAAGTTCTCCCACAAAATTAATTCGTTGGGTCGCTAAGATATAAGATGCGCTTTGACCCGCATCTCGCCCTGCATGAATTGCAATAAAGTCACCATTCGCGTCATAAACCCCTGTTCCCGAACTTCCTCCCTGTAATTGGTTTCAAGCATCAGATTTTGATCCAGGAAAAACGTTGTAAAACCCATATGATTCTGTTATCCCAAAATCACCAAAATTAGCTACTAGGAAATCTCCAACAAAGTTATGACGCATTTGAATATTACGTTTTGCATTAGTTGTTAAAGCTCCGGGGAAAGATGAAAGGTAGAATGTTGTGAAAGTATGTGGTCTTATGTAACGTCCTTGCTGAGAAAACTTAGTGTTTGGATTAGCATTTATTCATTGATAAATATGTTCAGCAGCTTTGAAAATTGAATCATCATCCGTTGCAGTGTTTTTGTGTTCATGATAATAGTTTAAAATCGGAGTCACATCAACATCAAAAATTCGTAAATCGGTCTGTCCTAAATATTGTAGGAACGAAATGTCCTCTTCATAACCATTGTAAAAACGCCCGGAAGACATATCAGTACCATCCATTTTTTTACTCAATCATGGTTTTCATACCATATCAGCACCTAAATTTCAGTAACCAAATGGTACTCGATAATATGCTGTATCAGTTTGTGATGTGTGTGGTTTAGGCGCTGAAAAAGACTCACCATAATATACTGGCACGTGCTGATTAGTTGCAAAATAATAATGGTTGTCCGTTGGATCATTAGGTTTAACTTTACTTACTAGCCAACCACTTCCGTAATTTAATCCAACAGAACGCAAAAGTACATCATCATAAATCTTATTAACTGGATCATTGATTGTTCTTCAATCAGAAACTATAAATTCCATCCCCTTAGGTTTGTTTGGTTTATTATAATTATCCAAAACTTCAAAATGGTTTTTTAATGTATACATATAACCATCAAAACGCCGAATATTAGGATCTAAAATATCTTGGTTTTCATAAATCAGATCTTGGTTGTTTTTCGGAATTGACATTACAGAAAAATAAGTATTAGCCTTATCAACAAACGTCGATAAGGTTTGGGTTAAGTTATGAATGTATAAATCCTTATTCATAACCCCTTTTTTAGCTATTAAACTAATTGTAATTTGGTTGTTTTTTAAAACCACTTTTGCTCGAATACGATCATTAATTATTTCTTCTAATTTATGGTCATCCAATGTTAAAGAATATTGGGGATTTCCCTCGACTTTATGGTTAATACTTTTGTACAAGTTTTCTCAGTTTTGGACCAATTTAATAGGGACATTATCCAGTGTCTTATTTGCAGCTTTATTTAATTGGTCATATGAAAAACTTAAGGCATATGAAAAATGGTTTAAACTTCATTCATCTAAATTTAAGGGTTTGACACTTGCGAAGAAATTTAAATTCATCAACACATCATCTTGGCTCTGTAAATTTGTAAAGTTGTTTAGGTTTTTAGTAATTGTTAATATTTTACGGTCATCGCTCTCGTGTCATTTACGTTGCTCATAATTTTCAACAATCACTCCCCAATGAACTTGTTTACCGTTATCAAAATTAATTTCATTGACTGTTCGTTTTTTGGGTGCATTTTTTTCAATATAGTAGTAAACTTGATTAAATTTTTGCGTTGCATATAAATAATAACGATTCAAATTTAAATAATTTTGATAATTAAAATTAATTGGCGTCTTTAAATTATGGTTTCTATCATAAGTTAATAAATCATCATAAGAAGTAACTGCAGGGTCTGTTTTATTTTGTCTTGATGCGAAATCGGTTCCAAAAACAAAAGTATTAACTTCGTAATCATTATTAGTCTGTGCAGTGTATTCATTTGAACTAATAAACATATTGTTATTTAAAATAAAATTATGCACAGGTTGTAAATTATATTTATTAACAAGCTCAACCTTATGTAAAACATATGGTGTTTGTTCAACTAGATGGGCAAAACTAAAGTTTTTGAATTCATCAAATCTTAAATATACATATTTGATATTGGCTGGTTGTCTATCACGTGGTAAATAACCATAACCACCTGAATGAAAACCATGATATTGAATGTCATAGAATTGGTCAGGTGGAGTTTGTAGTTGTTGCTTATCAACAAAAGTTAGACGGAGATATTTATTAACAAATAGTGGTGCTTGATCAATTTTTCAATCAAAATTAATGGCCCCATAAAATGTATTTGAATTTGCATCTTTTTCAATTTTAATTTTAGTAATATTGGGGTAATTATTACTTTGGTTTAAATTAATAAATTGATCTTCTGAAACACGAATGTTTTGTTTAGTACTTAAAGCTTCTAAATTACTAATAACATAGCGTTCGTATGCAGGATTTAGATAATCAGCATAATCAAACACTAGCCGATTGTTTTGGGCTGTTGCAACAAGCGTTAAATCACCATCATCAACATTAATATCTGGTTTTAATGTTAAAAGATATATACCATTATCAACTAGGTTATTTAGATAAACAGTTATGTTATGGTTTTGTGTGCTAGGAGTATAGCTAGTTAAAATGGCCTCATCTGTAATTTGTGTGTTAATTGGAATTACATTTGGTAAACTAATTGTTTGATTATTAAACTTGACATTAATGTTGTTTGTATCTATTTCTTTAGTTGTGATGATAATGGCAGGACTATTGCCATCATATTGACTGTAGTAAATTTTATTGTTCTGTTCTAAAGTAATTAACCCTTTAATTTTAGTTGGTTTTACCAAACGTAAAACATACTTTGTTTGATCACTAAAACGATATGCGTTTACACTGGAGATTACAAATGGAGAAGTTTGATGATATTTTAATACATTTTCATCATATACACTAAAACTACCCATATCAGTTAAATCAACATGTTGGTTGTTAGTTGATAATGCAGAAGATGTTGTAAACGTTTTTGTTACATCATTAGTAAACGTAGTTATCTGGGGACTATAAATACTATCAAGTTCATACTGACTATTAGGTAATAGGTTTGTTAATGTGAATTTATACTGTGAACCATTCAAACGCTCATAACTACTTAATGCATGTTTTTGATCACTTCCCAACTTGTGAAAGTATAAATTAAGATTGGTTTCCACATCAATTGGTTGTTGTAATTGTACATAAACTACAGCCGAATTAGCAGTTATGTTTTCATAATAAACTTTTTGGATGTTATTAGTTAAAATATTCGTTGTTTTAAAACTTAAATTATTGGTGTTTAGATTAATAATCTGGTCATTTAAACTAATTTTCTTAATTTTGTAATCTGTATTTTTATCTAAACCATTAACTCTAAAAATTAATTGGCTACTTTTAGGAAGATAAACACTTTCAAACCGTTGATCATTTAATCATAAACTGAAACGATTTTTTGTCGTGTCTTGAAGTTGATGTTTATCAAAATTAACAACTATTTCAGCGGCGTTATTTGTAATATTAGAATAGATAATAGAACTAATCACAAAATCATCAATCATAGAGTTGCTTGATGGCCCAACAGATTCAGTTTGTTGGTCATCAGACTCTTGGTCTGTTTCTGATTCTTTTTTCTCTTGCTCAACAGATGAATCAGAGCTATCATTTGTGTCTTGCAAAGTAGTAAAATTTGTGACAAATGGACTGTTAGTTAAATTAAATTCTTGTGTCCCAATGCGCAAGGCAACTAAATTATAATTAGTATTGGGTGTGAGGTTTGTTAAATTTAACTTATTATTTGATATATTCGTTGTTAAATTTACTGTTTCATCCTGGTCGTTAATTTTAAAAGTAAGGTTAATGTAATTGTTACTAAAATGTGCATTAGTATCTAAAACAAGAACAGCACTACTAGTTGTAATCTCAATAAAACTTAAATTATTAATTTCGTATGAATCTTTATCTTTTACATCATCTTGTTTCGGTGAAGAAGACGAATTATTATCTTGGTTGTTTGAAACATTGGTGTTATTTGGCACATTTGAATCTGTTGTTGTTTCTTGGTCTAAAGAATCATTATCATCCATAGACTCATTAGTTTTAGCGCTTGGATCCAATACATTATTTGTAGGGTTTAAATTAGTTTTAGACTCTTGAGTGTTTTGATTATTTACTAAATTTTCATTTGTTGAATCATTAGAATTTATTGGTTCAGATGTTTTGTGGTCATCTAAATTAGATTCGTTGGAATCTAAATTATTTGTCTCATCGTGGTTAATTGGTTCTTCTTCTTTTTTAGAATCCTCATAGTTGTTCTTATTGTCAGAATTTTCCAGAACTTTTGTAACAAAAATAAAATCTGCAAAAGACTCGAATGGTATAGCTTCATTATGAATTTTTAAGGACAAAATTTTATAATTTGTGTTAGGCACAAGGTTCGAAAAACTAAAAATTTGTTCTACATTATTTTTAGCTCTGATACTACTTGTTATAACTTTTTTATCACTTGTATTAATAATCTCCAAGATTAATGGTTCTAAACCATCCAATTTTTTTGCAAATGAAAAAACAATATCAGCAGTAGTTGCTGTGGTTGCAGCATTAAGATCAACCAATTTGTATTTATTTTTCTTCGCTAATGATGGATCTGAATTAGGTTGAATCAAAGCCAAATCTTTATTATTTGCCAACGTTTCAAAGTATCAACTATAAGGTTTTAGCTCAATCTTAAAATCATTAATAATTAAATCCAATAGATTATATTTTGTCCCAGATTCCAAACCAGTTATTTCAAAAATTATTTCCTTGCTGCCACTATCATAGCGACCAACTGCCTTAATATTTTTTGATATTTGCAATTCAAATTTATTTAATGCTATAGAATTAGGATTAACTATTTTTAAAATAACCACTGCGCTATGTGAACTTAAATTTTTAATATTAATTGTCTGGATTTTAATATCTAATTTTTTCAACCCTTCTGCTTCCTGCTTATTATTAGACTTAATATCATTTGGCTTGCATGCAACAATCAGTGGTGCTAGCAAAACACCTAAACTAAAACTTAAACTAATACCTACAATTTTTAAATAATTATTTTTCTTCATAATTATCAATCCTTTTAAAGTTAAAAGATATATACAATATAATGGTTAATTATAAATAAATAATAATTAAGCGGTTAATTTTAATGTTTTTAACGCCTAATTATACACTTTCTTTATCTACAAAAGCTGTATGCAAAAGGTCTAAAAGCATTAAAAGACAAATATAAACTATTAGAAGTTGTTTTTTCGAGCATATAAATATATTTAATAAGATGATTAACTTTTATCTCAATTTGTTCTTTCCAAAAAACATCTGATTATTTATTAGTTAATTTGCTAAATTAAATTTTGTTCTTAATTCTTTTAAATATTAAAAAGATAAACTCGTATTAAAAAGATAGACTTTCGAGTCTATCTTTTTAATATTTAAATAATTTATTCAGCTTAATCAAATGTATTATACATGCATTAACTTAGTTGCATTAACTTAGTTGCATTAATAATAGTTTTAAGTGATTCAATCACAGCTGATTTTGCTTCGTCTGTTTTTGCTTCCTTAAATGCAATTTCTATTGGTTGAAGAGTGATATTTGCAATACTAGCATCTGGAATCAGTTTTTTGTATTCACTAAGTAACTTGTTAAATTCTTCTTGGTATTTATCTTTTTTCGAACAACTTGCAGCTACTGGGATGGTAATCGCAGCAATGGCAAAAGATCCGAAAACAAGACCAAGAATACGTTTTTGTTTTTTATTCATATAATCACCTCCCTATAACGTAATTAAAGTAATCAAATTTTTATACTAATTCACTAATTAATTATATACTTGCTACTAAACAATTATTTTTTTAATTACTCCAACGTGCAAAACACATAACAAAACAAATTAATTCAAAAGTAACGTAGCAACTAACAACTAAATTCTTTATGTTTTAAATTGTTGTAATTTCAGACTATATTTTTTACAATCTAAAAACTATTCTAACAATTAAAATTAAAAAAATTTATACCTTAGAAAGTGCAATTATTCAAAATAATATTTGTACTTTTACAATAAAAAATATCATTGTATTTTATATTTTTATTCTATTTTAATTCAATCTTTTTAAAAAATAACCATCATTTCTTATTTGATGGTTATTTTCATAAGCTAACATTCATAAATAATAAATTTAATGTAATTAATTAAACTTCCGAATCAAGACTTTTGGTATGATTTTCGATTTGGTAGGTCTTACCGATATTTTTTCCACCATTAATAACATAAATTTTAACGTCTAAGGGAATACTTAAAACTTTGTTTAAATCAAAAAATTTGTCGTTTTTAATATCCGAAAAATATTGTTGTATTGCTTTATCCATTACTTATTACTTTCGTGGCAATCCTAACACCCGCATTAAAATTTTTGTTTTATTAGATAAATAGCCTCTTAGGGGTTTGTTATAAGAATAACGCAATCATTTTCCCGTATGGCGGGCAAAATCTATTAATTCCATCGTTAATTTATCAGCCTCTTTTCATTGTCCTAGATGTTTTAAAGAATTTATTTGCTGTTGCATAGCGGATGCTTTAATTAAGGGTTGAAATAAACGGCGGATTTCTTTGGCCTCCTGTGCGGTAATTACTTTTTTAGCTTTTTCAAGGCTATTTAAAATTTCCCCAAAAGTGGCCTCAAACTCGGTTTCGTTAGTAATTGGGGGCGATGATTTACTGCGCCCGTCCCCGTGATAAGCACTTGATGCGGATAAAACACTGTTAAAATCGTAATGATAACCGTCAGGGTCAAACAAAGTAGCATAACCGTGGTTTAGTTTTCCGATAACATAATTCAAATCAGCACTACGGTTGAAATGTTTGTTATAAAAGTTACTATTTAATTTATCGCGAACAATTTTTTGTTTTAGTTTTATCGTTCGTCCAGATTTCATAACTTCAATTGATAACTGCCCCGATGGGGAAAATTTATAACTTTTATATACAGTATTATCAATTTTAAAGTTTTTCCCTAGTGATTGGTTGTTTTCAAGAATAGTCATATGGTCGGCATAGTTTTTTTGGTTAAAAGTTTTGTTAAAGGCCTTATTAATCTGTTCATTACGTGTTAGTTTGGTTTTCCGGGTGGTTTTAAAGCGTCCGTCGGTAATCTGTTTTAAAATCTGCCCTTTTTCTTTGGTGCTTAACTCTTTTAAAGGTTTATAATTACTCATTTAATATTTTAGTTTTAATAAAACGGGCTAGACGGAATAAAGACACGTTTTCAGAAAATAAGGGCATATATCAGATTTCCTTAGTAATTAAGTTTGTTAAGCGTGCTGTGCTATGTAGTGTTGATACCTCTCATTCAATGTCAGCTAATGTGAAATAAATTTTTAAATTTTCTAATTTCATTTTTAGTTATTCTCCTTCATAAATTTTTAGTTCGTTGTTTGTGGTTAAAATGTGTGTTGGCTTAATAATATGGGGTTTGTTTCTACATCCTTATTCTCAATAACGTCACAATGATATTTATTGCGTTTTTTTAATTAAAAATTTTTAAAACTGTACTATTTTAAAAATTCTCTATTCTAACAATCCGCGAATTATAAATATGTTTTATTAATAAAAATAGTAAAATATGTAACTTCTAAATACGCAAATACACTACTCAATACAGCCGATTAATATTTTTGTTATTTATTATTTTCTACTCTATCTAAATTAATTCTTTGTGAGTTAAAAATTTTTTTATAAAACCAACCAAATTTAACATTTTTTTATTTTTTCTTTAATTTTAATAGATGTTCAAAAAAAAAAAAAAACGCTATATAATTCAATTAAACTAATTATTTTTAATAATAATTGGAACGATTTTAAATTCTTATGGTAAGGATTATCTTAAATTTGCTTCTACCGAGTATTAGTCATAAAAACCAAAAGCAACATAAAAGTAGATAACATACAAAGTAAACCATTTGCATAATTTTCTTATTACTACTAGATCTTCTACATTAATTTGAATATGTATTTTTAATGTATTTCTCAAAAGATTATTAACAACGATAATTGGAATGAAAAATAATATCAAGCACTAAAATACTAATATAACAATACTTTTAAAATATTGTTTTAGATATTTTGTTTAAACAATTATAACTTTTAAAAACTTATAATCTGACAAAAAATCAATAAAAAATTAGCTAAGAGTATTTAAGAAAGTATAAGGAAAATTTATAACAATAGCAAAAAAGCAAATTACATTCAAGAAAAAATCTTTTTCCATTTTTATAAACAGAAAAAGATTTTTTAATTTTTAAATTAATTGGGTAATTTTGCCGGGAATATATCTGTGTTATTTTCAATTACTTCGGGTTTGAACACAATTCGTTCAGAACCATCTTTTTTGTAGAAAATAAATGTGTAAAATTTATTGTTTTCTAATTTGTTATCTCCATTAAACATTCAACGTAACGGAAAGTCAGCATCGTTAGTTGTAGGGACGGCAGTTGTAGTAGTAGTTTTAACAACTGGCATTTTATTATTATCTAAAACTAATGAATTATCATTTGCACCTTTAACTTCAGTTGCAATTGCAACTCATTCGCCAGTTACACCACGCACTGGTGCAAGGTGTAAAGCAAAATTAAACACTCCTTGTGCATCAAGTTTATTATTAGCTGTGTCTGCTGGGTGAATTAACGTACGCGTTTTAATACTACCCATATATTTTGCAACTCCATACTTAGTTACATCAAGTGTTTGGTTCGTCATTTTTGCACTAGCCGGTAAAGTAGCAGGGAAGGTATCAGCACTATTTTTTACATGATCTTCTTGATATAAAATTCGTTCAGAACCATCAAGTGCATAGAACAAGAATGTATAGAATTTCTTATCTTCAAGTGCGTTTGGTCCATCGAAAGCAAAAGCTAACGGAAAGTCTTGATCATTATTTGTATCAACAGCGGTTGTAAATGCTGTTTTAACAATAGGCATACCATTTGCATCACGCACCAAAGAATTATCAGTTAAAGACTTAACTTCGGTTGCAATCGCAACTCATTCACCCTTAACACCTCGTACAGGTTTTAAATGAAGTTTGAAATGAAAAACACCATTAGCATCCATTTTGTTGCCATTACGATCAGCTGGAAACAACAATGTTCTTGTGCGACCTGTTGCTGGGTTAAAAGGCGTTTTGACACCATATTTAGTAACATCTAACATTTGGTTTGTATCTCGTTTAGTATTGTTTGCATCTACTGAATTATTATTGTCAGGTGTTTGTTGTTTATCTTTATCATTTTTTTCTCGTATCTTATTTTCCTTCTTGCACGCTGCTGCAATACTGGTAATACTTGCGATACCAATCATAGCTGTTAATGATAATGTAACTCATTTTAATGTTTTTGTTTTTTTCATAGTATATATCCTTTCAACATAAAATAATTATATAAATAGTAGCAAAAAATAAATATTTTCGGAAATTTTTATGTTTTTTTATTTAAAAAAACAATAAAAAAAGCATTTTAACCCTTATTTTATCGGATTTAATTAGTTTTTAAGGCAAAATATTTTAAACATTTTTCGTGTAATCTTTTACGCTTTTTTTGTGTTTTTTGTACATTTTACACAAAAAATAAATAAGTACAAAAAATCACCTATTCTTTTGATAAGAACAGGTGATTTTTATTTAGTTTTAATATGCGGAAACGTAATTATTACTTTGAATATTTAACGCCTTGTTTCAGTCATTCAGATTAGCATAATACACTAGCAAAAAGATCGCAATCACAAAGTTTAGAATAGGAATATAACTTAAATATAAACTAATTCGTACCCGTTGATTATATTCTTCTTTAACCTTGCTAATATATTTCTTAAGAAAATTGGTAATCACCACCAAATTAAAACTAAATGCAAAAACAAAAAGAATTAACAATAAACTAAACATAACAATTAAGCTTGTTAATTGTTGGTTGTATCAATTAATTTCTGCCATCGTTTCAAGACTATAGTAATCTCGGTAATTTAAATCAAAATTCCGATTTAAATAACTACTGTATGATACCCAAAAACCAATCACTACTAATAAAGGGATTAAAAATAAGTTTTGTAAGATATCCATTAATGCGACAAACTTCAGTCGGCGATTTAACAAACGATCAATCATAAAATATTCCTATTCTCCTTCATCTTCTGGGGATGTTGGTAATCCAGCTCGTGGTGGATGGTTGTAATCATATGCATATTGTAAATAATATGAATAAAAGTGTGAGATGCCCCCCAATGACTTAATAGTTCATTGGGTATCTGTATCCATAATTGGTAAAATCCCTACTTGATCACGGAGCATCAATTCTAAATCACGCATAATGTTGAAGATGTCATTTTCTAATTCTCAACCTCCACGGTTAGAATTAAAGAAGTTTTTAATTCGTTCACGGTGAGCACCATCATCTTCTTTTTTAATAGTGAAGATTTCATTATCAACAATATCGCTTAGGAATTTGTAAGAAGTTGATACATTTTGTTCTTCTTCCTTACTGTCTCGCGGATCGATTGCAAAAATTCGCACTAAACTATATGAAGATGGTTTTAAGTTTGCATCAATGATGTTGAAACTAAATGGCACACGATCAATTTTTGTTGCTCAAATTAATTCGGCATTTTCCTCACCATAGAATTTAATTAAATTTTCTTTTGTGTATTGGTTGTTCTCGTTAACAACATTATCACGGTTTAAACTAATCGTGTATGTTTGTTGACTAATAACATCCTTAACAACAGCATATAATTGCTTGTTGCTGTTTTGGTTAGCAACGGTTGTTGATAAATAAACTTTTTGGTTAGCAAAATCATTGGTGTTTTGAACTAATGGAAGTTTTGTTTCTAATAGTTTTTCGTATGACTTTAACAACTCATTCCGTTTATCTATCTCATTGTCAGCTAATGTTAAGATTTCGTCTTCGATATTCTTAACTTGCGCTTCTAAAACTCCTAAATCACGTAATTGGGCATAGTAATTTTCCAACGCAAGAGGCGAAATAACATAGTTAAATAATGGGAAAGCCTCATTTTTTAATTCAAAACCTCGTAGATAAGAAATATCAAATTCCTTAGACAATGCCGCTTGGTTTTCTTCTAATTGAGTAAAGAACGCTTTTTGATCGTTCTCAATAGCCAATAATGAAGTAACTTTGTTTTTAATTGATGCAAAGCGATCTTGGTAGAAGGCGTTATCTTTAAACATTAAATCTGTTTCTAATAGCAGATCATTAATGTTATATAACGCTGTTTCCTTTAATTCCGCAGCTTTGTTTACATCTAAACTAGCTTCTTTGATTTTGTTTGCTCGTACAAACATTAATCCAATGTTTTTGTATAGTTTTTTGTTTGCTTGATCAACCAAATTTTCGGCTAACAAGTTAATATCATTTAAATGACTATTGAACATTGTTCACGATAAATATTGGTTAGGTTTTGTTGCATAGTCAGTAAGCATCTTTTGGAGTTCAATAAATTGTACCAAAAGATTTCATTCACCTGTAACATCATTAATTAGTTCTAAATCCTTGCCAGTCAACGTTGCTTTTAGTATTGTTGCTTGTTGGCTAAATTCATTGTAATTAGTTTCATTAGTTGTATTAACTAAATTACTTACAGTTGTCACTAATTCATTAACTGATGTTAATGTTGAATTTAAAGTTTGTCATTGGTTATACATATCAACTAAATGTGGTGTTTGAGCGAAAGTTGTTTGGTCTTGCGTCCATAGATCATTTAATTGTGTTAATTCTTCTTTTGTTAACGAAAAACTTGTTAAGCTAGCAACTTTGTCTAATAAAGCCTGGTTGTTAGTATAAAGTGCTGATTCACGCATTGCGATTGCATAAGGAACTAACAATTCAAGCATACTTGTCTGGTTATTAGAAATGCGCATGTTAAATTCTTCAACTAAATTATTAATTGCCTGTTGTAGGTAATTTTTACGCGAATTAAAGAATGTGTCTACTGTGGTGTTTAAGGTAGTAAAACTTGTAGTATCATTGCTGTT
The DNA here is from genome assembly GCF_025780075.1 of Ureaplasma sp. ES3154-GEN. Classification (GTDB taxonomy): domain Bacteria; phylum Bacillota_I; class Bacilli_A; order Mycoplasmatales; family Mycoplasmoidaceae; genus Ureaplasma. The sequence goes on along the minus strand of NZ_JAOXHM010000003.1, from coordinate 54,994 downwards.
ATAGAATGCAGCATAATCTTGTACTTGGTTTAAAACCTTAAAGAAGTTAATTAATCATAAAGCATTTAACTTGTCCATTGCACTTTTTTGTAAACCCGATACAGTCTGATTTGTGATTAATGCACGAATACTGTCAGCCCGTTCAATAACTTCTGCATAATTATAATTAGTATTATTAATTAAATTAAGTAGTGTATTTAATTCTTTGCTTAAAGCTAAGTCATTTTCTAAGTAAGTAAAGTTTTCTAAACTTGCTTTTAGTTTTGCTTTTGCATTTGCAAAAGTTGCTTGGGTTTCATTAGCAATTTTAGTAGTCAACGCTTGAACAAAATACTCATTAAATTGCATAATAGCATCATTGATACTATCCCATTTTACTCAAACTTCGTTTGCCTTTGCAGATAACTCTTCATATGTACTATTTGTATCATTTTGCAAGAAAGCTTCAAGCTGAGTATTTGCAGTTTCTAATTCACTTAATAAAGTTACAAAACGTTGCTTTAATGCAGCTGGTTTAGTTTGGTTATCTTCAGCTGTTAATGACGAATCCATCTCAGCAACAGCGGCAAATAAATCACTCTCATCATTAGCATAAGCGTTAATTTGAACCAAATTAGACATTAAACTATTTGCATAACGTCCCAAACTAAATAAGTAATCGTGTCATAATTGGTAATCAGTTGATGATGGTTGATTTTGCATTTGATCGTGTGTTTGGCGATCATTTGCTATATTTTTATTTTTAACTTTTAATTGTTCTTCTAACGCTTTGATTGGTACAAGTAATTCTGCTGTGTGACTGTAATTCTTGAAAATTACGTTTAAACGAGCAAATGCTTGTTCATATCATTGGGGAACATAAACTTCTTGGGTTTTTAAATCCCCTGCATATGCTAGTTCCCTAATAATATTCGCTTCGGCAACAGGTATTCCTAAACGTACAAGGGCGTTATTATAAGCTGCTTCATCTTTATAGTATTCAAAGAAATCCTTAAATGTTCATCCACCCGATGGATTTAGTTCAAACCCTTGGGTTTTTCTAGTGTCTCAATTTACTCCATCTGGCAAGAAGAAAGCACCCATTGGAACAGAATACTCAGCCTTAGCAAACTTATCTAAATTGTTGTATGTAATATCGAATTTACCTGAGTTTAAATATGAAACATAAGTGCTTGGTGGTAAAGCTTTCAGATCAATAATAACTTTTGTATCAGCATTTGATAATGAACGTTCAACAATATCTTTAAAAGCAATAGCAGCTTTGGCATTTTCTGATGGTTCGGTTGAATACAAGAATGTTAGATGTACTTCTTTATTTTTGTATTCAGGGTGATTTTTTACAAACCGATTTAAATATTGACGACCAACATCAGGATCAAACCCATGGTCAGTTCGATTAATGTTTTCAAATTTATAGTTTTTAGCTGAGTGGGTAGCGAAGGAGTTGTTTTGAATCAAGAATTCTTTGTCTTTTCCATCTGCATCTTTAAATTCAGATTTGAATTTTACATTATCAAATCATAATTCTAAATTATCCCCCTTAGAGTTTTTAATTACCCCAAAAGCTGTTCAATTTGAAACCGGGAATGATGAAGTTCAACCTGTTAACAGTAAGATATTTTGACGATTTGTTGCAAAAGAAATTGCACGACGCAAATCTGGATCTAATAACGGAATGAATTTATCTTTGTTTGCTTCGTAGTCTTCATATGACTCATAACGTGAATCTTTATTCAAGTTAAATTGGATTGCAACTGTCCCAAACCCTTGTGATTTACTCATTAAACGACGTGTTTTTTCTTGTGACCAGAATTTTAACATATAAGATGTTGGCATTTCGGTTGCCGAAATAATTCCTTGTTCAAACCACAGTGATTTAACTTCATTTTTTGAATTGAAATAAATCTTAATATTATTAGGAATCGTTTGATCTGCTCCGTAATAATTCGGGTTTTTGCTTAATGTTATATATCCTTCGGGACCTAAAATTGTTGAATCAATATTAAATGCAGATGAATATACAAAGTTATCTAAGTTAGTCCCAAAGTTATGAATTCCCCCGTGGGTTTCAATGAATTTACGGTTGGCAGGTAATAATTCTTGCTTACCATTTAAATCATTCACCACTGTAATTGCGTTGGGCTTTGGTGCAAAAGTTTCAAATTCCATTAGCAATTCAAAACGAGAACGCGGAAGACCAAAATAACGTAATAATTCGTCTTCATTTGCTAAATCACGCACTTGTTTAAAACGACGAGCACGCACTTGTTCATTCGTTAAATTTTGTTCTTTTTGGGCAAAATTTAAATCATCAACATTAAAAATTTGACGACGAGTAAAGTATGGATTTTTTTGTAATTTAAATTTAACAGGATCGGCGTTTTTATCTTGTTTAACATAAATATATTGTAAGTTTGTTAAATCTAAATTCTGGTTTTCGGGTAATGATAAAGCATCCTTGAAATCTTTATTTGTAATATTTCAGAACATTCGCCCAGTTGATAATCCGATATCAAGAGCAGCAGCTTTGATGTCATTAACTTCTTTTGTATCCGTTGGTTGGTTATTCTCATCAAACATTTGGTTTTGGAATGGAACGAAATTTGGATCCTCTTTTCACTCTTTGGTGATTTGGTCAAAGATATAAGGTGGACGACCGAATGGGTTTTTATAAGGAACACCATGTTTACGAATGTATGCTTCTTGCACATCATTCATTCTTTGTGAACCTTTAATATTTATATTCAGTAATGCTGTTCGTAATTGTGAACCCGTATTTAAGTCCATAATGTACTGAAAACTGTCAATAAAGTCTTGGGCATCAACTTCTTTTCCATCGCTTCATTTTGAAGCCCCTTGGTTTAATCCTAATTTTACCGCCACAACTTTTTTGTTTTTATTGTTGTATGTAATAAATGATTGGTAGTCATCAGATACATATGACGCTAGAGTTTCAGGGGCAATCCCAAAGGATGATAAATCATAAAATGAACCACTAATTTCGTGGGAATTAAAATGGTTTTCTAAATCATCTTCGGTAATTTGGTCAAAGTTCAAACCATCAATTGAACCTTCAAATTGTTTTGCATACAGTTTTGGCAATCCTAAAATATTTCCAATTTTTGAGTTCGTAGACGGCGCTGTTTTAAAGAAACCAGAAATCAATGTCGGAGAGATTGAACGTAGACTCGTAAACTTTAAGTAGTTAAATGAGTTAATAGCGGGAATTGCGATCCCAAAGTCATATTTTCGTTCTCGCGCTTGTTGTAATTGTGGATTGTCTTGCTTACTATTATTTACACAACTCGCTGCGATTGTGGTTAACATTGTTAGTCCCGACAAAACACCAGCGGTTGTTAGTCATAGTTTTTTGCGACTTGTTTTTATTTTCATAAGACTCCTCCTTTTTATAATTTAAATTGATTTTGGATCTTAATTAAGACTTTATTAGCCTCTGCTGGGTCATCTGATTGGTAAGCATAGATTGGTGCTGTGTTGTACGATTTCGTATTTTCAGCAACATATTTGCGAGAACCTAATGTCAGCAAGTTACGCCCTTGATCATCAAGTACACGTTCATTATTTTCGTCTACAAAGAATAATTCAAATTTTTCTTCGGAATTAATATTAACAAGAGCATTTGTATAGTTTGCAAGAATTGCATAGTCACTTGTCCAAGAAACATAGCCTTCATCACTTAATGTGTGTTTTGTACTAATGTCACCTTGACGTTTTAGATAGAATAAATTATTCGTGTTATTTGTCGTCAAATCAATATACACAACTGATTCGCTATTTAATGGCTTAAATGCTAATTTTTTAATTTTATCAGCATATTTTGATTCAACAAATCCTCAGAATAATGTTGAATCTAACTGTTCATTTCGGAAAACACCTGTTAGAGTTCTATCCCCAATCCCTTGCGATCGTAATGAATAAATTCACATTGCACGTGCCCGATCTTGAATCGTATTGTTCTTTAGATCTTTAATTTTAATATGGGTGTCAATCACTGGGTTTCGGTTTTCATCATATAGCTCTCAGTTTAATGCTTTACGCAATCAACGATCTTTAAAGTATCCATTATTGGTAATTTTGGTTTGACCAATGTAATTCAAACGATTAGGGTCAGCTTGTCTAATTGATTCAAAGTTTTCAAAATCATCTAGCACAAATAGTTTATTGCTTGCTTTTTTCATATATTCAGATAATGGATTTTTAATTTCATTATATGCAACAAGGAATAAGTAAATGTGGTTTTGTAAATTTGTTAAGTTATTAAGTAATGAATTTTTTTGTTCATTTGTTAATTCTAAACTCAATGTCAATTGGTCGAATTTTTCATTAACAACAGATAATACATCAGATAAATTATTATCTGTTAGAGTACTAATCAAACGTTCATATTGGTTTTTTAAAGTATCTAACATAAATGTCAAATCATCCACATTATTTGTTGCAGTTTTTAGTAACTCATTCGCTGACGTACTAATGCTTTCTAACGAATTAATTAGCAACGCTTTGTTTTCAAAGTTAATATCATCAGCACTTAATTGATTACGAGCAAAAGATAATAAATCTACATAGCCTGTGATTGCTTGTTTAGTAAAACTTGCTTGTAAAGTTAATGAACGTTGGTAATCGTTATTAATTGCTTCAAATGCTGTTGCCCCATCACTAGATGGTGAATTTAAAATAATTGGGTCAGTTTTTAGTTGATCAATTAATTGTTTTAAATTTGTGTTAGCACTCGTCGTTGTAGTTAGCAACTGCTCAGGATCAAAGTTTTGTGCAGTGAATTCCAATCAACTACGTGTTCAAGTTTCATTATCCACTAAGGCACGGTTGAAATTAGTTAATTCCCGACTAATTTGGTCATAATCTAATACTAAACGCATTAAATTTGCAGAGACCGCATTTTGGTTATTAAATCCACTTCGGCCAAGATCATTAATTGCCTTAGTTCAATATAATGTATTATTGCCCGCAAACACATATTCTGAACCTGAATTTCATTCAGATAAATTAGATACAAAGTTTGGTAAGTTATCTAATTCCTGTGTTGATGGGACAAATGTTGTTTGAACATAATCACGCGTTAATACTTCTGGCAAACTATAAGTATAATCAGCGAACACTTCGGCTAATTTATCATAAGAACGCTCACTATTCGTTTGTGTATATCCAGATGATAAAGCTTTGTATTCTCCATTAATTTTTTCAATGCTACCATTTGTTTGCGTATTTGAAACATTATAAGCAAACAGTTCAGCATACGTTGAAATAGTTGTGTCTTTCGTTGGATATATATAACTATAACCTAATGTAATATCCACTAACAGACCATAGTTAATTTGAATATCTGCTTCATCTTGTTTAGTAACATCAACCATATATTTTTTAACTAATCCAATGATATCATCAACTGATCGTTGATTTTCCGCGTTTGGATCAACTTCGAAAACATTATTTTTGTTTCGCATTGCATAACCAGCAATTTGACTTGCAGGCTGAGCTGTTAAATTGTTTGGTGAATAAGAGTTCCCAAAAGAAGCAACACCATCTAATCCCACACGCCCTTCAAAAATATGTTTATATTTGCTTAAATCACTCAATGGAATATTATCTGATTTAATGAATAACTCAAAATCACGATTATTTAGTTTAAAACTACGCATTAAATCCGAAATAACACTCGCTTTTGTACGCAATCCTCCAGTTTGAATATCAACCTTGTTAGCCTCATAATAAGCATCCGTGTCAAAGAATGTATTATCAATGTACGCATATTCATCTGAGAATGAGAACTCCGCGTTTTGTGTGGCTTTGTTATAGTGGTATTTTGTGAAGTCAATCGCAAAGAAAGCAACAGCTTCCTCAAGAGTTTTGAACTCAATTGTGTCTATTTTTTGGTTTTTGTATGTTAACTGTTGAAAATTGTATTTTGGTTCTTTGTTTCCATCTTGATTAACAATAAACGCTGGAAAATCATATAAGAATCCATAACGGTCACGATTTACATTCGCAACAATCCGGTCGTTTGCTTGATTACCATCAGCAGCACGCTTTAAAAAGAATAATGGTAGATCATTATCTTTACTTACCATCGAACCCAACACAAAGTATTTAGTATTATTGTCTACAAAACTTTCGTTAGTGATTGTTTGTTGTTGGTTAAATTCAAGTTTAAAAGCATCTGAGAACGCAATTGATGTTTTGCTAACAACAGCGGATGAAACTCCAGTTCCCACAGTGGCAATTGCACGTCCAAAATATTGGCTAACACTGCCATCAGCATGTGCGAAACGCATTCCTCGTAAAAATGGATGGTTGCTAGGTTGAAATCTAAACGCCTGTCCAAGAGCATCATTAACAACAATTCGATTTATTCATGCTAGAACAACATTTAATAACCCTTGATAATGTTTTCGTTCTTTTGCAGTTAAATTAGGTCTTTGTAATTCAGTTTGTAAATAATTTCTAAAAGGGAAAACAGAACTTATAACAGTTGATACAGCTGAACTACGATCAATAACATTAGTTAAACTTGCCAATAAACTTGATGAGCTAGCAACATTTTGTCCAAATGTTTGCACCATTGGATCACCAATATTAAATCATTTTTCTGCCTCATAAGCATCCACATATTCTTTTCTTTGTGTAAAGGCTCAACTTGAACTAATTGGTTCATCTGAATATGCTTTTCCATCTGATTCTCATCCATTAATTGAATAACGGGGAGCTTCCGAAGAACCAGGAACTAATAATAGAGCATTAATTTGGTTAACGATTTTATTAACTTCTGCTGTGAAACGTGTTTGATCGACAACATCGTTTTCGTTACTAAATGATGTTAAATTTAAAACATCATTATTGTCTTTAGTTTTAATTAACACATCAATATTATGTTTATTTCATAATGCTTCCCCGGTTAAAGTTTCATCTTTAAAACGGTAAACAACAGGACGTCCGTCTGCAAACAGAATATTATTTCCCATACCATCTTTTAGAATTCCTGCATAGTTTGAAAAATCAGTTGTTCTTGATGGAATTTCAAAACTTGTTAAATCGATTAAAACATTGTTAGCTTCAGTAAACAAGGCATCATATTCTTTTTGTGTTTTTGTGTCTTTTTCACTTACAAACTTATTAACTTTTTTAACAAGAGCATCTGAAACTTGCAGCGGGTTAAAACGATTATTGTTGTTTGCAACTACTTTTGTATTTGCGTTTAAACGATCATATTGCGTTTGCACATATGTTCGCAAATCAGTTAGTGTTTTTTCGTATACACTTGCAACATACATTTCTACATCAACGGTTGTTGCTTCTGGATTTTCACTTCGGTACTGAGCACTAACTTGTTGCGGATCCACCTTAAATTCTCTGGTTAAGAAATAACGAGCCGCAAGTAAATCTTTAGCTACTAATTCTGGTGAAATTACACTTGCATCTATTGATGGACTTAATGTTCCTGAGTTATGGTCAAAAGCATTCAGCAAGAATAAGTCTGAAATTTTAACTCCCCGCAATTTTGCAGCTTCATCTAATTGTTCATAAGTTTGTAAGAAACGTCGTTTCTTATTTTTATAGAAATTGTTTGCTTTATCGGGTGCATCTGCTCCTCAAACATCAGTTGGTGATTCTCAAATATATTTTGAACGATCATCATCTAAAACAGCATTAGTCGAGAAGTTTGTTAATTCTCCTTCATCACTTGGTGTATAGTCAATTTTCATTCGACGTACACCAATTCCTGAACTTCGAGCATTTAAATAATCCTGGACAATATTAATGTTGTATAAACTATCTAAACCAAGTCCACTACGTGATGTAATTCCCCCAACTTCAGAAATATCTCTTGTGTCTGAAATATCTTTTACATATTGTAAAGTTTGGTGGTGACCATATTCGTGAGCTCCCACATATTTCAAATAGTTAATCCCTGTTGTCTTAAATGATGGATCAGTTTCGGCAACAATTGACAAGTAAGGGACACGGTCAGTCGCAAAGAATCCATAGTATTCCCCATCCACAACTTCATAATGCGCAGCCCCATTATCATCATAGACAACTTCCTGGTGAACGCCATTAATTTTTTTCATTAAATACGGTCGTTTGTTAACTACTTTATCAATTAATCCGCTAAAGACATCAACATAAACTTCATATGATTTACGCATTTCGTTATCTACGAATTGACTTTGTTCTTTAATTACCCGTGGTGTAAAAGGATCAAAGTATTTAATAGCAACTTTAAATGTGTTGAATGCATCATCAAATGAAGAATCATATAAACGACCTTTAGGGTTGTTTTCCGTTTTCGCAAGTAATGTATATTCTTTAACAAGTGGATTTAATGGATCTAAAATTACAGCCGGATCGTATGATTTTAAAACTTTTGTTTTTAAAACTAAACGGTTAGCTTTACTTATTGTCGAACTTGCTTCTCCAAAACTTGCTGACTCAATCTGTACCCGAGTAATTTTAGTTTCATCAAAGTTTTTCGTTTCATTTAACAGTAAGTTGTCGAATGTGTCATAAAAACGAGGATTTGTTTGGTTATTATCATCATAGACAAAAACTTCTTTATCCTTAATAATAGCATCGTAATTATATAAATTACGGAAGTTGTGTACATCTTCAGTTTTTAAATAATCATCAAAATTCTTAATAATTAAATCATTTAAACTGTTATAGAAAATTGAATCACGACGTGACAGGAAAGAACGAGTTAAGTTGTTTGTAGAACTATCATCTAAGAATAATGTTTCATCCCGTTCATTGTTTTCATTTAAATTAAATGGTAATAAAACAAATCCAGTTTCATTGTTATCATAAGTTAAACTAAAACCAGCACCATAATTGCCAAATTCTTTGGTTTCTACACTTTTAACTTTAACTGCATTTACATCTTTTTGATTAACAGTTGCAAATTTGTTTTTTGCAGTTTTATCACTATTTAATTTAACATTATAACCATACTTATTAAAAATTTCATATAAGTAATTTGACGCAATCGTTAGTGCTTCTGCTTCATCCTTTGCGCTAAATAAGTAATTAAAGCTGAATGCATTCATTGCATCTTGCGTTTTAGCTGCTTGTTGTTCAACTACATCTAATAAGGTTTTATTAAACATATTTAATGTACTTGTATTGTCTTCGATATATGGTACATTGGCACGAATAAAATCAAAAACAGTTTTAAATTTATCAGCAACGTATTCTAGGTTAGCTTTCGCCAGACTTAATTGGTCTTGGTTATTTACTGGTTGTTCAGGAGACGCTAATGATGTTGAATATCATAAGTCTTGTTTGTCATCAGGTAGATTTAATGACGCGAATAATTGTTTTAAAAATAGATTGAAATCAACAGTAGGTACTATTGTATCGTCATTATTACTAAATGGTGCTAAGACTGTTTTTAAGGTTTCGCGAGCATTAGTTGCAAAACTTGTTAAGTATTCAGCAAAATATTTAACAAAATCAACTAGACTATTTTTAAATCCAGCTCGGTCAGAGTTATATAAATCAACTAATCCTACTAAATTATCATCCGTGGTTGTTAAATCACCTAAATTTAAAGCATTAACTTTTGTCCGCAAACTACTTAGTTGCGTTAGAGATAACGGGTACGCAAATGTTTTGTTTATTAGTTGGTCATTAAAAGTTCATAAATCTTTTAATAAACTAATAAAATTAATTAAGTTTTGTACATTTGTTTTTCGGGTCTGTAAATCAGATGAATCCTCTTCATTAGTTGCCATTTCGTTGTTCAAAACAGCTTGTTGTGATTCAAGAGTTGCTAAAAAATTTGTTAATTCAGATGTTGTTAAATTAGCTAATAATTCGTTATCAAAACTAAATGTTTTATCAACATTGGTTGATTGATTTAAATTATTATATGTTTCAAGAATATTTGCTAAAGCGCTTGAATCAGTTCATAAATCTTTTAGATTATAATGTGTACTTTGATCTGCAGTTATTTCCCCACCAACCGTTCTTAACATTTCTTTTAAAACATAGGTGTATGAATTATTGTTAAATGATTTTGTGAACGGATCAACTAAATAGTTAGCAGCGTTAAAAACATAAAGATCTTTGGCATTGGCAATCGCTTCGTAGTTTACAACTCCGTGGAAATTTGGACGATTATATGCAGAAATTAAATAGGGTAAGTTTTTTAAATACTTTGTTAATTCTTCAGTACTTAAATTTTTACTATTTAATTTGTAAGTTAGTTTGTCACTATCTTGACCTGGACCCGCAAGGGCAGAGAAAATCGGCATTGAACCAAAGAAAGCATCCGGAGAAAATTTAATTTGTGTTTTTTCTCTTGTTCCACTATGTGAACCTAAAATAATTGCATTCCCTTGAGTTTCTACCCCCGGTGTTAATGAGAATTTTGTTAGGGTAACTAAATCAGGTCCTCATGAAACATTTTGCAAGAATCAGTTTGTATATTCAATAAATTCATCAGGACTTAATGCAGGAATATATTCGTTTACAAAAAGAATTGGTCCAGTTTTTAATTCTAAACGCGGTAAGTTAAAATCATTATTGTTAATGAACAAATCAAAAAATTCACCATACTTAATGACATCGCCTTTTTTGTATTTCCCTAAATCAACCATCAGTTGAACTGGTGTATCATCACCTTTTTTAACTCAATCCTTATTTGGATCGAATTCGCTATTTCCTTCAGGGTTGAAATCATAGTTGTTAGTAATAACATTGTAAGCATATTTTGCCACTGGTTGGTAAAATTGGTTTAATAAAACCGCTTCTAGGACTCGACGTTGTTCAATTTTTGATTGTTGTCTTGAAACACGAATTTCAACTCGTCCAATTGCCTTTTCTTTTGCATATAACTTCATAAAACCAACACTTGAAGCACCTAAAACAGCAATTGTTCCGAAAGCAATCGCTAATTTAGGACCAAGTTTTAATCTTTTTTTATTCGTCTTTTTCATTATGCTAGCTTCCTTTCTAGTATTCGTTGTTTTTTCATCTTGCAACTTCTTCATCAGTTGCAAGAATTCAATGGTCATTACCTAAATGAATTCATTTAGGTTGGTATTCAGCTGTATACCCATGCATTGCTGGGTCATATGTGTACCCTAAAAGTGATTTCTTTTCTGATTCAATCGATGGTACAGCTTCCATTAATGATTTTGTATATGGGTGTAGGAAATTATTAACAACCTCTTTGGTTGGACCAATTTCCAATAATGTACCCTTATTCATTACAGCAATTCGATCAGAAATATATTCAACCATCCGTAAATCATGGGCGATAAATAAAATGGTTAAGTTATAACGTTCTTTTAAATCTTTAAAAATATTAATAACTTGTGCTTGAATTGATACGTCAAGTGCTGAAATAGGTTCATCAGCAATTAATAAACGAGGGCGCATTCCCACAGCACGTGAAATACCAATCCGTTGTTGTTGGCCCCCTGAGAATTCCAGAGGGTAACGTGCAAGAACAGTTTCATCTAAACCAACAGATTTTAAGGTTTGTAATACGATATGTTTTACTAATTTATTTCGTGATAAATCCTTGGTTAAATTAATTTCATCAAAAACTTCCTGAAGTCGCGTTAAAGATATTTTTTTAGGTAATGGGTGTTCTTGATCATAAGTTTGTAATAAATCCATTAATAGTTTTTGGTTTTCTTCTTTAGTTTGATCCCATGCATCTACTGCAAAAATATCTTTAATTTGTATTAATACTGGATTCGTTTGATCGTGTTCTTCTACAAAATATAAAAAGTTTCGACGATAAATAAAGAAGTCAACATTTAAATAACCTTTTTTAAGGTCCTTAACATTTAATAAACCTTCAGCAACCACAGTTTCAATGTTCTTATAAGGATTTAAAGAGTTTGATGGGTCTTGAAAAATCATTTGAACATTATTTACAAGGAAATCACGCATACTGTCGGTTACTTTTTCCTTTTGTTTCGGTAACACTTGGCCAGCGATCTTAACTTCTCCAAACGCATATTTTACAAGACCAATTAAAGCAGAACCAGTTGTTGATTTTCCAGAACCCGATTCCCCAACAAGACCTAAAACTTCCCCTTCATAAATATTAAAAGACATATCTTTAACTGCACGGAATTTTTTAAACCCAGCACCATAGACAATATCCATATGTCGTACTTCTACTAATCGTTTCTTTTCTGGATACGCTGCAAGACGCTCAGCAGTACCTTCGGCAACAGGACGTACAGTTATTTTAGGTTTTAATAAGGGACGTTTTTGGTAATTATAAAAATATTTTTGGTTATTATTGTCCTTCATTACTATTTACTCCCTGTTGTTTTTGTTCTTGGCGTTGTTTATAAACTGCTCATTTTTGTTTAATGACTTTTGGTGGTTCATACTCTGGTGCTCGTTCATCTAATAATGCTGTTTTTGCACGGTGAGTTTCTGAAATATAATACATGTCTGGTTCAATGCTAAAATCACGTACTAGTGCGTAATCGTTACGAACTGCAAAGGCATCGCCAACAATTCCGTTTAAACGTGAGGGCACAGAACCTTTAATAGTTGCAAGACGATCACCCTTGTTAACATCTGGCATTGATGAAATCAACCCTCATGTATAAGGGTGTTGGGGATTTCAAAGAATTTCTTCCCGTGTACCTTCTTCAATAATTTGTCCCGCATACATAATTGAAATATAGTTTGCAATTGATGCAACTACTCCTAAATCATGGGTAATAAAGATGACACACATTTTAAATTTCTCTTGCAATTCTCGAATAATGTCCAAAACCAATGCTTGGACTGTTGGGTCAAGGGCGGTTGTTGGTTCATCAAGTACTAAAATTTTAGGGTGTAACGAAACGATTGCTGCAATTACTACCCGCTGAATCATCCCACCCGAAAGTTCATGTGGATATAATTCCATAACTTCTTCTGGATTGTTAATTTTTGTTAATTTCAAATATTCAATCGCTTGTTGGCGAGCTTGTTTTTTATTTTTAACAATTCCATTAATCAACATTCCCTCCATAATTTGTGTCCCAATTTTCATTGTAGGATTTAAAGTTGACATTGGATTTTGGAAAACAGCAGAAATCACTTTACCTAAGTAACGTGAACGCTCTCATTGTGAAAAATTAAAGTTTTGAACTTCGTTGTTATATAACAAAATTCGGCCTTCCTCAACATTTGCATTATTCCCTGCTAAACCATATAACAACGACGTAATTACAGATTTACCAGAACCAGATTCACCAATAATCGCATGCACTTCCCCTTCGTAGAATTGAATTGAAGTGTTTCGTAAAACTAAAGCACGGTCACCAGGTCGTGATGGGTTGGAAAAAGTTAAGCGAATATTATCAACTTCAGCCGCAATTTTTTTTCTTGTTCCATCTGCAAATTCTTTGTACTTCACATCTTTTTCAAAAGTTGCAAAATCAAAGTTTTTTCGTGAGTTGCTTCATCCACGTTTAAATGCTTGACTTGTTTGTTTTTTCTTGGGTTTTTCTGTTAGTTTTTTAGTTTGGTTTTCTTCAAATAAACGAGCATTAGTATCTTGTTTAGTTGTTAATTCTTCTTTTGGCACAAAACTGTAGTCATTAGATACTATTTCTTGATTTGAAATGTCTGTTGATGTTTCTAATATTTGAGCTGTAACAGGTGCAGTTATTCCTATTTCACTAACATCTACTGTTGTTTCTTTTTGTACTTCTTCTTCAACTAATGATTCAGCAGGTACAAGATTAATCGTTTGTTCCTTTGTTTTTTCATAATTAGCAGCAAAAACTGCATATTCTTCTTCAAGTTGATTTTTTTCTTCAGTAGTTAACACTTTTGAAGCCTGCTCTTCAAGTGATAAATCTGTTTGTTCTAAAATAGATTCTTCAGCAGTAGTGTTTTTTGAAATTGTTGAAGTGAAATTAACTTCATCTTCTAACAACACTGTTTGTTGTGATTCTTCGAATGAATTATCGTTAATCGTTTCTTCTACACTTGTTAGATCCTTTTGATTTGAGTTTGGAATAACTGTTTCATCAAAAAATGGAACCAGTGGTGTAGCAGTAAAATTATTATTTTGCGTAACTGGTTGTTCGACTACCAATGTTTGCTTCTCATTTTTATTAGATACAGCATTGCTTGCTATTAATGTTTTTGTGTGTGAAGCAACCAATGCACTCGCTTTGGTTCATTCCCGCACCGCAAAACGTTTGGGAAGTTTATTTTTATTCTTAACGTTGTCTTCGTAACGCATCTTGTGTTGCTCCTCCTACTAGTTGGACACTTGCTACTAAACAAACTAGCAAGAATGATGGAATTAATGTGTAACGTGGGTATAAAGTAATGATGTTTGAACCAATTGAAATTAAGTTCCCTAATGTGGGATTATTAGGGTCACTTAACCCGATGAATGCTAAACTCGCTTCTGATAAAATTGCTCCTGGAATTGTAAATACCAATTGTGTAATAATCATAGGAATTAAGATTGGGACAAAGTTTCAAATAATTTTAATCGCTTTAGTACCTAGTGTTTTAGAAGCAGAAACTCATAAGAAGCCTCGAGCACGTTTAACCTGTGAACGCATTTGGTTGGCCATACTTGTTCACCCTGAAATTGACATACTAAACACAATTACCCCAAATGATGGTTTTAAAATAATCGTTAAAATCATTAGGATAATGATCCCTGGTACGTTAGTTAATACTTTAATAATAAATGTCATGATTTTATCAAAGACATTAAAATATCCCATTAAAATTCCAAATGTAACTCCGACAATTAAATCGATCGCAGATACACTTAACGCAACCCCCAGTGAGTAACGCAATCCTCACCATAACATCGCTCATAAATCCCGACCCATATCATCGGTTCCAAAAATCGCAACTGTTTCTTTGTTATCAATTGCTGATTTAATGGGAATAAAGTAATCTTTAAAACGATATTCAGGATATAGTTGTGTTGGATCATTAGTTGTAAAAGGAATAATGATCGCTAATAAAAATAAAATTAAAATAATTGAAAACCCAATTAACCCCGAAAATGAACGTCCAAACCGGTTAGCAAACTCACGAAATGGTCGTGGTTTAGCGTGCATATATGAGTTTTCTCTAAACTCCATTAAATCACCAATAATCTTTCATTGTTGATGTTGAAATGGTTGTAAGAATTTATTGGGAGCATCAGAGTTTAATTCTTCCACAAATTCTTGTGTTTTATTTTTAAAAAAATTTTTAAATTTGGACATAAACTATTTACCTCCCCTTCTGATCCGCGGATCAATTATTTGATAAAGTGCATCCCGTGCAGCATATCCAATAATTGTTGTAATTGAATAAATAATAATTAATAATAAAATTACGTTGTAATCCTTACTAATAATTGCTTGATAGAACAATGATCCAGAACCTGGGATTTGGAAGATTTGTTCAATAAACATTGCTCCAACAAATGATCCAAGAATCACAAACGGAAAGAATGTTGCAATTGGGAATAATGATGGCTTTAATGCGTGACGTCATACAAAACGTGTTCTTGTTGCCCCTTTTAGATAAGCAAATTTCGCATGCATTGAGTTTAATTCACGGTTCATTTCCACTTTAATATATTGAACATAAACAATGATCGAAGACAATGATAAAGCTAACCCCGGCAGAATATATGTTAAAAAATCTTTTTCTTCGAAAATAAATGGTAGTCCTACTTCTTTTCCGATTAGTAATAGAATTAATCCGAAAACAAGAGATGGAACAGCTGAGACCACTGAAATTAAAACAGTCGATAAACTATCTAATAAACCTCCTGGTTTTCGACCAACAAGTACCCCTAATGGGATTCCGATTCCTAACGTCAATAACACCGAGAAAATACCAACATAGAATGAAACTAAATAACGTTCTCAGATAAAATTGTTAATTGGAACAGTTGGACGAAGTGATGTTGATACTCCGAACTCTCCTTTGAAAATATCAATTAAATAATTTCCATAACGGACCCCAATTGGTTTATCTAAACCATATTGAGCTAAGATCGCTAATTTCGCTTCTTTCGAACTAATCCCAATAGTCAACCCGTTTTCTCCAGGTACAGAATTAATTAAAAAGAAAGTAATTGTAATCACGATTCACGCAAGTAAGAAAAACTCACCCACAAGTTTGATTAATTTTCATAAGAAACTAACAAATTTAGATTCAAAAGAAAAGAAATCAATTAACGGATCAACAACACGATCACGATTGGCCGCAGTCTTCATTGAACGGCCCATTCCTGCAAAGAAAACTAAATTATTACTAAAAGCATAATTCAGACGTCTTTTTTGACTGACAGCAGGAGACTGAACATCGGTGTTCAGTTCATTATTTTGATTCATAAATACTCCTTAAAAATATTTTAAAAATAAGATTGATTAGCATAGTAAATTAAACACACGAAACTGTAAATAGTTGCTGGAGTAATAATAATTGCTAATAATAAACGTAAGCGAATTCACGCATACTGCAATGAACGAATCTCTAATTTTGCATCATAATAAAACCGATCAATTAATTTATGATCAAAATTATTTAAATGATATTCATTTTGCTTCCGATAAGCTTTTGCTCATTTGCGATTTAAATAGAAGCCACTAAAAATTAAAAAACTAATGACAATAAAACATAAAATAGCAAAAGTTAAAAAGAGGATTCAAATTTTGGTTATTAGTTCAAGGTTATTTGAATAATAAAAACCAAGATGAAAGACCGCTATAACAGCGATTAATGAAAACATTATAATCCAATCTAATGCTTTCATTAATCGTTTTGGTCGACCTTTATTATTTTGTCGTCCCATGACACACTCCATCGCTATGACAATGAACATTTTTATCCAATTGCACCAACTCTAATGATAAATCTTGATAAAAGAATGGATTAATCAGAGCAAGGTGATGATTATCAAAAATTGATTCATAATCAATTTGTTCGATTTGATTAAAAATACTTCACTTATTTTGTAATTGCTTTGGTAAGTAATCCGGATACAATAACACATCTTCAGGTTTGTAAATATTGGGATCACTCATAAAATAAGGAAACTGGAATAATTCACTACTAAACCCCAGATTTGAAATGTTTTGGTTAGGTTTTTGTTTGTCTTCTTTAAAATAAACATTTTGAATAATGCGGAGTTGGTCTTTTAGATTGGTAAATAAAATATCTTTTAAATCATAATCCTTAAAGCCAGTAGTAATAATCCCTTTTTCATAAAATTTCACAATATCATTTGGTGGTCGAAACACCTTAGTATTTTGATCTAAACTCACTAATTGCACACTTTTAATATCGCGCATCGCTAGTTGGTTAGCATCATATGCAGATTTACGAGCAATACGATCGAACGTCCCATCAGTAAATACATATCCAAGGCTATAATCGGATCTGTGATGAAGACGTTGATAATTAGTGTAAATAAAAGTTTTAGTATATGCAAAATCCATTTGTAATTTATTATTAAAATGATCTAGCATTGACTGTTTATCGGTAAATGATAGATTTTTCGAACGTAACAGATCGTTGACTTTCTTAAATTGTTTGTCGTCAACATCGTTAATTCTTACTTGAATTTTAAACCGCACATCATAGCTTGCATCATCGTTTTGACGAATAGCAATGTTAATTGGTGCTATTTGGTATGCAATTCCTACTTCATTTAATAACGCAAAATTGTAAATGTAATACAAGCTAAATGAGCGGAGAAAAACTTGATGAATAAATTTCTGTAGTGATTTTAAAAAATTTTGGGTTTCTTTTGATAATTCAGTTAAATCCTGTTCTTTACTATACGTAAAAAAACGATTCTGTAAATGAATATCATCGAGGGTAACTTTAGTTGTTTGAAATGGTTTATGATTAATTTTTTGTTCGTTTTGGCTTTGATAACCACATGCTGCAGTTACTATAGGAATAGCAATTATAGGTGATAATAAAAAAAGTCTTTTGAGATAACTTTTTATTTTTTGCTGTTTTGTTTTCATATTAGTATTTTAATTAGTATTTTAATTTAATTAGACTTTTATTGTCTATTTGTCTAATTAAGAAGTTATTATAATTCAATTAACGCTTGATGCTGTTCATCTTATATGAGCAGCACATAATCTTGAAAAAACGAATCATAATAATGTTGATTTTGAAGGTAAAAATTATTGCCGTATAGCAATTATGACGGTTAATATTGATCATTGGCATCATATTTTGATTCATAACTTTACCCTCCTAAAGCATATTTAAATTATAATAACATATTATTTAAAAAATAATTTTTTTTAAATGCTAGTTATGATTAGGGAAAATAATGCTGTAAATTACTAAAAAAACACCAATTTTTATCACTTGTGCTTTTAGATTGCTAATTTTTCTTTTCATTAGTCCTCTGTTTTGCTTCCGAAAAATTCCCACAAAACTTGTTTATATCATATAATAATTACAAATATTTATATATGGAAAGACTATTTTGTTTATGAAAGAAAATAATAACGCAAATAAAGACACTAAGGTTATTTATTATTTATCTCCTTACCAAGAAAAAGGATGAAAAATTATGAAAAAAGGCGGAAGTCGTCCCACACGAGTTTTTGAAACTAAAAAGGAAGCTTTAGATTATGTAAAAACCCTAGGGCGTAACCAAGAAGCGGTCGTTTACATTCAAAAGAAAGATGGTTCATTCCAAGACGTACGAAACTATCGAGATAGCAAATAATAACAACTCGCATTGTTAAGAGTTGTTATTATTTAAAAAAGAGTTTATAAAAGCAAAAAAACCAAGCAGATAATCTGTTTGGTTTTTTAGACTAATAATTATGGTTAATGATTGAATTAAAGAGCTTTAATTACTGAACCGTGTCCAACAGTTCTTCCACCTTCACGAATTGAGAATTTAGATCCATCTTCAATCGCAATTGGGTGAATTAATTCAACTTCCATTTCCACGTCATCACCTGGCATTACTAATTCTGTTCCAGCAGGTAATTTAATTTCCCCTGTAATATCAGTTGTACGGAAGTAGAATTGTGGACGGTATCCTGAAACGATCGGTGTATGTCTTCCACCTTCTTCTTTTTTCAAGATATACACTTTTGCAGTAAATTTGCTATGCGGTTTAATTGAACCTGGTTTAACAAGAACTTGTCCACGTTCAACATCTTCTTTTTTTGTACCACGTAATAGAATCCCTGCATTATCCCCAGCTTCAGCTTGGTCTAATGATTTACGGAACATTTCAATACCTGTAACAACAGTTTTTTGTGTATCACGGATACCAACGATTTCAACTTCGTCCCCAACTTTAAGTGTTCCACGTTCAACACGTCCTGTAACAACAGTACCACGTCCTGAAATTGTGAATACGTCTTCGATTGCCAATA
Organism: Ureaplasma sp. ES3154-GEN; assembly: GCF_025780075.1. Taxonomy (GTDB): domain Bacteria; phylum Bacillota_I; class Bacilli_A; order Mycoplasmatales; family Mycoplasmoidaceae; genus Ureaplasma. Next base: position 35,597 of record NZ_JAOXHM010000003.1, on the reverse strand, counting down.
AGAATGGTTTGTCAGTTTCACGTTCTGGTAATGGAATTCAAGTATCAACTGCATCCATTAATTCATCAATCTTAGCTTCTCATACCGGATCACCTTCAAGAGCTTTTAATCCTGAACCACGGATAACTGGTGTGTTATCTCCATCGAATCCATATTTAGAAAGTAATTCACGTACTTCCATTTCTACTAAGTCTTGCATATCTGTATCAGTCATGAAGTCACATTTGTTCAAGAAAACAACGATTTTTGGAACACCAACTTGACGAGCAAGTAAAATATGTTCTTTTGTTTGAGCCATAACCCCATCAGAAGCAGCAATAACTAAGATCGCTCCATCCATTTGAGCAGCCCCTGTAATCATGTTTTTAACATAGTCCGCGTGTCCTGGACAGTCCACGTGTGCGTAGTGACGAGTTAATGATTCATATTCAATATGAGACGCGTTAATTGTAATCCCACGTTCTCTTTCTTCTGGTGTCTTATCAACATCAGCGTAACTTTGTGCAGTTGCTTGTCCTTTTTTAGCTAAAACTGTACTAATCGCAGCAGTTAAAGTTGTTTTACCGTGGTCAACGTGACCAATTGTCCCAATATTAACATGGGGTTTAGATCTTTCAAATTTTCCAATTGCCATTATATTTCTCCTTAATAAGTTTAAATGTTGTAATTGATTTTTTAAATATATATTTTACTAGTTAATTATATCAAATATATACTAATTATTTTTTATCTTAAATGATTATTTTTTTGCTCGTGCTTCAACAATTTCGTTTGTCACACTTTTTGGTGCTTCGGCGTAATGACTAAATTGCATTACATAAGTTGCACGACCTTGGGTATTAGAACGTAAATCCGTTGCATAACCAAACATTTCAGAAAGAGGAACCTTAGCTTTAATCGCTTGAGCATTTCCACGTGTTTCTTGTCCTTCAATAACACCCCGACGTTTAGAGATATCTCCCATAACTGTTCCGAAATATTCATCTGGTGTGGTTACATCTACTGACATAATCGGTTCCAATAAAACTGGTTTACAGATTTTTGCAGCTTCTTTAAATGCTAATGAAGCAGCAATTTTATACGCCATCCCAGAAGAGTCGACATCGTGGTATGACCCATCGTATACAGTCGCTTTAACGTCGATTGTTTGGTATCCAGCAAGTGGTCCTGAAGTTAAAGCTTCTACTAAACCATTTTCAATTTCCTTAATATATTCTTTTGGAATTTTACCCCCAACAATATTATCAACAAATTCAAAACCTTTATCATGGTTAGGTTCAAAACGAATTCATACGTGACCATATTGACCACGACCACCTGATTGTTTAATATATTTCCCTTCAGCTTCACCTTCAACCGTAAATGTTTCACGGTATGAAACTTGTGGAGCACCAACATTCACTTGAACATTGAATTCACGACGCATACGGTCAACTAGCACATCAAGGTGTAATTCACCCATCCCTGCAATAATTGTTTGGCCAGTTTCTTCGTTTGTGTAAGTTTTAAACGTTGGATCTTCTTCTGCTAATTTAGATAAAGCAAGACTCATTTTTTCTTGGTCAGCTTTTGTTTTTGGCTCAACAGACAATGAGATTACAGGTTCAGCGAACACCATTTGTTCAAGCACAATTTTGTTTTTTTCATCACAAATTGAATCCCCAGTTGCAGTTTCTTTGAAACCAATCACAGCACATATATCCCCAGCACCGATTGTATCAATTTCTGTTCGGTTATTTGAGTGCATTTTAACTAAACGTGAAATACGTTCTTTTTTGCCTTTTGTAACATTATATACATAAGTACCTTTGTCAATTGTTCCGGCATACACACGAATATATGTTAGACGCCCTACAAACGGGTCTGTTGCAACTTTGAAAGCAAGCGCAGCAAATTCTTCACTTGGGTCGTTGTGTTTATAAACATCAACTCCGTCTTCATTAACCCCATGAATTGGTGGAACATCAAGTGGTGAAGGCAAGTAATCAACAACTGCGTCTAATAATTTCTTCACACCTTTATTTTTAAATGCTGTACCACATAATACAGGGTAAAGTTCTGTCGCAATTACCCCTTTACGAATACATTTCTTAATGTCATCGTTTGATAATTCTTCACCAGATAAGTACTTATCCATGATTTCATCATCAAAAACAGCAACATCATCAATCATTTGTGCGCGCATTTCGTTCGCTTTTTGGACATATTCAGCAGGAATATCTTTAACTTCATACTCTTCGGCTGCTTCCCCATCGTAGAAATAAGCTTTCATTTCAACTAAGTCAATACTTCCAAGATAGTCTGCTTCTGCACCGATTGGAATTTGGATTGCAGTTGCTTTCACTCCTAAACGATTTTTAATCGTGTCAATTGAGTAGTAGAAATCTGCACCTGTTTTGTCCATTTTATTTACAAAAACAATCCGTGGTACATTATATTTGCTAGCTTGACGTCATACTGTTTCTGTTTGTGGTTCAACCCCGTTTTGTCCGTCTAAAACAGCTACGGCACCATCTAACACACGTAATGAACGTTCGACTTCAACAGTAAAGTCCACGTGCCCCGGTGTATCAATTAGGTTTAATTCAAAACCTTTTCATTGAGCATAAGTTGCAGCTGCAGTAATAGTAATTCCACGTTCTTTTTCTTGCGCCATTCAGTCCATTGTTGAAGCACCATCATGCGTTTCTCCAATTTTGTGGTTCCGGCCAGTGTGGAATAAAATCCGTTCTGAAGTTGTTGTTTTTCCCGCATCAATATGGGCCATAATCCCAAAGTTACGGAATTTATTAAGATCTTTAGTGTACATATAAATTTATTTTCCTTAAGAGATTGATTATCAACGTAAGTGAGCGAAAGCTTTATTAGCTTCAGCCATTTTATGTGTATCTTCTTTTTTCTTAATTGAAGCACCTGAATTATTTGATGCATCAATAATTTCGTTTGCAAGTTTTTCAACCATTGAGTGTTCATGACGTAAACGTGCAAATTGAGTTAATCAACGTAATCCTAAAGTTTGTTTACGTTCTGGTGTAACTTCTGTTGGTACTTGGAAGTTTGATCCACCCACACGACGAACTTTTAATTCGATAGCAGGCATTACGTTATCAATCGCTTTATTGAAAACTTCTAATGCTGGTTTGCTTGTTTTTTGTTCAATCATTTCAAATGCTGAATAAATGATTGACTGAGCTAAACCTTTTTTACCATCGTACATTACAGAGTTAATTAACTTTGTAACTAAACGCGAGTTATAAACAGGATCTGCTAAGACAGATCGCTTTTGTGGTTTTAATTTTCTCATTGTCTATCTCCTTAGTATTATTGTTAAATTATTTAGCAGCAGCTTTAGGACGTTTAGCCCCGTATTTAGAACGTTGTTGACCACGTTTTTCAACACCTGATGCATCGTTTGTTCCCCGCACGATGTGGTAACGAACCCCTGGTAAGTCTTTTACACGTCCCCCACGAATACTTACAACACTATGTTCTTGTAAGTTATGACCTTCTCCGGGAATGTAAGCTAGAACTTCATAACCATTACTTAAACGTACCTTTGCATATTTACGCAAAGCAGAGTTAGGTTTTTTGGGAGTCATTGTCCCAACCCGAGTACATACACCATTTTTGAATGGTGATGGATTGTTATTTGTTTGCTTATTTAGTGAGTTGTATGTAAATTGAAGCGCTGGTGACTTAGATTTTTTTGTCTTTGGCGTTCGATTATTACGAATTAATTGAGCAATTGTAGGCATCTAAAATTTCCTTTCATTTTATTAAATTTTGGTTAATAACAACTTAACCGTGCGTATCAATTTTAAAAATAATAAAAAAGACAAAACACCTTATAAGTATAACATATTTCGCCTTTTAATATTATTTTTTTTCTAATTTTATTAATTTATTTTTAAGTTCTAAATTCTCAATTTGGTCATATAAAGCTAGTCGGTTTTCTTGATACTCATATAAATGCAGTAGCATTTCATATTTATATAATAATTTAGTAATTTTATCTAAACTATCATAAACTGCATTTTTGCTCACATTATTAATATCCGCAATTTCATTCAATGATAAATCTTCATAATAGTGAGCCTGAAAGTAAGTTTGCTGTTTTTTTGTTAATAAACTCTTGTATTGCTGAAATAAATTAATTAAATAAATGCGTTCTTTAATCGCGGTCATTAATAACGATTCCTTGAACCATTGAATCTACATACATTTCAAGGTCAAACACTTTTAAATCGTTTAGTGCTTCTCCTAATCCGATAAGTTTCACAGGAATATTAAATGCATCTTTAATTGCTAAAACTATTCCACCACGGGATGTTGAATCCATTTTTGTTAATACAATACCACTAACATTTGCTGCTTCATAAAAGGCTTTAGCTTGATTAATCCCAGATTGTCCTTGGGTTGCGTCAATAACCATTAATGTTTCATGCGGTGCATCAACATCAAATTTATGAATAACATCATAAATTTTCTTTAATTCATTCATTAAATTGGTTTTGTTTTGTAACCTGCCCGATGTATCGCAAATCACGAGATCATAGTTTTCGTCATAACCTTTTTTCAAACCACTATAAATAACTGATGCGGGATCTTGGTTAGCTTTTAACGGTAACTCAATATCCACCTTTAACCGGTCTGCCCATACTTTTAATTGTTCAATTGCACCAGCCCGAAAAGTATCAGCCGCAACTAAAAGCACTTTTTTGTTTTCATTAACAAATTTTTGCGCAATTTTAGCGATTGATGTGGTTTTACCAACCCCATTAACCCCAACTACTAAAACTACATTAGTTTGTGCGTTATACAATTCTAAATCAACATTAACATCGGTATCTTGGATGTAGTATAAAAAAAGTTTATCAACAATAATTGCTTTGATTAATTCAGTGTCCTTAACATTTTGGTAGGCAATTTCGTCCCGAATTGACTGGATGATTTTACTAGTTGCTACATAACCAATGTCATAAGAAATTAAAACTTCCTCAAGTTGTTCGTACCATTCCTCATTTACTTTAACAAATGTTGCTGTTAATTCATTAATTGCATTATCCAATGCATTCGCTGATTTTTTTAAACCAGCATTGAATTTGTCTAATGAGTCATTTTCAAGTTTTAAGACACGTTGCTCTTCGTTTTTATCCTTAATATCCGCAACGATTTGTTCATTTTTGGATTTCTTCTTGAAAATCTTACTAAATAAATTTTTAAAAAATCCCATTAATTTTCTTCCTGTTCTTCAAATTTGTAAATTTGCTCATCCAAATTAATTTTAGTTAGCAACGATACATTGTCTTTATGCATCGTTGTTCCGATCAATACACCACAATTACGCATTGTTCCTTGTCGGTGCGTAATAATTAAGAATTGTGTATTAGCGGCAAAATTTTGAATCATTCGGGCAAACTTATCAACATTAATTTCGTCAAGTGCTGCTTCAGCTTCATCTAAAATCACAAGGGGGAATTTTGCAACTTTTAATAGGGCAAATAAAATGACCAACACAACTAATGTTTTTTCGCCACCACTTAATTGGTGCAATGAAACATTTTTCTTATTCATCGGATTCGCAATTACTTCGATCCCGCTTTGAAGTACATTTTGTTCATCCTCTAATAAAATCTGACAAGTTCCCTGTTCAAAGAAATATCCAAAAATTTGAGGAATCATCGCATTAACAGCTTTAATTACCTTTTTAAAATCCGCTTTTGCCTGTTGATCTAATGTCTTAATAGTATTTTTAATTACCTGAACAGCATTTTCACAATTCGTTACTTCTTGTTGTAAATTTTGAAATTCTTGCTTTTTTGCTTCATATTCATTTAGCACATTAAAATTAATATTTTTGAAACTACTTTTTTGAATTTTTAAATTATTAATTTTTTCTAATGCTTGATGTTCAGTATAAGTTAATGGAATATTTAAATATTTTTCAAAAACATTGTCAATTGTGTATTGATATTCTTCAATAATAACTGTTTCGTATTTTATAATTGAATTTTGATTTGAATTAAATTGTTCTTGCAATTTATTCTTTTCGTTTAATAGTTTATTATATGTCGTGTATTTTTGTTCTTTACTAATCATATCTTGCTGAATAAAATTGTTTAAAGTACTAATTTCGTTTTGCACTTCTTTAACGATTGCAAGCTGTTTAAGAAATCTTTGATTAATCGTTTCGTATTCCTGGTTAATAACACTAACTTGTTGTTCGCGAGTAGTTAAATCCGTATGTAAAGAAGCAATTTTTTCTAGTTCAATTGCTAAACGTTTGTCTTCTGTTTCTGCTGTTTTAAATTGGGAATTTAAAGAACTTAAATCATTATATAGATTACTTAATTTATTTTCTAATAAATTAGTTTCATAATTATTATCATTAATAAGACCGTTTAAAACATTAATTCGACTGTTAACGTCATTTAAAATCGTTTGTAATTCTGCAATTTTTTCTTCCATGTTTAAATTACTGCGACGAATAGACATATCTCCACCCATGATTGCTCCCCCAGTAAAAACAATTTGACCATCAAGAGTGATAACTTTGTAATTTTGATATGAAGTTTGTGAAATTAATAGCGCATCTGTTAAATTTTGAGCAATAATGATATTTCCTAATAAATAATCCGCTACTACTTGATATTTAGGGTTAATTTGTACTAAATCCTTTGCAACTCCTACAAAGCCTTGCAGTGTTTCAATTGCGTCATAAAATTCAGGTTTAATACTTTTGGGCTTTAAATTTGTCAATGGTAAGAAGACGGCTTGACCAGCACGATTATTTTTTAAATAATCAACACAGTTCTGAGCAACCTGGTTATTTTGAACAATAATGTTATAAATATTTTTTCCAAGTGCCGTGTTAATTGCTAATTCGTGCTCCTGTTTAGTTTTAATCGCTTGTAAAACAGTGGCATAGATCCCAGGAATAAAATCTTGAGCCTGCATTATGTTATTAGTTCCTCGTTCGCGAGCTAATTCATTTGCAACTGTATTTTGGTAATCACTAATCTTGTAATTTAAATTATTTTTTTGCGTATTTAAATCCGAACGTTGATTAATATTCGTTAGCTGTTGGGTTTTATTCGTGCTTAACTGCACTTGAACTTGTTTAATTTCTGCGTTTTTTTCATCAATTAATTGATTTAATTGCTCAATTTTCAATAAGTTTTCTTGTTTTAGTGCTTGGTAGTTATCAAAACGCTCTTGGGGGTTATTATTAAGATTATCGGCCTGATTTTTCAAGAACATCTTGTGCTCATTTAAACGCTGGTTAACTAATGAAAGTTGATCGTATAATTTATCACGTTCATTTTCGTCATAATTCAATTGGGTTTGTAAGTGTTGTAAACGTTGTTTGTTTTTATTATTTTGGATTGTTAATTGGTCAATTTCAGGTTGTAGATCAACAATTCTTTCTTCAACCGTTGATAGCTGGTCTTTTAGTTCATTTTTGTATCTATAATTATGTGTTAAAATCTTTGCATATAAATTTAATTCTAATGACTCTAATTCATCTTTAATTGCCATATATTTTAAGAAATCTTCTTTTTGTTTTGTATAAGCATTTAAATCTTTTTTTAAGCCATATAAATTATCATTTAACCGATTCAGATCGGTTGTTGACTTTTCGAGATTAGTTTCTGCATCCTTTTTCCGTTTAAAATATTTCCCAATACCAGCTGCCTCATCAAACATCCGACGCCGCTCAATAGGTTTAGCTTCCGCAAATCACGAAACACTTCCTTGAGAAATAATTCCCAAACTCCCCTTTAATAATCCACTATCTAAAAACATATCCTGAATATCTTTAAACTTAGCAACTTGGTCATTAATATAGTAGACAACATCATCTTTTTTAAGATCATAAAACTTAGTGATTTTAACTTCTTCCAAATCAGTATATAAGATTTTATGAACATTGTTAAAATACAAACTCACCCGTATAAAAGTCGCTTTTTTGACTAAATCATTCCCTAAGAATGCTAGTGAATATTTATCACCACGCAATGCCGCTTTTGAGTGTTCCCCTAAAACTCATCTTAAGGCATCGATAATATTTGATTTACCAGTACCATTTGGACCAATAATTCCTGTAATAGGATGTTCAAAAACTGTTTGCGTATATTTAGCAAACGACTTAAATCCTTGCGCTTCAAAACGTTTTAAAAAAATCATAGTTGCTCCTTTAAATAGGTGTTATCTTACTAATTATAAGATAAACAATGTGTAAAACAAGGAAATCCACAAAAAAAGAAACTAGTTCAACTAGTTTCTCTTCTATTTTATAGATTGATTTTACGCAATCAATTTGCAAACCATTCATAATTACTATTTGCAATATCTTGAGATTCGTTTTTGAAAACTAAGAAATAACCATCTTCATCAATGATGAATGATACATCATTTTTATCTATCTTTCATTCAGCTAATTGCGTTTGTAATTGTTTAACTTGGGTATTAATCATTTCTGCATTGTTTGTTGTTTGCTCTTCTTGAAAGTATTCTGCCACCTCCGCAAAAACTTCATCAAAAATTGGTTGAGAAGCAAAATGTCTAAAACGATTATTAAAAATATTTAAAGTAAAATTATCGCGTTCTGGTTTGTTTTTTAATATATACATTGTTAGGAATGGAACTGAATATTCCTGATATTCAATATACGGAACAGGAACCGTAACAGTTCCATATTCATAAGCATATGATACTACATGATCAATCCGTTCGATTTTATTATATGAAATAACATCAATTTGAGCACTTACAACCCCAAATGCCTTTTCTTCCTTACGTACAAAAGCAAATGGCGCAACCTCACAAGTTTGAGGTATTTCAAGTGCATTGTATCCAAAAAGTTTTGAAGTTAAACTTAACGGTGTTAAAACACTGTTGTTTGTGTAATAAGTTGCATAATCATAATTAACCATCATTTTATAATCTTCATTTTGAACGTATCACTCTCGGCTTAATGCTGGTGATAAATTTGCATATGTCAAGTTTTTTAAATAACTGCGAATCAGCGCAATGTGTTCATCGATTAAAGGTTTAAGTGTGTTTCAAACATCTGATTGATAATCTAGTTTTAAACCTTGTCATGTTCCGAAAGGCATTCTGCTTAACAGTAGAGAAAAATCAAAATTATCAATTTCTTTATCAGCAATATATAGAGCATGTTTTTGTTTGCCAAATGAAGAGGTGATATAATTATTTTTCTTTGCAAAATTAACGTAGTTTTCCTGTGCTAATGAGCTAAAAAAATCAATAATTTTGGTATCATATGCTAAATTAATTGAAGTATTTCCAATGCCATATAATTTCATAAAATCATTATTTACTAAAACTGCATTTTTTTGAATTTTTCCTGCATTTTGGTGATTTCGAAAACTAAATTCAGGGGCATAATTGGTTTTTTGTAAATAATATGGGTTTGATGTAATCGTTGGGGTTGGTTCGGTATGAGTTGCAGTTACCATTTTTGTATAACTTTTTCCATCTACATAATAATAAACAGGAATAGATCCGCTTGTAACAACATTACGTAAGGAGAATTCCTTGGTTGTTATAAAATATGTGTCAGTGGATTTAAATTTAACATGCATTCCTTCAAAATAGCCCACTAATTTTGTTCCATTAACATCGATATCATCAACTTCGATGTTAATGAAATTTTGTTTTCCATATAAATAAAGACCCAATTTTAATAATTGATCTTTCACAATTTTATAAGGGACTATATTATTTAAAACACTAATAATTAAATTATTTTTTTGAGTGTTAATATCTGCCATTTCTTGATGTACAGATTTTTGAAACTTATTAAATTCTTTAATAATTTTGTTATTTTTAATCAAAAAAGATAGGAAAAATAATCCTAAAATTATGAAGCAAAAAATAATAATGATAACATTTGCGAATTTACGAGCACCTATTTTATCTTTTTTCGAACGTTGCGCTATCTCAATTCTTTTATTAGCGATTTCCTCTTTGAGCTCAATGACTTTTTGGATATCTAATTTTCTGTTTTCTAAAATTTTTTCATAAGCTTGAGGTAGTTGTTCCTCAAGTTGTTGTGTACTTGATTCTAAAAAATGAATAGGTTCATCAACTAATTGGTTAATTTTTTGGGTATTGAGTTGGGTCATAAAAAACATACTTTCTTAATAGCATTTATCTATTATCTATTATATTTGATTATCGCAGCACAGATTCTAAAATAACAACAGCCGCCATTTTATCCTTAACTTTTTTGCGTTGAGCAGCTTTAATGTTTTGGTCTTTTAGACGCTGAGTAGCAATTCGAGTGCTAAAACGTTCATCCACTAAAATAATTTTAATATTTTGGGGCTGATATATTTTTTTAATTTCGGCAACAAAATCTCGTACTAATAATGTACGTTCATTGGCAGATGCATCATAAACATTGGTTGGATATCCAATAACCAAAGTGTCAATTTGATTTTGATAACGAATAAAAATTTCATCAATATGTTTAAAGATATATTTTCAATCCTGGTTTGGATATTCAAAATTACTTAAACCAGTTGCAATAATATTCAATTCATCACTAATCGCAAAACCACACGCTTTTGTTCCAAAATCAATTGCTAACTTACGCATTAAAAAACTCGTTAATAACTCGTTTTAAATCATCATAAACACCCAAACTTGAAGATCCTCCTTGCAAGAAGTTATTTTTTCCACCAGCTTTAGTCTTCTCCAGAGTATTAATTCTTTGGGCAAGAACCTTGAAATCAAAATTCTGCTTTTCTAAATATGAATGATTAGTTGCTATTAATAATTGAACTTTTTCGCCCACAGTATTTAGCGAAACAAAAACACTTGTTTGGTTGTCATTAATTAATTCATTGAATGCATTAAAAATTAACTTATTATCTTGGTCGTTAAATTCTAATAGACGTAAGGGCGTGCTAAGTTTATTAAATTGATTTTTAATATCTGCAATAATATGGCGTTGGTTGTTTTTTTGTCATTGAACTTTTTTAGCAGTTAATTCTGCAAATAGGACTGTAAATTCGTTTATTACGCCATCGTTAAAACTAGTTAGTTGCATAAATGAATTATATGCATGTTTTAGCTGCTCATTTGTTAAAACAAAAGAATTTACTAATGTATTTAATTGGTTCTGGTAATTTTTTAATAACTCATTGTTATAATTTCTAATCGTTTCAAAACCAGTGATCATTGTAATTCGATAAGATCCTGAACCTTTTGAACTAAAATCAATAATTTTAACCTGTTCAACCTCACGAGTATTATGTACATGTGTTCCCCCACACAATTCCATACTTGGTCCCATTTGGATAACTCTTAGTTTTCCTTTAATTTTTTTATAGTATTCTCCAAAGTATGCAAGAGCACCCATTGCTTTTGCTTCTTCAAGATCCATATACATTTCTTTCGTGTCGTACTCCGCGCGAATAATATCATTCATATAATCTTCAATCATTGTTAATTGATCTGGTGTTAATTGTTCGTGATAATTGAAATCAAATGTTGCACGTTGAGGGGTTTTTGAAGCACCTTCTTGTTTTATATCTAAACTAATAAGTTTCTTTAACGAATGGTGTAGCAAATGTTCTGATGAATGGTTTTTCATCACATCTGAACGGTCTTTGGCATTAATTTCCAAACGTACACTTTGACCTAAAAATAAATTTGCATTTCGCACTTGGTGGATGTTTAACATATTATTTGATTTAAATACATTATAAACTTCAAATGTTTCATCACCAGCAATAATAACACCTGTATCTGAAACTTGTCCTCCTGCAGTTGCATAAAAACAAGTTTGATCAAAAATCACGTAAGCATCTTGGTGACTGGCCTGGTCAATAATATTAAAATCCTCATCCAAAAGATAAATAACTTTTGCATTATTGATAATTTCGGTATCATATAAAAATTTTGATTCTACATCAATATTCATTAACGCTTCATTTTGAACAGCCATTGCCTTTGCTGGTTTTTGCGATTGTGATTTTTGTTGATGTTCTTTAAACAATTTCTCAAAACCATCAAGATCTAGTACCAATTCATTCTTCTTAGCTAACTCTTTGATTAATTCAATATTAAATCCATATGTGTCAACCATTTTAAACAACATTTTTGCATCAAGCTGTTTACTTTCTAGTACTTCGTCAAAAATTTTAATTCCCTTACTATACGTTTTTTTAAAAGCATTGACCTCTTGATTAATAATATCTTTAACTTTAGCAATTAATTCACTTGTTAAATAAGTATAAAAATCAATCATTTGGATGACAATTGCATCAATCACAGTATCAATTCACTCTTGATCAATGATATTTAATTTGTAAGCAAACACAGTGGCTCGACGAATTAAACGACGTAAAACATAACCACGATCCTTGTTAGCAGGTATCGCCCCATCAGCAATAGCAAATAAACTAGCACGCATATGATCAACAATAACTTTGTACGCAAAATTAATTTCATATTGTTCATCTTGAACTTGTTTAAAGTAATTTTGACTATCATACTTAAACGGACTTAATTTCTCTAGAGCCTTGATTGCATTATAAAAACCATCTGCGTCGAAGTTTGTAGGAACTTCTTGCAAAACGCAAGCAATTCGTTCTAGACCTGCACCTGTATCAATGTTTTTACGTTTAAGTTCTGTGTAGTTATTTTTTCCATCATTATTAAATTGCGAAAAAACAATGTTTCAAATTTCAACATACCGGTCATTTTCTAGATCTTCGAGAATTAATTTTTCTCCAATACCTTGTGGATCATACAAGATTCCGCGATCAAAGAAAATTTCTGTACACGGCCCACACGGCCCTGAACCTACATCCCAAAAATTTCGATCACGATTTCCTTTAATAATTCGTTCAGGATGAATTCCTTGGTTAATTCACACTTGATAAGCTTCATCATCCTCTTCAAAAACCGTGATTCATAAATTATTAACATCAATTTCTAATTCTTTAATTAGAAATTCATAAGCAAACTCAATCGCTTCTTTCTTGAAATAATCGCCAATCGAAAAATTCCCTAGCATTTCAAAAAATGTATGATGACGAGCGGTATGACCAACATTAAAAATATCGTTTGTACGAATTGCTTTCTGTGAATTAACTAATCGGTTTGCAGGGGGGTTTTTTACTCCTGAAAAATAGTCTTTTAATGTCGCAACACCTGAATTAATTCACAATAATGATGGATCATTATTAGGAATTAACGAAACTGGTTCAAGAAAATAATGACCCTTTTTGCTAAAAAAATCAATTCATTTTTTTCTAATTTCATTGGTTGTTAATTTGAACATACATCCTCCGCACGTAATACATCTAAAATTGCTGGTTCTTGCTTAGTTGGTTCTTTTAAATACACAACATTGTCAACGAAACGTTTTATAACAGCATTGTTAATCGGTTCATCTGCATATAAATGAGCAATAACATCATTTTTATTTGCTCACTCGTTTTCTTTTTTATCAAGATAAATTCCCGCCTGTCAATCTAAAGGCTCATCTTTGACTTTTCGCCCGGCTTTTAAATCCACTGCAATCAAACCTATTTCTTGCGTAGACTTAAAATTAATATACCCATCTTGATCAGCTATAATCACTGCTTCATATTTAGGTTGGAATAGGGTGTTATTAGCTACTGCATTATAATCTCCACCCATCCACTTAATTCATTTAATAAAAATATCATAAGCGGTTTTATTCTTTAAAACATCGTCAATTTTTGCTTGAGCATTTTCTACTGAATTAGCCCGTTTAGTTTCTATTAAAATGTCAATTAAAAAAGTGTTAATTAGTTCGTACAAATCGTTTGAAGCAAAATTATTTTGTAAATAATTAACCGCTTCTCTAACCTCAATAGCATTCCCTACACTTCGACCAAGAACCCTATTCATATTTGTAATATGTACAATAGTTTCACGATTAAAACGTTTCGCTAAATATAAGCATTTTTCAGCTAATTTCTTTGCATCGGCAAATGTTTTTGTAATTGACCCATCTCCTGTCTTAATATCTAAAAAAATGTAATTAGTCTGTAATGCAAACTTTTTAGACATAATCGAAGCTGCTGCTAGTTCAAGTACATCAACTGTGCTTGTTGCATCTCTAAGTGCATAAATATATTTATCGATAACGGCAACATCACTACTTTGGCCGGTCAAAATAAAATGATTATCCTTGTATTGTTGTTGATAAGTTGCTAAATTAAAATCAACATTCATTTTCATTGATTCTAATTTGTCAACCGTTCCTCCAGTGTGGGCTAAACCACGACCAGACATCTTACCAACATAAAAACCTAATGCCACAAGCATCGGTGTCATAATTAATGATACCTTGTCCCCAACACCGCCCGATGAGTGTTTATCGACTACAATTTCATTATCGACAAGTAAATCTATAATACTACCTGATTCAACCATAATTTTGGTTGCATAATACATTTCATCATTGTTATATTTATTAAAATACACAGCCATAAGAAATGCTGACATTTGGTAGTCAGGAATTTGTTGGTTAGCATAACTGTGGTATAGTCAGTGCAATTCATCAAAAGTTAAAGCTTCTTTTTTTTGTTTTTTACTAATTAAATTTAAAATATTGTACATATGTTAGTCCTTTAAAATGCAAAAAATAGATACAACATGTATCTATATTTATTGTTGATTAATATATTATTTTTGTGATTCTGTTGCAAATCATGTATGACGATTCTTGTATTTTGATTGTGAAATAGTAGGTAAAACTTCTTGTTCTACCACTGGTTGCAATACACTAGTTACTGAATTAGCAAGCGGAACAATTACTTCTTCATTTTGATATTTCGCCATATTATCTAATGTTTGTGGAGTTTCGTCTAGAATTTTGAATTTATTTGAAACATCTGCTTTTTCTAGCTCTGAAAATTGATCAACCAAATTTTCTTCTTCATTAATTACGGGTAATTCCTCTGTTTCACTAGCCAAAGCAACTGGCTCACTAACCACTACTGATCTAGGTTCACCAACAACTTTTTCCGTCACTAAGTCTGTTGTATTTTGGTAACCAATATTACTCTTTAATTGTTGCATATTTGCTAGTATTTCTAAGCGTTGATCTAAATATTTTACACGGGGGTCAATAATTGGTCGTGGGTGATTTAAATAACAAGTAATGCATTCATCAATTGTACGATCTAAACGAGTACAACACACTTTTTTAGCAGAAAGATCTTGTTGTTCAACAGCCAAAAAATTGATAGGTGTACCTGTTTGAACATTTTCAATACCCGAAGAAGGTTGTTGAGATGCAACTGTATTTTCCTCATCTAATGAACCTTTTAATCATCACTGCATTTCAATTTTATCAACATCACCATGGTGGTCATCTTGATAAAGATCCTCAATTTTTGAAAAGTTTTCATAATAACCTTCTAAAGGTAATAAACGTAAAGGATCAATTTTAGATGTGTCATCTAGTAAGTTCATTTCAATTGCATCTTCTAATGTTTTTTCAGCATCAACAAACCCACTTCTCTGTACATCAACAACCGAATCTTGAGTAGAAGCTTGTTCTTCTAGCGCTAAAGTTGAATTTGGTAAAGATGCAAAAATTAAATCTTCATTAGCTGATGACTCTTTGCTTGATTCTAACTCCGTTTTTGGTTCTAAGTCATTGTTAATAGAAGAAACAATTACTGGCTTTGTATTACTTGTATTTGTCTTCTGATTAAAAACATTAGCTTCTTCTCTATATTTTCCAATGTTTTCTAATGTTTTTTGACTTTCATCAAGGGTTTTAAACCGGTTTGAAACACCAGCTTTTTCTGGTTCAGAAAATTGATCTGCAAAATTAACTCTTGCCTTATCAGCAATTTTTGTATTTGGCGTTTCTTCTTGTTCCTCAACTACCGGATCTACATGAATAACCTCTTCAACTACTGGTAAAGTGAAATCGGACTTAATTTCTTCCTTAACTTTTGGTTGTACAAAATTTTCTTTTACTTGCTCTTTCTCTAGTAAAACAAAATCATCTAATTCTCACAACTTGTTTGATGTTATCGAATTAGCATCGTCTGGTTTATATGTGCTTTTTTGTTCACTATCTAACCCAGTATTATCTGTTGTTCCTTTAATAATTGTTGGTTTTTTGTGATGATCCGAAGAATCAGAATCTAAAACCACTAATTCATCAAAAATAACCAAATCATCATTTTTGATGGGATTTGTTTTTTTATTTTTATCCATCAATTTTCACTCTTTCTATTGACATAAGCATAAATATTTATATCTTATCTATAATTATATTATCAAATTAATATGCACGTGCAAACAAGGTTAATTTATTTGTTTTTTTATTTGTAAAGAAACAAGGGTGTTCCTCTTCGGTATATGCTACAATACAACGTGAAGAAGCATTTGTTAAATTTTTAATTTCTTTATCATCCGCTTCTGTTCCATCGAAGTAACATAGTGCTACTTTTTTCTTATCTATCGCGGCTTTTAATTCTTCAATACTATTTGCATATACAATACTATCCTTTTGATGAAGAAGAGCTTTATTATAAATATTAGTTTTAATGTCATTATATAAATTTACAACATAATTATTTAGTTCATCAATTTTGACAATCGTCTTTGTTTTTTCATCCCGACGATAAACAGTAACTTCGTTATTTGTTAAATCCTTTGCCCCAACAATAATAACAATTGGGGTGCCAATAATTTCCTGCTCAGCCATTTTAAAGCCAATACCTTTATTTGAATCATCAATTTCAACACGATAACTCTCCAGATTGTTTCTGATTGCTTCCAAGGCTGCGTCAACTTCATTTTGCATATTTTTATTATTAATTGAGACTAATGCAATTTGGGTTGGGGCAATTGGTGGGGGGAGAATTAAACCCTGGTCATCCGCGTGAACCATAATCAATGCACCAATTAAACGAGTTGATACACCAGCTGACATTTGATGTACATAATTTAATTTATTATCATTACCTTGGTATTTAATATTATATGTTTGAGCAAATAATGTCCCTAAATAGTGTGATGTTCCAGCCTGCAAGGCTTGTCCATCCTGCATAACAGCTTCAATGGTATGCGTTATTTCTGCACCCGCAAATCTTTCTCATGGTGTTTTTTGACCTTTGAAAACAGGCAAACATAAACACTCTTCTGCAAAACGTGCATACTCGTCAATGATATCACTTGCAAATTGTTGAGCTTCATCCTGTTGAGCAAAAACAGCATGTAATTCTTGTCAATGAAATTCTGAATTTCTTAAAAAAGGTTTGGTAGTTTTTTCTGCACGCATCACTGAACATCACTGATTAACTTTTACTGGTAAATCTTTATATGAATTTACCATATTAGCAAAGTATTGACAAAATAAAATTTCACTCGTTGGACGAATTACATATTGATTATCTAACTGCTTATCTCCGATGTGTGTAATTGTGTATAACTCCGGAGCAAATCCTTCAATGTGATCTTTTTCTTTCTGAAATTCACTAATCGGAATCAAGGTTGGCATCGCTAAATTTTTAACCTGGTATTTTTTGAAAACTTGATCAATTGTGTTGCGAATACTTTCTCAAATCGCTCATGCATTAGGTAAAAAAATCATTGCCCCTTTCACATTCGTGTGCATCATTAATTTTGCATTACTTACTACTGATTGATATCAAGCAGCAAAATCTTCATCCCGTCGTATAATTCGTTCTAATTTCATATTATCCAATTGCTCCAGTCATATCTAATTTTAATAATCGATTTAATTCAGCTGCGTATTCCATTGGCAGTTCATCGCTGAATTCTTTTAAGAAACCAAAGACGATTAATTGTTCAGCTAGTTCTACACTAAAACCTTTGGTTTGCAAATAAAATAATTGTTCTGCACTAATTTTTGTTACTGTTGCCTCGTGGTTTAAGTACGAAGAATTATTTTCGACAATTTCTAACGGAAAAGTATCACTTCGTGCGGTTTCATTTAATAGCAAAGTATCACATTCTACTTTACTAGTACTAAATGCAGCATCTGGTCCAATTTTAACCAAACCACGATATCGTGAATCCCCCGTCCCGTAGCCTACTGCCTTAGAAATGATTTTACTCCGTGTATAAGGGGCTAAATGAATCATTTTTGCACCCGCATCCTGGATAACATTAGATTTAGCAACGGCGATAGAAATGCATTCACTAGAAGCATAAGGTTCAGCAAGAATTGATGCTGGATACTTCATATTGATGCGTGAACCTATGTTCCCATCAATTCATGTCATATTTGCATTTTCCCCAACATACGCACGTTTAGTAACTAAATTTAAAACATTATCACTTCAATTTTGAATCGTGGTATACCTACACTTGCTATTCTTATGCACATAAATTTCAACCACTGCAGCGTGTAGATTATCTTTCTGATAAATCGGGGCTGTACATCCCTCGATATAATGAAGTGATGAATTTTCTTCAATAATAATTAGTGTTCGCTCAAATTGCCCTAATGATTGTGAATTAATTCGGAAATAAGATTGTAAAGGTAAATTAATTCTGGTGTTTTTTGGAACATAGATAAATGTTCCACCCGAAAAAACAGCAGAGTTTAATGCAGCATATTTATTATCATTAAATGGAACTAATTTTCCTAAATATTTTTTAATTAATTCAGAATGCTCGTTAACTGCGGTATGAATATCTGTAAAAATTACACCCTTATTTTTTAATTCGTTCATTAATGAACCGTAAACCACTGATGAATCATATTGTGTATGTACCCCATTCAAAAACTTAGCTTCTGCTTCTTGAATATTTAGCGCTTTAAAAGTATCCTTAATTTTTTGGGGTACATCGTCTCATGACTTTTTAATATCAGCACTAAAAGTTGCGTAATAAATATAATCATCAAAATTAATAAAATCTAAATTTGCGCCTCATTTAGGATTTTTTAAATTTATAAATGCTTGGTATGATTGCAATCGAAATGCCAGCATTCAATCAGGTTCATTCTTATGTTGAGAAATCGCTTTAATAACATCAATATTTAAACCTTTTTGTGTTTGAAAATCAGGTTGAATATCATCTGCAAAACCATAAAGATAAGGACGCTTAACAAAGTTATTATCGCTCATATTGTTTTAAACATTCCTTAATTGCAACAATTCCGTTTAAACCACAGCGAATACGGTTAGGTTGATTTTTAATGTTATGAAAAGCAATTAATTCAGCAAGCATCTCTTCGTTATAATCGTTTCCTAGTAACATTTGTTCATATTCATTTAATAATGTTTCTGCATCACTAATGGTGCTATTGTTCAACATCTCCACCATAATATCGGTTGATGCTGTTGCAATTGCACAACCAGTTCCCAAAAATTTTATATCAATGATAGTATCGTTTTCAACTTGAACAAAAACTGTAATATCATCAATACACGATTCAATCCGGTTCCGAAAATTCAAATACGGTGCTGGTTTAGCATTGTCAATGCGTTGAGTTGGTTTTTCATAATGTTGCATAATAATGTTGCGTAAAACCAAGGGATCTTTAGTTTTAAATAAGCCCATCAAGTTCATCTCCTTTGTGGTATTTTTTTAGAACATCAATTAAATAATCAATGTCATCTTTTGTGTTGTATAAATAAAATGATAACCGAACTGCAGCTTGTGTGTCTAAAATATCATTCATTAATTTTGCGCAAGACAAACCAGCTCGACAAATAATCTTATTTCGTCCTAAGTAATGTGCTAAATCCTGGGCAAAAACCCCATTATAATTAAACGAAATAGTTGCAGAAAAATGTTCGGGGATATACATTTTGATCGCGGGAATCTCTTTTAATCTAGACACGGCATAGTTCATTAACTCTCGCTCGTGTTCGAGAATAGTATCATAACCAATCTGTTTAATAAACTTTAAAGCAGCATTAAAACCATAAACCCCTGCTGTATGTGGTGAACCACCTTCAAAGCGCATATAATTATCAAAAATACCAAAATCATTTGCTTCTATGTATGAATTCATTCCTCCGCCATATTTTAGAGGTCGAATAAGATTAATTAATGCCGGTTGGATGTACATTGCGCCAATACCGGTTGGTCCAAAGATTTTGTGTGCCGAACACACCACAAAATCAATATCACTATTCTGTAAATTAATGGGTCGGTGTTGGACTGATTGAGTTGCATCAACCAATACGAGAATATCTTTGTTATATCTTTTAACAATATTTGTAATCTCGTTTTCATCCAAGACATGGCCAACTAAATTTCCTCCTGAGGCAAAAGCGACAATTTTGGTTTTAGAAGTTAAAACTTTAGCGAAATCACTAACCTGGGGAAGTTTATTTTTAGGATTTGCAAAAATAATTTTCACCCCAATTTCTTTTTGCAACACATACCATGGCAATAAGTTTGAAGCGTGTTCACTTGTAGTTAATACAATTTCATCACCTGGTTTTAATAAATGTTTTAAGCCAAATGCAATTGTATTAATGCTTTCTGTGGCTCCACTTGTAAAGATAATACTTTCATCATCATCTGTATTTCATCAATCTGCAATCTGTTTCCGGGTTGCACTTAAAATAGCATTCGCTTGGTAAGCGAAGGGGGAATCATTATTATGAGGATTTGTCGATTGAGATAAATAATACTCATTAATTGCGTCAATTACACTCTGGGGTTTTAGCGAAGTTGCTGCTGAATCAAAATACGTGTAATCTGGATTATGTTTAAATCAGGGAAAATAATGCTTGTAGTTCATTAGATAATCCTTTCAAAAGTATCACGTATTTTTTGTCAATACTTATTTTTAATATCATCATCAAAATGATTTAGGACTTGGTTAAACATTGCCGTAACAATTAGGTAAATTGCGTCATGTTTACTTAAGCCTTTCAGTTTTAAATAAAACAACACATCATCAGGAATATTACCTACTTCATAAGCGTGTGAAGCTTTTACGTCATTGGAATCAATTGTTAATGTCGGTTGACCTTGTACCCTTGCATTATTCAATAATGTCGCTTTAATTGTCTGTGCAACCTGATTACTATGACATTTAGCATGCAAATGAGCATTTAAAAAAACCGATGTCTGTGAATTATTAAACCCAATAACCTGAACATAGTTAATTGCTTTTGCAAAATTATTATTTAAATAGGCTTGAATGTTAATTTCTTTTGTGTAATTTTCATAGTTTAAAACAATCAAATGAATCGTTGATTCCACATTATCATATAAATATTGATTAATCTTAATCTTGTGAGGGTGCGGGTTAAGATCTAACAAATAATAGTCGGTATTTTTGTGAATATGTAGATCAAAATTAACATCCTGATCAACAATAATAAGCTGCTTATCTATTTGCACCACATACTCCTAACTGAATATTTTCAAATGTGTCTTTTGATTTTTGTTTACTTATTGTAATCCCCAATTCTTTTTCAACCCAAGCATAACCCTCACTTAGAATTCGTTGTGCTAATGACATATCACCAACTTGTACAATTTGTCCATTAATCATTAATAATACCTTAGTTGGGGGGATTAAATTCACTAAGCCATTGTTGTGCGAAATATAGCAAATTGCCTTGTTTAAAACACGCTGTTCCTGCAAAATGTTACTAATCATTTTTAATGCATCCACATCTAATCCCGAATCGATTTCATCTAAAAAGATAAAATCCGGATTCAAAACTGCAAGTTGTAAAATCTCGTTTTTCTTTTTTTCTCCACCACTAAAATTATCATTAAATGAACGCTGCAATAACGATGAATCCAATGATAATACCTTCATTTTTTCATTTAATTTACTATATAAATCTAAAACATTTAAATTTTCATTATTTTCATAATTACTAACTAACGTTCGATAAAAATCAAGCATGGCCAGCCCCGGAATTTCGATTGGATTTTGAGTTGCTAGAAAAACTTTTTGTTGAGCAATATCATTAGTTTCATAATCGTTAATACTAACATCATCAAACAAAATATCCCCCATATCATAACTGAGACTATAATGTTTCATGATCGCTTTAAACAGCGTTGATTTTCCATGTCCATTTGGACCCATAATTGCAATGACATCGCCTTGGTTAATCGTTAAATTAATATCAGATAAAATTTTTTCATTATCAATACTAACACTTAAATTTTTAATTTTGATCGTTTGCATTCAATCTCCTTAATACAACAATCTGCAATTGCTGTTTATTTTTTTGTATAATTAATAAAATATTGCTTTAAACTATGCATATAACTTATTAATTATAATATATTTAAAATACTGTTGGAGTTGTTATGAAATTTAAGAAAAAATTATTCCCTTTACTTGCAAGTGTTCCCTTGATGTTAGCAACCGTTGGAATAGCCGTGGGATGTGCAAAAATATCCAAGACTAACGCATTTAA
Organism: Ureaplasma sp. ES3154-GEN; assembly: GCF_025780075.1. GTDB lineage: Bacteria > Bacillota_I > Bacilli_A > Mycoplasmatales > Mycoplasmoidaceae > Ureaplasma. Next base: position 13,185 of record NZ_JAOXHM010000003.1, on the reverse strand, counting down.
AACAAGTATTAATATTGGTGATGGTAAAAACATTAGTTCAAATTTATCTACATTAGATGCATGAAATACAATTATGCATACTGACACCGGTGTTAGAACTTTTTTAACTGCTCAACTCAAAGCGAACATTTACGAGTGAGTGAAACAAAATACTAATGTTAAATGAAACCGAAGTGTTGATCGTTTTATCCAAAATAAAAGTGATGAACTAGACCGGATTGCAAAAACAGCAGCTGAACGGTTTGGTAATGACAAGGATATTGCGATCCAAAATGCTATTTACAATAGTTTTGGGGGGACAAAAGCTAACTGAATCAAATTCCAAGCTATTGATCACGCTTATTCATTAATTGATGAGCAAGTATTTGATGACAAAAATTTATTGTTTGTGCAAGACGATGATCAAAATTTCATAAACACAATAACCAGTGATGCACAAGTTTATTTACAAAAACAAAATCCTGTATCAATTTTTAGTAATAACGAAAGTGATAAAGGGTATGCGCATTTTTTAAACTTCATTGCCGATCAATATGTTAGACAAAACTTTCCAGTATCATTAGTTAAAACTAGTTTTAGTTATGATGATTTAAAAAACCAAAACCTATTTAACAAAGAAATTTTTAAACAACTACCCGAAAAAGCGAATCAATCTTTTCCTTTTTTTAATAAAACCCCTGATAATGATAAAACCCACAAAAATTATCAAAAGTTTATTACTGCAATAAAAACAGATAACTGAATGATCAACGCTGACAACAAAGATTTAATTAGTTTTCAAAGTACTAATCTAACAGATTTAGTTAATAAAAAAGACCTGCAAACCAATGAAGTATTAGGAATTATGCGTTTAGTTACCCAATTAAATAGTAATCAAACATCAAATGACATTCCTGTAGTTGAAGGTTTCAAAGATGATTTGCTCGCAAATTTTGTTCGCACAGACGAGCAGTCAATTCCAGGGTTTAATAAATTCTTTTACCCCTTATCTTTAAATAATCAAAACGCCTTTTCTAATGATTTAGCCAATATAAAACAAATTACTAACCAAATTATTGTGCACGCAAATAATCAATATTTTAGTGTCAATTTAACACCTACAGGGGTAAATATTTATACACTTGTAAATGCAAATCAATTACAAGAGAAAAACGCTAATGAAAGCGCTTTTTATACATATCTAAAAAACCAATTCCTTTTACAAACTGCTTTATTCAATAACAAGACAACCAATTTACCTACAGTTGATGGTTTAAAAAAACTAAAAGATTTCTTTAAAAACCATAAAGACCAATTGTTAGTAAGTTATTATGCACAAACTTTTAATGATCCCGATTTCCTATTTAAAACCAATTTAGCAGAAGGAGCCAGCTTTAGTCCAACCTCATTCAACGACAACACAACTAAACTTATTAACGAATGATTTAAATTTAGCCAAAACAACAACAACGAACAGCTATATCGAACTATGAATCAACTCGTAAATACTTACAACAAGCAAGTTGCAGACAATGTGTTAGCGGCTAATATTTTCGATAACGGTTTGCGCTCAGGAATTAAATTAACACAAGATAAAAACAACAACTATACAATTACAAGTGAGTTATTAAATACGCTACATTTAGAAACTACACCCAATAATGAACAACTAGATAATTTAATAAACACACTTGCAGCAAGTTATGAGATAAATACTAATTTAATTAATCCCAATGTTAATCGTACACAAAATATTACTTTTAATAACTATGTTGTAAATACTGTATTTAATAATGCATACCAAACACAAACAATGTCAAACCTTGTCTTACGCAAAGTTTATGAGCAATTATTTTTAAATATTATTGATTTAAACCAGTTGACATATTTGCCTATTGATCAACAAAGTTTAATTAATGATGCGATTAATATGTTTATTAAACAAAAACAACAAGTTGTGAATTCAAATAATAAATTCCACTCTAACCCTAGTGAACAATTAAAAACAAATGCTGATTTATACAATTTAGCATTACAACAAAATCATCTAAACATTAAAATTAAAAATTTATTGCTAAATTATGAGCTTGATGCAAACGATTTAAAGCAATTATATACATTTGTTTATTTACTTGGAATTAAAGATGAAAAAGTTACTCTAGACAACTTTAAAAAATATTTAAATTCACTACTTGAAAGTAATGATAACCAATTATTTGTTGCCTATGCAATGCAAGAAAATACAAAAAATTTACCCAATTTTGGAAAAAATGTTTTTTATGATTACGCAACACATATTTACCAACCTGAAAACGAGTTATGAAATACATTGAACATAAATCCAAGTGAAGTATATATTAATCAGGACAACAAAATTGTAAACTCTCAAGAATTCTTGAACAATTTAACATATGTTAAAAATCCCCAAATCATAAACTATACAACTGTTGATAACAAAATTATCCACAGTTATCTTGGTTTAATTACAAAAGACAATCAACGTACCCGTTTAAATGAACACTTAAATAGTGTAGATTTATTTGATAACAAAACATTTATAGTTAATGATGATGAGCAAATCAAATATAAGGGTGTATTATATAAATACACATCTAAAGATGCGTTAATTAGTCTTGTCCAATCGTTTAATAGTTATAACCAATTCTATGAGTTAGCTACTGAATTGAAAGATTTATTATATTCAACACAAACCAATGATCAATTACAAACTATCATTAACAAAACTAAAGAATATTTGGATTCAAATAACAATAAACAAACATTACCTCTAACATTCGATGAACTTCGTTCGAATATGGTAGAGACAATTAAGCTTTATCCAGACATTATGTTTACCCCACTGCAACTTGATTATATTTACTACCGTGATGCAAACAAAGTTACTAACTTGTTTAATGTTAAGGACCAACCTGATTGAAAACAAACACTTGTGGTTTCCCAATTCAATGCAAACGATGTTAAGCAATTGGATTGAAACCAAACAACAAGCACATCACTCTTAAAGCTATCGCGTGACCAGTTAATTAAAATGGTGATGTTATTGGCAATTAATGAACCAACAATAAGCATTCAAGCTTTAAGTAAAATTAATCCTGAGTTTAAAGCTCAAATTTTTGACCAACGTTTATACAACGAAAATACCCAACCATTTGTAAAAATTAAATAAGTATGTCCAATTATCTCTATTCCTTATTAGCATTTGATAATAATTTACAAATCCGCAACCAACAAATTAAAACCTTTTGCAAAAATGGTTTTAATTTTTGTCATTTTGATGTAATGGACGGAATTTATGTTACTAATACAGCTTTCAATACATTTGATCTTGATCTTTTATTTGCAAACCAAGTTAGGATACACGTCCATTTAATGGTTATTGATCCCATTAATTACATTCGTAAATATATTAAATATCCGATTAATGGCTTATCTTTTCATTTTGAATCACAAGACATCGAAACAAACCTGGCATCTTTACAATTATTAAAAAAACATAATATTAAAGCAGGACTTGCTATTCATCCTTTTGTTGATATCAATAATTATTTAACACTATTAAGAGAAGCGGATTACGTGACTTTAATGTCGGTTATTCCTGGTAAAGGTGGGCAAACTTTTTTAAAAGAAACCGATGATAAACTAGCTAAATTAATATCTTTGCGATCTAGATATAATCTAAATTTTGCAATTGAAATTGACGGGGGGGTTAATTTAGAAATTATTGCAAGATACAAAAACAAAATTAACTACTATGTTTCTGGTTCTTTTTTAGTTCAAAACATCCATCAACTAGCTAATATTAAAAAAGAGTTCAAAGAACTAGTAAAATAAAAAAAATAATTACAAAAAGGAGTTTTTATACAAAAAAATATTGATTTATTTCTCGGCTGTACAAGCTTGGCATACGGGTTTTATAAAAATAATTTTGAGTTTATTGAAAACCTTCAACAAGCTACGCTATAAAAAACTAATAACTAATTTGTTTTTACGTAAATAAAAAGCACAACTTTTATTTTGCTGTGCTTTTTCGTTTACATTTTAGAATTGTTATTGGCCTTTTTTAATTACCGATTTAACATTATCGACAACAAATTCGACTTCTAGTTGATCTAATGAAATGTTTTTCTTATCAACAATAATGAAAAATATTTTAGTAGTTTCCCAATATACATTGATTGATAAACCTGAATCGTTTACCTTAACTTGGGGTTTAAAATCAAAATTAACAACTAGCTTATTGTTTTCTAATGTGTAGTTTTTAATGTTTAAACCCGCTGTTGAATTACCGATAATTCCTTCTTTTCAATCATTAACAATTGAATCTAAAACAATAACACTTTGGTTCTGCCAATTAATAACGAAATCTTTTTTTAATTTTCATTGTATTGATTCAACAACATCTCTATAATTCCTAGGATAATCAGGGTCAAATTTATAATCAAATATTTTGGCTAACTGATCCTTTGAAGATGTTGTTAAATTGTTTCATTCATCTTCGTTTTTTACAAGTGAAACATAAGTTCTATTTTCTGAAGATTCACTTTTTGCAGTTTCTGCAAACATTTTTGTTTCTTTGTCATAAAAAATATGTGGTGTTGGGCTTTCGTTTCCTAATGCAAAAGTTTTAACTTTTCCATCAGCTGATAAATAAAAACCAGAACTTGGGCCCGAAAATCTATTTTTTTCTTTGCACGAGGCGGCAATAGTTGTAATCACACCCGCTGTTAAAACAAGCGAAAAAGTCGCAAGTAAAATTCTTTTAGTTTTATTTTTTAACATAGGTTAATGCGACCTCCTTGATTCCTAAAAAATTAGATAAACCATAAGTTTTTAGCTTATAATAACCAGATTTTTGAGCAGTATATTCAATCACTTCTGCGTTTTTATTAGAACTCAACGACAAAGCAACACTAGTTTGGTCGGGGTCAATTAATTGTAAGTCAATGTCTACTTTGTGAGAATTACCACCATACAAGTAGGCAATGCTTGCTCGTAAAGTTTCGCCCTCACTTAAATACACAGTTCTAATGTCTGATATTGAGTTGTTACTAATATAGAAAACTGATAAATTATCTAGTGCTTGGTTCATCAATTTGTAATTAGGAATACCAAAGCCAGTTTCGTTTGTGTAAATTTGGTTAGTAGTTTTAGGTTTGCGCGAACCAGTTAAAAGTGCTGATTTAAAAATAATTGAATCTGAACCTTGGTCAAACCGGTACTTACGATCTTGTTTTAACATTGTTGCCATTGCTGTGACAGCAGGCGCTGCGAAACTTGTTCCTCTGTCGGTTGAACCATCACTAAAATTATATGTTCCTGGAACTGCTACTGAGATATAATTCAACTCGTTGCCAACCTGACTATATTCAGCTTTTTTTCTTCTTCAAATTTTTTTGTCCAAAGCCCCAACAATAATGCTGTTTTGTGAAAGTGTTGTTCCAAGAAGTTGTCGATAAGGCGAACCATAATAGCCTTCATTACCCGCTGAAATCACATTTATTAGTTCAGAATTGTTATAAATCAAATCATCTAGATACTCAGAATAACCATTATAGTTTTCTCAATCTTTGTGGTGTAGGAAAACCCAACTATGGTTAATAATGTTTGTGTAATACATTAAATAATTCATTTCACCGGTCATTCCGTTCCAATTTGTATCTAACTGAACAGAAATTAATTCAGCAGTTGGATTAATACCTTTTGCACCTACAATAATTTCCCCTACATGATTAGCATGATCACTGTATTTTTCAGCATAAAAAGCATGATTTCTTCATCATACCCCATTACCATAATTTACATTTCAATAAAATCCAGGGTAATATGTTTCAATTACACCACCTGCTTCTAAAATACCAACTGCAAGTTTCTTTTTTTATGTTTGTAAAAATGAACTTTTCTAGTGTCAAAATCTAACCCAATAAAGCTTAATAATCGGTTAATTATTTTTTATTTCTTTATTATCAACACTTGGTGGTAAAAGATCTTTTTCTACACTTTGTGCTATTAAATTTTTATTTTTTTGCAAATTAGCAAAGTCATCATAATAAACACTATTGCTAAATTGATAAACATTTTGATAATCAATTTGGTTTTCGTTAATGAATAAATCGATTAATGCTAATAGGTCCTTGACATTTGTATCCTTGAAGTATGCAACAGAAACGGCGCGCACATTTTTAGCATAAGAGAATGGCAGGTCTTTATTAAATTTATTTTTCAACAAATCTTTCAATAAATTAACTTGTTGTTCACTTAAATCTTGTTTAAATAGAATGTCAATTCTGTTTACACCAATTTTTCTTGTTGAATTTTCTTTGTTTGAATTTGATTGGGCAAAAGCATTTGCAAAATCGATTTTAGTTACTCTTAATTGCTTTTTAATCGCTTGCGTCATACTTTTTGAAGCATTAACATTGTTTATGTGAATAGACGCTCCTAGCGCGGTTGATGCTAATGCAATAGAGCCAAAAACACCTAGCCAAACTTTATTTATTTTTTCATATTATAGTTTTTCCTTAGTTTTGAAAATAGGCAAAACAATTAATCACTAGTTTGAGCAAAAATAAAAGTCTTACCTAAAATTAATCATAGATGTATTTATAGAAAAAACACATTTTTTATGTAATTTACCGAAAAAATATTAAAAATATGTGTAAACCTTTAAATTTTGCAACAAGTAAGACTTAATTTCAATTTACATCCTCCCTTTTATAAAACTAGCTTGTTGGTTTTTGTAATTTTGCTATGTGCTCTAAAAAATAGCAATAAAAAAATCAACAAGGAAGGCAAACGCTCAACAATTGGTTGTAAACACGATAAATTATGTTTTTAACACAAATAATACAACAAGATATGTTGTGTTATTTTATAACAAAAATTCAAGTACAATAGTTATGCACTTGAATTTTTTTTATAAAAAATTAAAAATAAAAATATTATCGTTTTTCTTCCATTATATATTCAGCTTGTTTGATAACATCTTGAACTGCTTCTTTTGTGTATTCAGGTGGGTAATTATATTTTTTTAAACATTCCTTGATTTTAGTTCTCATTTTAGCTCTTGTAGCTTGTTTATGAGATCAGTCTGTTGTTGCATATTCTTCAATAATTTCTTTTAATTCATGGGCAATTAATTTTAAAGTTTCATCATTTAATAAATCATGTGCTGATCTATCTCTAATAAGAGCATCATAAAAAGCCCTCTCTCTTCCAAATACACCAACGCGATTAGCTTCTTCTTCATCAGAAACCATTTCATTAGCAAAAGAAACTAAAACAGCAATAGTGGCTTCGGGTAAAAATTCACCATCTCTATTAGAATATTTCTCTAAAATTTTTCTTAATCTCTTGCTGTATTCTTGGGACTTAAAATAATTATTTTTTCTGGATTCAAATATTGCTCTTTCTAATAATTGCTTAATAATTTCCATAAAGACTAGAGGTGGATTTTTTTGTCTTAATTCTGCGATTTTTTTAGGACTTAATAATTCAATCACATTTATTGATTCATTTTTGTTTTCAGTTAATACCTTAACTTCATCGCCTTTAATTGCATCAGCTAATAATTTAGAAACATAAACATTCATGTCTTTAATAGATATATTAAAATAACTGGTTCTTAATTTTAAAATGAAACTTCTTATTGCTAAATAATAATAAACATCATTTTTTTCTTCTTCTGTAGTTATACCACCACAAAGAACAAATGCTTGTTTAATAGAGATCGATAAATCTTCCATAAATTGAATTTCTCTTTCTTTTGTTTCTAGGACAAATTGAGAACCAAGTTGAATTGCTGCAAATCTCTTAGCTGAGTCATTGCTATAAAATTTACTTTTATCAACCTTGAAAAAACATTCATTCAAAAAACTTAATTTTTCTTTAAAAAGATTATAAATCTCTTTACGAATATCTTGAACTTTTTCTTTTCTATCTCTATCAGTGTAAAATGTGAATGCTTCATCGAGTGCTTTTGATAATCCTATATAGTCTACAATTAATCCTCCTTCTTTACCTGGATAAATTCTATTAACACGTGCTATAGCTTGCATTAAATTATGAGCTTTTAAACGTTTAATAAAATACATTACATCTAAATCTGGTACATCAAAACCAGTTAGCCACATATCTACAACAATTGCAATTTTATATTTGGAATTATCTTTTTTAAATTCTTCTCCTAATGTTCTTCTATAATCAGAATCTCCAAAAATCCGTCTTTCTTGCTCTGTATCTTTGTTGGATTCTGTAACAACCAATATAACTTGGTTCTTCATTTCAGGATATAAATCTTCAGTAATTTTCTTATAAAGTTTTAAAGCTGCAACCCTTGTTTGGCAAATAATCATTGCCTTACCATTCAAAAAACCTTTTCTTTCTTCATAATGTTCCATAATATTTTTAGCAAATAGTTCAATCATATCGTCATCTTCAAGAATAACCTTTAATTTTGACATTTCTTTTTTTGATTTTTCAATGGATTCACTATCAGATTTTTCGTTTTCTTCTAAATCTTTATAATAAGCATCTATTTCTTTTAAGTCATTATCATCGATTCAAACTTTAGCCAATCTAGATTCATAATATAATTTAACTGTAGAACCATCTATAATAGATTGCGTCATATCATAAGTATCAATAATTTCACCAAATACATCAGTAGTTTGTTTATCTTTACTTGAAACAGGAGTTCCGGTATATCCAATAAAAGTTGCATTTGGTAATGCTTCTCTAATATACTTTTCTACACCATACTTAAAAATCGCTTTATATTCATCTGTATTTTTGTTTTTTTCATACTTAACAGTTTCATAAATACCATAATGACTTCTGTGAGCTTCGTCTGTCATAACAATAATATTAGTTCTTTCGTTTTTAGGTAAATTATTTTTATCAAACTTCCCAATTGTAGTTAATATAATGCCCCCTTGTCTTAAATCATTTAATTTATTAACTAAATCTTCTCTGGATATAGCTCTTTGCGGTTCGCATTTTAAATAATCTCTTGCACTATAAAAAGTTTTATCTAATTGATCATCTAAATCGATTCTATCAGTTAAGACAACTATAGTAGGTACTTTTAAACTTTGTTCACAAATAATTCTATGTGCTAACATAACCATAGAATATGACTTTCCACTTCCTTGGGTATGTCATATTATTCCCGCTTTTCCATCACCGACAGGTTTGATAGCATTTTTAACAGAATTAACAGATTTGAGAACTCCAAAATATTGATGATATTGTCCCATTATTTTTATAGGTTTATCATTTTTGTCTAATATAAAAAATATATTATTTTTAATAATATCTAAAAAACGAGTTTTATTAAAAACCCCTTTTATTAAAACATCTAATTTATGTACACAATTTGTATCATATCCCTTTTCGCCTTCTATGCTTTTTCACTCATTATATCTATCTATTTTAGATGTTAAAGTTCCTACTTTAGTATTTACCCCATCTGAAATAACTAAAAATGAATTAAAATTAAATAGAGTGGGAATGTCATATCTATATCCATCATTTTCTGAATTAGAACCTAGTTGTTCATATGCACGTTCTAAAGTTGCGTTAATTGCATCCTCTGCAAATGATTTTAACTCCATCACTACTAAAGGGATACCATTAACATAAATTATAACATCAGGAATTCTAGTGTTTTTTCCTTCATTAAATTTAACTTGGTGAACAACTTGAAAAACATTATTTTCTGGATTATTAAAATCAATAAAATATATTGTGGGATTTATGTCATCTACTGTTTCGAGAGATAATCCATCAATTAAAAGTTTGTGAAAATCATAATTTCGTTCAAATAGTGAAGGGTTGTCTAAAGTTAATATATGATTAATTGCCATTTCTAAAATTGATTCATCATCAATCTTATTAATCCGTCTTAAACAATCGAATAATACTTTTTTGTTAATAAATTCATCAAGTTGACGATTGTTTAATCAATAATCATTTTCATTATCCAAAAACTCATATTTTTCATTTTTTAACAAGATTATTATAGTGTTTTCAACTTCATTTTCATTAAACATAAAAACTCACTTTCTATATTATTATATTATTAATTTATTGGCAATTATTTGCTTAGTTAAAATTACTTAAAAAATAAACAAAACATCATTAATTATTAACACTATCACTATAAGAAATTAAATAAAATTAAAATAATTTATTATAAATTAATGAAAATTATAAAATAAGATTTTCTATAAGTAAATGTTCTAAATATTGACTAAAAAAATAATGAAAAAATATTATTCTAAATTAATTCTAATTGTAAAAAATTTTACACTATTCATTTACAAAAATTATTTTTTAATCAAACTCACTCAAACATTTTACATTTAAAATTTAGGTTCTATTTTTAATTTAAAATATTTCTATATTTTATTAATTTTTAAGGTTTTTTAGATTTACAGAGATATAGTTTTGACTTTTACTTTGAAAAGGGTAAGTAAAAAATAAGATTAAGAAAAATAAAAAAATAGTTTTAATATAATTTTTCATATGGCAATTTTTGTATATTTAAACAAAAATAAGAATTAATAAAAAATTTGTAATTTATCCACGAATATGTTAATATAAACAAAATCAAAGGGTAATCAATTATACAAAGTTAAAAATATTTCAAATAATCAGAAATAAACAGTAAATTAAGGGAGAAATAATATGTCAGAAATCATTGCTGAAAAAGTTTTATGAGGAGCTGCTGAAAAGTTAAGAGATAAATGTGATCCTGCTGACTATAAAAACATAGTCTTAGGTTTGGTGTTTTTAAAATATGTTAGTGATAAATACAATGCTAAATATAATGAATTAGTAAAATATAATGATGGAAGAGAAGACGATGAAGATTATTACATTGCGGAACACGTCTTTATAGTTCCTAAAAATGCATTATGATCCGAAATTTCTAAATACACAAAATCTAATAAAATTGATCCTGAGACTGGTAAAATATATAATTTAGGTCAATTAATTGATATGGCCTTTGTCGAATTGGAAAAACACAATGACCAACTAAAAAACATTTTGCCAAAAACTTATTCTAAAAGTGATTTAGATAAAGATGCGCTAGGTGAATTAGTTGATTTCTTTACTAATAACTTGAATATGGAAGAGACAGATGGCGATTTTTTTGGTCAAGTATACGAATTTTACATTGGGGCATTTGCAAAATATATTCCGACAAAGGGCGGGGAATTCTTTACTCCTAAATCATTAGTTGAATTAATGGTAAATATTTTAGAACCATATAGTGGTAGAGTTTATGATCCTTGTTGTGGTTCAGGAGGTATGTTTGTTCAGTGTTCTGAATTTGTAAAACAACATCAAGGTAATGTAGATAATATTTCTATTTTTGGACAAGAAAGTAATCCAGGCACCTGAAAAATGGCTAAAATGAATTTAGCTATTAGGGGTTTGGAAGGGAATCTAGGTCCTTCAAATGGAGATTCTTTTACAGATGATAAACATAAAGATTTACAAGCAGATTATATCTTAGCTAATCCTCCTTACAATTTAAAATCTTATTGAAAATCTACTTTAGAAGGTGATTCAAGATGGGTTTTTGGAAGACCTAATGATAAGGATGCTAACTATGCATGATTATCATTAATGTATTCAAAGCTTTCTCCTAATAAAGGCAAAGCAGCAATACTAATGCCAAATGGTGCAACAACAAGTAATCGAAATGATGATTATAATTTAAGAAAAAACATGATTCAAATGGGTAAAGTTGACGCAATTATTGCGTTACCCAATAAATTATTTTCTAATGTTAGCATCTCTGTGCAATGCTGAATATTGAATGCAGCAAAAACTGATAAAGATATATTATTTGTAGATGCGGGTGATAAAGGAAAATTAATATCAAAAAAAATCCGAGTATTAGAAAATGAAGATATTAATTTAATTGTTGATACATATAAAAAATTTAAGAATGATGAGTTTAATGAGGGAATTCCTGGATTTGCTAAAGTAGCATCACTTTCAGAAATTCAAGAAAAAGACTATTCACTAAACCCTGGTAGATATGTTGGTGTTGATGAATCAAATAAATTATCAGATGAAGAAATCAAAGAACAACTTAAATTAGCTACCAATGAATTATTAGAATTAATGAAAAAAGGAGAAGAACTAGAAAATAAAGTTAAAGAGATTTTATTAAATGAGATTAAATAATGTCAACTATGTGTTGTTGAAACTCTAAAATTGTTGAGGGTATTTGCATTTGTTCAATATGCCTTAAACGTAAAGAAGGAACTGTTGACCCAACTGCAACTTTACTAAAATAATTATTATTATAAAAAATATAATAAAACAAAAATTTAGGTAAATAATCTTTAGAAAATATATCGATAAAATAGCACCTTTGATGTAAATCAAATTTACCTTTATAATATATGGGAATAAATTCTTTTCCTTCTCCTGGAATTATAATTCCTTCAGAATCAAAAAGATATTTATTACTGTGTTTTATAACTTTCGATCTATCAAATAACGGAAAAATTCCATTTTCTATATTGTTGTCAGAATTTGATGAACCATTTTTTATTTTTGCTACATCTTTAATAAATTTCATAATTTCCTCTTTTATATTAAGTAAAGTTACACAATATTTATTAATCTGATTTAAATTTTTATAAACAAACATTGGAGGGATAATATGCTTTTAAAATATATATTAGATTTAAAAAGCGGTAAATTACCAGTTTTAAATGAATATGGTAAATATAATGTATATGGATCTTCAGGAATAATTGGTAAAACTGATTTTTTTAATTCAAATAAAGAATCAATTTTTATAGGGAGAGTAGGAAATTGTGGTTCTTTATTTTTTAATAAATTTGAATCTTGAGCTTCTGATAATGTGATTATAGCCACGCTAAGTAATTCAGAATTTATACTGAAATATATATATTATTTTCTAAAAACAATTAATTACAAAAACATAAGTATAGGTAGCACACAACCGCTATTGACTCAAGATATCATAAAGTCAATTAATATACCAGAGTTTTCATTAATTTTTCAACAACACATAGTTGACACTATAGGAAGTGTTGATGATTTAATCGAAAATTACCAAAAGAGAATAACAAAAATACATGAATTAAGTGACATGATAGTGTCTAAAATAGATAAATGACTCCCATATGATTATGT
>NZ_JAOXHM010000002.1 GCF_025780075.1 Ureaplasma sp. ES3154-GEN | reverse complement strand
GTTAGTAAACTAACCTCGTTCGATTTGCATGTATTAGGCATGCCGCCAGCGTTAATCCTGAGCCAGGATCAAACTCTTAAAAATTGACGGATTCTATTTAGTTTTCAAAGATCATTTTGCTGTGCTTTTCGTTAAGCACACCATAATATTATAGTGCTTTTAAAAGTAATTTGTCAACATTTTTTTAAAAAATTTTATTATTTTTTATATTTGTGAAATCTTTTTTTAAAAACACTTGAATAATTATATATAAAAAAATTAAAAAGAGCAACAAAAAAACGCATTTTATGCGTTTTTTCAAAAAATATTAAAAATTACCAGATGAACCTTGTGAATCTTGGGAGTCAGAAATAAATTCATCATATTTTGGTTGTTCTTTTTGTGTTCTCATGAGAACATCGTTTGTTGCTTGTTGACGCAATTCAATCTTTTTGTTAATTAAACCAGTAACAAAATCAATATTGGCTGCTTTAAGTAACTGATTTTCTACTTCTGTGATCTCGCTAAAAACCTTTGTGCTCATTGTCTGTTTTTGTTCTAAAACAAATTTCATATATTCATCTTGACTTGATTCGACTACATCAAAATATTCAGTACGGGGATCTAAACGGTCAGCATCATATTTATGTTTTGTTGCATAAGCTGTAATTTGGTATGTAATTCTAAACGATACAAAATTATTAAAACCAACAACAATAGTTGCAAATAAAATAACTAAAATAAAAACAACAATATATCCTATCTTTTTATGATTTAACATTTTAACAAGTAAATCATATTTTTCTTGTATTGTGGATAAATTGTAATAATTATTATCTACAAAATTTAGTCCAACTAATAAATAACTTAAAAAAATTGTAATTAATAGTACGCTTCCCATTGCAATTGATGTTGTTAATAAGCTATGACGCACTCACTTAGGATTAATGTTTTCCTTAATCTTTGCACGCTCTTTTTTATTTAAATAGAAATACAATAAAATGGACAAACCACTTAATAAAACAGTAAACACTGGCACAATTTGGGTCGCTAAATTCACTTTATTAAACGATAGTAGGGAATTAAAGATATCTCCACGCTCATTCACGATAATATTTTGTTGATTAAATGTTAGTTTTTTAAATGCGTTTGGATCTAATGTTTCACGAACATAAAAAGATCCCAGTTGCCCTCATTCCTGTTTGTCTAAACTGTTATCGTTTGCTTGCAAATTCGTATTTTGCGCATGCATAAATACTCCGAAACCAACAGCAATACTAATAACTGCAAGAATCCCAGCTAAAACAATAAGATAGTTAATTAACCTTTGTTTCATCTTCTCTCCTTTGGTAATTTAAAAATTGATCTAAAACACTCGTTAAATAAACCGCTGCTGTTTCAGCTCGTAAAATTGTAGGTGTAAGTTTAATCATATACACATTGCGGTTAGCTTTTAAACGTGTAATTTCATCACCAGTAAAACCACCCTCTCCTCCGATAATAATCGCAACATTCTTGACAAAACTTCACCGAATCTTTAAGTCATATAAATACACTTCTTCGTTTTTTTCATTGGCAACGAAAACTGCATCATACTGGTGAAGTTGACTTAGCATCTTATTAAAAGGTATGTTGGGGTAATAAAGCACTTGGTCATAACGTTTAGATTGACTAGTTGCTTCGTTTGTAATTTTTTGAATTCGTTCAGTGCGAATCTGATGTTCATCATATGTTCGGTCTAAAATTAACTGATGAATTTGATAAACATTTAATTGTACTAATTTATTAACCGCATCCTCAAATGGTTTAGGTTTTAGACTTCCTAAATAAACGTCTAAACTATAACGGCGTTCGTTCGCTTGAATCTGTCGAAGAACTTCCGCACGTAATGGAGCAATTGACCGGATTACTGCTAGATATTTTTTGTTATTTCATAGTACATAAATCTCTTCATTAATTCGAATTCGATGTACTTTTGTAATTTTAAAAACATCTTCAGGATCAAATATCACATGTTGCTTGCGGTCAATACGTAATATATTGTATTGGTGCATACTAAACTAAAATCGCATCAAGCACTGAATTAATGTACTTGTAGGATTTTAAATCACAGAAATCTTTAATAATTTCGACCGCTTCGTTAATAATAACTGATTTAGGTGTATGTAAAATTTTAGATTCACACAGAATTGCAAGCATTAACGCTTGCTCTGCATATGGTAGACGTTCTCAGACTCATCCATCTTTTAAATGCGGACGAATTTGGTTAATTAAATCTTCTTGATTCGCCAAATAATACTCTGCTGCTTTTAATCAGTCCATATCCATTTGAAACATTTGTGCAGCGCGTTCAACCGCTGCTGGGATATCTACTTTATACATTATATAACTGTAGATATATTGAAATAATTTAATCCGTTTTTTACGTTGTGATACTACTTGTTGCATACAAAACCTTATTCTTGTTTCGCACGTGAAACATATTGACCAGTTGCAGTATTAATTAAAACTTTTTCCCCTGATTTAATAAATTGTGGCACTTGGAAGTCATAACCCGAAGCTAATCAAGCACGTTTTGTCGCATTTGAAACAGAGTTTCCTTGCACCGCTTCTTCAGCTTCGCTAATTGTTACTACTATTTGATCTGGTAAGCTTGCACCTAACAATTCGTCTTCATAACGCATAATCATTACTTCTGTGCCTTCCTCAATAAAGTTTTTTTCTCACTCTAACTGTTGATAAGGAATTGCAAATTGGTCGAACGTTTCATTGTTCATAAATACATAGTTTGAACCATCATCATAACTAAAAGTCATTTTCACTTTTTCCACCAAAGCTTGTTCTACCTTTAAACCAGTTAAAACTTCAACAGTAATAGCTCCTGAACGTAAGTTTTTAACTTTACATTTGACGATTCCTTCACGCATTGCTGTTTTATTAAATGAGTTTTCAATTACTTGATATATGTTGTCTTTTAAAAAGAACGTGTGTCCCGCACGTAAATCTTTTGCATGAATAATGTTTGCCATAATAATCACCTATTTTATCTTATACAATCTATTATTATAAACGATAAATATCAAATAAAAAAATCTTTCCTCGTTTGGGGAAAGATTTTGTTTTGCAAAAAGTTTTAAATTTACGCTAAAGTAACTTTTGCACCAACGTCTTCGAATTTCTTCTTTAATTCGTTAGCTTCTTCTACTTTTACATCTTCTTTAATTACAGAACCAACAGTTTCAGCAACTTGTTTTGCTTCCATTAATCCTAAACCTGTAATTTCACGAACTAGTTTAATAACAGCAACTTTGTTTGCCCCTGTTTCAGCTAGTTTAATCGTTACTTCAGTTGGAGCTTCTTCCACTGGTCCAGCAGCAACAGCAACTGGGGCAGCAGCTGTTACACCAAATTCTTCTTCAATTGCTTTCACTAATTCGTTTAATTCAAGCATTGACATTTCTTTAATCGCTTCAATAAATTGTGCGTTTGTTAATTTTGCCATAAGTAAAAATACCTCTTAATTGTTTTCTTTTTGTTCAGCAACTGCTTTTAATCCATAAAGAACATTTCTTAATGGGGCAGTCAAAACTGATAATAGCATTGAGTAAAGGCCTTCACGACCTGGAATAGATGCAAGGGCTGCAACTTTGCTTGGTTCAGCAAACGCATTTTCCACATAAGCACCTTTAATTTTAATGAAGTCAAATTCTTTTGAAACTTCATAAACTGCTTTAATCGCAGCAATTTCATCTTCAGTCGCTACCGCAACTGCGTTTGGTCCTTGAAGCAATTCTTCAAAACCAACCACACCTGCTTTTGCAAACGCACGTCGCGTGATGTTGTTTTTTAAGACATATAAACGTGCATTAGATGCATGTAAAGTATTTCTTAATGCGAGCGTACTTGCAGCATTTAAGCCTTTGTATTCAAAAACAATAAATGATTTAGCATTTTTGAATACATCTGCCATTTGGTCGACTTTTGATTGCTTTAAAGCGATATTGCGTCGAATATCTGACATAATATACCTCTTTTTATATTCATTTGCAACATGCACAGTACGATTGCACCTGGATAACATTATTAAGTTTACACCGTTATCTTCTTGGGCACATTGCTTAATTATTCTAACACATTTTATTTTTTTTTGCTACCAATTTACATTTAAAAAAACCAAACAGATAATATAAAAACTATTAATTTGCGAGTTTGATTTAAATTAATTGATATTTCTATTTTTTAGCTTTTCTTTTGTTAGTAATTAGCCATTTCCTCTACTACACATAGAAAAAATAATATAATATTCGCAAGAGGTGTTTTTTATGAAAAAGAAAAACATTATTATAATTGCAACTGGATTAAGTGTTCTTTGTTTAGGAATTGGGATTAGTGTGGGAGTGACACAAACTAACGAGTCAATAAAAAGACCTCAAATAATCCAAACTCCGCTTAATCCAACAAAAATCATCAATGAGCTAGAAAAAAAGATTAAACCTGAAGCCAAATCTCAAGACACTAACTACCAACCCGTTATCCCCTTAACAACGATTCATAACCGTGTAATTAAAGCTGCATCTTATGCGGATGATTTTATTAACTTTCAACCTACAACCTATTTGCATCTAAACCAAAGAACTAAAGTTATAAATAACGTTTCATTTAGAATTACTAACAATGAATCCAAAATTCTCAAAGAGTTACAGTCTATTGATCTTGATATCCGTTTTGTTCATCACTTTCTTTTTGGAATAACTAATCAGTATGATGAATTATACATTTCTAATTTGCTAACCAAAAAACCTGATAATTTGTACGATATTGTTTTTCGGCCAAATCCCAAAAATGAGAGTTTTAACAACCAGCAAACATATCATCTTAAATTTATTGCTTTTTTAATTTCAGTTCCTAGTGTAAATGAACCAGGAGTGTTACTAGAAAAATTTGTCGTTTGACCTTTGCGTAATCCCTTAAAAATTAACATAACAAATGCCAAATATAATCCTTCAAAAAACCATCCTGACACAATAGATATTAACCAATATCAGTTTAGTGATTACAGTGATTATAATTTTAAAAACCCCGGTTTACTCCGCAAAGAAAATCATAGTCATAGCAACGAACATCACCATTAAAGGAGATATTTATGAAAAAACTACAAAAAACACTTCTTTTTTCATTACTAAATTCCTGCCTGTTTATCCCACTTATTACCGCTTGTACCCCATATAAAAAAGATAAGCAAAAAACTCAACTAGTACCTTCAGTAACAAAAAAACAACCAATAGGGAACACCGAAGATGATGTTTATAGTTCAAAACTTGGCCCAGATGCAAGGGACGATAAAAAAACAAGACCCTCTATCGAATTATCAAACAAGATTATTAATGCCAAGATTCTTGAAACAAATAAGTTTATTAATTTAGAAACGTACACTCTTAAAGAAACACAAATCTTCTTAGAACCAAAAATGATTAGCAATTTGAAAAAGTATCCGTTTCTTCGACTTTATACTTCTGATAAAACTTCATCCCTGTTAACTTTTATTAATGTTCAGAGTATTGTTGTTAATGGCGATAAAAAATTTGTTATTTTAGATTTTGAATTTGACCCCAATTATTTAAAACAAAAATTAACTAATAACGGTTTTTTAGAAATTAATAAACTAGCTTTTGTACAACTGGAACAGTCTGGTGCTAATCCAAAAGTTACTAGTGAAGAAATTTACGATTTACAACAGCCAATAATAATCAAAATTACCAGAAAACCGCTAACCCCTATCCAAAGCCCCCGTGATCAAATCGCACTTTATACACGGGATATTAATAAATATGTCCACATTAAAAAAACTAACTTGTACCCTAGTCAAATCACAAATAATGATATACTCATTGACTTTTCAGATCCCAAAGTTATTATTAGTCCCGTTACTTTTAATAACGCCAATGATCAAAATGGTACTATTAACGTTTTTTTCACTATAACTATTGATAATATCACAAAGGAAGTTAATTATATGTTAAACAACCTTGCTACTCGCAGCAACAACAATTTCTTAAGTTTAAATAACAAACCAATCAATGCAAGTGAATATATCAAGGATAAAAATAATGTACAAGTGAGTACTAAAAACAATAACTTAATAATTAGTTTTGAAGCAAATAATTTTTATAATGGACAAATCGAGAATTTTATTAACCAAAATATTAATCGCGGTTACGCTTCCCCGCGTTTTGTTTACTTGGTCATCCAAGTTGATGAGCAAGAATTTATTTCTCATGCAACAAATCCGGTACGTAACGGCACAATTAAATTTGTTTTTGATAATCCTAGTTTGTTAAATACTAAGAACCCAATAATTATTACCGCCATAGAAATCACCTTTTTTGGCCATAACATTGATGAACAACCTTTTAGAATGGTTATCGATCCCACAATTAATACCAAATTACCAGCACAATAAAACAACAAAAAAGAATTCTCGTAGTCATGAGAATTCTTTTTTGTTGTTTGACTAAACGTTTTTAATAGCCGCTTTGTACTCGTTGGTAATTAACTTGATTTTTTTGCTTATAAGCATTAGTGATAGTTTGTGTATCTAATTCTAGCAATATGCATAATCCATAAATTAATTGCATTACGGTGGTCATATTTTGTTTGCTGTAATTTTGCGCTAATAAACTAATCCCATTGTAAATTCCAATAATTTGTTCAGTCAAATCTTGATCAATAATTTTTGCCTGGATTAAAGGTTCAACATTTAAGTCTAAACTAATTGCTGCTGCAAAGTGTAAGACGTCTGCGAGTTCATCTAACATTTTTTGTTGATTGATTTGTTTTTGTTTTTTTCAATATTTAAATGTCTGAAGTTCGTTAGTAAATTCACCCACTTCAACAAGCAAAGCTAATAACCGTGGTCGTGCAATATCAATTAAATGATCATGATTAGCATATTTTAAAATTGTTTCATCAAGTTGTTTTTGCAAATTAAAAATATGTCTAAAATCCATTATAAGTTCTTTGTTTGCCATTGTCCTTTATTCTCCATAGCTATTCTCAAATATTTGTTACTTATTTATAAATTTCTTGGAAGCCGATTTGAGCATCGTGCTTTTTAAAAAACTCTTCATCAAGTGTAGTAATATCCAATGACATTAAAATATTCATTTTAGGGTTAATGATTGTAAAGTATCTAATTTTTTCAAAAATTGCTTGGTTTGAGCATCGCCTTCCTAGCAAGTAATAAATGAGCAATTGGTATGACCAATTCTTGTTTACCTTTTCTTGTTTTGTTGTTTTCATTTCTACTAAATGATCACCAATAATATAATCTAAGTCTGCCCCATAGATATAACAACAAGGAGCGCCATCGAATGTTAAACCACTATATTGTTGTTTCGAAATTGATGTCTTTAATAAATGATCAAACATTGCTAAAGTATTTTGAACCATAGCGTACAAATTTTTGTAATCTGTGTAAGACAAAACCAAATCTGTGTCTTTAACTTTGCAAACATCATCAAATAAAAAATTACGTAATTTAGATCTGGCTTTTTGTTCATTTTGATCCAAACCATACTGACTCTTTAAATTTTCCCAAATTTTTTGTTCATGTTTTAACAACTCATAAATGTAGTCTGTCTGGTTTTGCCGATAATTTTGGTCATAACGACATAACAAAGATATAATGTCGTAATTCTTTTTACAGTTAATATTTTTATAATTAAACATTCCAAACAGATTTTCAAAAAAAGTTTTTTCAGAAATAAAATCATCAAATTTATCTCTTTTTATTGCGTTATTTATACCATAAATACTAACTTTTAAGATATCTTTTAATTTATTTTGGTCCAAATCTTTTTCAAGGTTAATCCGCATTAAATAATCAACTAATGTTCCTCATAAAATTTGATCAATATTTGGCTTGTAAGGCTCTATTTGTGTGAACTTTTCACAACGTTTAAACATTTTATGTGGTAAATAACCACCTCTAGGTTGTTCTAAGTCTTTAATAAATGCCGTTGCATTTGGTCATTTTCACATTTTATTTTTAACCCTTTTCTTATCTATAGTTTTCTATAAAATAAAACTTATGATTAATTTCATGCTAATAATTGGGCAACAATAGATTCAACGTTAAAACCTTTTTCAATCATCAATTGGTCGCCATCCATACTACGACCATAACCTGTAGCTTGCACACATTTAAAGTTATTATTACCCGCATATTTGTGCAAACGATAAAATAAATTATCATTACTTGCTTCAATCGTCAATAGACCATTTTTATTTGCTAATAAGTCAGCAATAATATCTTCTTTTTGTTCTAATAGTTTATTTAAATTAAACGCCGAAACTACTTTAACATCTAAATTGTATGTCTCATTCATTTTTTGGGCAACTTGTATTGCAAGACTAACTTCAGAACCACTGGCAACTAAGGTAAAAACATTGTTTTGTTTAATTGATCAAGGGTTATGAACAACATAAGCTCCATAACTAAAATCAACAACTGGTGACATATTAATTTGTTTAAGATTTTGCCGCGATGTTACAATCACAATGTTTTTGGTTTTTTGTTGGTATGCATACACTAAGGCGTGTTTTGTTTCATAATGATCCGCAGGTCGAATTAGTTCTAAATTTGGAATTGCTCGCAACATTGTTAACTGATCTACTGGTTGATGAGTGGGCCCATCAGCGCCAACAGCATATGAATCATGCGAAAAAACATAAATCCCTGGTAAATTAGCAATTGAACCTAAGCGAATTGCTGGTTTCATATAATCACTAAATGCAAGGAATGTTCCTGTCATCGCACGTAAACCTTTATGATATAAAACCCCATTCATAATAGTACCCATTGCAAATTCACGAATACCCATTTGTACATAAGGCGATAATTGATTATTGTTTAAATTGGAATTTAGATAACGTAAATTAGTTGATTTCGCGGTATCAGCACTCATTAATAAACAAGAATCAAAATTAATAGCTTCTAATTGAGCTAAATATTCTTTGAAGTAATTTCTTGTCGCCTGGTTTAAATTAGTAATTTTTCTTTCATCTAAAATGCTACTCAAATCCTCAAAATCCTGGTTAATATATTTTTGCAAATTTGCAACATCCTCAGGGTATTTAGTTTGATAACGCATTAAAAGATTTTTTCATTGAGCGTATGCTGAATCACCGCGAACCACAATATTAAAGTTAAAATGATCATAAATTTCATCTTCAAATTGAAAATCTTTTCATTTAAGATGAAAATGCTGGTTAAAATTATCTAATTCTTTAGCATCAACAGCCGATGCATGAGCATTTGCGGAAGCTTGTGCTGACAACCCTTCACCAATAATTGTTTTAACTTCAATAAATGTTGGTTTATCATTTGTTTTTGCACGCGCCTTCTGAATCATTGCCGCAATATTTTCGGGATTATTATCACATGTCAAATAGTTCCATCCCATCGATTGCATTCGTAACGCTAAATCCTCGTTAAATACCGCAGAAACTGGTGTATCTAATTGAAAATCATTAGAGTCGTGGAGCATAATTAATTTAGATAGTTTTAAGCGACCAGCAAGACTCATAGCTTCATAAGAAATTCCTTCTTGTAAATCACCATCGCCTACAACAACATAAGTGTAATGGTTAATAACCCCTTTTAAGTTGGCAAATTTCTGACTTAAATATGATTCAGCCAGCGCCATTCCAACAGCGTTTCCAACCCCTTGTCCTAGCGGCCCTGTGTTTGCATCAATATAATTATCATCCAAAATTTCAGGATGCCCCGGAGTTAGATGTGAATCCTGACGGAATTTCTTCATCTCATCCATAGGGATTAAATTAGCAAAGTGCAATGCCGGATATAAACTCATTGACCCATGGCCTGCTGATAAAACCAAACGGTCACGGTTAATTCATTTTGGCTCAGTTGAAGAAATATTAATAAATGTTTTGTACAGAGTATAAATAATAGGAGCAGCGGAAATACTCATCCCACTGTGGCCTTGATTAGCATGTGCAATACATTGCAACGCTAATGATCGCATCGCGTTTACATATCGGTTCATTTTTTATTCCTTTCTTAAATTACTTGATAATTAACTAGTACATCATGAATTTTAGCCAATGCTTCGTGTTCATCATCTCCATCAGCAATAAATTCAACTTCGGTATTACTAACAATTCCAAGAGCCATAATATTAATAATTGATTTTCCATCCGCTCGCATATTGTTTGCATAAACTTTAATACTTGAACTATAATCACATGTTTGGTTTACTAATGAACTAATACATTTAATAAAATCTTCAACCTTTGCTTTAACAATATATTTTCGACTAACCATAATAACCTCATTTAAACAATATAGTTAATTATAACAATAAGATGTTTTGATATTTTAACTGATAATGTTTTTATAAATAAACACCAACTCGTTAAAAACCAATACAAAAATTTTAACACTCGATTGAGTTGATTGATAAAAACGATAAAAAAAATTATTTTATTATTAATTTTTTTCCACAAATTAATTGAAAATTTTACACAAATAAACCATAACCAACATTGGTGAAAATATGCATAAATTACATAAAAAATTAATTTATAAAAATTAAGAAATTTATATCTTTTGTGGAAAAATTTAAACACTTTTGTGTATTTTTCAAAAATCCCTTAAAAAGCTTAATTTTTTTCCTAAATATTGCAAATATTTTCCTGTTTATAATTACGGAGTATGTTTAAAAACATACATAAAAAAATATGTAATTTTATAACGAAAGGATTTATTTTTTGATGAAAAATAAAAAGCAATTAACAGTTATTTTTCTATCAACTACATTCGCTGTTGGCGCACTAGCAATTGGCTTAGGGGTAGGTTTATCTCAATGTAAATACTCAACTACCAAATACAAACCAACATTAAGCGAAGTTAATAAAAAAATTAAGCAACTTGAACAGGATTTATTAAACACAGAGGACCAACAAGAAATACGAAACCAACTTATTATTTATCAATCATGACGTAATATTTTGCTCGCTGAACAAATTAGTCAGCAACAAACATTTAATTACGAACTTTTTGATCAATATTATACGCAAGCATTGGAATCTGTTAACAATTTAACCAATAATTTTATACAGGAACAACAAGATAAAGTAATCAAAGAAATAAACAAAAAAATTCCACACTACATTCGTATTTTTGAATTAGTCAAACAAGTTAAAGCACTTTTAAATAAGCCTAATTTTAATAGCAGTAATTTATCTAATCTGATCTTTGAAATTAAAAACAACATCTTAAAACTTAATGCATCTAAATTCAACAGCACCAAAGTTCATTTAAATAGCCTTGTTAATGATTTCACTATTACTAATCAAATATTGTTAAAAATTGAAAATCTTGAACAAAAAACACAGAACCAAAAAAAGATTACTTTTGAAGAAATTAATGAGGTAAGTAGTTTAGTTAATCAACTAGCACAAATAAACCCACATTTAATTACTCGTTTTGAAAAAATTAAACACATTAATCTTGCAAATCTCCAAGGTATTAATGAGCTTTTAACTAGCATTAAAAACAATTGAGACAATTATGATCGTTTTAATAACCCTAATTCGTTAATTACCCAAGCAGAAAGTATTAACGAGCACATAACAAATAAGCAAACAAAGATTTTATACGCCAATAAAATCAAACTAATTAAAGCTGTTAAAAACGTCTTAAGTGATCCGGATCCTAACATCGATAATCCTGTTTGAAATTCTTTATTTGAGGAAATAAAAAAACTTAATAATGATGATGAATGAAAAGGTTTCTTAACAGAAAAATTAATAACTAAATGACCAAGTATTTTTGGTTTTATAAACGAAAACTTAATCGCTCATCCCTTTCAAAATAGCAATCTAGATGCTTGGATAAATCATTTGGAAACTTTTTTGACATTTGTTTCTTCTTCTTCATCATTTTTTGAATTAGGTTCACAAGAACTTGCAACCTGAAAAAGTTTGGATATTTTGCATAAAAAATACCACAGCATTATTACAGGCTTACTTGAAACTAATGTAAATAAACTTAATCCAACAAGATTAATTAAACAATTAAGATCGACTATTAATAGTGAAACAAACATTAAAAACAATATTAAAAATAGTTATTTAAATTTTCTTGCAAACGCCAAAAATATTAATGATATTAACAAAGCAATCAGCAAAGCTCGCCTTGTTGTAACAGCTTCTGATCCACTAGCAACAAACCAAGAACTATCTTCATCCAAAATAGAACTCACTGATATTCTAGAGCACTCACAAACTATATTGACACCTCAGGTAATCAAAACAATTAATGAATTACTAGTTAAACTGAATGACTTAATTCTTGTTGATCAAACTTATTACTCTACTTTTGCAGTTTTAGTTGATCAAACAAAAACACGTGATGACAAACTTGCCGTAATTGCTATTTTTGAACGAGCCGTTTTAAAAGCAGAAGCAGATAATGTTGTGTCAACTGTTATTCTCGTCTTAAAAGATCGCGTGCAACAACTAAAACAATTAATTGATGTAAATGATCTTTTGTCTACTACAAGAAAAGCATTGTCTGAACCAAATACTAAATTAGATCATCTGCAAACTAATTTATCTATGATTAAGGAATTATTAACATACCACCATGATGTTAATAACCTTTTCAATTCTGATCAGCAAGTAACGTTAGCAGGTTTGCAAAACCAATTAAATACATTAATTAATTGACAAAAAATTTATAAAGAAACAATTCTTGACTTAATGAACAATGAACCAGTTAAGGATAATTATGAAACAATAATTAACACAACCTTATCTACAATCAGAAACGATCAACTTCTTAATATCAATGATGTCAAAAATTATTGAACTAACAAATATAACAATCTAATTAGTAATTTAAATATTTACAAAAAAATTCAAGACATAAAAAATTACATAAACACAAATGATCCGTTTAATGTTTCGCAAGAAGTATTAAACGCAAAACAAAATGATTTGGAAAGCGAATTATCAAGTATACAGTCATCTGTAAATTCGGATCAAATCTTTGAAAATTGATTAATTAATGAAATCAACTATACTTTAAACTTAATTAATAATTACCAAACAACAACCCAAACTATTAATAACACAAAACTTCTTGTTATTAGTAACGATAGTAATGAACAAAATAAAACTTATATTAATATGTTGCTAAATAAGATTAACGAATCTGAAAATTTTAGCCAATTAACATTTGAATACTGGACAGATAAAATTAATTATTTATCTGAAATCATAGCCGCTAAACGTTTTCTAAGTGATATTAACAATTTTTTTACAATTCCATTTCATCTCCCAAAGCCCAATGATTTAATTCTTTGAAAAACTGAATTAAGCCGATTAATTAAAATTTTGGAAAATGATGAAACAACACAAATTTTACGTTCACAAATCCAAACTAATTTAATTAATATTGAACAAGCGGAAACAATCATCAATGAATTTGCCGAAATCGAAACAACACTTAAAAATATTTTCGATACACCTAATGAAATCGAACAAAAAATTAACCAATTAAAAGAACATATTACAGCTTATGAAAATGCCAACTCTGATTTTAAGACATTCTTAAGTACACAAATAGAATTGTTATCAAAAGACCTAAATTCAGCAAAACTCTTTAATCAAATTATTATTGAGTTAAATAATTTTAATTTTGAGAATCACACAGGGCAAGCATTAGAAAGTAAAGTAACTGCAATTCAAAAATTAATCTTTGATTTTCCCAATGATTTCAAATCAATTTGAAAAAATATTTTAAATAAGGCTAATCAATTATTATTAAATTATCAATCTTTGTGAAACATCTATCATCAAATAAAAAACAAATTAGAAAGCAATGATAATGATTTGAATATAGTGACAATGTTTTTAACAAAAATCCGAGAAATTCAAAGTTTTTTTAATCAATTACAAACATACATTCCACAACAACAATTCAGCACTTTGCAACAAAATTTAATTAATTTAACCCAAAGCATAAATCCTGTTCAAAATTTAAATTATATCGAAAATAATTTAGGTTTATTAACAATGTTAACTAGCGTTGAAAATCTTTGAAATTTTGAAAATACCCAACCGTTATTACATACTACCGTTGTTTTTCAGAAGCTTTTTGATCAAAGCGTAATTAGTGAGCGAAACATTTATTTGCGTTTAGCATTTAGTGCTAATGATTCCGAAGATGAATTACTTTCTCAAACGGCAATGCTAAAACAAAATGACAACCACGTTCTTTTTACTACTAACATTCCAACTAATAGTAAACAATATATTCTAAAAGGTTTTTATTGATCTTTAAACGAAAACATAACCCTTGATAGCAAACATTTTGTGCCAGTATGATCAATTATTCCAACCAATAACACCATTAACACTGTTCACCAGCCCATTACTGTTCAAAGTTTTAATGTTATTACTCATCCTGAAGAACATCATAATTACTTTCGTGATGCAAATAAATCATTATTACGTTTAATCTTAAACGACCCCGATAATGTACTTGTTGGCCAAGAAGTATTGACAATTAAATTTTCTAATCTTCTTGGTCAGCATCAAGAAGTAATTAGCGCAAATGTTACGGTTTCTAATGGTGCTAAAACAGTTGATTTTTATCTTCCATCCTTGTTTAATGAGGATTTTGTCATTAATGAAATAACTTTTGAAGAAACACCATCTAGAGCATCAAATTTTATTGGAATTAATATGACATCAAATATAATTTACAACCGGCTAAGTAATCTAACAAATATTTTTTCCTACCGAATTAATCTGGGTTGGGAGTTATTAACAAACCAATTGCAAACAATTACGGTGCCATCTAATCAAACTACAACAACCTTTAAGACTAAATTCAAAACTAACTATTTTCAAAACGAGAACTCCATTTTAGATACAGCAATTAATAGACAATATTGAACAAATTTACAACAAATTAAAATGAGAGCAAAATTCAGAATTAACAGCGACATGAATAGACATATTTATTCGCATGTAACTACACTAAATGAGATTAACGATACTGAGCAGACACTAACTTTTACTCTTGATACTAATGTTGTAAACACCGATATGACATATGAATTTATTGGTCTAGAATACCAAATTAATAATGAACAATTTCAACCACTATTAACTAAAACTAATGATAATCATAATCTAACAATTCAGCGTCTAAGTCCGCATGCTGTTTACCAAGCATCAAACGCCCTTGTTGTTAATAACCATAATTTGTTACCTACTAATCAAAGTTGATCTCCGGTTACTGATGCGGTTTATGACTTACCAAAAAATATAGATTTAAACAGTATTTATCTAAGGAGTTTTGATCATATTTTTCGTTTAGATAACATTTATTTATATGGGGCAGATATTGATGAAAACAATCCAATTACCTTTGTTTTTGAAGAAGATGGTCAAAATATGTCTGATGAATATCTAATTGATAATTCTAATCATAAAAACCAATTAACCTTTAGCTTTATACAATCTAGTTCTTCTAGAAACAAAAATACCTTTGTTGAAAAAACCTTAATTAATAATGAAACTTTTATATACAAACTGAATTTTAGCTTACTTTTAAGTAATCTAAAGGCCGGTTATCGGTACCATTTAAAATCTATTAATTTCAAGGTAGTTCCCTACACTAATAATGAGTTAGACCGACAACGTTTGAAAGAATTAACATTTAATCTGGACAGTGCAAATAGCAATAATGAAACTATTAAATTAAATGGTACATTAAATACTCAATATTTTTATGCCACTCCTTTAATCCCTGAACTACTCCAATATGATATGTATCAGTCATATAATGCTCATTGAACATATTATACATGGGGTGATTATATTGGAGTATATGTTGATCAATTTACTAAGTTACAAAGTGCTCAAGGTTGGGGTTCTATTTTTAATTGGTTAATCTACTATGCTCCAAAAACTCCGAAGGTGTTTACTTTCCGTGCTTCTGAATATTGAAACAAATCAAGACACAGCAAATGGGGTCTTGATTTAGAAGCAAAATATACGCTTAAGGAATTATGAATTGAACAAATTAGTAAGGCGGCTTCAAAATTCTTTGTCGAACGACGTTTTGGAAATATGCGTTGAGACACCTACGCACGTCATTCTATTTATCCTAATAAATATTCAAAATTACCAAACGAAACAGTTCGAGACGAGCGCTATAATCTATCAGGAATCATGTTCGGAAAAGATAACGGACGATGATATAAAAATTGATTTGATAAAAAACCACAAGATAGAAATAACGCTTTATTTGTGCCGATGATTGGAGGAACACGAATTTATAATCAAGCTATTAGTGCTAAAGACCCTTTACATAAACATCTTCCTAAACTACAACTATTTCATTGAGATCATTACGGTGTAGATAAATTTAAAACTCTACGCACAACAATCCGAGATGGAGAAAATCGAATGGGTCAACGTTGATTTAAAGAGTGATATGTTCAATACGCTGTTATCAAAGAAAATTTACAATTAATGCTACGAATAGTGAAAGAAAACCGCAGTTATTTTTACAGCACAGAAACCGCTTAAAAAAATAAAAAAACACGATAGTCCTAATAACTATCGTGTTTTTATTCGTTTGAATATTATTTTTTAAAATGGCGGAAGCAGTGGGATTCGAACCCACGCGCCGCAGAACGACCTAACACCTTAGCAGGGTGCCCTCTTAACCACTTGAGTATGCTTCCAAAATATAACTTAATTATTATAATTTAAAGCTAACAAAATAGCAAGGGTTTTAGGTATTTATGACGAGAAAAAATCCTCCAAATTTGCTTTGGAGGATTTTAATTATCTTTATTTTAATTTTGTTAATTTTGCTGTTAAAGTTCCTAAATCCATATATCCAACTTTGTTTTCAACAACTTCGTTGTTACGAACAAAGAATGATGCTGGAATTGATGAAACATTATATTGCGCTGCAAGGTCATTAAATTGATCAACGTCAACCTTAATAACTGTATATTGATCTTTATACTTATCTTCTAGACGTTCAATTTCTTTACCTAACATTCGGCATGGTGGACATCACGTTGCAAAAAAGTTTAATAAAACTGGTTTGCTTGTGCTTTCAGCTAATAGGGTATCTAAGTTATCTTCTTTAGATAGAAATTTTAACATTTAATCCTCTTTCTAGACCAATAAAATTAGTCTTTTTTAGTTTCTTTTAGATTTTGAATATACTTGCACCGTGGGAAATCACTACACCCGATAAATGGTTCGCCAGTACGCTTCTTTTTTCGTTTAACTAACGGACTTTTTTTACATTCTGGACATATTTCATCTAGTAATTCGGGTTTTTCTAACGGTTGTGCATACTTACATGCGGGGAAGTTCGAACAGCCAATGAATTTCGTACGGTAACGGAAAGCTGTTTTAATTAACAACTCATTACCGCACTCCGGACACAATGCACCATATTTCTCATCTTCAATCTTTTCAATTGTAGCATAAGCATCTTGAATTTTTTTATCAAATTTTGGAACAAAGTCCTTTAATGGCTCTTTTCATTCTAATTCCCCTGCAGCAATTCGGTCTAAAATTTCTTCCATATTTGAAGTAAAAGGAATCGAAATAACATCCTTAAACGCTTCTTTTAGTTCCTTGATCACAAGCATACCTAAGTCCGTGGGAATTAATTTATTTTTTTCTTTATTAACATATCCCCGTTTTAACCCTACATTAACCATGGTTACGTAGGTTGATGGACGACCAACACCCGCTTTTTTTAAAGCATTAATTAATGTTGCTTCAGTGTAGTAAGGTGGTGGGGTTGTTTCTTTGTTAATAACGCTAATTTCCTTTTTGTTAAATTTGTCATTAACTTCAACACTCATTAAATTTTTAGGTGTTTCATTACGAATTTTTTCGTAAAAATCAAGTTTTCAATAGCCAAGAGTTTTAATGCTACGAACTGCTGAATGGAATTCGTGACCATTGTTGTCAAACCATAAATCCTGACGGATAAAAGTTGGTGGATTCATCAACGCTGCTAATGTGCGTGTTCAAACTAGATGATAAAGTTTATAAACATCAGGTGTCACAAAATCTTTGATATCTTGCGGGCGAACATTGATATTAACAGGACGAATGGCTTCGTGCGCATCTTGCGTATTTTGGGTATTCTTAGCTTCTTTGTATTTAGCATCCTTGTTAATATCAGCAGCCGAAAACTCATCAATAATAAATTGATGAGCAGAAGCAACGAATTCTTCACTTAACCGTTCACTATCGGTTCTAGGGTATGTAATCAATGCTTGAAATTCATTGTTAATTTCTAACCCCTCAAACATTGATTGCGCAACATTTGTAATTTTAGACGCTGATCACCCAAGGTTATTTGCAGCAAACTGTAATAATTTATCTGTTGTCAAAGCTAATACTTTTTCACCATTACTCACCTTAGGTTCAGCAACTTGACTAACTGTAAAAATATCACCTAAATCGTTATAAACTTTTTGTGCATCCTCTTTATTTGCAAAACGTACAACATTCGACTCATCAGGTTTATACAAATTCATTGTATATTTAATCTTTCGTAATGCTAATTCTAAATTGTTTTCTAACAAGGTTTTGATTTCAAATCAATCCTCTTTAACAAAGGCTTGTCGTTCTCATTCTCGTTCAACAACAAATAAAAGAGCAATTGATTGTACCCGTCCAGCCGATTGAGCTTTTAATAATTTTTTAGTTAATGCAGATAATTTAAAACCAATTACGCGGTCATAAATTCGGCGAGCAA
The DNA here is from genome assembly GCF_025780075.1 of Ureaplasma sp. ES3154-GEN. Classification (GTDB taxonomy): domain Bacteria; phylum Bacillota_I; class Bacilli_A; order Mycoplasmatales; family Mycoplasmoidaceae; genus Ureaplasma. Next base: position 125,778 of record NZ_JAOXHM010000002.1, on the reverse strand, counting down.
ATTGTGAGTGAACGAGATTTAAATCAATATCTGTTTTATTATCAATTGCATTCAATATTGCTTTTTTGGTTACCTCATTAAAAGTAATTCGTTTTACTTTCTTTTGACTTAGTGCCGGCAATAAATCATAGATATGTCAGCTAATCGCTTCCCCTTCTCGATCCGGGTCAGTTGCAAGATAAACCTCGTCAGCAAGACCAGCAAGGCGTTTAATTTCATTTACTAAGTCTTTTTTCTTTTGTTTTGCACGTGGTTGTTCAATCAACTGTCATTTGGGATCATAAGTTTGCGTATCAAACCCTCAACGTTTTGACAATTCTCGTACATGCCCGCCAGTTGCAACTACAATATAGTTTTCTCCTAAGTAAGATTCAATTGATTTGCACTTATTTGGCGACTCAACAACAACTAAATTCATAAAATTTCCTCCAGCAGTTATTTTTTAACTGCGATCATAGTTCACCTTGCAAATCATTTGGTTGCTAAAGTGATCATAAAGTAGATTATATGCTCGATTATAGTCATATTCATTATTTGGTAAATAAAACAGATAACGAGCACAGATGTGATCAACGAAGGAAATAAAATCCAACGAACGATCTAAATGATAAAATGCTGCGAGATCGTTTGGATGATATGCAACATAATAATCATAAATATAACTTAAAGGATAAATTAAATCAACTATTTCTTTGCGAATACAGTTAATCATAATCAACTTGTAAGCGTCATTTTGATCAGTAATATTTTTAATAAAAATGCCTGGCGTATCAATTAATTTAAAATGAGTATTAATTGTTTTTGCGGCTTGGGTTTTGGTGACTCCTGGTCGGTTTTCAGTTTTTAATTGATTTTTTTGTAATAAAAAATTAATTAAAGAAGACTTACCAATGTTGGGTAATCCAATCACCATTCCTGTAAATTGTGGATTTATTAAACCTTTTTGCTGGTACTTTTTCATTTGTTCATCAAAGATAAGATATAGTTTTTTGATAATTAATTGACGAAAACCTTTATTTTTTAATGACCCAACCAAATAATTATCACCGGGGTTTTGATCAAGTAAAGCCAGATCTTTTTTAACAACAATGTTAATCACTGGTTTGTTGTGAAACCATTGTTGTAAATCAGGATTGGATGAAGTCTTAATTGCACGAGCATCAAGCACTTGGATAACGAAATCAATATTTTTTAATTGTTTTTTAATTTCATCAGTGGCTTTTTTCATATGCCCTGGAAATCAATTAATTTTATTAGGATTAATGAGTGTCATGATGAAGTTTAACCATTCAGTTATAAAAGTGGTAAGGATCATACATTAATTGCGTACGATAGTGTTTTTGAAACCTGTTAAATAGGTAAACAAAATAACGTTTATTGATGTTTGTTTTTTGTTTACGCAAGTAGTTTTTCACAACCTTATTTTGCACATAATTAATCACTTTATTAGTATTTACTAATAAGCCAATTAAAACACTACAAAAAGTTATAAAAATTAATAGTAAACTAAACCCAATGACATATCCTTTTTCATCGTAGTGTTGATTAAAATTAAAAAATGGGTTATAAAGAACATTTAGATGAACCACTAACAAATAAAAAAAAGTAATTAAACTAGCACCCATAACGCTAAATAAAGTAATAGGTAAAAACTTACAACGATAATATCAGCGTTGCGTAATATAGTGTTTGAATTTATCAAAAATAATAAAATTATCTTCTGGTATGATCATAAATTTTTTATTTACTCCTTGCAAACTCAATAAATTTTTTACTTAATTCTGAACGATAAGGTCGCCCTGGTACTCGGTGGTGATGACGACAAACAGCCATATAAGACTCTTTACATCCGATTAAGATTAAACTTTCGTCATAACGCGCTGGCTTATCATCAACGATCCGCAGCGAATACGCTGCTTCACTTCCACAATTGTGACAAACTGCTGTTAGTTTAGTAACATAATCTGCTGCAATCAATAAATCATTCATACACCCAAAAGTTTCTCCCCGGAAATCCTTGTCTAAACCCGAAACAATAACCACATATTTATTTTCCGCAAGAATATTGCATACTTCCACAAGGGTGTTATCAAAAAATTGAGCTTCATCAATTCCAATAACTTTAATGTCTTGTGCACGTACTTCATCGCGCATCAAATAATCCAAAATTTCTTCTGGTTTTGTAATTTCAATTGATGGTAATTCTAGCCCATTGCGTGATGAAATCATTTGTTTTTGTCGTGTATCTAGTTTTGGTTTAAAAATTGCATATTTTACATCAGCGTAATCTAAACGAGAAATACGACGAATTAAATCTGCTGTTTTTCCAGCAAACATCGGACCTGTAATTAACTCAATCCATCCTAGTCGTTTTTTAAATGCGTTGTGTTTTGCCATAATATTTCCTCTTAATGTATTACATAATTTTACAACTTATAAAACTAATTCTAAACAAAATAAAGAAATTAATCTGCCGATTAATTTCTTTATGAATCTATCTATTTAGTAACATTAAAACGGAAATGACACACATCTCCATCTTGCATAATATAGTTTTTACCCTCAATCCGTAACTTACCCGCTTCTTTAATGGCTTGTTCGGTTTTATAAGTAATTAAATCATTAAAACCAATAACTTCTGCCTTAATAAAACCCTTTGCAAAATCCGTATGAATAATACCTGCACATTCTTGAGCATTCATTCCCTTTTTGAATGTTCACGCACGCGTCTCAACCTTTCCGTAAGTGAAAAAGGTTTGTAAATCTAATAAATCATACGCTGCCTTAGTAACTTTATTTAAACCAGACTCAGTTAATCCTAAATCCTGCATAAAAATAGCTTGTGTTTCTTCATCTAGTAAACTAATTTCATGTTCTATACGTGCGGATAAGGCAATACAATTCGCATTATTAGCAGCTGCGTATTGCTTAATTTTTAGATACTCAAGGTTGCTATCAGGGTTACTAATTTCACTCTCGGCAATATTTGCAATATACAAAACTGGTTTCATTGTAATTAGTTGGAAAGCGTTTAAAATCCGGCGTTCATCTTCATCATATACACCTGTTGAAGCAAGTTGATCTTGTAGAAGAATTGCTTGCACTTTAGCAAGTACTTCATATTCTTTTTTTGCTTCCTTATCGCCAGCTTCCGCTTTCTTTTTGATTCTTGTGATACGTTTATTAATTACTTCTAAATCAGCAATAATTAATTCTAAATTAATAACAGCAATATCATTCAGTGCATCAATTTTATTATGTACATGTAAAATAGATTTATCCTCAAAACAACGAACCATGTGGCAAATTGCGTCAACTTCGCGAATATTTGCAAGAAATTGGTTTCCCAAACCTTCACCTTGACTTGCTCCTTTTACTAAACCTGCAATATCTACAAATTTAAAATTCGTATAAACTAGTTTATCAGGAGTAATTAATGCCGCAAGTTGTGCTAAACGTTCGTCTTTTAATTCCACAACGCCCACGTTAGGATTAATTGTTGCAAATGCATAATTTGCCGCTTCCACTTGGGAGTTTGTAATTGCGTTAAAGATTGTTGATTTCCCAACATTAGGTAAACCAACAATACCTGCTGCTAAAGCCATAAATCCTCCTTTTAAACTCGATTATTTGCTTTTAGTTCATAAACAATATTTGCAATTTGTTTACTAATATCTGTTGCTGCATATTCAGCGATTGTTCGAAAAGCATATGCTTTATCTTCTTTTAAATCACGATTTTTAAAATAAGCTTGTAAACTGTATGCATATGCTAATTGAACTTCAGTGTTAATATTAATTTTTGCTATTCCCATACTCACCGCTTGCAGAACTTGTTCACTTGGGATTCCTGAACCTCCGTGTAAAGTTAAAGGAATACGAATAGTTTGATTAATCTCATTTAATAAATCAAAATGTAGTCCTTTTCAGTTTTTGGGATATAAGCCATGGATGTTGCCGATTCCACAAGCAAGCATACTTGGTTGAAGTTTAGCCATTTGTAAAACATCACCAACCGGTGCTAATTCACCATCTGCAACAATATCATCTTCTACGCCTCCAATTGAACCAACTTCCAGTTCAACAGAAACATTGTGTTCCTTAGCATACGCAATTACTTTTTGTGATTGACTAAAATTATCTGCAAAATTTAAATGTGATCCATCAAACATTACAGATGTAAAACCAACATCAATCGCTTTGAAACACCCATCAAATGTTCCATGATCTAAATGTAAACACACAGGAATATCAATATCTAAATAGTTCACCATATTTACTACCAAATCATAAACTGTTTGATACCCACCCATATATCGAATAGCACCTTCGCTAAACGCTAACAACGCTGGTGTTCTAGTCTTATTTAAGGTAACTAAAATTGCTTTTAGTCATTCTAAATTATTTACATTAAAGGCTGGTAAAGCGTATTGGTTGTCATATGCGTGTTTTACCATTGCTGTTGCATTTACAATTTTTTTCTGCATTATTCGTCTTCCTCGATTTCATCATCTTGCGATTCGTTTTCATCGGTTGTCACGATCACAAGTTCTTCCTCATCTTCAGAATCATATTCAAAGTCTGAAAGACCGATTTCTTCTTCTTCCAATACTTCTTTTTCTTTGTTAATTTTTGCTAATTTAACATCGTCACTATCGTCTTCGTCATTATCCTTATAACTACCAACTTCATACATTGCATTTGCGATTTTTGTAATTTCTTTTAACGATAAATGTTCTCGTAAATTTCACTCTTTTTCAGCGACAAGAATAAAACGTGGATCTTGCAAAATCGCAGAATACAATTCACCATAATGTTGAACCATTTCATCAGTTTGTAAATCGGAGTTAGTCACGATTTTATGCACAATAAAATCAAAATTGAAACTACGTTTTAGTTTTTGAATCTCCTTATCGTTTGCAATTGCTTCATAAGCTATATCTAAATATTTTTTATTCATCGTTTTTAAACTCCTTTAGAATCTTTATCGTCTTGGTTAATACGGTAGAAAATGTATTTTTTCTGACGTAATCGGTCTTGATTTTTTAATGCACCAATGCACAAACTAACATCTTCTAAGTGTGAAATTCGCACTTCATTTTTGTTTGTAATTTTGTATAAACGAACTGGATCATTAAAATCATAAATTTTTTTATTATAGTATTCGGTTGATTTGTAAAAATAATCTTTTTTCGAATTATCAATTGGATATGAGCGAGCAACTAACCCTGACTCATATGTAATAAACTCTTTGTTGTGTAATCAATTTTGAGCAAGTGTGCGCAGGATTTCATCATCTTCGTTGGCAAAAGATTTAAAAGCTTCCAAAAAGGATGAATCATCTAATAGCATTACGTCATCATAAGTTCATGCTCTGTTTTCAAGAAATGGTGTAAAAATTTTTAAAGCACTAGGGTTGTTAAACCATTGTTTCTTTTGGTATAAATCAAAAACCCGTTTCAGTGTTTTTTGCATCAGTGTATCATATGTTACTGAAATATCTTTGTAATAAACATTCTCAAACATTGCGTAGCGAGAGAATAAAATATTTTCTAATACATTTCATGAGCTTTTGTGGAACGCAATTTCATCTTCATAAACAATCATTGATGCAAATAACAAATCATAATCTAGCAAACCGAATTTTACCCCACAATAGTGCGAATCACGTTGTAAATAATCTAAACGGTCAGCATCGATTTGGCCCGAAATCATTTGGTGCATCCATTTCTTTTCGATTGTATGATCGATCACTGATGCAACACGATTTGGATCAATATTGTGTTTGCGTAAAATGGCATTTACCTCTGATTGAGGGTCGATAATAATGTTTAATCCTACTTGTTCATGATTGTAATTCCCTAAAGCTTCTTCAAAAGAATGTGAATAAGGACCATGACCTAAATCGTGTAATAAAGCAGCTGCTTTAACAACAATTTTGTTTGAATCTAAATCATTAATATCGCTATTAATGAATTTAATTTTTGATAACATTTTTTTAACTACATAATAAACCCCGATACAGTGGGTAAACCTTGTATGTGACGCAGAATAAAAGCCACCATGAGATGTCCCTAATTGTTTAACTTTATGCAAACGTCAAAACTCCTTTGAGTTGATAATTTCCATAGCTCATGGATCATCATCAAAAGTAATTACCCCTAAAATAGGATCGTTAATATAATTGAAATCATTAATACGCATATTATTTAACTAACTCCAATACATCTAAAATATTTGCTAGCACTTGTTTTTTTGTTGTGAAATAAATCATTTTATTTAGCTCAGGACCATGTGAACTCAATGTAGTAGCAATTCGTAAAGGCATAAATAAATTTTTACCCTTTGCACCCGTTTTGTTTTTAGTTTCATTGATTAAATCGGTAATAATCGCAGGGTCAAAAGCGGTTGTGTTCAATAATAAGTCATAGAAAGTGCGAATCACATTTTTTGCTTCATTAGTTTCAATAATTGCCTTGTATTCATCATTTAATTGTTTATTAGGATTGAAGTGTTCATCTAATACATTTAATAAATTTGTTAAATTATAAATCTCTTTTTTAAACAACAAAGCTTTTTGCGCAAATTGCTGATCATTAGTAAACAAATCTCTTGTTAGCTTGTGATTAGCTAAAAAATCTACAAAAACATTTTCGTCCATTTGTTTAAAATATAAATTACTAAATCAATTCATTTTTTGAATATCAAAGAAGGCTGGAGACTTCGAAACTTGTGCTAAATCAAATTCCTTAACCATTGTGGCTAAATCCATTTTTTCTGCAAATGACTTAGGGCTCCAACCTAACAAACTAATAAAATTAACAATCGCTTCTCCCCAATAACCCTCTTGTTCATATTCTTGAACAAATTGTTTTAATGCTAAATTACGTTTTGATAATTTTTTGCCCGTTTCGTCCACAATTATTGATAAGTGAGCATACTGAATATCGTAATCATTATAACCAAGAGCTTTCTTTATTGCTAGTTGGTAAGGGGTGTTTGAAATATGTTCCTCACCACGAATAACATGACTAATCTGCATTTCATAATCATCAACAACTACCGCAAAATTATACATGGCAATTTTATTTGATTTTAAAATTACAGGGTCGGTTAATGCATCCGCATTAATTGTAATTGGACCACGAATCAAGTCGTTTCAACTAAAACTTTCGTTTTCATTAATTCGTAATCGAATAGTGTGTTCAGTGTTTGCAGCGAGTTTATCTGCTATCTCCTGTTCAGATAAAAATGCACAACGCTTATTGTACTTATAAGTTTGATTTGTTTGTTGTGCTCACTCTTTGTCTTTTTCTAATTGTTCTTTTGTGCAGAAACAATAGTAAGCTTTCTTTTCTTGTACTAATTTTTCTGCAAGTTGCTCATATTGTGTAAACTTTAAAGATTGCTGATATGCACCATATTTTGGGTTGGGATTTTTAATTGATTCATCGGCAATAATTCCCATTCAAGCAAGATAGTTGAATTGTGAGTCAATTCCTGCTTCTACATTTCGAGCAATATCTGTATCTTCAATCCGGATAATAAAAGATCCATTATTATGTTTTGCTCATAAGTAATTAAACAAAGCTGTTCGTGCACCACCAATATGTAAATGACCAGTTGGTGATGGAGCATAACGTGTTCTAATTTGCATTTCTTTACTCCTTTTATTCCTTAATTTGTTCTCTTGCAATTGAGATTAAAGAACTTCCTGAACCTGACAATAAAACTAGATCATTGGTTTGTTTCCTTAATTCATCATACCGGTATTTAATCATCGGATAAAGATCAAAACAGTGCTGTTGCAAATCATTTAAAATCATAGTTGGAATTTGATTCTCTTTTAATTGATCAATAATACTAATATAGTTATTTTTAGGTTGTTCTTTTTCAAATTGGTCATACTTCTGATAAATTAATTGGGTGTTCACATTAATATTTAAAATATGAACATTGTATTTAAATTTAATAAACCCGCTTAAATCCATTAAAGCAGTTCCTAAATTAGTTACATAAGCTGATGAGTAATCAGAAAGAAAAAACGGAATATCTGCCCCAAGTAAAGTTCCGATTTCATAATAATTTAACTTGTTTAAATCAGCAGGTTCTAAAATTCCTTTAAAAACAGCAGCAGCGTCGCTTGAACCACCACCTAAACCTGAACCAATAGGAATGTTTTTAATAATTTTAATTCAGTAATATTTTTTAGTAAATTTTTGTGATCGTAAATAATCGAGAGTTTTATAAATCAAACGACTATAGACAAGTATCTCGTTATTATTAATATAATAATTGACAATATCGTATGGTTTAGGCGATTCACTAATTTGCACTTCATCGTACAAATTATCTACTCGAATAAAGATTGATTCAAAATCATGTTTTTGACAATTATCATTTTTCTTTAAGATATTGAAACCTAAGTTAATCTTTGCATGTGCCTTAATATTAATAGCCTTCATTATTCGTCCCCCCAATTAATATTTTAAACAAGTTAATAAAGTTTGTTTGTGTTAAATTTTGAGCGCGGATATTCTCATTTAATTTCAACTCGTTTAAAGCATCTAATACTCTGCTTTTTGGATAAACAGTACATAGATTATTAACTAATTTTTTACGGCGATTTAAGAACGATAAGCGCAAAAATTTAAGCATTGTGTGCGGGTCGTTGCATACAGCTGGTGTATTTTCTAACAATACCACCGAACTCATCACCTGGGGTGCCGGATAAAAATTTTGAGGCGGTACATCAAAAAGTGTAGTTGATTCTGCAAACATTTGTACAAACACACTAAATGCATTGTAGTCTTTGCTATTTACACGAGCAGTAATTCGATCAGCCATTTCTTTTTGCACCATAATAAAACTTTTTTGTATAAACTGACATTTAATCAGTTTCTCAATAATTTTTGATGAAATTGAGTAAGGTAAATTTGCGACCACTTTAATATTCTTGTATGATTGTTTCGCCAATAAATCTAAAATTAATTGGTCCAGATCTAGTTTCAAAACATCTTGATTAATAACATTAAAATTTATAACCTTAATTCGCTCAATTAAATGTGCATATAATCGTTTGTCAAGTTCAATAGCCTGTACAAATTTTGCGCGTTGAACAAGAATATCAGTGATAGCTCCTAGTCCAGGACCAATTTCAATTACAAGATCATCAGGACCAACATCAGCTTCATCTACTATCCGTTTTTTTATCTGATTAGACAGCAAGAAGTTTTGCCCCATTTTTTTGGATGGAACAAAACTTTCTTTGTGTAATTTGTGTTTAATATCTTTTTCTGTCATTAACTAATACCCAATTTTGCTAATTTTGAATCTATACGTGTCGCACTTGTTGCTCGACGCTTCATAATAATTTTATGAATAATAACAGATTGAACAATAGTGAAGATTGCATTAAAGAATCAATACAATCCAACCCCTGTTGATGAAATAGCAACTACAACTGCTAACACAATCATAATAATATTTTGTGTCATACGTGAACGTTTTAATTGTTGTTGGTTTTTTGCTCCAACAACTGATGCTCCACGACCCCGTTTTTTTGCAAGTCATTGTGGAGTTTTTTGAGAAACAATTTGTGCAGGGATAACTAACAATAAGAAGAATAAATAATGTCAACCACCATTTGTAAAATTTGAGAACATTTGGGAAATTGGCGTTTCTGTTAATTGTCAAATTCCAAATAAACTAACAAATTTTAAATATCTTAAAATTGTAACAACCCGGTAGATAATTAAGAAAATTGGTAAAGTAATAATCATACTTTCAAAAGGCGCAAGTGGTTTAATTCCGTGTTTACGATAAATTTCTCGTGTTTCAATTTGCTTCTTTTGACGTGATTGCATATCTTTAGCATCTTTATACTTGGCATTAATCTCGGCAATCTTCCCTTGGATTTCACTCATTTTTTCTGCTTGGAACGTTGCGCGTGCAGTAATTGCAACTGTAATTAAACGAATAATAAACAAGACAATAATTAAACCTAAAATAACATTTAGTCCAACTGGTCAATCACGAGTTGCATATAAAAAATGCAATAAAATTTGACCAATTGGTCAAACAAACAATGCATAGAATGGTCCATATGCTCATGTAAAACCATCATAGGCATAAAATGGTCCTGACCCGTTATAGATAAGATCAAAGCGAATATCTCCAGAAGCACTTGTTGGATCTGGATTAAAACCTAATTCTAAACCATTTCCAACAACAAGTGATTGTACTGTTCAGTGGTTGGCCATGTTTTGAAAACACCCGTACAATCCGATACCTAAAAAGAAAGCATAAATAATAGCTTTAAAGATTTTTACTAATAAACTAGTAATTTTCTTTTTCTTTGCTTTGAGATGCGATGTTGCAGTTTGCGCGCCGGAAAAGTTTTCTACAGCATAACTTAAACGGTTGACGACTGCTTTTTTATCAATCTTTGTTCCCATCTCTTGTCCTTTCTGATCTTTATTATTTTTAAAACTGCTTTTTCAACAATTAACTGATTAACATTAAAAACTCCATCCATAAAAGATGGATTAACAATAATTACCAAGTTACAATAACCCAACTTAATATTTAAATTTAAAAAATATGCTTTAATTAAACGTTTAATACGGTTGCGTGTTGTTGCTAATTTAAAATGTTTTTTAGAAACAGAAATTGCGATATGGGTTTTGCTGTCGTTTGTGAACAAATAATAAAACGACATAATATTTGTTGAAATTTTCTGGTGTTTTTTAATAATTTTGAGAATTTGTAAATTTTTTTTAAGACTAAAAAACTTAGCCATACTGTGTTTTATCTTTCAGATGAAACAGTTAAACTATGTCTTCCTTTTAGACGTCGACGAGCTAAAACGTTACGACCATCTTTTGTCTGCATACGAGCACGGAAACCATGAGTTTTAGCACGTTTACGGTTATTTGGTTGGAAAGTTCTTTTCATATGTACACCACCTTCAAATTAAAAAACATATTAAAAAATTATAACACCTTTTAATCAATATATATTAATATATATGTGTTTGTGTTGTAAAATCTTTGCTTTATAACATTGTATTTGTCTGTTTTTCATCAAAGGAGATTATATGTTAAATGAAATCCAAAATAAATATCTGAAAGCAATTCAGTCGATTCCTTTTAACAAAATAGACCCTCGATTAGTCAACAATTTAATTAAAGCAAAAGTTTTTGCTTTTGACAATCATATTTTACAAATTAATGTCAATGATCAACATTCACAACTAATTGCTTCGACAACTTATTTTGATGTTTTAAAAACAGCACTTATTAAAGAATTTGAATATTTTAACCAAGAAATTCATGAAGTTTTATTTTTAACAGATGAAGAAATTAAAATTTTAAGTGCCAGAAATCAATTAATAATGGATTTACAAAAGGCAAATGCCAATGAAATTATTAATTTCAAAAAAGAGTTAAAAGAATTAACTTTTGCTCGGTTAGTTAAAACAACATACAACTTATCAGCAATTAATGCAATCCACCAATTGCTTGATGATGATTACAATATTTACTCTTATGTTAACCCAATTTTTATTTTTGGAAAAGTAGGAATCGGAAAAACGCACCTCGCAGCTGCCGCGGCGAATGAGTACCATAAAAAAGATCCTACTAAGCGAATTTATTACATTGAAGCTTCAGAATACTTCCGACGTTTTAGTGCCGCCGCTTTTAAGGGTGTTCACGTTGTTGAGCAATTGAAAAACGAAATCGAAAGTAGTGATCTATTAATAATTGATGATATTCAAAATTTAAGTGATAAAACCAAAGCATTAGAAATGTTTTTTAACATTTTTAACACTATTAAAAATAATGGTGGCAAAATTATTATTACTGCAGATAAAAAAACTAGTGAGTTGGTTGCTTTCGAAACGCGTCTACTTTCGCGTCTTGCTTCGGGATTGCAAGTTAAGTTAAGTGTCCCAAGTGTTAGTGATGCAACTGAAATTATCAATAACTGGTTATTGATCAACAAACATTTTACCATCGCAAGTGATGCTATTAACTACATCGCTAATCATTTTCATAAAGATATTCGACAATTGATTGGGTTCTTAAAACAAATTGGTTATTGGGCTTTGAGTGGAGAAAAAAAAGTCAGTTATATTGAACTTCCTTTTATTCAAGAAAAATCTATTGAATATGGAATTGGTTTAGAAATGATTGATAACAAAATTGATCCTGCTAAGGTTATAAGCAAAATTGCCCATTACCACAATATGAACGAATCATTAATCTTATCAGATTCCCGCAAACAAGAAGTTGTGTGAATTCGCTCAATTATTATTTATGTTTTGCGTCACTCATTAAATATGACATATACTGAAATTGCCAGTCTATTAAATATGAAGTCACATTCCACAGTGACCTATGCATTTGATAAAATTGCCAAAAAAATTGATGAGGATGAAATTTTTGCCCAACAATTAAAAGTAATGATCGAAAAGGTTGTACAAAATAATTAAGCTTATTTTTCAAAGTTATACTCATTTGAATTTATCTTTTAATCATATATAAATCTGTAAAAGTGAATCATAAACATATGAGTATTTTTAAGTTTAACTAAAAAAGTTATTTCAGCAATGAAATACTAAAATTTTCATAATGCATTAGAAAAATTAGGCTTATTAACATTTTTTAAAATATTAAATTAAATTTCCAATTGTTTTTTATAATAATGTAAACTATGGAAAAATTTCTATTGTCAATTTTTAATACTTATTATATAATTAAGAGTATTGTATTAAAGTTTCAAGCGTATGATGCAAATTAATAATTGATAAAAAATAATATTATAAGGAAGTATATTAAATGAAAAACATTCACTTAGATTTAAATGAAACTGTTTTTAAATGTGTAACTTGCCAAAAAGATTACCCCATTTTAACAACTTTTAAAAACACAGAAATGGCTGTTGAAGTTTGTTCAAATTGCCACTCATTCTACATTGGAAAACAAAACGCAACAACCGCTTTACGTGGTCGAGCTGAAAAATTAAGTTCTAAATTCCAAACAGCTAAAGAAAATTTACAAAACAAACCTGTTAAAAAACCTAGCGTGAAAAAAACAAAAGCACGTCCAACTAGTGGTTTTGATGCTTTAGGAAACAACTAACCCTACGCATTCCAAAGAATTTGAATGCTTGGATTATTTACATAAAAGTATTGTTAAATAAATAACAGGCATCTGTTATTTATTTTTTATCTTTATTATCACATTAACTAAATAAATAAGGAGTATGTTATGGAATATAACAAAAAACTATTTGAAGCAATTAAAAAAGTTGTTATTAAAAACGAAGAGTTAAAAAAAGAACTAGAAACTATTTCAAATGATTTTAAAAGAATAAAAGACATTAATATTCAATTAAAGAAAACAAATAAAGTTGCGGATGTTTTTAAAGATTATGATCAGGCAATTAACAACGGTATTTATGCAGAAGAAATTATTAAAACCGAAAAAGATGAAGAAATGCTTGAACTAGCACAAATGACATTACATGAAGCAAAAGATGCTGTTCCTCTATTAGAAGAAAAATTAAAGATTCTTTTATTGCCTAGCGATCCGAATGATGACAAGAACGTAATTGTCGAAATGCGCCCAGCTGCTGGGGGTGATGAATCATCAATTTTTGTTGGCAACCTATTTGATACCTATCGAGCGTATGTTGAATCCAAAAACTGAAAGATGAAGATCATCGAAATGACTCCATCTTCAGTTGGCTTTAATTTTATTTCCTTCATGATTTCAGGGGATGAAGTGTATTCACGAATGAAATTTGAATCCGGAGTCCACAGAGTGCAACGTGTCCCAGCGACAGAATCAAAAGGACGTGTTCATACATCGACAATTACAGTTGCAGTGTTGCCAGAGCAAGATGAAGTTGATGTAACAATTAACCCATCTGATCTGCGGATTGATACTTACCGTGCCAGTGGAGCAGGTGGGCAACACGTTAACCGAACTGAATCAGCTGTGCGAATTACCCATATCCCAACTGGAATTGTTGCCGCTTGCCAGGAGGGTAAATCACAAATCGAAAACCGCGAAACTGCAATGAAAATGTTGCGTTCTAAACTCTGAGAAGAAGAACAACGAAAACAAAACGAAGAGTTTTCTAACTTGCGAAAGAACCAGGTGGGAACAGGTGATCGTTCTGAAAAAATTCGTACCTACAATTATCCACAAAACCGAATTACTGATCACCGTATCAATTTAACTTTAAACAAACTTGAGTATGTGATGCTCGGAACACTTGATGATATCATCGATCCTTTAATCGCTGATGAACAAACTAATTTAATGACTAATCTCGAAATATAAATGACTTTTCAACGTTTTTACCAAATCGCATATCAAGATTGTTTAGTTCACCATTTAGAACACACTAATATTTTTAGTCTTATTAACCACTTTTATCCGCAAATCGCTAATTTAACGGATTTATATCCTTATTTTAGTAAGAATATACCTAATGCTATTAAAGAGTCGTTAATAAATATTTGAAATCAATTTATTAACAACAAAATTCCGTTGGCGCGTTTGTTAAGAGAAGGTTATTTTTACGACCGTTCTTGGATAGTTGATGATGATGTTTTTATGTTTCGTAATACTAGTGAACTATTGGTAGAAATGGTTAATAATTACATTATTCAACAAACAAGTGTAAACGAAGTTTTAGATCTTTGTTGTGGGACAGGTGTTTTAGGGTTAAGTATTGTTAGCCATTATCCAAATATCAATTTAACATCAGTTGATATTAACAACAAAGCAATTATTAATACTCAGAAAAATGCGAATAAGTATAATTTAAAAACTACAACCGTCCATATGGATTACCAAGATTTTCTGCAAAGTACAACAAAAAAATTTGACCTAATTATTTGCAATCCTCCATATATCAAAACGAGTTTTTTGTTGGATACAAGTGTCTTACAAAACGACCCGTACAATGCTCTTGTTGATCCGGATCATCCACTGGGTATCAGTTTTTATAGTAACATCATTAATTGATGAGTAAAAAATCATCAAAAATGTATACTTTTTTTTGAAATTGGATATGATCAACGTGAACCATTAGTTCAATTACTAAAAAACTTAGGTATAACTAATTATATATTCAAAAAAGATTATCAAGGTTTAGATCGAATCTTAATGATCAAAGAACGAGACAAAAATCATGAAAATTCATAATTTTAACGATCTTAATATCATTTCTGACGCACTGAATGATAATAAGTGCATCATTCTCCCTACTGATACAATCATGGGAATCCTTGCAAAAAACGATAAATTAATTTACCACATTAAAAAGCGACCAGCTGATAAGCCGATTGTCCGCTTTGTAGCAAATTATGATCTTTTAGGTGATCTAACCATTGCTCAAAAACAATTTTTAGATATCATTTGGCCTGGTCAAATTACTGTAATAAAAAATAATATTGCTTACCGAATGCCCAATAGTCTACCAATTTTAAAATTAATTCAAAAACATGGACCTTTATATTGCAGCAGTGCTAACCTTTCAGGGGAAGCACCAGTTTTAAACGAGCAAGAAGCAATTTTTAAATTCGGAGCAAATAGTAATATTTTGTATATTCAAGGACAAGCAAAAACTACATTGCCTTCAACCATTATTGATATTGATCGTTGGCAATATATTCGCAAGGGTGCGAATGTTCGATTAGTAGAAGAATTTCTAAATGATTTGCATGGTAATAATCCGAAAAATTCTACTAAATTATAAAATTTGTGTAAAAAACCTTAAAAAATGTGTGGAGCAAATAATTTTGTTGTAATATAAATATGCATAAATATAAAATAATGAAAGAAGTTATTATAAATTATGAGTTTATTACAAAATAATGTTGAAATATCTGATTATTTTTCTAAATTAATGACAGAAGTAAACAAAGGATTTCGTGTTTTAACAGCAGATTCAAGTGTTTCATCAGCAGCTAGTGGAGCAAGTATTGCTGTATCAGTATTTAGTGTTATCGGTACAATTGTTATTGCACTAAGTGTATTTCCACAAACAATCAAAACAATGAAAGATAGAAACACAGCAGGATTAAGTTTCTTACTATTTTTCTTAACAGGTTTAGCAACAACTTTCTTAGCTCTATATGGTATTGGATTAATTACAGTAGATCCAAAATCATCTGATTTTGCCAAAGGTAGTTTCGTAGCAGAAGGTAAAATGCAATATGTATATAACTATCAAGAATATGTAGCCGGTTACTTAGTACCAGGTATCTTCTTACTTGCGTGTGAAGGTTTTATGGCCGTTACATCATTTATGGTTGCATTTGTTAAACTTGCAAACCAAATTAAAGCTAAAAAAGCTGGAATGTCAGAAAGTGAATACTACGAAATTCACATTAAACCAACACTTAACTTGAAAGGAGCTAAATAATTATGAGTATTAGTTCTCTATTGCAATCAACTGATTCTTCAAAAAATCTTGTTGATACATTTACAGACAAGGGCTTTATTGTTTCTGACCAAATTGTTTATACAAATATGGTTGATGCAGAACAAACATACGGTTTCCCTGTACATCCTTGAGCTGTATTCTTCCAAGTTATCGGAGCTGTTTTAGTTTTCATCGCTTATGTACCAGGGGTAGTTGCTACGCTTAAATCTCGTCGTACAGAAGTATTATCTTTAGGAATGTGAATTTTATCAGTATTAGGGTTGGCTTTCTTAACAATCTTTGCTTGATTAGGTTTTAGTTTAGCACCAGGTGCGTTCGCTTTAGTCGCTGTTTCTGAAACACTATCATTATTCTTAACAATCATCGTGTTATCAGTAAAAATCACAAATATGAAAAAAGCAAAAGCTGCAGGTATGACAGAATTAGAATACTGCAACCTACACTTCCCAATGAACGCTAAAACTGCTAAATAATATCTTAAAGAATTTTTAATCAAAGAAACCTAATGGTTTCTTTTTTTATATACATAATGTATTTAGGGTTTTAAAAAAATAAATAAATTATCATTCCTTACCAATAAAAACGTAAGAAAAATTTTTATGCACTAATTGTCAAATTTTAAAAGCATTATCTTTTTTGTTATACAAGGCTGGAATCAAGTTCTTTATACATTTTAAAAAATAATAATTATTCTTCAATTTACTATTGAAAATGTTGTAGTATTTATATACAACTTCAAAAATAAAATTTCAACATAATAAAGAGGATAAATATATGCATCATAATCTATACAGTCTCCAGAGTCGTCTACAACAGAATAATCATCTAACTAATGACAATATTAAGAACCTAATCAATGATCAAGGAGAAATAAATTCTGAAATTTCATCATCTGCAACACCTATTGGTATTGCAATATCAATCTTTTCTGTTATCGGAACTATTCTCATTGCTCTAAGTGCCTTTCCACAAACACTAAAAACAATGCGTGACAAAAATACAACACAATTAAGTTTTTTACTTTTTTTATTAACTGCTATTGCTTCTAGTACATTAGCAATTTATGGCATCGGATTAATGTCTGTTTCTCCTAATGCAAAAACATTTATAGTCGGTAAATTTACTGATCCAACCAACAACCAATGAAAATATGTTTTTAATTACCAATCATATATTTCTGGGTTTTTAATTCCAGGAATTTTAATGTTTATAGGAAGTTCTTTTCTAGGAATAACTGCTTTTATGGTTGCTTTTTTAAAATTAAGCAATGTTAAAAAAGCGAAAAAACTTGGGCTCACTGAACAAGAATATTATGATCTTCATTTAGCACCTAAAGTTAATTTAAAAAAACAAAAATAATATTAAATTAATCTTTTTTTATATATGTAAATAAAAAGTGTAACATCGTAATGGTGTTACACTTTATTTATATCGCTAAACCCTAACCTGTTTTATATTATTTGTTATAATGGTTTTTGCACAATTTGGGCTCATGTTCGCGGATATTTTTTGTTTGTCGGTTTATTCTTAGTATAAATCAATATATGATTTGTTTTTTGATTAGAAATGTAATCAATCTGATGAACTTGCTCTAGTCCTAACACACCAATAGTTGACGCAGCTTCGTTGATTTCATTTGTGTAATTTAAACCTTTTGGTTCAATCAAGTAGCCCCCAACTTTAACAAATGGGACAGAAATTTCTAGAATCTTATACAGTGCTGCAACTGCACGAGAAGTTGCGAGATCAAAACTTTCACGTTGTTTACTATTAATATCTTCAGCGCGCATATTTAAAATATTTAAATTAGTTAAATTTAATTTTGTTTTTACTGTTTCCAAAAAACTACATTTTTTGCTGTTTGCCTCTAATAAACTTACTTCATATTTATTAAAAACAATAGCAATTAACACACCCGGTATACCTGATCCAGAACCAATATCAATTATTTTTTTGTGCTCATCAATAGGCATATAAGTGTTGTTTTTATATGGCAGTAAGGAGTCGTACAAAAACTCTTGGTAGATTTTTTCTTCAGTATCTAATCTTGTAAGATTAAAATACTGGTTGTATTCCTGAACTAATTCTTTGTAAGTAATAATCAAATCAATTTGTTCCTTAGTGATATGCGGAAAATCTGTTTGAATTACATTAATAAAAGTTGTTTTATCCATTCTTTTTATTACTTTCTAAATAGTATTTAATCATTGCAATATCTACCAGATTAACACCAGATATCCGAGAAGCTTGTTGTAAATCTAATGGCTTAATCCGTTGAAGTTTGTCTCTGGTTTCTAATGAAATATTTGGAATTAAATGATAATCCAATTGTGGATCTAATTTAATATGATCTAAACTTTGCAATTGAGCTAAATGCTCTTCCTGATTTTTGATATAACCTTCATATTTCACTGCAATCTGAATCTTATTCACTAATTGGTTGTCCAAACTAACAAATTTCTCGTTATATATAAGTAAATCCTTTAGTTTGATCTCAGGACGTTTTAAGTAATCAAATAAATACGTATTGGTCTTATTTGTTGTGTTTTTTAAAACATCAATCTGTCCAACAGTAGTTGTTTTTAATCAGTCAAAAACTTCTTTTTTAATGGCTTGTTGTTTTTGATAAGAATCATAAACTTCGTTACTTACTAAACCAATTTTATATCCATATTTAATTAATCGATCATCTGAATTATCATTTCTTAGTGATAAACGGTGTTCTGCACGTGAAGTTAATAATCGATATGGTTCCTGAACACCCTTTGTGACAATATCATCAATCATTACTCCAATGTATGCTTCAGTTCGTTTTAAAATCAACGGTGGTTGATTTGTAATTTTTAAATATGCGTTTAATGCTGCTATTAACCCCTGAGCAGCAGCCTCTTCATACCCACTTGTCCCATTAATCTGACCAGCAAAATATAAATTCTTGATTTTCTTAGATTCAAGAGTGGCAAACAATTGGGTCGGATCAATAGCATCATATTCAATTGCATAAGCATATTTAAGAATTTGACAATTCTCTAAACCTGGTAGCATACGAATCATCTTATCCTGCACTTCAATGGGCATGGAAGTGGAAAACCCACCTAAATAAATGGAATCTAAACTATATGACTCTGGTTCTATGAAAATCTGGTGACGTTGTTTATCTGCAAACTTTACGATTTTATCCTCAATCGATGGGCAGTAACGTGGTCCAATCCCATTAATCATTCCCCCATACATTGCCGATTCATTTAAATGTGTATTAATTAAATCGTGTAATGCTGGATAAGTATGAATAATATAGCATGGTAGTTGTTCATTAAAAGGCTTGTAAAAAGGTTTGTAATGACTAAATGCAATTAAATCATCAGTGCCCGGTTCATATAACATTTGCGAATAATCAATACTATCTTTATGGATTCGTGGCGGAGTTCCAGTTTTTAGTCTAATTAAACTAAACCCCAAATCTTTTAGTTGTACTGATAGTTGTGAAGTGTTTTTCAAACCATCTGGACCTTCGTTAATTTGAACTGCTCCTTTATGTGTTACAGATTTTAAATATGTTCCTGTTGTTAAAATAACAACCTGTGATTCTAAAATGGAGTTATCAACTATTTTAACACCTAATACTTGTTCGTTTTTTACAACAAGGCCAATAACTTCTGTAATTAATAAATCTAAATTATCTTGTTGTTTAATTTTGTCAACAAAGTATTGATGATATGCAACCTTATCTGTTTGCGATCTAATCGCTCATACTCCAGGGCCTTTGGAAGAATTTAAAATTTTCATCTGCATAGCACAAGCATCCGCTGCTTTCCCTTGCATCCCACCTAGTGCATCAATCTCACGGGTGACGATCCCCTTAGCAGGACCCCCAATCGATGGGTTGCAAGGCATTAGACCAATACTTTTTTCATCAAGAGTAATTAAGCATGTTTTTAAACCAAGTTTTGCAGTCGCAAAACACGCTTCTAAACCAGCATGTCCAGCACCAACAACAATCACATCATATTTCTTATTTGACATTTTTCTACCCCCTTGGATTATGTTTAATCGTTTTAATATTATAAAGTTTTAGCTGCTTTTTAAGAGCTGTTAAAACATTAATATCACCTTGCAAATCAGGTGACTGGTTATGAAATAAATTCCCAATTAATGAACTATTAATATTGTGTTTTTTATCTCCCTCCAACCCAGCATAATGAATCCCAACTAAATTAAAGTTTGCATCAATAATCATCGAGCCGGATGAACCACCAATTAATGTTCCAAACTGATCCGAAGTAAAAATTTGCCCGCCTATATTAAACCGATAATCATCACTAGTAATGGGATTTTTTCCGTTCGTTAACAAACTTGATTCGCTTAAAATATGATCACCTGATGTCACTAATGAGCCTACACCTTTTGAACCCTTTCACAAGCTAATTCCCGTAGATAATTGATTTGTTCCTTCGTATCCTGCAGAGAATGTCGTTAATTGTGGATGATAGCGATAGTCTTCACTAAAATTAAGATATCAGTCCTTTTCTTGTGGAGTATTAATTTTCTTATACAATTTCGGAAAAGCCTTTCTAACATCTTCCTTGCTAAATTTCATAGGAATAACAACCAAATCAATTGTCCCTAAATTTGTCGTTATTAGCGAATGATTTCATTGCTTAGTTTGAAAATCAAAATCATAACCAAACAAAGAAGGAGTGAACCAAAATGGTTGTTGATATATTTGCTTAGTATAATTTTTGACTTTGTGTAAACTTGAGAAGTTAATTCCATTAATCGTTGAGCGATTATTTGAAATCGGGGATTTACTATCAGTTTTACCTCATAACAAATATTTATAGCGGTCTTTATCTTCGTACACTGTATTTGATAAATTGTGCTTATTCTTCTTTAAATAATCTAAATAAGTCTGTTCATCAAACCAATGTGTTTCATCTTTTAGTGCTCCATAGTTTCGCAAATTTAATACATGATTATTAGTTGCAACTAAAAAAGTAAAGTTCTCAGTATCATCATCAAGGATACGATCTAAAATAAACCCCGTTCCACTAGTGATAGAAATTTTATTTTCAGAATTAGTTTGTAAAATATGTAAACTAATTGTCCTGTCATAAATATAACCGAAATAATCTTCATTAATCATTAAACTTGAATTGTGATGATTAAATTGTTTATAGACATATAACCCATTCGTTAATTCCACGATAATATCTAATTCCCCATGACGATCAGTGAAATTGAAACGAATATCTTTAATTTCTACATCATTAACATTTTGGTTAATCTTTTTCAACAATTTACTATAATCATCTTTTTTTAACATTGAAAAAAACTGTAAAAAAGATGATGGTAAGTGACCATAAGGGTTATTGTCAATTAAATGATTAATGATTTGTGTATCAATATAGTAGTTTGGATCAATATTATTTTGAATTTTTTCAACTTCGAAATTAATTAGATTTAAGAATTGAACTTCAAACTTATACTGTTGATTTGATTGGATACTTTTAGACAATCCAATTCGTTTTTCACGATCGGTATTAAAACCTAAAAACCCTGTTTTCTTTAAATAAAACTCTGTAATTTCCTTATCATTAGCACCATTATTAAAATACTCATTTGCTTGCTGCAAATACTTACGGTAATACGGGTTTTGGCTAATAAATAAAAAAGCATTGCCCTGGTAGTTCAATAGATCTTCTAAACTATAAATTTGAGGTGTTAAATATTGATTATTATGAATTAAATTATAGATTTTACTAGATAAAAAAACATTTTTAATCTGTGTCTCAATACTGATTTTCAAAGAATCTACCCAGAGTACGACAGCAAGAGTTCCACTCTGGTCATCTGCTGTTTTACTTATAATTCGTAAATCATCTTGTTCTAGAGGAAACAGATCATTTTTGTGTGTAATTTGATAATTAAATGATGATAATAAAAATTCGTCATCAACCTGTGACGGAAGTTTTTCATACTGGTATTCAGCTTTATTGACAAAATAAACTAGTTTGTTCTCGCTCACTAATTTTAAAGAATTATGCTGTAGTAAAAAACACCCGCTCATTGCCGGTGTCAAAAGCGCTGAAATTCCAAATAATAACGCTCATTTACGAATTTTCTTTTTCGTTGAATTTATCATAAATCACCAATTACTATATAATCAAATATAATTATATAATGATACCAAAATATCGTGACAAGTTAGGAACACAATATGCAAGATATCAGTTTAATTATTCAAATATTAAGCGCTGAGCTAAATACAAAGTCAGTTTATATTCAAAATGTTATAGATCTTTTAGAACATAAAAACACTATTGCTTTTATTGCTCGGTATAAAAAAGCGATGACCAATAATATGGACGAACAAACAATCAAGACAATTGCTGATCGTTTTTTGTATTTACAAAAATTTCACAAACGTCAAGAGTATATTATTAATAGCTTAATGTCTAAAAACTTACTAGACGATGGTTTGAAACAAGCTATTTTAAACGCAAATACAATGAGTGAGTTAGAAACAATTTATCACCCATATATGTCAAATAAAATCACCCGTGCTCAAAAAGCAATTGATTTAGGTTTTAAACCGCTTGCTGATATTATTCTTGCTAATAATTTTCGCACCAATGTTAAACAGGAAGCACAAAAATTTGTCAGTAATGAAATTAAGGACACTGAGCAAATCATCGGTTATGCCTGCGATATTATTGCCGAAATCATTGCTCGCGATCCAACGGCTTTACAGATGAGTTTAAAAAGTTTAAAAAACTATGGTTTTATTAAAACTAAATTAGCTAAGCCTGAATTAGATCCAAACGAAAAATACCATCTTTATTATGATTGACAAATCAAAATCAGCCACATAAAACCTTACCAAATGATGGCAATAAATCGTGCAGAACAACAAAAAATTTTAACAATTAAGATGGTTTTTGATGAAGATTATATTATTGAATTTATGAGTAACAAATACCATAAGAAGCGTAATACCGATTGTGCAAAATATATACAACTAGCCGCGAAAGATGGTTTAAAACGTTTATTATTCCCTTCTGTTGCTAATAATGTTTTTCAAGATTTATACAATTATGCTCAAAGTCAATCCATTAAGGTTTTTAGCACTAATTTAAAACATCTTCTGCTAACTAAACCCCTATTGTCCCAAACCGTTTTAGGCATTGATCCCGGTTTTGCTCATGGTTGCAAATTAGCAATTATAAATGAAAATAACCAAGTCATATATACAGGAACCGTTTTTCCGCATCCACCAGTAAATAAAAAAGAAAAAGCAACAAACCAAATTATTGATTTAATTACAACATTTAACGTCCAATTAATTGCTATTGGGAATAAGACTGCGTCTAGTGAAACATTAATTTGAATTAATGAATTATTACAAAATAATCAATTATCAGTTCCATTCACATCGGTAAATGAAGACGGAGCATCAGCGTATTCAATCACAGATATCGCTGCTGAAGAACACCCCGATGTTCCAATTAATGAACGATCAGCAATCAGCATTGCTCGCCGGGTAATTAATCCTTTGAATGAACTTATTAAAATTGACCCCCATAACATTGGTGTTGGTCAATACCAGCATGATGTGAATAACAAGGAGTTAAATCAAGAACTTGACTATATTGTTTCATCGTGTGTTAATAATGTGGGTGTTGATGTAAACCAAAGCAACAAATATTTACTTGCCCATATTTCTGGAATGAACAAACGAGCCGCAAGTAGTATTCAGAAGTATTTAAATACTCACCAAACAATTAGTTCTCGCGATGAAATTAAAAATATCCCTTATGTCACTGCTTTAATTTATCAACAAACAATTGGGTTTCTACGGGTTATTAACCCAAATGAAGTTCTTGATCAAACAATTATCCACCCTGATGATTACCCACTGGCGCACCAAATAATGTGCGAATTACACATTAAAGATTCTGATATTCAAACTCAAAACGTCAATATAAACATCAATGATGTTTTAATTAATCAATTAGCTGACCAATTTCATAGTTCATTCTGAACAGTTAGTTATATTCTTAATGCACTAGCTAAACCCTATTATGATATCCGAACATCTTATAATAGTTTAATGTTGTGAAACAAACTTAAAAACTGAGAAGATTTGGAAATTAATCAAATCTACAACGGAGTTGTTAGTAATGTAACTGACTTTGGCGTTTTTATTGATATTGGTCTTGCAAAACAAGTTTTTGCACCCAATAAATTAGTTCTAAACCAAAAAAATTTGTTTATTAATCAAAAAGTTAGTGTCAAAATTGATAAAATCAATATTAATAAGCAACAAGTTGTTGTAATGGTGATATAGATGCAAAAAAATAAAAAAATAAAATATAAATTTATAGGATTATTAAGTGCAACAATCGCCTTATCAGCATCAATTGTTGCAGTTGCGACAAGTTGTAGCACCACTGAAATTGGTGATGTTCTTTTTCGTAAACTGGAACCAAATTATAAATTAACATCCGAATATCAAAAGAAAAAAGTAACAGCAAAATATGCATTGGACCATTTCGCAAAAAATGAACAAAATCCCTTAAA
This sequence comes from Ureaplasma sp. ES3154-GEN, assembly GCF_025780075.1. Taxonomy (GTDB): domain Bacteria; phylum Bacillota_I; class Bacilli_A; order Mycoplasmatales; family Mycoplasmoidaceae; genus Ureaplasma. The sequence goes on along the minus strand of NZ_JAOXHM010000002.1, from coordinate 100,732 downwards.
CTATACAATTTTAGAAATTGTTCCTCCAATCCTTTCATCATCGGATGGAATCGACCCAAAACTTCTCTCTTATTCCATTGTGACTAAGCCACATCTGGTTGGAGAAAAGAATATCTATTTCGAAATTGAAATTAAATATAATAAACAAACTCGTATTAAAAATTTTGTTATTGATAATTATATCACTGCAAATGAACTGGATGTCTTACAGCAAAAAACCAAAAACTTAAAATTATTAAATGATGCCATCGAGGAGAATAAAACCCTAAATCTTGATATGTTCGGTGTACGTATCAAAGATCAATATAAGACCAAAAACCTAAGCGAAATCAAGGAACTCGGAAATGAAGCTTTGATTTTAAATATTAATAACCCTAGTATGGAAAAAGTTCAAACATACAAAGCACAAGCCCCATTCAAAGACTTAAAAATTCAAATTACTGATTTGCAATTTTATAATTTTTCACCGGATTATAATGAACAAAAATTAAGTGTCGAAATTACCATCAGTATTGGTGAGCAGAAACATAGTATACGTACTGAATTAAAAACTACTGCTTAAGAAGACCAAACTGGTTTTGTTTTTTGTATATAAGTTACACTAATAAGTTTTTTACAAAAATATACATTAGCAAATACGAATGACCGATGATTAAATAAAAAATATTGTATAAAAATAAATGCTTGGTTTTTATCCATAATTTAATAAACTAAAGCCTATATTATCAATAATATCAAAAAATTATATTTCTGTTTTTGATGCAACATAATTCTTCATATCAGAAAATAGTAAATAATCCTAAAATCAAAAAAACTTTGTGATATAATAAATAGGTTATTGAAAATAACAAATATTAATAATCGAAAGGTGCTTCCAAATGGAAAATTTGACTAACAAAGTTGAATCAACTGTTGAAGAAACAGTTGAAACTGCGAAAGTAGAAAACAAACCTACTACACCTGCTGATGCTATTCAGTCTAAAGTCAACGCAAATTCAACTATAAAAAATTTAAAACAACTTGTTTCAATTAATAAATTAACTGAATCAGGTGCTCATATCGGATTAAATCCTAAAAAATGAAACCCTAAAATGCAAGGATACATTCACGTTAAACGTTCTAACAACCACGTGATTAATATTTTAAAAACACTAGTATTTTTAGATCGTGCTTACAAATTTTTACAAGAAATTGTTTCTAGCGGTGGAAAGGCAATGTTTGTTGGAACTCGCGGAAAAGCAGTGAAAGACATTGTAAAAAACGAAGCTGAACGTACTGATTCTTACTACGTTACACAACGTTGATTAGGTGGTACTTTAACTAACTTTAACAACATTAGTAATTCAATTCGTAAGTATAACCGTAATTTAGCTCGAATTGAAAGTGACGACATTAGTAAATACACAAAAAAAGAACAATTAGAAATTCAAAAAGAAACTGACAAATTAGCTAAATTCTATAGCGGAATTAAAAATATGCGTGCATTGCCAGATGTGTTGGTCGTTGTCGATCCAGTTAATGATGAAAATGCAGTGCTTGAGGCAAGAAAATTAAAAATTCCTGTAATTGCATTAGCAAATACAAACGCTGATCCAGCATTAGTTGATTACATTATTCCAGTAAACAACCATTCTGTAAAATCTATTACTTTAATCCTTGGAGTACTAGCCGATGCAATTGCTGAAGTACGTAACGAAGCAACAAAAGTTGTTGGACGTAAAGACGAAGAAATTGTTTTACCAGAAACTCGTTCAAACTGAAAAAACAAAAATAAAGGGATGTTTAATCGTAATTATGTGCGTCATTTTAACCAACGTAATAATTTCCGTTTTAACAACAATCGTCCAAACGATACACGAAGCCCAAACAACCAATCTCCAGCAAAACAACCAACAGTTATCAACGCTGAAGCTAAATAATTCTGTTTTTAATTAACAATTATTAAAAAACCTTTTGTCTTTCTGCAAAAGGTTTTTTTCTACCCATATATACATATTAGTATTTTGTGCTAGTTTTTCTCCTTAATTACTAAAAATACAACAATATCCATAAATCTCTGATTTTTTCTTATTCCACTCATATAATATATAAAACATAGTCTTAAAGACATTAACAGGTATTTCATGAAAAAAATTAAACGACAAGCAAAAATTTGATCTTCTGTATTATTAGGAATCACTACCCTAACTAGTATTAGTGCAGTTGCTGTTTCTTGCCAGCACGAAGCAAAAACATATAAAATTTTTCCTACATATGTCTCGCAAGCGGATAATTTGCTCGCTTTAGGGATTACACCCGATTTTTACCCAACTCAATTGTTCTGAAACAAAAAAGAACCTTTTCCTTATATCAACGCAATGAACCACAAGGAATTCACTTCCTATGTTTTACATAAACCCGCATTTGCAAATGCATTAGCAAATAAATTAGCAGGAATTGAAAGCAAAATACAAGTTTTTGATCCATCATGATTTAGTTTTAGCGGAAACGGATATAACGAAGGACGTTCAGAAGAGTATTGATACTTTAACAAAGGATCAATGGTCATGTATGAACGTTATCTTTTTGATAGCTCCCACTACCAACCAGGTGCGCGAACATTAGACATCCAAGGTGGTCCAATAGAAAAAAGTACACACGCTTATCCGGTTGATTTTAAGGTTAGTCGAGATATGTTTTTAACATTATCCCCTGAAACAATTACAGATTTCGAAAATAATCCTAATAATGATTTAAAGACTAATCTAAAACTTGGCTTGGAATATTTAGATAAAAAAGAAGGTCAATTATACCCTCTATACAACTATGCTCACCACGCTAAACAAGTAAATGAACGTTATTTGCATGATTACGCAAATCTTAATTTTGATTTTTGAAAATCAAATTTTGCTAAATTTATCATTGGTTTTCAGGGTGTTAATGCCAACAATGAGGTTATTATTAACCAAAACAATATTCCTATTTTTGCACCTGAAAAAGGATGACAAAATCAAAACTCCCTTAATTCAAAAATCTACCGTTTATTTAATAATTTAATCATTAGTAAAAAAGAAAAAGAAGCAGGAGTCAAAAAATTAAACTATACACCAAATATGTGTAGTTATGATCTTGATAGTCCTTTACCTTTATGTGATTTAGATCGTTCGGAAAGTAAATCAATTTTACAACACCACCCTGTATATGAACAAAATTTACGCGCGGATGGTGGAGCTCAAGTATATTTAGGTTCAATGCGTGAATCGATGTTATATCTTTATGATATTGCATACTGAACAACTGCGTATGCATATTCAAAAGAAGCAGCAGAATTATTTAAGAACGAACCCGAAAGATTAACACTGATGAAAAATGCGTTAAAGAACGCAAATGAAATTGCAGGCAATATTTATGAGCGCTTGCATAAGATGCGATCTTTATTTCAAAAGTTAGGAATCATTGATCCAAACTACAATCCTGAGAAAAATCAATTCGATAATCGTGAATCTCTATCGCTAGGTTTATTAACTACATTTGAACGAAATGGAACAAACACTTTGCAGACTATTTCTAAATATGGTTTTCTCTATTATGACTTAGGCTTCCGCGGACCTAATCCCCGTTTACAAGGTAATGCCTATCAGGCATTATTACAACCTGTTTCTAACCGACTCCCTAAGGGGTGTCATATTCACGATAACGGAGAAATACACTGTATTCGTGATGACGGAAGCGAAGAAGTACGCAAAGCGCGTGAATCAATTACCAATTCCATTTTAAATATGGATGATCATGGTTGATGATGAAATCTTGGTAGTGGTGGGTTACAAGAAGGGAACTTTGCAAAATTTAACAACAATTTTGATGTCATTTTCAATCTTTCCAAAAACAAACAAAGCTTATTCTCGAATCATACAATAAATACTTATATCAACAAGATGTTAACCAACAAGGTTCAAAAAGAAACCGTTCACAATCCCAAAATTCTTTCCAAAAACATCTTTGTTGAAGACTACACCTTATGAACTGAAGGAATTCGTTCCCCAATTGGATATAATGAAATTCTTGATGCAACACTAGATAATTTATTGCAGCTAATTCCTCAAGAGAAGAAAAATCAATATGCATCAGAAATTAATGATACATTTCAATGGGGATCTTACTGAGATAAATTTATTAAATAATTAACAAAAGGAACTTATATGAAACACAAAAAATGAAAATTAATAACTATTCTTGCTGCAAGTACAGCCTTAGTGACAACTATTCCTGCTATCGCTGCTGCATGCCAATCTGAAAAAGAAGATTCCCAATTAACAGAATTAATTAATAGTTTTGAAACAAAATACCAAAGTTTGTCAATCAATATGCAAACTAATCAAAAACCAACTAAAAAGGCGTTTGATGACCTTGTTGCTGAATACAAAAAAACAAGCAATAAAAGCCGACTAGATGACTTAAAAAACAAGATGCAAATAAAAATCAATCAATTAAGTGAAATCATTAGAACACAAACAGCACTCGAACCTACAAACATTGATGATCATCACGATCATCACGATCACAATCATCAACATAGCATTCAAGAACCTAATCGTGAAAATAGCCTAGAAAACCTACCAGGCCAAAGTAAACTAGCGCTTAACATTACAAGTGATCCTCGTTTTAACACGACTGAACCTTGACCAAAAAGAACTTTGATTGACAACCAATATGTTTTAGGGAAAGAACTTAATATAGACGAAGAAAATGAATTAATGATCTACAATTGATATGTTTTAAATGATGATGATAGTTTTGGACACGACCACCACCATGATTTAGAACAAGATGAAGTTCGTCTAGTTCGAAACACCAAAACCAGACTTGGTGAATCAAATAGTGTCATTAATTTCGTAAATAACGATAACTCAATAAATAAAAACACTGGTGTCATTAACGATATTATTTTAAAAGATATTTATAATATATTTAAGCATGATCATTCACAAATTCAATTACGAATTGATGGTGTTGGTGCTTGGACAGACAGTGTTACCGTAAAAAGCGTTACACCTCAGGATGGAGTAGGAACAACATCAGTCTTAAAATTTACCATTAATGATTTAAACTATTTAAAAAACCACGATAAAATTCGAATCACCGGGGTTTCATTTCAACATACTCACCATCATGATGTGTACAACCAACACACAATTCAATTTAAGGATCCAGTAGAGATTATTGTTAAATAAATTCTTTATAATTCACTTAAATTTATTTTCTCTAATATTAAATAATCAGCTATATATAAATAAATATGAAACATAAAATTATTCCAATATTCTTAGCTACTGGTTTAATAATCAGTGCTGGCGCAATAACTATCGTTAGTTGTGCACGCAAACAACAAGAAAAACCTATTACTCCTGAAGTTCAGAATCCTCAAAAACCAAATCAAAGTAATAGTAGTATTAACCAAAAACAACAAGCAGATACTAATGAAAAAGTGGTTAAAAAAATAACAGAACAAATTTCTTCTCAATCAAAAGAAAAATCATCTGTTAAACCAGATTTACTTTTTCAACATAACCCAACAACACAGTCAGAAACAAAAGAACAACCTAAAGTTGAAGCCAATTTTGAGAAACATACTAAAATTAATACAGATTCATCCACTCAAAATAATAAGCAAAATCAAACAAAAAAGGAATTACAAAAAAATAACAATCCTAGTGTGAATCAAGAAAATCCCCAACCATCAATACCCCAATCCAATAATAAACAAAATACTAACGAATCACCTTCTGATTCAAATATTCAAGCTACACCCAAAAATACTGAACAATCAAATAATTCAACACAACTAGAACCATCATTGGATGCAATACCCCAAGTTGTTGAAACATTATGAATCCAAGGTGTAAATGTTGATCCTTCAAAATTCACAACACCCCAAGATCCTGAACTCGAACAAATGCGTGAATATCCCCTATTAAACTCTGAAAACGAAGGTTGGTATGATATCAACAAACGTTTCGCAGAAGGTGATGATTATCTATGTACTGCAATTGTTGCAACCAATATGTTGCACTGATGGTTAGATATCAACAAAGACTATATTAATCGCTTTTTAACTGATCCAACTAAAGGAACTATTCGTGCGGGCAATGAGTCAATCACCTTAAATGACCTAAACGCCGTTTATCACGATGAAAACAAGTACCCTGATCGCTCAAAAATCTTTGATTTTTTCAATAAGATGTTTGACGCTGAATATACATGAGCAGATAAATTAATCGATATGTTTATTAATGGTTATAGATATGTATCTGTACCAAATCGTAATAACCCTATGAAATATGCCCCATCTGCCACGCGTGGTTTCTTTCAAGATGTTTTTCATGAAAAACTATTAACTGACATTCACAGTTTAAACAACATTGATCAGTTCTCTAAATTGGTTAAAGATAGTATTAATAACAAAAAAGCCATGGGACTTGTTTTTAATATGACGTCAACATATGCTCACATTGTAAATGTTTGAGGCGCAGATTTTGATGCAAATAACCGAATTGTTGCTTTATATATTTCCGATGGAGATGATAAAGGAAATACAATGAATTATAATGATAAATCTCAAGCTGTTGGTTTAAAACGTTTATTAATCCACTATAATGAAAATGGAACTAATATGCGAATTAGCAGCTATAAAAAGGATAAAAATACAGGTAAAATTCATGGTAAAAGGGTTTTATATCTTTATACTTTAGACAGTGGTGCAGCAGAATGAGAAATGTATTTCACTCGTCAAAATAAACCGAATAACCAGTAAATTATAATTACGAATTTGTATATAAATAATCTAAATTTATTAGTTATTTTTTGCAAAACACTATAAATAACAATTTTAAAAAAATCATACTTTTAAACAAACAAAAACTATTTCCAGTTTATACGGAAATAGTTTTTATTTCTAATCAATTTCTTTCTTAAAATTCAATAATAGTTCACGATAGTATTCGTATTGTTTAGTTCGGAAAGTAAGTTCGCTAGGAATCAAGCCTGTTGTTTGGTTTATTAAACTTGATAGTTTATCTAAAGTTTGAACAATATGGTGCTGAATGTGGATTGGGACTAAGGGGATTTCGATGTTGCTTATTTCATCAATACCTAGCATTAAGTTGGATGAACCTTTAACTAATTTTTTAGTATTAATTGATAAAAAATAACCAATAAAATCAGTTAGCAATAAATTGTTATTATTTGATTTAATCACTGCGCAATGTGTTGTAATGCTAAATTTACCTTTTCTATGAAAAATAGTGCCTGCATAAGCTCCATCAGTTGTTCATGTAACATAATTTCCATCATAATCATAACTATTAATCTTCCCAATGATTCCATCATTTAATGTTTGTGAAGAATAAACAGGGTATTGGCCAACATTATCAGCAATATATTTTCTAGATATCGTTCTTCCTCGTTTCATTTCACAAACATCTTTTAATTTGACATATGGAATTGAATTAGGATAATCATTTATTAAGTATTTAACATTGTATTTAAGGCATAATGATTGCAATAAAGATAAGTAGTTATTAATGCTTGCTTGCTTGCTTGCTTGCTTGCTTGCTACCACTTTCTAAATCAAATGTCAAGAGTTTTTCGCGGTAATATTCGTATTGTTTTTGACGCTTCTCAATCTCTTCTGGAAGCAAACCAGTTGTCTGGGTTACAAGTTCACTGAACTTATCAAGGATGCTGGCGACTTGTTGTTGTATTTTCAATGGGGGTAATAAAATAGAAATATTATTTAAATAATTAATATACACGTGTGGTATTAAATCACCTTTTTTAAGCCCATAAATCATTTTTTGCTTATTAAGCAAATAATAAATATATTTTAATAATACATTATTTTTGGGAGTGATACCAATTGCATCAGATAATCAAATTGGTTTTTCATAATAGTCTATATATCCTGCTGAACCACTAGCGGCAACGGTAATTACAGGTTCAAAGATATTTGCTTGATTATGGAAATAAGTTGGTTTAACTCCACCGCTGACTACAGGAATATCACCAGTAATAATTTGTTTATTAGTAATCGTTTTACCTTTTTGCAAATATGCTATATCTTTTAATTTCTTATTCTCAAAAAGAACTTTGTCAGCGATTAATTTTTCCGTCATTCTTAGAAGATTTTTATCATCTAATAAATAATCTCGGTAGTAAGTATATTGATTATTTCTATATTGCAGTTCACTAACATATTTTGTAAATTTGTCAAGAGTTTTCACAATTTTTTCTTGTTCTTCAAGCGTTGGTATAGGTATTAAAATTTCTTTTAGCTCCGAAAAATGTCGTTTATATTTTCCTGATTTTTGATAGAAATTTGAAGCAGCATAATAAAAATATTTGGAGTTAATTTTTGACTCATCAACTTTGAATATCTTAATACCATCAGCTCCTTGAACAAAAGGAAATTCAATATATTTTAATATTTCAGTATGATCCCCAAAAACAACATAGGGCGGTTCGTTTAATATACCCCGTTTGTCATTAGTGTAACCAGAGATAAAGTTTTGTCCCTGATCAATAATAGGGTTTTCTCCTTTTTTCAAATAACCTTCTTTTTTAATTTTATTGCTAGTAGAAACTAATTTAATCGCTTTAATATCAGCAATTGCTTTTCATTCTACTTTTTCTTTTTTAATGAGATCAATTATGTTCATCATAATCTCCTAATTGGTGCAACACAATTTTTAATAATAGGGTTTTAGTGCTTCAGGAATATTAAAACCGCCATCTGCCGTTTGGTAGTTTTCTACAACTGCTGCCCATAGGCGATCGATCGCTAACGCTGATCCATTTAAAGTATGTACATACTGTGCTTGGTCTTCAATTTTATCCTTATAACGAATTTTTGCGCGACGTGCCTGAAAATCTAAACAATTTGAACAACTAGAAATTTCTTTATACGCATTGTATGAAGGTAGTCAAACCTCAAGGTCGTAGGTTTTTGCACTACTAAAACCTATATCCCCACTACATAATAATAAACGACGATATGGAAGTTTCAACGCTTCAAGAATCATCTCTGCATTGCGTGTCAAATTTTCGAGTTCATCCATACTTGTTGTTGGTTCAACAATTTTCACAGTTTCAACTTTCATAAATTGATGTTGACGAATTACACCCCGCACATCTTTTCCTGCAGATCCTGCTTCACTACGGAAACATGCTGTTAGGGCAGTGAAGTTATATGGTAAGTCTTTTTTTGTAAGAATATCATTTCTAAATAAGTTCGTTAATTGGACTTCAGCAGTTGGTGATAAGTAATAATCAGTATTACTTAATGCAAATAAATCTTCGCTGAATTTAGGTAATTGTCCAGTAGCATATAGTGAATCTTGATTTACAATCACTGGACAAGCAATCTCCATAAACCCTTGTTTTGTGTTATGATCTAAGCAAAATTGCTGCAAAGCGCGATATAATTTTGCTCCTTTATTTGTATAAATAATAAAACGAGAGCCTGTAACTTTGGTTGCTTTGCTAAAATCAATCAAGTTGTTATTGCTAGCAAGATCCCAGTGTGCCAAGGGACTAAAATCAAAATCAATAGGTGTTCCTCAACGTTTAACTTCTACGTTATTATCCTCGTTTTTTCCAATTGGAACACTATCGTCAAATATATTAGGTATACTCAGCAACAAATCATTTAATTGATTCTTAATAACAATTAATTTGTCTGTTAATTGATTAATTTCTTCTTTTCAAAGACTTAATTTTTGAACTATTTCCTTGTGTTTGACTGGATCTTCCTTGGCTAGAATTGCAACTTGTTTGCTTGCCTGATTTTTATTTGCTTGTAAACGTTCAGATTCAAGCATTAATGCGCGTGCTTGTGCATCTAGATCAATAACTTGATCAACAACTGATACATCAAAATTACGTGCTTGTAATTTGGTTTTAATATATGATGGGTTATTGCGAAATAGGTTAAGGTCTAACATAAAGACTCCTTATTAAGATAAACAATATTGATTATAAGACAAAAGAAGACCAGCAAGTCTTCTTTCTTTAAATTTAGGTGTTGTTTTTAGTTATTTATCAACATCAACTGGTTCGTTTTGTTTTTTTTGTAAACGATTTGCACGTGCAGTGAGTACTTCTGGTGGTAATTCTTTATGTTCATGAATATATTCAATCTGCGGACGTAAAATTGTTTCTAATTCTAACAATGTTTCCACCATTAATTCTAACTCGTCACGATGATCATTAATTACTTGTTTAGCTTTTTTATACTCTTGTTGCACAAGTTTTTCTACTTCTTGGTCAATTTTAAAAGCTGTTTGTTCTGAATAAGCATTCCGGTAAGGGTTGTCGACTCCTTCAGTTGGAACTAATTGAGTTAGTGCAAAATCAGTCATTCCAAATTGTGCAACAATTCCCCGAGCAATCCGGGCAACTTTATAGAAATCATTTGCAGCACCAGTAGTAATTTGGTCTAAACCAAAAATAATCTCTTCTGCTGCACGGCCCGCTAACGCCACTCGCATATGATTTAATAATTGTTGTTTAGTTTGCAGAACAGTTTCTGCTTTTTCAGGAGTTTGTAGCGTATATCCTAAAGCTTGACCCCGCGGAATAATTGTAATTTTTTGGACAATCTCTGTTCCAGGAGCATATAAACCAGCAAGGGCATGGCCGGCTTCGTGATATGCAATTTGCTTCTTTTCATGGTCCTCAATCACTTTTTCCGGGCGTGATGGTCCAGCAATAACACGATCAATCGCTTCATCTAAATGTTGCATCTTAATTGTAACTGAATTATCACGTACAGCAAGCAATGCTGCCTCATTTAAGACGTTTTCCAATTGAGCACCTGAAAAACCGGGTGTGCGACGTGCCACTTCCAATAGTTCAACCTTTTTTGAAAGGTTTTTGTTTTTTGCATGAATTTTTAAAATGTCACGACGTTCATTTAAATCTGGTAAATTGACACTAATATGGCGGTCAAAACGTCCAGGACGTAAAATCGCTTCATCTAGGGTATCTAAACGATTAGTTGCAGCCATAACAATCACACCGCTAGAAGTTTCAAAACCATCTAATTCAGCTAGCAACTGATTAATTGTTTGGTCTTGTAAGTTGTTTAATGAATTACCTCGTTTTTTAGCAACTGAATCAATTTCATCAATGAAAATAATTGCTGGTGCCACCTTTTTCGCTTTTGCGAACAAATCACGCACACGACGAGCACCGACACCAACAAACGTGTCTTCAAAAGATGAACCTGTTGTTTGGAAGAATGGTACATTTGCTTCCCCAGCAACTGCTTTTGCAATTAAAGTTTTACCTGTTCCTGGAGGTCCATATAACATAACCCCTTTAGGAATTCGTGCACCTGCTGCAACATATTTTTTTGGAGTTTTTAAAAAATCAACAATTTCAATTAACTCATTCTTAACTTCTGCAATTCCTGCAACATCATAAAAACGAACGTTTGAACGTGTCAGTTTTGCAGACTGTTTATTATTTCCCATCATTGCGTCATTTTGTGCTCGAGCCATTCGTGAGAAAATTCAAATAAATATAAACATTAATAGAATTGAGATAATTGGTGATACGATAATACGCGCGTCAAACCCTTGGGGTCTAAACCCCACTCGTTGCAATGATCCTAAAAATCAATTAGGTTGATTACCAAAAACTTCTGATAAAGCGCTTGAACCTAAAAATAACTCTCTTCCATCTTTTACAACTGTAAAATGCACATATTGGCGCATTACGGAGTCATAATATGTAATTTCATAATTAAATCCGGTATTCAAAAACACCTTAGTTGTTGGGTTTGTTAAATACTCTTGTTTAAAGATAAAGTAACTATTTTCAGTTAATAATATTTGTTTGGCTGGATCAGGAGATGTAGCAAAAACCTTTAAAACTCCATTTTCATAAACAGCTCTATTTACATATAAATAAAAGTCATTTGATGGTAATGAAAAATAAACAATTAGTCCAATTGCAAGAGCAACAAGTGCTGCAATCACTAATGAAATAATAATAATTTTGCGTTTATTTCGTTTTTTATCTTCTTTTGATAGGTTAGGAGTCTTTGGTTGACTCAAATCTTGCGAATCATCAGCAGATGCGCTAAAAAAATGGCGAAGCTTTTGTCATAATGATTGTTTTATTTGCACTATCTTTCACCAACTTCTTCATTAGCTTTTTGTTGTTGTAAATCCTGCATATAAACTTCTTCTTTTAAAACCCCGATGTATGGGAAATTACGCATAATTTCTTTATAATCCAAACCAAAACCAACAATAAAAACCAATGGGATATCAAAGCAAACAAAATCTGCTACTAAATCAACTTTTCGACCTTCTTTTTTGTCTACCAAAGTTACAAGTTTAACTGAATTAGCGCCCCGAGCTAATAATAAACTAATAACTTTTTTAATAGTTCGACCCGTATCAATAATGTCTTCAACTAGAATTATATCTTCACCCTGAACACTAAATTTTAAATCAGTTACAATTTCAGGTTCAGTTTGTGCAGTAATTCCGCCTTTAAAACTACTAATGGCCATAAAATCAAACCGCACATCGACATTGATATGAGGAATTAATTTTCCAAGAAAAGGAATACACCCTTTTAAAATCCCAATAATAATGGGCGTTTTGTTTTCATAATTACTGTTGATTCACGCAGCAGCATCTTTGACACGCTCGTTAATTTGCTCTTCAGTAATTAAAACTTCTTTAATTCTACTATCTACTTGCTTCAAAATAAAACCTCTACTTATGATTATCAATACAATATGATTAATCTTTTAATTATAACACATTAAGTGCTGGCCTTAATGGTTGTTTAATTGCTTGACTTAAAGATATCAATTGTTGCGGTTCCTAATAAAATATTTGGTGTTGTTGATGTTTTAATTTCACTTGTTGTTTGTTGGTATGTAGTATAGAAAGACAATTGGATTGTCTTATCATCTAAAACTTCAGCTTTTGTATACACAGTATTGTTTTCTAAATCAATCCCTGAATAATAGATAGTGTACGCTTGATTAATTAAATCCATTAAATCATCGTAATCCATAGCTTTTAAATCTTTATCTTTATTATCATTTACATACTGAGTGTAAGCTTCACTATCTTTTTTAAATCCATCCATTTCAACTTTTACAGATGTAATATTTTCTGCATCGTAAAGTGATGTATAACGAATTTTTAATTCATTTTCAGACAATGTTTCTTTATTTGTTGTTTTGTTGATGTATTTAACTTTAAAAATTAATTGGTTATTTACTTCTGAATCCTTAGTTACAACATATTGGTAGTTGTAGTTAGCAAGTTCATCTGTAGTTAATAAAACTGGAAAGAATGTTTCATCTAAATTATTTAAAGAAATGTTTGCTAATGGTTTTGAGAAAAGAATCATCGATTCTTTGTTAGTTTTAGCAAAAGCTTCATCATCTTGCATTTTTTGGCGTAACACATTATCTATTTCGATATTCCCTATTCCGAACATCGGTCGGATTTGTTGCCCTTGCGGAGTTAAAAATAAATTAATGTTGATGTTTGCATTTGGTTCAATTGTTTGGTTGTCTTTATAAACAATAAACTTGTGTAAATTTGCTTGTTGATCTTCTGCAGCATTATACAAATTAGTATCTGGTGCATCTTTTGCATAGATTTTACTAATTGTATATTCGCCACCGCTTGCTTCGTTTAAACTAATTTTTGCTAAAATCAAATTTGCTCTTGGATCTTCAATATATTGAAATTCAGTTTCCACACTTATTTTTTGATCACTATCTTTTTTTGAAAACTCTACCATAAGGTTTTGACTCTTTGTTTCTTTATTAGCTCATGCAATAGTCTTTTCATCAAAGATAAAAACTTTACTAATATCTGCTTTAAACCCTTTTAAAATTGTGGTTTGCGTTTGGTAAGTGCTGTTAGAATTTTTAGGGTCACGAATTAATGAGAATCAACGTAGTTGACCATGTTGAATATCATAATCTAAGAAGCCGTTTCGGTCATATGAAGAAACATTACTTGCACTTAATGTGTTAAACGGAACTGCTGTTGACACTACTTTATCGTTTTCTGTTTTAGCATCCATTAATGCTAAATTAGCGATTAAACCTAAATCGTTAATTTGAAAATTATGAATAAATGAATAAAAATCTAACGAACTAATTTCATTTTGTTGGAAGCTAAAAATATTTTTTCCATCAATTCCAAAAGCATTGTTATTTTCTGTTTGTTGGTTTTTAATGTTTTTTAAATCAAATGTCGGCTCTACATATGTTGGTGTAACGCTGCGAACGGTATTTGCTTGTTTTAAAAAATTATTTAAAATCGCGTCATCATTTAAAACTAATGTTGCAATTTGACCATTACCAATAATTTCTTCTGGAGTGCGTTTTGTTTTAATAAATTCTGGTCTAGTTACTATTGGATCTGTCTTTGTATTAGACTGATTCGTATTCTCCGTTGAATTTGTACTAGAAGATTCAAATAACGGATCATGCTTGATATCTGTTAATAATTGATTAAATTTCACATCAATTTTAGTAAAATCCGCCTTGTTTTTAGCTTCATTGTAAGCTTTTTCAATATCAGCAATCATTGCTCTATACTTATTATCAAAAACTGTTTTTTGTGCTGGGGTTAAAGACATATAAAAATTGTTAATTTCAACTTTTATCTTAAAGAAATTCTCTTTGTTTTTGTTTTTCTGACTACAACTGCTTGCAACAGCTGCTACTCCTGCTAGAGCAGTAATCCCTGCAATTGTACTAATTAATAAATGTTTCTTTTTCATTATTTATTCCTTCTTTACTTGTTATTTTTTTCTAAATATGGCGCAAGATATCTTGCAGTATAGGATTCAGGATGATTTGCAACCACTTGTTCAGGAGTACCAGTAGCGATAATTTTACCACCTTCGTCCCCTCCGTTTAATCCTAAATCAATAATATGATCACAAACCTTAATTAAATCAAGATTATGTTCAATAACAACAATCGTGTCTTTATTATCTACAATACGATTAAAAATGGTAATCAACTGAGCGATATCGTGCAAATGTAAACCTGTTGTCGGTTCATCTAATACGTATAATGTTTTTCCAGTAGGTTTTCTCTGCAAAAATTTAGCTAATTTGATACGTTGTGCTTCTCCACCAGACAAACTAGTTGATGGTGCGCCCAAGCTAATATACCCTAATCCAACATCCGATAATAATTGCAGTTTTCTATGAATAATCGGAAAATTAACAAAAAACTCTAATGCTTCGGCTACACTCATTTGTAAAACATCATAAATTGATTTCTGTTTAAATTTTACTTCTAAAGTTTCATCATTATATCTTTGTCCATTACATTCGTCACATTGAATATAAACATCAGGTAAAAAGTGCATTCCAATACGAATGGTTCCGTCACCTAAACATTTTTCACAACGACCTCCGGGAACATTGAAAGAAAAACGACCTTTCAAAAAACCTTTTTCCTTTGCGAGTTTAGTATTTTCAAACACCGAACGAATGTCATCAAAAACACCAACATAAGTTGCAGGATTACTGCGTGATGTTTGCCCAATTGGGTCCTGATTTACTAAAACCATTTTATCAATGTTTTGATGGCCTATTAAATTTTTATAGGGTGCTGGTTTGACAAAAGGATTAAAGTTATGATAGTCAATTGCTTTAACTAGTGTTTGCATAATTAGGGTTGATTTTCCCGAGCCAGACACTCCCGTAACTGCTATCATTTTGCCAAGGGGAATAGTTAAATCAACCTTTTTCAAATTATTTCCACTTGCCTTTTGCAAAATAATTTTTTTACCATTTCCACTTCTTCGAGTTGTTGGAACAGGGATCATTAGTTTGTTACTTAAATATTTCCCAGTTAACGAATTAGGGTTATTAGCAACTTCTTCCACAGTCCCCGCGGCAATAACGTAACCACCTTCCGCGCCTGCCTTTAATCCAATGTCTACAACATAATCTGCAGCACGAATAGTATCTAAATCGTGTTCTACAACAATAACTGTGTTTCCCAGATCCCGCATTTCTTTAAGTGTTCCAATTAGTTTGTCGTTATCCTTTTGATGTAATCCAATCGATGGTTCATCAAGTACATATAAAATCCCCGTTAATTTTGAGCCCATTTGGGTTGCTAATCGAATACGTTGTGATTCTCCCCCTGATAAACTCGAAGAACTCCGTGCAAGGTTCAAATAATCTAATCCAACATTTTTTAAAAATCCTAATCGGTCTGTAATTTCTTTAACCAATGGATTAGCAATTTGTTGTTGTTCATCATTTAGATTCCATTGTATAAAAAAATCCAGTGCTTCATTTACGTTTAATTGCGTAAAATCAATGATATCTAAATCGTTAATCCGAATTGTCAAGGCTTCTCTACGAAGTTTTTTACCTGCACACGTTTTACACGTTTGCTCACTCATATATTTATTGTAGTGTTCTCGTGCTTGTTCAGAATTAGTTTCTTCATACCGACGCATAACAAGCTCTAAAACTCCTTCTACATAATCTACACTATTGTATGCTTTGTTGTTAGCAGATAATAAATCGATATTAATGGGAGTTGTGGATCCATATAGTAATAATTCAAGTTGATGAGGTTTTAAATTTGCAATCGGAATTGACTGGTCAATACCATAATGTTTAATTAAACATGCAAAGCGTTGTCAATCCATGTTTGTAGTGTTAACTGTATTTTTGAAAAAATCAATTCCACCCTGGTTAATACTTAATTGAGGATTGGGAATCATTTTGCGTTCATCAGGTACATAGTTATACCCTAAGCCCTTACATTTTTCACACGCCCCATGTGGCGAGTTAAACGAAAAAAGATTCGGTTCAATTTTGCTCATACTAAAGTGACAAACAGGACAAATTGCAACAGTAGAAAACATTTTATAATTATCATTAATCTTAATTAACACGCGTTGATCTGTCATTTTTAATGTATATTCCACTGATTCGCTTAAACGAGTTCGTATTTGTTCATCCTTATCCAAAACGATTCGGTCAATAACAACACTAATGGCTTTTGTTTTTTCATCAATTTTAAGAAGATCTTTAACTAAAAATAATTGATTATCTAAATAAACCCGAATAATGTTTTCATCCTGTAAATAACTTAAAATTTCTTTTTTACTCTTATAGTGCTTAATATCAATTGGTGCGAGAATTTCAACTTTACTACCAAGCGGTTGTTCAAGGATATAATTTAAAATTTCTTTTTTAGTTTGTGCATAAATAATTCCGTGGTTATTAATACAGTGTACTACCCCGACCCGTGCAAATAACACGCGTAAATAATCATAAATTTCTGTACTGGTACCCACGGTTGAACGTGGATTATGACTAGTTGTTTTTTGATCTACTGCAATTGTGGGTGATAACCCATCAATACTTTCAACGTCTGCTTTTTCATTTCCGCCTAAAAACCGTCGTGCATAACTAGACAAGGACTCAAAGTAACGTCGTTTACCTTCAACATAAATGGTATCAAACGCTAATGATGATTTTCCCGATCCCGAAACACCAGTAATAACAATTAGCTTATTTTTAGGAAGTGTTAGGTCAATATTTTTTAAATTATTTGCATATGCATTTTTAATAATAATTTTATCCATAAGTCTCCTTATTTGCTATTTTTGGATGCACTATTGCATTGATTCTTAAATTATTTTGTTGGATAATTAAATTATTATCCCTAAATAATCTATTACTTTATTTTTAATTGATTTTGCTCATCTATTCCGCAAATCTCTAAACTATCTATTTGTTGATTATTCTGTTAAATTCTTCAATGCTAACACCGCTATTTGTCGACTTTTAACAAATACCAGTTAAAATACACTAAAACACATTTGTGCAAATAATTTACAAATTTTTATTTTATTATTAGATATCAAAACTAAATTTATTGTGTATCAATTAGATAATTTATGGTATTAAATATTTGTTCTTACTTCCATTTTTTTAAACATTTTTTGGTTATCTAAAACATATATTATTGCATCTGTATCATCGAAAACCAGAATATTATTTAGTTCATAATCAGCATTTTCATCATAGGGAAATTCAATTTGTAGATGACCATTTAAATCAATTTTCCCAACATATTGTTGATGAATTGCATTTGTTGTTTGGTTCTTAAAATGCTTATAAAAAACCAGTTGTACATATTTATTTTTTAAACCATTAAATAGTAATAACAATTGGGCTTTTTGAGTTGATGATTGATATTTAATTAGTCCTTTAGTAATACTGAAATGTTGAATTAATGCTGCTGTATCAATATATTGCTTGTTAAAATGTACACGAACTAAATTATGAAATGTATTTGGGACATTCTTAATTTCTAATTTATCTATTAAATATTGTTTCCGAGGCAATAAATTAATGAAGGAAAAATGTGCATTATGCAAATTAGAATCCTTCAATAATAATGGGTTTGATGTATAAACCACATTATTTTCATCACGAATTTTTAAGACAACCTCTTTGGTTTTTCAATATAATTGCTTACTAAAATCAATATGTAGATTAATTGGAATTCTTCATGTATTTGAATCAATGTGATATAACATTTTCGCTTCATCCGCGACACTAACATTTATGAGTACATTTAAATTTTTTCTCTGGAAGCCAAGGGGTTGTGTTATGTTTACTCGGTGAATTAACTCACTATGTTTATCAAAATAACTAATGGATTTCATTAAATATAAATCATTGTTAAGGTGCATATTTAATTTATAAACATCTTGGAATCGTACACTCTTATATGTGTGCTTTTGTTTGGTTTCTTGGTTTTCAAAAGTAATACTAAAAGTTTGAAATAAACTTGGATTTTTAAATTTAACACTAAATACCCAACCTTCATTTAAATCATATTTAAAATCAATATTTGTAAGGTTTTGTTCAAGTTCCTTCTTAATTAATTCTTGCTCTTTTTCTAATATACTCAAATCATTTAATTCATTAGTTAAAAAGATTGTCTTAGGTTTTTGCACCACTGTTTTCTGATTTAATTGCGCACAAGCAACAGCTAAAAAACTTACTGTGCTAATTGGTATAAAACTTATGATAAACCATCATCATTTATATTTTCTCATCAAAACTTATTTCCTTAATTTAACCAGTAAAAACCCATGATTTTTACTGATCTAGTTTTTTAATTGCTGATCAATATTTTTTTAATCATGAGTTTTCTGCTGTCCGAGTTGATAAATAATGAGCAATTGGTGATCAACTTTTGTTGTAGTCTAATGATTGTCATAATGCATAAACATTGTTTTGGTCGGTACTTCCTGCATAAAAAATTCCTACAAGCTCTTTATCTTTATTTATAACCATTGATCCAGATGAACCACGATGAAAAGTAGAAAGTGGTTGGTCAGGCGAAGGTATCATATAAAAATTATTTTCTGTGATTGCTGCAACCAACTTCTTTAGATTTTGGCGTTCTTCTTGTGTGTTATGTAGGTTATATGCTACATTGATAAATGTATCATAATAAAATGCGTATTTACTATATTCTTTTGGAACTCGGTACTCCCCAAAAGCTTTATTATATGTAAATAAAGAGGGGTTGTAATAACGATTGCTAATTCCAGTAAAACTTGCCGCTTGGTCATATGGAATGTTACCATCTTGCATTCGCGAATAACCATAAATACTAATTTCTTCACTTCGGTTACCCAAATCATCAGTCTTTAATGCAGCAACTAACGTTGGCAGTTTATCATATTCTACAAATGCTGGTGGTTTTGGTAGACGGGGATTTAGTTTGACCTTAACAATCGCCATATCAACACCTGCATTAGAAATTGTTTTGGTAACCACGTAATCTTCCGTGTTCCGATAGTCTTTGTATTCCTTTCGTACATAATCAACGATATAAGGATCTAAAATTTCGAAACTAATAATATTGTTATCCTCATTTGCAAGTCCTAGTTCATCAAAACGTTTTTGGTCAATATAACGGTAGTTTAAATAACTTCGAACATAATATCTAAATAAATCAACCGAATTATTTTGTGCTTGGAAACGTTCTCTTGTGTTTCAATTGGAATCTGTGCTTGGTGTATAAATACTAATATGGTTTTTTCATAAAGCACTAAACGGTAAACGATCTGTACCTGAATAACTAAAATTAAATATATTATAGTCACTACCTAAACGATTTCGGTCTTCTTCATTTAAACGTCGTGTGTTTAAGTTCGGATTTGATAGTGTTTTTTCGTTATTACTAATAATTAACGGATATGCTAATTGCGCAACAACGTGTAAATTTGTTGCAATATAGTAAGTCATTCCTGACGGATCAGATAAATCTTTATCTAAAACTCATCCAGTTCCTGAATTCATCGAACCAGTTGTAATCAAATGGGTTTGTGCATGGTAAGGGTTTCTCTCCCCATATAATTCATAGATTTCTCCTGGATAGTTTATTCTAAATGAACGGTCACGAATGAATTTCGCTAACGAACGAGAATCGTTTTTTAAATTTTGTTTCAACAATCGAATTGCATTCTCGTTTGCATCATTATTAACACTAGTTTCACTAATTGTGAAAGGATAACTAACACTAAAAAATTTCTGTTTAATTTGGTGGTCTGCAATGTTAAAAATATTAACTTTTTGTACTTGATAATTTTTATTTATTTCTAAACCTGATATTTGAGCACGCACAATTTGATTTGAGGCATCTACAATTGAAGAATAATAAATCTTATCCGGATGATTAACCTCGATGATTTCTAATTGGTACCCAATGTGATCAGTTGTTGAAGTTCTAAATGATAAAATAAAATTATTACTATAATCAAAACCAGTTGGGGTTCATTGACTAAACTCTAAATTTAATTGCTGTTCATTAACGCTAATAAGTTTATTTTCCTGTTGATAAACAACTTGATATTTTTCTTCTAACAACCCTTGTTGCTGATAACGTTTTGCTGCTTCTTCATTATCAAAAACCATAGTTGCATAGTAGTAATATTCTTGGTTTGTGTGGTAGTTAAAACGGTATGTAGCAAGCCCATTCTCGTTTACATAAAATGGATTAGAACGTGCACGTACAAATTCTTCAGTACCATCTTTTTTTAAGGTGTTTAAATAAACAACAATATATTTGTTTTTTAAATTCCTAAATTGTAATTGTAGCAACGCTTTATTATTAATGTCAGAGTTGTCAATATTAATAGTTTCCAATTCAAACGTTTGTAACTGATTCGGTGTTGCAACTGTGTAATTACGCGTTTGTGCAGTGATTAAATCTTCTAAATTTTTGTCTTGATAATTTATTTTATATTCAGTTACTAAATAACGAGTATTGGGAGTTAAATCATTAAAAACAAAACTAATTTCTTGGCTTGAACTTAATGTTTCTAAAGTTACGAGTTCTGATTTGTGAATTTGGCGATTAGCATCGATTAGTTCTAATTGAATAGTAATTGGATTATTAATCTTTTTAGTCAATGGACCAAAATATAAGTCTGTATTTAAAATTCATTGACTTTCTTGCTGGATTAAATAGCGTTTAGTAGGTGAAATTTGCATTTCAGAATTCAAAAACAACAATTCATTACTAAAAGTTATATTTTCTAAATTTTGATTACCAATTAATTCTTGATCAGCATTATAGTAATCAATTTTAGTTAATTCATAATTTTCATTATCTAACATAATTCCCA
The DNA here is from genome assembly GCF_025780075.1 of Ureaplasma sp. ES3154-GEN. Taxonomy (GTDB): domain Bacteria; phylum Bacillota_I; class Bacilli_A; order Mycoplasmatales; family Mycoplasmoidaceae; genus Ureaplasma. The sequence goes on along the minus strand of NZ_JAOXHM010000002.1, from coordinate 79,010 downwards.
ATTCATATGAATCTAGTCTATTATGCACAGGAATGATTTTAGTTTCTTTAGTTTCATTATTACTATTTCTATATGAAAAACTAAAGAAACTAAAATCTGTTTGACTGAAGATAGGAAGAAAAATCCAACCCTTGTTAACATCATAAGAAAAATCAAAATTTTTTAAATAGTTAAGTTCAACAGCTTGTGGTACAGGCTTGTTTTCGCCTTTATGCTTTGCCTCATCAACTGGTTTTGAACTAATAGAATCCCCGTCACTATCCCCTGATAAATTATTTGTATTTGGGTTTGATAATTCATTTAATAAATCCGTTGTTAAGCTGTAGTTTTGCCCAAGCTGGTATTGGTCAATACGGGTTTCATCTTCTTGACTCGTACTGATTTTTAAATCAATTAAATAATATTTAGTATTAGGGCTTAATTGATCCTTAGTGAAAGTAAAATCTAACGTATTATTCACTAATATAACCGGTTCTGAGTCAATGATTTTTTGGGCCCCTTCGCCTTCTTTTAAAACAGCACGGTATGTGTAATTTATATCTAAAAAACTGTATGCAAACGGGAAATTAAAGTGTCATTTCTGCTCTGTTTCATTAAAACTAATTGTTTTTTCAATTGTATTAGTTGCAATCAAGTCAAGAGGGGGAGTTGTAATATCAGTAACAATTTGCTCAGATAAACGACTACCTGCTTCATCGTAAAAAATAATTTTTAATTTGTAGTCGCTATTAGGTTTTAACAGGTTAAAGGGAATCAAAATATGATCATCTTTCAAATTAGATTCTATCTGATTACCATTAATATCAATAATTGCTTTTGTTGCTTTATAATAAGTGTATTTATTAACTGTATAACCTAAAGTTCAGTAGTTTAAATTATGTAAATCATAATTGATAAAATTATCAATTTCAAATGCGAAGCCAGTGTTAAAATTACCATCAGATTCATTCTCAAATTCAACATTTTTTTCGTTCGGTTTTGATTCTGAGACTGTTGGTTTTGATTCTGGTTTTTCAGCTTTAACTTCTGGTTTTTTGGGTTCAATAACTGGCGATAATGATGGTGTTTTTGGAAATGCAAAACACGATGCTAATAACGGAGTTATGAGAAATGTTGTGCTAACTAGTCCAATACTAATTAGGATTTTTGTTTTTTTAAAACGCATGGTACACTCCTTTATGTGATTATAGCAAAAAATAAATTCCTTTTATAACATATAAAGGAATTAGCAAATTAAATTAATTTTATAAAAATTTAACGCATATTTTAAAAAAGATTTTCAATGTTCCTATTCTTTTTCAATTTATAAAGATTTATCGGTGTTTATAAATTTTTGTGTTCTTTTTTTCTCTTATTTAATTATGTGTCTTAGTATTAGTTTATAATTTATAATATATAAATTTATATAAAATAAGGAACATTTTTAATGACTAAATTAATTAAATTAAACTCAACCTATATTTCACTATCAAATGCACGCTCATTCGTTGTCCTACCTGAAGATGTTGAAACATTTTTAGAAATTGCAAACGAAGAAGATCAAACTCGTTACGAAGCATCTGATTTAGGTTCTGAACTTTATGTTTCATACCAAGACTACCAATCAACTGTAGCTGTTTTTTCGTTAAAAGAAAACGATCTACAAGCACGTTTAGACAAATTTGTTGCTTCAAATGAAACGGTATTAGACTTATCTGAATTCTTTTTAGATATTCATTTTAGTGAAGATGACTGTGATGATGAAGACGATTGCTGTGGTGAGGACAACTGTTGTAGTGAAAACAACGAAGAAGCTCACGACCACGAACACACAGATTGTTGTTCAGACGATAATGAAGATTGTTGTTCATCATCAAACAATGATGACCACAGTCATGAACATACTCACACACGCACTAATTAGTTCATTTATTATTGAAAATATAAAAACCTTTGCTTTTATTTTATAAGCAAAGGTTTTTCTTTGAAATTAAATAAATATCCTTTTTGTTCAAACTAGTAATGGTTGATTAGGATTAGATAAATCAACAACTGGTTTTTTAAAATGTATAACTAACAATATTTTTTTCATTAAAACATTTTGATAAAGTAATTCATCAGATTCGTTTTCGGTTGTTTTGGGAATTCCTAAAACAACCGGTAAAGCGGTAATATACACATCATTATCCAAATCTATACCTTTTCCAAAAGCAAAAACCTTGTTTTTAATTAATTCTTCTAAGTCAACATTTAAAACGTCGTTTGTTTGGTAGATACTAGTTCTTCGGTTAAGTGCATCTGTTAAAGTAATTTTATCAATCGATTTTGTCTCAATTTCATTAAATAAATTATCTAGTACGCTGATATTATTTGTAGCTAATGCTTTTCATTTGGTAGGGTCATATATAAATGTATAGTCAGTATGGTATGCGTTCTGATTGAATTTACTTCATTCATCCTTGTATTGCTCATTAATTTTATTTAATGGGCTAATGGAATTTGTTGCAAAAATTGAAAATGGTTGTTTAAATGTTCATTGACGATAAAATAATAAACTTAAAACTGGTGCTAAATAATCTTTGGATAAAATTGTATTTGCGGTATATTGGCTCTGGTCTAATAATTTCTTAATAGTTTCTGTAAAATGTACATTTACAGTGTGTTGGGGATAAAAAGTATAACCTAAAGCATACTGATCATTTTCTTTTGCTCTGTAGATCATTGGGGTAATTTGTTGAGGTTCATTAATAACAACTTTATGTTCAAGATAGTCCCCAGCAATTAATTCCAATCGCTTAGGCAGTTCGTTTCTTACAATCGAAATAATTTTATTAATTTGTTGATTGTCATCACTTGATGGTAATAAATCGTAAATATTTTGTAAATTAAACCCAACATTTTGTTTGATTGTATATGTGTAAAACATTTGTAATTTATTAATAGTTTGTTTTTCATCATCGTATTCAAACTCAAGTGTTTGTTCGTCAAAACTAATAGCAATTTGGTTGTTAATAAAATCTTTTAAGCTAATTGTTGTGGTTTCATTATTAGTTGTTGTTTCCAAATACAAAAAGCTTCGTAACAATTTTTGAATATTTGCTTTACTTCAATTACCATTTTTGAAAATAAAAGTATTTAAAATTTCCAAAATATTTTCAGGAATCATGATTTTGAAGGTTTTTAATAAATCTATAATTTTTATTAATCCTTCTTTATAGTTAATTGTTTCATCCTGATTTAAACTAATTAAATCAAGTACTTTGATTTGTGAAAATAAATATTTTTGTTCCGCACCCAACGAATCATTTTGCTTAGGAACAATTAAATCAATAATTTCTTTGATTTCATTAACAAGACTCGCTAGCGTCAAATCCTCGCCAATATTTAATTCAGGCAAATCGTTCGTTGGAATTGATAATAACAAACTCGCAATGTCGTCAAAAAAATTAAAAATCCCATAAGTTCCGTCATTATCTGTTTTCGCTTTTTTCTCTGAGTTAATTACTTCCTGAAATACTGCATTAATCAAGCGCTTAAACGGAACAATGGGTGCTAAATCAATCGAAGCGATTAAAGCTTGTAATTGGTCCGCTTCATTAATTAAGTTTTGGGCAAAATTAATACTCATAAACTTCTCATAAATAATTTTCTTGATACTCTTTTTATCTTTTAGCAAGATGTCAAGAATATATCCCAAAACCGGTTTAAAGGTCTCAAGGACCTCACCGAATGAGCGGTTCGACGCAAAGGTCTGAGCAATTTTTGCAATTGCTTTACTGCGAGTATAATTTAGTAGTAAATCATAGAATGCATTCGCATTTGTCTTAAACAATGTAACTAAATTTTGATCTTCATAAACGCTGTTAAGAATATCAAAAACATTATTAACTGTTGTTTTGACTACCAATTGACCAGATTCGAAATTATGTTTAATATCCTCAAGGATATCGTTCCCTTTAATAGTTTTTAATTTGGTTAACAAATCATTATTCATATTAAAAATATTTTGTTTATATGTTACATTTTTTAAAGACTGATTTAGAACATATGAATCTCACAACACTCGCCCCATAGCTCTATTTCAAACTAAATTGATTGGACCTGGCGAGATTATAAATAAATTTTCCTCTCCCTGTTTCGCATTCTCACGAACTTCTTTAGATTCTGAAGTAATGTTTATTGCATTGAAATAGTATCCTAATTTATAAGTATTGTGTAATAATTGGCTTTCAAAATTTGATAATGTTTTGTATTTTTGATCTCGATATAAATCAAGTATTAATGGAGAGTCCTTAACAGCAAAATTAATAGTTAATGATGAGTTTTTTCTAATCGCTTGGGCATTAGTGCTAAATAAATCTTTAATAATAATGTCTCGTTTGCTTTGATTAGTCAAAGTAATACTAAAGTCTAAATTAATTTTAATATCTTGATTTAAATCATTGACACTAATATCAGGGTCAAATCTAATCAACTTTTGATTAGGGTTAATTATTATGGTTTCTTGATTTAAGTTCAAACGAGTTGCACTAATCTTAATATCCGATGCACTAAAACTAAAATCATCCTTAATTAATGTATTGTATTGGCTATAAATTTTATTAATATATGCTGCAATATCTTTTTTAATACCATTAAGAGTTAATCGTTGATATCAATCTGCAACTTCTGGATCATTTAGACTAATTACTCGCTTCATATAATCAGCTATTGAACCATTTTTAATTAAATGATATTTATAGAAATTTTCATTTTGATTTTGGATAACACTTTCTAATTGATTGTACTCACTAAAATATGTATTAAAGTCCTTATCAGTTTGGCTGTAATCTACATTTGCATCGACGTATGTACTAGATGCAGGAATAACATAATCATCATACTCAAATTTTTCTAAATTGTAATTATTTTGTTTTTGAATATTACTACAACTTGCAGCAATGGGAGCAATAATTGTTAAAGGTGTTAAACCCAAAAGACACTTCCATCAGATTTTTTTCTTTTTCATAACCTAACCTCCTGTCTTATGGTTATTGGTTGAAATATTTTTTACGTTTCTCATACCAAATTTGCATATCATCCATATCAATACACATTGCCGGACAAACATTGGCACATGCACCACAACTAATGCATTTTTCATTCACTCAAGCAATGTTATTTTCGTCAAGTTCAATTGCATCAACTGGACAAACAGTTGCGCATGCACCACAGCCAATACAATCTTCACGATTTACAATTGCAATTAATTTACTCATAGTATAAACCTCTTATCTAGAATAAATCTCCTAATCCACCATCTTTACCAAATGGATTCTTTCCACCTTTTAACATTTTGCCAATCTCAGCCATTTTATCCCGAGCATTTTCTCATTGTTTATACAATTTATTAAATTCATCTGGTGATCTTCCTGATCCTTTTAAAACCCGAATTTTCCGTGTTGGTTCTTTTTTAAATAAACGCGGGTTTCGACGTTCTTTTAATGTCATACTATCAAGCAAATAAGATCAAACTTTGATTTTTTCGCTCGCATTTTCTGTTTCATCATCAGAAATTTTATTTAGTCCTGGAATCATTTTTTTAATTGCACCCAATGAACCCATTTTGTTCATTTGTTCAAATTGCAATTTCAAATCTTCAAAATCCATTTTCCCCGCCATCATTCTGCTATATGAGGCACGCGCTTTTTTCTCGTCAACAACATCCATAGCTTTTTCAGCAAGGGTCATAATGTCACCAAGTCCAAGAATACGGTCAGCCATTCTTTCGGGATAAAAATCATCAATTGATCCTAATTTTTCCCCAGTTCCTGTGAATTTAATTGGAACATTTAACAACGAAGTTAATGATAAAACAGCACCTGCTCGAGCGTCAGAATCTAATTTAGTAACCACAATTCCAGTTAAATTTAGACGTGAATGAAATTCTTTAGCAACATTAATAATGTCTTGCCCAGCCATTGCATCGACCACTAAAAAAACTTCATCAGGTACAAAAGCACGTTTTACATCCACCAACTCTTGCATTAATTCATCGTTAGTTTGTAAGCGTCCTGCAGTATCAACAATTATCAAATTATTATCTGCTTCGTCTGCCTGATGCATTGCATGTTTAACAATTTGATCAACTTTTTTATTTTCTCTATCAGCGTAAAAATTAACACGCGTTTGGTTTGCTAATGTTTCTAATTGATCAATCGCAGCTGGTCGGTAAATATCTGCAGCAACTAAAATGGGTCGTTTATTGAATTTATTGCGGAAATAGTTTGCTAATTTACCACAGGTCGTTGTCTTTCCAGAACCTTGCAACCCTACCATCATAATTTTTAATTGTGATTTGGCTGTATTTACAGGTTGATGTTGAGCACCTAAAATTTTAACTAACTCATCTTTAATAATTTTTAAAACAATATCTGATGGAGTTTGGTTTTTTTCAATATAGACACCAACGGCTGCTTCACGAACATCATTGATAAATTTTTTTACAACCCCAAGATTTACATCGGCATCTAATAAAGCGATTCGAATCTCACTTAAAACTTCCTTTAAATCTTCTGCTTGGATTGTTTCTTTTTTTAATTTTTTAGCCATTCGCTTTGCTACAAGCGAACTAATCATTGAATTTAACATCGGTTAATCTCCTTATTTCAAAAATCTCTTATTAATCAAAGATTGTCGTAAAGTTTCATCATCAGCATAATCAATACTCGAATTTAATGGTATTCCAAATCCTATCCGGTAAATATTAATATTTGAATGGGATTTAAATAAATCTGCAATATATACTGCTGTTGCTTCTCCATCGTGGGTGAAACTTGTGGCAATAATTATTTCATTAAAGCCATGCTCTGTTACTCTGCTATATAAATTATTTAAATTAGTGTGTTCAACAGCAACGTTTTTGCGAAAGGAAATTTCTCCACCAGTTACAAAATACAGACCATCATAAATATTTGCTGATTCAATCCGCTCAACATCTTCATTTGTTGTTACAACCATTAGTTTTGTTTGGTCACGATAGGGGTTTAAACAAATATAGCATTGCTTATCATTTGTCATTACTCCACATGTTTTACACTGCTTAATTTTTTCATATGCATTGTTCAAACGTTTGACAAAATCATTAATATATTTTGCGTCTTGTTTTAATAAAAAAAATGCTCATTTTTTAGCATTTTTTGTTCCTACACCTGGTAGCGAACGTAAAGCATCAACTAGAAGTTCAAATTCGACAGGTTTTTGCATTTATTAAAATAGTTTACCAGCAGCACCTGGCATTACTGAGTTAGTAATTTGTTCTTTTGCAGCAAGCACCGATTTAACAGCTTCATTTACTGCTTTTGCTGCTACATCCTGTAGTGTATCCAAATCATCTGGATCAACAATATCAGGGCTAAAAATCATACTTAAAACTTCTAAGTTGCCTTTAATTTTGATTGAAACTAAGCTTTTGTAATCAAAATCAAATTCTTTCGCTTCAAATTCTGCTTGTTTCTTCTTTAAAGAATTTTGGATTTTTTGTGCTTCTTGCATCATTTTTTGTAAATTCATATATGAACTCCTTATTCATTTTCTTCGTTATCTAAATTAGCGATCAAATCAATAATTTGATCTCCTTCTTTTTGGTAATCTGCATACAGATTAATTCATTGATAAATAATATTATCTTTAATTATAGGCGATTTTTCGTCATAACTTTGTTTTTTATAAACATCAATTAGTTCGCTAAAGGTTGCTTTTGCTAGAAAACTATACTGTTTATTAGGAACCAAGTTTTTGTAAATAAAAGTTATAAAATTAATATTACTAAATGCTTTATAAATTTTGGGAAGAATAATTTTATTACATAAACAAACAATTCCGTTTTCAGATACTGCAGCTATACTCTTAATTTCCTTGACTAAGTTTAATCATTTTAATTCTTCATTAGAATATGATAATTCTGAGTTTGGATCTAATCATTTATTCTTTAAAGATTTAAGTTGTTCATTTACTGAAATACTTTTTGTTTTATCTTTATAAACATTAAAAATGGTGTTTAGAGCATACTCTTCATTTTGTTTCTCAATCTCTTCGAGTGATTGCGAAATAATTGGCTGACTAAGTTCTGTTAATAATGGGTTGGTTGCTGGTGAAGTCGTTGAATTAGAAAAAATTTCTTTTGAATCCAACAACGGTTCAGTCCTAACCTTTGTTTCTGAAGATGCAACGTTTATTTCACCAGTATCAATGATTGGTGATATACTTTTAGTTCTCTTCAATTGCTGAGCAGGTTTGAATTTTCCTAAACTGTTAATATCTTCATCACTATAAGAAAATTTAAAATCAAAAAAAATAGTTTTTGGTAAAACTTTTGGTTGAACAATTGAAACCTTACTACCATATAAATTTTTTATAGGATTAGATTGCAATTCTTGTTCTCCTAATAATTTTGATTTTACACTGTTCTGCTCAACAGTTTCATTGATTTTCAATCTTAACTGTTGCTTTTGTCCAACTAGTTTATCAATTTCCTTTAACTCCCGAACACTAGGGAACATTAAACTATAAAAGCTTTTTAGTAGTTCAAATTGTTCATCTAAACTATTCTTTAATTGACTATGTACATTAATCAAACTATTTGTTGCCTCATCAATTAAATTTTCAAAATTTTTTAAATCTTCAAAATCATTTTCTTTTAAAATATCGTTAGAAATATATTTTTTAGCTAAAGCGTTTTCTTTATAAACAAACAAGATATTTAATAAATCATAGACAAAAGTTTGCAAATCACAACCTTGTTCAGCAAAATTATTTAAAACTTTTTTTAATTGAGCAAAATCCTTATTTAGTATTAATTTTAAAAAATTAATTTTTTCTTCGTAACCAACTAAATTAAATGTTCTATTAATTAAATCTAAATTAATTTTTTTGCTAAAAGTAGCCAATTGATCTAACAAACTTAACATATCACGTGCGGAATAACGTGCTAAATTAATCAATAAATCGCATGCTAAATTATCAATTACAATATTTTCCTTTTTCGCAACATCTAATAATAAAGTTTTCAATTGTCCACTATTTAATCCTTGAAAATCAAACCTTTGGCTCCTACTAATAATTGTTAATGGAATCTTGTGAAATTCTGTTGTCGCAAAAACAAAAACAACATGTGCTGGTGGTTCCTCTAATGTTTTTAAAAAAGCGTTTCATGCTTGAGTCGTCAGCATATGTGCTTCATCAATCACATATACTTTTTTCTTGAAATTTGTCGGAAGATAATAAACATTATCAATAATTGAACGAATTTGTTCAACACCATTGTTACTTGCGGCATCTAATTCAACAAAATCCACAGCTGTATCATTTAACAAATTAATACAATTAGTACATTTTGTGCAGCAATCGTTATTAACCGGATCTAAACAGTTAATTAGCGATGCAAAAATACGTGCAATACTTGTCTTCCCGATTCCTCTTGGTCCACTAAAAATATATGCATGATTAATTTTGTTTAATCCAACCGCATTCATTAGAATCGTTTTAATATGTTCTTGACCAATCACATCTGCAAAAGTATGTGGTCGATATAAACGGTAAAGTGATAAATTGGACATAAATAACCTTTCTGTCACATATTATAATTATATGTTATTGGCCTTTAATAAAACAAACCTGTTCTAATTTTTGTATCTGCTAATCAAGATATTATTCGTTATAATTTTAATTACAATCAAGGAGAATATGAATATGAATAATCAAAATACACCACCATTTAAAAAAAATCGAATTGCCAATGCAATTGCAATTGGCGGAATGATTGCTTTTGGAAAATCAACTCTCGCAGAAGCATTACATAAAGCAATCAATAAAAGCCATGTTGTTTATGAACTAAACGATAATGATCAATTAATGCAATTATTATTACAAAAAATGTATGAAAGAGAAAATAATATTTTGTATGGTTCTTTATTTCAACTATATTTTGTTTTAAACCGATTTGACAATTATAAGAAAAATTGTAATCAACAAAATTTAACGATTTTTGATCGAAGCATTTTTGAGGATTGATTATTTGCTCATGCAAACATCAACAAACCGAGTGTTTTTCAATATTATGCTAGTTTATGAGATGGTGTTTGTAAGGAATTAGTCTATGAATTAGGAGTTCCTAGACTATACATTATTCTTGATGGCAATTGAGAATTGTTTAAAGAACGAATTTATAAACGTAACCGTGCCGTTGAAATTAATAATTTCGCCAAAAACGAAACTTATTTTAAAAACTTATTGGAAAAATATACTGATTATATGGTTAATGTTTGTAAAGATTTTGGAATTGATTATTTAGTGCTTGATGCACGCGCAACTGTGGAAGAATCAGTTAATAAAGTTTTAGAAGAACTTAAAAAATACAATTATGAAGTTAAGTAAAAAGGCTAAAATTATTCTTATTGCAGGAACAATTGTTGGTCTAGGTAGTGTTTTTGCAATCTATGGTGTGAGTAAAGCCAAAGAGGATGCAACAGCACGCGAAGAACTAAAAAAAGAAGGAAATAATCCTGATAATAAAAATCAAGAGGGTAATTCTGACGATAATAACACTAATGAAAAATAAATGAACTATATGCCAAAAACATATAGTTCATTTTTCTTCATATATTAAACTGGAATATTTGTTTCTAGTGTAATTCGTTTTTCTTTGATCATTACTATTTGAATCTTATAATTGCCAAGCAAATCATTAGTTTCAATTTTATTCTTAATTTGATAACCTAAATAGTTTAATAAATCATCATTTACAATATTTGCATCAACCATTACACGTAATTGACGTCCTGATTTAATCACATACGCTTGTTTAACACCCTCAAATTCATAACATAAATTTTCTAGTTCATTTACCCGTTTGAAATATTCATCATAAGAATTTACCCTGGCACCAGGACGCGCTGCTGATAAAGTATCAACAACTTTAACTAAAGCACCATAAATACTAGTTGGGGTAACTTTATTGTGGTGTGATTCAATTCCATTGATAATATCAGCATCAAATTTTAAACGATGTCCCAAAAGCACGCCCGCTTCAACATGATCTAAATCACTTTCAAAATCAATAGTTTTTCCGATGTCATGAAAGAAAGCCACTTTTTTTGCTTTAACAGAATCAATACCTAATTCTTTTGCAATCATTTCTGCAAGTTGCGCACATTCAAGAGAGTGCGTCAGAATGTTTTGACCATATGAAGTTCTAAACTTCATTCTACCAACATATTCATAAACTTCGGGAATAAAATCGAAAAAACCTAACTGGTTTTCTAAAACATCTTTTCCAATAATTTTTAAATTTTCATCAAATTTGTTTTTCTCTTCTTCATAAATTAACTCAATCCGGTTACTATCAATGTTTTTGCTTTCAATTAATCTTTTCATCGCTAATGAAGCGATTTCACGTCGGATTGGATTAGGAGAAGATACACCAATAATCGGTTGTTGACGGTCGACGATTAAGTCTACACCTGCAACATTTTCAAAAACAGCTTTATTACGGCCATCACGACCGATGATTTTTCCTTTTAGGCTGTCATCTTGCATTGTAATATTAAATAGCGAACGCTCAACAATTAGTGGTTCCGCTAAATTTTGCATTGTATCAACTAAAATATTGTTTGCATAATATTTGAAGTATTCATCAAAATCACGTTTTTGCTTTAAGTAATCCTTCGCAAGTTCTTTTTTATGTTTTTGATGCATATAATTCAATAATTCTTGTTTTGCTTCTTGTTCACTATAATTATTTGCTTTCAACAATCATTGTTCATATGTTCTTTTTAATTCGGCAATCTGATTTAAACAATCTTCTTTTTCAGAAATCAAAATATCATACTGATCTTGCAGTTTATTTTTTTCTGCTTTAAGATTATCGAACTCCCTAATTTTCTTATATAAATCTACTTGATCTTTTCTAATTCATATAAGTTTTAGTTGTTTCTTTTTAAATAACACTATTAACCCAACTATAAGTGATAGTGCAATTATCACAAATAAACTCAGTAATATATAAAATAAAATTAAATATGTTTTTTCCATATATATCACCTCATTTAATTATAGATAGTTATTAACTAAAATTAGGCAGCAAAATATGATAACTACTTAGAAATTTATTTTTTATTAAGAAAAAAGTAGTCTATTATCTAGACTACTAATAACTATTCAATCACTACATCAACACTTTTTGGAACATTTAATTCAATGGTGTTAGGTTGTGGTGTTTGAATCAAACTAATCACTTTTTCTTTAACTTTTTCAAACACTTTTAAATTGTTATCTAAATATGTTTTTAATTGATCTTTTCCCTGTGCAATTTTTTCGTTATCTAAGTAAAATCAAGATCCATTTTTGCGAATTACACCATACTGAATCGCAAAATCAATTATTTCATTGTTTGAATTAAAACCTTGACCAAAGAAAATGTCAATATAACAACTTTGCATTGGTGCAGCGAGTTTATTTTTAATGACCGTTACTTTTGTTTTCACACCAATTTTGTTTGTTCCATCCTTAATTAAATCCGCTTTACGAGTTTCAATCCGCAATGATGCATAGAAACGTAATGCTTTTCCACCTGTTGTCATTTCTGGATTGCCAAAAAAAGTGTTAATTTTTTCTCGTAACTGATTTAAAAATAAAATCGCTGTATTTGAACGCGAAATTAAAGGCTGAATTTTTCTTAAACCTTTTGACATTAATCGAGCATGAGCACCCATCGCTGTTTCATTCATATCATTTAAAAATTCATTTTCAGGAATCATTGCGGCAACTGAGTCAACCACAATTAAATTAATATTGTTAGTTTTTAGCAGTGTTTCAATCATATCAAAAGCGATTTCCCCGGTTGTTGGTTGTGCGATAATCAAACGAGATGTGTCAACACCTAATTTTTTTGCGTATGTAATATCAAATGATCCTTCCATATCAATAAATGCAACCTTACCACCGCTTTTCTGACATTCAGCGGCGGTTTGTAATGCAATTGTTGTTTTTCCACTTGATTCATTGCCAAAAATTTCTGTAATGCGGGAAACCGGTATTCCACTAATACCAGTAATATTGTCTAACTGTAATGATCCGGTTGAAATAACCTTGATTTTCTGTTCGGCCAAATCATCAGCTAAACAATATGATGTTTTACTAAATCTAGTTTCTAATGATGCGATTGGATCAATTTGGTCATCTAATTCTTTTTTTGTTTTCATAATAGTTCATCTCCTATGCTTTAATAACCGAAGAAAAAAAGGAAATTTACTAAAAAAATTTTTTTATTTTTCTAAAATCGATGACAAATAAGCAAGAGCATCAAATGCCATTTCTAAACGATTTTTACTTCGTCCTTTATCCGCAATTCGAAACTCTTTCGCTAGAGCAAAATCGTTAACAGCAATCCCAACATAAAACAATCCAACTTCCTTATTTTCATCCCCTGTTGGTCCTGCATTTCCTGTAATTGATAAAGCGATTTGGGTGTTTAATAACTTATTTGTTTTTAAAGCCATCTCTTTGGCAGTTTCAATACTAATGGTAGTTGTTTGAGCAATTATATCTGGATCAACACCAACTACATTAATTTTAGTTTCTTTTGCATAACTAATAATCCCACCTTTATAAAACGATGAGATACCTGATTCTTCTGCTAGCATTGATGCTAATGCCCCGCACGTTGCTGATTCACAAGTTGATAATGTTAACCGATTCTTTTTTAAATATTCAACAAGTTTTTTAATCATATATACATATTCCTTCAACTACTAGTTTTTTTCATCTTAAATAATTTTAACATTCCAACCATAAACATTGTTTATAAACGTTTTAATGTGAAGACAAATTATATAATCGCAATTTTTCATTGCATACTAATAATTCACGATCGTTAATTAAATAACTTGCGGTTTGTTTTAATGATAGTTTATCTAAAATTTCAAAGTAGAAATGATTTGCAATATCCTTACGCCGTTTAGTCCTTAAAGATAAGGGAATAAATGTGTGATATAAACTAAAAATCTTATCTAAATCAATTAGTGATGGATTAATAAATGGATTTCGTTGAATATCAGGTAACTCAATAATAAAGTTTTTCAACAAACAAAATAATTGTGGTTTAGGTGTTTGAACTTTTAAAAATTGTTTTACATCTTCAGTTTTATTTAAACAAATATACATATGTGCTTTTTTCGCAAGTGATGCTTGTAGACCAGGAAACGGTAAATACAACATCACTACATCCCTAACATTAATCAACGATCATTTCTCCATTCTTATTTCATTGGATATATACAGGATTCATTAAATCTTCTTTGTTATTAATATCTGTTAGTGTTTGATAAACTGTGCTATCAACTCTACTAATATCTTCCTGTCTAATCACAAAACGCTTGTTTTGAATTTTCAGCACCAAATAATCATCAATATCCTTGCAACTATTATAAATTTGGTCCAAAAATAACTGGTCATTATTACTTAAATCATCAATTTTAATGCGTATATGTTTTTTGTTAATAGATAATAAATATTCGTATTTTCTTCATAGATCTAAATGATGTGTTAGCATTGATAATTCTTGATTTGTATGCGTTAAAATTAGAAATAAAACCTTATTTGCAATTTTGATATTAAGATTATCAATACTTTCTTTTTCCACCATTTCGCGCAATAATTGATTACGATACAAATAATCACCATAAAGATTACTAAATACCGGACCATGTTGATAAGCGGATAAATATTTTCAATCTGCATCCTCATTTTTTAAGTGTATGAAAACACTATAGAAAAATAAAAACTTATGGATTTGCAAATGATCACAAGATATTACTTTTTCGTGTGTTCATAACCACTTTAGAACTTGCATTTGCATTTTACTTGTATATAACTGCACTTTTCTTCACCCTAATATAATGACCGGATTAAAAACTATTTTTACTTAAAAAAAGCCAAAACCCCATTGGATTTTGACTTTTTTAAATTGCATTTTATTACATTTTTCTTAATTTTAGTTCACGTTTATTTCATAGTTTTTTTCTGAAATATGTATGAGCCACAGCGTTGATTTTTTCAACATCAAAATAAGTATGTGCAAGGGTTCTGATTCCTAGTCCTGGAACATCAAACCCTGAAACACCATATTCGAAATCTAAATCAGGATATGCTTCTTTAATCAAATGACGAACATGAATCACATCATCTTCTGTAACTTTTTGGTCAATGACAATCATTGTTCCACAATACGAATAACCACTCATAATCCCAAATGATGATTCGTCATTCTTACGTGGTTGAAACTTTAAATTATCATACAAAATTAACTTGTCGTCATAATAAATTTTAGAATTTAAATACATTTTTTCGTATTGGTAAGGGATATCATACCGAGATCATCCTGGACCAAAACATTCAGTATAAATTAGTGTTGCACTACTGTGCATACGAAAAACATTGTACTGTTCAAACATTCCATCCTCATAAACAATTACGTTGTCTGAAAGATATTCAAGAATGGCATTTTCAGATAATGTAATATTAGTATGTTGTTTAGATGATTTACCATTAACAGTTTTATAAGCTTTAGTTGATGATTGGGTTGTAATAATACATTTTGCATTTTTTTCAACCTCAAAATCACTTCGATAAACTTCACCAGCAATATAACCACCACCCATAGCAATTAATTGAAAACATGGGTTAGTAGGATCATCAAGATCTACATATAGTGGTTTAGAAGTTCGGAAGAAATTAGTAAAATAAACGGTGTGTGCATAGTTATCTGGTCTCCGTTCATCTGTACTAATTTTGATGTACATATACGCAGCGTATTCCTTGATTTTATCCTTAGTAAGAATCATTTATTAGTCAGCTTGTTCTTCTAAAAATAGTTGTAAACGGTTTTCGATTCATTTTGCTACTTCGTTTAAACCTTCATCAGTTTTTAAATTTGTCATAAAGAAGTCTTTTTGACCACGAGATTTTAATGTATCAGAACGCATTACATCCAAGTTAGCTCCAACATATGGTGCTAAATCGACTTTGTTAATAATGAATAAATCTGATTTTATCATCCCTTGTCCACCTTTTCGTGGAATTTTTTCTCCTTGAGCCACATCGATAATGTAGATTGAGAAATCCACTAAATCCGGTGAAAATGTTGCAGATAAATTATCTCCCCCAGATTCAAGAAAAATCAATTGTAAATCAGGGTGACGTTCCATCATTTCTTCAATAGCAGCAAAATTCATTGAAGCATCTTCTCGAATTGCTGTATGTGGGCAACCACCGGTTTCCACACCCATAATACGATCAGCATCTAAGACTGAAGTATTCAATAAAATTCGTGCATCTTCCTTTGTATAGATATCATTGGTAATGGCAGCCATTGAATATCCATTATCTGTTAATTTACGTGTTAATCTTTCGATAAGCATAGTTTTTCCAGCACCAACTGGACCACCTACACCAATAACTAATGGTTTTTTCATAAGTTTTTTTTACTTCCTTTTATTTGTAGTATGTAGCATTATGACATGAATAAACGAACCGGAACATCCTCGTGCTCCATTTGAGCAATTTCTAAACCAGGTATGTTTTTGCAAAAATCTGACTCAAAATCTAAATTCAATGCTTTGGTGATAATATCATCAAAGTAAGTGTGTTTTAGTTTATTAACCAAAATTTGTCCTGGTACTTGTCCTAACGGAATTGCACGCACGCAGTTTTGCGTTAATGCTGCAGTTGTAGAATACAGATGTGTATAAAGAGCTGTGTGTAAGTCAATATTTAAATAATTAGCAAGCAAAGCAAAGGAAATTGCTGGATTTCCATAGCATTCTTTTGCTTTAATTTTTCTGTAATATTCAATTAATAACGGACCTTTGTATAATTCGTTATAAATCTTAATCATTTGAACACCAATCCGACGTTGTCCATCACGAGTTTCGCGAGCTAAACCTTGAAAGCTGATCATATTATCAACTTCTCAAATTTCATTAATTTCGTCTGATTCAAGTAATTCATATACTCGACGAATTGCTAATAAATCACCATATAATAATTGTTCATTCATGTACAATAGTAATGCTTTTTCTAATGTTTCTGAATTGTCTACGATTTCTTTCCGTATATAAGTTTCAATTCCAAAAGAGTGAGAAAAAGTTCCAATCGGAAAGTTCGCATTTGTAATTTGCATTAAATCTAAAAGCAATAAAGGTTCATTAACGTGCAGCGTCTGAGTGTCGGAACGCTTCTTTGAGTTTAATTTTTTTTCGTTCATATTTTGCTTCACTAGTTTGCAAGAATTCTTCAATTAAGTAATCGTATGGAATAATCATTGAAGTTTCTGTAAATTGAGCTGGAGTATGACGGTTACCAATGTTATGAGCTAAATAAGCCATCTGTCCAACTGTTGCAGGAGAGATTTCTAAAACATCGGCTAATTCTAAACGAACAACCACCATTTTTTTATTTTCTTCGTCTAGGAATAAAATATCTCCATCAACTAGTTTTTTACCTTCTTCTAATTTAATACCGTATTCATTATTCAAATCTGATTTGACAATAATGACACGTTTCAGTGCA
The DNA here is from genome assembly GCF_025780075.1 of Ureaplasma sp. ES3154-GEN. Lineage (GTDB taxonomy): Bacteria > Bacillota_I > Bacilli_A > Mycoplasmatales > Mycoplasmoidaceae > Ureaplasma. The sequence continues at coordinate 61,427 of NZ_JAOXHM010000002.1, read as the reverse complement.
TCATCATTTGTAAGATGGATATTTTCAATTGTATATCCGATTGTGTTAATTAATGTATGCACATTGTTAATGACTTTCTTAAAAGTTGTCATTGAAATACCTCGCTTTTTAAAAAAATAGTTACATAACTTTATTATATAACTATTTTTAAATTATGCATGTATATTGAATGAATTTTTAATATTAGTATAAGAAGTAACGTTGAGCAAGTGAAACTGTAGATAATGGTTCAGCATCCAATACGTATTTACCATCAGCTGTTTGTCTTAGAGTTTTTGCTAATTCAGCAGCTGGAGTTTCTAATCATCCTTCAAGGTCAGCTAAATCAACAGTAGCTTCGAAAGTTTGAGCATCTACTTCTAGGTTAGGAGTTGTGTCATTTCATTTCATTGAAGCTTTTGAAATATTACGACAATTACGAACTGGTAAACAATCTTTAGTTAATCCATATTCTTCTTTTACAGATGGTTTTTTATCCAATGATAATTGAGAAACGAATGAAACTGAACATCTGTTTAGTGCAGTGCCAATTGCAGCGAATTGGTTACGCATAATAACTGGTTCACATGTTGGAATTGAAGCATTTGGATCCCCAACAACACAACGCACAATGTTACCCATCTTAGTTACAAAGAATGGTTTCGCACCAAAGAATTTAGGTTCTCATGCAACTAAATCAGCTAATTTACCAACTTCAATTGAACCAACATAGTCAGAAATACCATGAGCAATTGCAGGGTTAATTGTAAATTTAGACACATAACGTTTAACACGGTTATTATCAGAGAATTCACTATCTCCTTTTAATGAACCAAATTGCATTTTCATTTTATCAGCAATTTGGAAAGTACGAGTTACAACTTCTCCAATACGTCCCATTGCTAATGTATCTGATGAAGTAATTGAAATTGCACCCATATCATGCAGTAAGTCTTCTGCAGCAATAGTTTGTGCACGAATACGTGAATCAGCAAACGCAACGTCTTCTGGAACTTTAGGATTTAAGTGGTGACATACCATTAACATATCTAAGTGTTCAGCAATTGTATTTACTGTATATGGAAGAGTTGGGTTAGTTGAAGCTGGTAAACAGAATGAGTATTTAACAGTTTCTAAAATATCTGGAGCATGTCCCCCACCAGCACCTTCAGTATGGTACGCGTGGATTACACGTCCCTTCATTGCAGCAATTGTATGTTCTACAAATCCTGCTTCGTTCAATGTATCTGTATGGATTGATACAGCAACGTCAGTTTTGTCAGCAACTGTTAATGAAGAGTCAATTGCATGTCCAGTTGCACCTCAGTCCTCGTGAATTTTAAGACCACAAGCACCAGCTGCGATTTGTTCTAAAATAGGTTCATTTAAACCTTGTCCTTTACCTAGGAAACCAATATTTACAGGCATTCCATCAGCACCTTGTAATTGAGTTTTAATTCATCATTTACCAGGTGTCACAGTTGTTGCTTTTGAACCATCGTTCATACCAGTACCACCAGCGATTAAAGTCGTGATACCACCATCTAATGCAACTTCGGCAATTTCAGGTTCTAAGAAGTGAACGTGAGTATCTAATCCCCCAGCAGTAAAGATTTTACCTTCTCCTGAACAAGCTTCAGTAGCAATCCCTACAACCATATCAACATCTGAAGTTAAGTGTGGGTTACCAGATTTACCAATAGCAGCGATTAAACCATCACGAATACCAATATCAGCTTTGTAAATACCAGTATAGTCAAGAATTAAAGCATTAGTAATAACTAAGTCCATAACTTCAACTTTTTTACCAGTTTTTTCGTTTACATATGAATGGTCACGAGTGAATGAAGCATTCATCCCCATACCTTCACGTAATGTTTTACCACCACCAAATACAGACTCTTCTCCGTATGTAGTGTAGTCTTTTTCAACACGGATGAATAAGTTAGTATCACCTAAACGTACGCTATCCCCTGTTGTAATTCCGAATAGATCAGAATAGTTTTTTCTTGAAATTTTAAACATAAATAGACTCTCCTAATCTTTTATTTATCTAATTTTCCGTTAACTAAACCGTTAACCCCAAACACTTCACGTGTTCCTTGGAAGTCAATGATTGTAACTTCTTTTTTATCCCCTGGTTCAAAACGAATCGCAGTTCCAGAAGAAATATCGAAACGACGCCCTCAAGCCATTTTACGTTCTTTATCCTCGTTTCCTTGTTCATCATAGAATACTAACGCAGTGTTAGATTCATATAAATGGAAGTGTGATCCAACTTGAATTGGACGGTCTCCCGTATTTTTAATAGTAATTTTGTAAGAAGGACGATCTTTGTTTACTTCGATGTCACCTTCAGCAAATTTAACAGCACCAGGTACTAATTTCCCAGGTGTATATTGGTTTGATCCACCAGACATATATTGTTTTCTCCTTTAGTTAATATATTCATGTAATTATCTGTAGATTGGGTCGTGTACAGATACTAATTTTGTTCCATCTGGGAAAGTGACTTCGACTTGGATAATTGATACCATTGCGTCTACACCTTCCATAACTTGATCGATACGTAATACTTCACGAGCAGATTGCATTAAATCAGATACTAAAGCTCCGTCACGTGCACCTTCCATAACATGGTCAGTAATTAAAGCAACAGCTTCAGAATAATTTAATTTAACGCCACGAGCTAGACGACGACGAGCAACATCAGCTGCAACCGTAATCATTAACTTTTGGACTTCTCTTAGTGATAAGTTCATTTTTTACCTCATTTTGAATAGACAAAATAATTTGCAATTTTATTTTACACCTTTAAAGGGGTTTTAAATCTTTTTTTGACCGTTTTTTTAAAAAAATATTGCTAACCATGTGCAAAAATATTTATTTTGTGCTATATACAATAAAAAATGATTTTTTTTCTAAAATAGTGCTATATTAAAGAAAAACCAAATTGTATCCTTTAAAATAATAGAATGTAAAATTATACATTTTCCATGAAAGGTTTGTTATGCATCGCAAAAAACAACAAAATACCGAAGATAAAAGAACATATAATCCTGAAACTAATACTATTGATCTAAATGAAGTAAAACTGTTTCAGTCAGTAAAGTCTAAAAAATATGAAACAAACAAAGAAATTTTGTTTGATTTAAAAAATGTTTCCTTAGGTTATGGTTCTAAAATGATCATTAAAAATCTAAATGCTCAAATTAAAAAGAATGATTTTTTGGTTATTATTGGTCCTAATGGTTCTGGTAAATCCACTCTAATTAAAGGGTTGTGTCGAATTATTGAACCACGTACAGGTCAAATCTTTTTTAACAATAAATTAATCCGTAAAGAATTTGTTGTCTTTCAGTGGTTTAAATTGCAATACGAGCGAATGATTCATGCATTTAAAAAAGATCGAAAAGAAGTTATTGAATCCTTAATCTGATCGATTAAAAATCACGCTCATGCTGCATACAATTCAAAGAAATTAGCTTTAGAATTGGCATATGTTCCCCAATTAAGCGTTTTTCCGGAAAACACAACTGTTTATGATTTTGTTAAAATGGGTCGTTATCCTTGGTCAAATGCAATTGGAGTGAATGCTAATCCGAAATTAGAAAAGCAAATTATTGAATCAGCTTTAAAAAATGTTGGAATATATGAGTTTCAACATAAAGAACTTGAGGATTTATCCGGGGGACAACGACAAAAAGCCCTAATTGCTTTATCACTTGCTCAAGACACTAACACAATTGTTTTGGATGAACCAACAAACCATTTAGATATTCGTAGCCAATTAGAAATTATCGAATTACTACATAAACTACATACCAAATTTAATAAAACAATAATTTTAGTAATTCATGATATCAACACCGGAATTAAATACGCCAACAATGTTATGGTCATTCAAAACGGAGAACTTGTACGTTATGGTTCAATTATTGAAAATATTGATAAAAAAATGCTACATGATGTTTTTGGTGTGGACACAATTATTGTCCAAAACAAAAACCAAGATTACCAAAAAGTTCAGGTTACAAATTTTGCACTACCATCTGATTATGATAAAGACCACCATTTAAAAACTGCTCATGATGACCAATAATTCTCAATATATTTCATCCTTTTTTAAGGAAAATTACAAAGCTAACTGGTTCAAAAAACTGCAACGCAAATATCTTGGTATTTGTTTATTTCCTATTCGCTTTTTTGAGCGTAAACAAAAAATTGAAAAAGAAATCATAAATCATTTAAAGCCCTACTTATTATCTAAAAGTGGAACTGATTTTTTTGATCAGTTTCATTTTGATATTTTATTAAAAAAATATTTCACTTATAAACCCCATAAATGGTTACTCTATGGTTTTTCATTTCTTTTAGGGATTACAGTTTGTGTAGGTATTGGCGTGCCAATGATGCAAAAGCTTAATACACAACAAGCCCGCAATGAATATTTAGATCAAAAACAAAAAGTTAATAATTTAATTAAACAACTACCAGATAAAGAAAAACTAAACTGACAAAATCAAGTTGATAATATTGTGTCAAGCACAGAAAACAAACCATCGTACCAAACTTATAAAAACAGTTATAATGAATTAGTAAAATTTGCTACACAATTAGAAAAGAATATTAAAAATTAATATGCGTTTAGATTTATATCTTGTTTCATCACAAATTATCAAAACTCGTTCTCAGGCCGTTGATGTTATTAAACGAGGTTTTATCACCGTTAACAATAAAGTCATTAATAAACCATCTTTTGAAGTTTCTGATAATGACAAAGTTATTTGTCACGCTAATCAGCTATATGTTTCTAAAGGAGCATATAAACTTTTAAAACTTCAACAAGCTGTCCACTACAATTTTAGTAATAAAATTGTTTTAGATCTGGGGGCATCAACTGGTGGGTTTTCAGATGTTTGTTTGCAACAAAATGCTCAGAAAATTTATTGTGTGGATGTTGGCGTTAATCTGTTAGATCCCAAAATTAAAAACGATCCGCGAGTAGTTGTTTTCGATGAAACTAATATCAAAGATTTGCATACTAAACCAATCGGTCATGAAGTAACAACAATTGTTGCTGATTTATCTTTTATTTCTTTATCTTTTGCTTTTGAAGCGATTAAACACCTACGACATACTGGTTTAGATCTTTTATGATTAGTTAAACCTCAATTTGAAACCAATCAACAAACAATGCGCGCTTGCAAGGGAGTTTTAAAAAATATTAAACTTCAAAATCAAGCAATCGAAAAAATTAAAACGCTCGCAGAATCATATGGTTTTGTTTATCAAACTCACATTGCTGTAGATATTTTCGATCCAAAAAAACAAAACCAAGAATATATGATCTATTTCAAATATGTCTAAAATCATTATGCATATTGATATTGATGCTTTTTTTGCACAAGCATCTATTATTAATCAACATAAAGATCGAAATTTTCCAACCGTTGTTAGTAATATGCGTTCACGCCACCAAATTATTGCAACATCAAATTATGCAGCAAGAAAATATAAAATTCACTCAGCAATGCATTTAGGAACAGCACGCAAATTATTTCCAGATCTTTTAGTTCTAAAACCAGATTATGATCTTTATGATCGCTTGTCCAAACATTTTCAACAAATTGCATATCAATATAGTTCTAAAGTTTACATTTACTCGGTAGATGAACTTTTTATTGATGTAACTAATTTAATTCCTAGATATCATAACAACATTAATTTTTTAATACTAGATATCAAAAAACGCATTAAGCAATCAATCAATCTTGAGGTTTCCATTGGTGTTTCAGTTAATTTTTTATTAGCAAAAATTGCCACTGATTTAAATAAACCAAATGGGCATACCGTTTTATTGGATAAAAATTCTATCCGTAAGCAAATTGAACCTTTATTGGTTAGTGATGTCCCTTATATTGGAAATAAAAGCAGCATTTTACTAAATAAAGAGAAAATTTTTACAGTTAAAGATTTATTAGACCAAAATAACCAGCAAAAGGTATATGCAATTTTAGGAAGTAATTATTATAATTTAATAAGCAATTTAACAGGTAGTTATGATGTGGATTTAATTAACTTTACAACCCGAGAACACACAATTAGTCGCAGTATTAGTGTTAATCCAACAGATGACGAAAAACACATTAAACAAATAATGTTAAATTTATTTAATGATTTATACCAACAATTAATTTCGCATAACTATGTTGTTCGTGTTGTGAGTTTTTACATTAAAAATAAAAATTATGAACAACACAGTCAGCAAGCGAAAATGCCATATTATACAAATGATAGGACTGTTTTGTTACATTATTTATTAAAGTTATTTTCCAAATTATATAATGAACAAATTTTAACACTTGTTGGTGTTGCATTTGCTGATGTTTTGTATGCAGATGAAGAAGCGCAACAAACTCATTTATTTTAAAAAATATATAAAAAGAAGAGGCGCTTTCATGCCCTCTTCTTTTTATATTATTTATCTTACAAACCAATTTTTTTTACAATTTCTTGGAATTCAGCTAATCGTGTTTGTGCATACTCTTGTGGGTTTGCGCTGTCAAGAGGTGCAATTTTTGTTCCGTTAACTTCAATAAAATTAATCGTTTTTGCTCCAACAAAGTTAAATACTTTTTCTAATCAAACTTTTTGGTAAGATGGAAGTTCTTCTTCTGGTCCACCTTGAGAAATTACAAGTACAACATTTAAATTATCTAATAAACCAACTGGTTGTCCATTGGTAGAACGAGTATATGAGAATGTTTTTTCTGCGATCGCAATTCCATCAATAAAATTCTTAACAACTGTAGGAACATTAAAATTTACTAACGTTGCTGATAAAACTAGTAAATCAGTTTCTTTTAGTTTATTAATCCAAGCATCAGCATCAATATCCATTCAATATTGAGGAAAATTATCTTGCGATAAGTGTTGCTTATTAAAAACTGAATTATTTAAATTAATTCGTTCCACATTTACAAATTCTTTTGCATATAAATCCATTAAATTTGTTGTATAAGATGCTTCATTTGTAATAAATGAGCCATCAAGAAATAAAACTTTTTTCATTAAAACCTCTAGATATTTTTATATACTATTTATGATAACACAGATTTGCTAAAAATTTAAGTGTTCGTTAATATTATTTTGTGTAATTTGAAAAACAAAAAAATAGATAAATTGATAGTTTAAAATAAGTGTTCTTTTTAACTTCTTTAAGATTAACGAAAACAAAAAACAACCCAAAATAATTCAGGTTGTTTTGATATATAAATCATTTTTGAAAATAAATTTTTAACGTTTTGTAAATTGTGGAGCTCGACGTGCACCATAAAGACCGAATTTTTTACGTTCTTTAACACGTGCATCACGAGTTACCAATCCAGCTTGACGTAAATCTGATTTGTAGTCTGCTTTAACTTCGATTAGAGCACGAGCTAAACCTAAACGAATTGCTCCTGCTTGCCCGTTAAAACCACCACCAAAAACACTAACTTCAACATCGAATTTGTCAGCAACTTTTAGTAGAGTTAAAGGTTGCATCATATCTTGGATTACTAATTTATTTGGAAAGAATGTATTAGGATCAACTTTATTAACTAAAAATTTTCCAGTTCCTGGTGTTAAAAGAACACGAGCAACTGATGACTTACGTCTTCCAAGTCCTTTGTATTGCGTATTAGCCATAATTATTTACCATTCCCCTTCTTTAAATCTAAAACCACTGGTGTTTGTGCTTCATGTGGGTGAGTAGCAGTTTTGTAAATGTGTAGTTTGTTGATAATTTGACGAGATAAACGGTTTTTAGGCAACATACCCTTAACACTACGACGTAATAATTCGTCAGCATATTTGCTTAACATTTCTTTTCCTGAACGAGTTCTTAAACCCCCAATATAGTGTGAGTGGTTGTATCAGTTTTCATTTTGCGCCTTATTTCCAGTTAATATCATTTTGTTAACATTAACTACAATAACATGATCTCCACCATCCACATTAGGTGTAAAGTCTGGTTTGTTTTTTCCTCTTAAAGTATCAGCAATAACAACTGATAAACGACCTAAAACAAGATCTGTCGCATCAATTACATATCAATTACGACGAGCATCAGCTGCTGCTTTTTTAAGCATTGTTGATTTTTGCATCAAAATCTCCTTTATAACATAATAAAAAATACAATATAAAATTGCGGGTTGGATGTAACTTCAATAATTATACCAAAAATTTAGCTATTTTTTTCGCTGTTTTTCATAGCTAATACAATTCGTTTTAAAACTTTAAAAGCATCTGCTTGACCTGTAATAATTGAATAAACATCTTGTGCCATTAAACCAGAATTAAATGAACAACAATCTCCGATTGCATATGTGTTTGCAAGTGATGTTTCATTCAAACTGTTCACTAAAATACGGTCTTTTTCATCAAAACTTAGAGATTTTCAATCCTTAAAGACAATATCCGCATTCATTGTTGCCCCATATTGAACTAAAATATAATCAAAATCTAAAGTAAATTCCTTTGTGGTATTTTCATCACTTTTTTGAACTAAAGATAACTCATTAGGACTAACTGCTTTAATTTTTGTCTGTTTAAAAACTTTAATATTGCGCACTGCTAAATCATTTACGCTTCATGAGTGGCCTTTAATCTCGTTTCTTACAATTAAAGAGACATCGACATTTTCAAACTTGTCTGTTAAATACACACTATTATCCAGCGCACTATCTCCCCCACCTAAAACAACAATCTTTTTGTTATTAAAATCAATGTTGTCATTGTGTACAGAATATAAAATGTTTTGACAATTAATTGCATCTGGTGCAACTAATTGATCTAAACGAATTGGTGTATACCCGCCTTTACCATAAGCAAAAATAATGTATTTTGTTTCCGCAATTACTTCACTATTTTGATCATATAATACAAAATGATTAAATTCGTTTCTCGAGTAAGACGCAATGCTAACATCTTGTTTAATATTTACATTTTCATATGATTGAGCTTGGTTGATTAAATTTTGAATATATGTTTTTGCTTTAATACTTGTATATCCCGGAACATCTCTGATTTCTTTATTTAAATATAGATATGTTACTTGACCGCCTAACTTATCACTTGTTTCAATAACAAGGGTTTTTAAACCAAAATAACCACCCATTGAACCAGCAAATAATCCAACTGGTCCTGCTCCAATAATTACTACATCATAAATCATTATTCATTCGCCTCAATCATAATCGCAAAGTTGTTAATTCCTACATGCGCATAAATACATCCTGGAAGATATGAGTGAATGATTTCTACAGGTTGTCTTAAACGCTCAACAACTAAATTTTGTAATGTTGCTAATTGTTCACTATTTTCCAGATCTGTTAGGATCGCAATTCGCTTAATTCCTTTTGTGGCTCATTGGTTAATTTCATTAATAGTTTGTAACGTTTTGTCAATTGCACTACTAAACGATAATGTTTTATCTACAAAATCTAGTTTGTAATTTCATTTAATAATTAATTTAAGTTTAAATGTTGATGCAATCATTCCTTTAATTTTTGAAATCCGACCTCCAGCAATTAATTGTGATAGATCAGATACAATAACTCCGCCCACAATTCTACGTGTTTGGTTTTCCACAAAATTAGAAATCATCTCATTATCTGGATTATTCTTTAAATAATCAAGCAAATCAGTAACCAACCAGTTAATACCTAAACTAACTGCTTTTGAGTCAATAACTAATAGGTTTTTGTGTACAAAACTTTTTTTAATAACTTGAAAAGATGAATAATAACCTGACAGTCCAGAAGATAAAGTTAAAACAATTACACGGTCATAATTATTAAATAAAGTTTCTAGTTTATTAATCACTTTTCCGGTTGATGGGTAATTTGTCTTAATATCATGTTTTGCAACTAGTGCATTTTTCATTTGTTCCTGACTAACATCCAATACGTCATCATAAACATTTTCTTCCCCATTATAACGGTTTTTAATAGTTAAGCCAATAGGAATAAAATAAACATCCGGCAGGTTGAAATCAACAACATTTGCTCCTGTATCAATTAAAATAGCGGTTTTCATAAACTTCATCCTTTTATTACATAATGTTTAATTATATTTTATTTTAAAACATCTTTCAAATGTCTAATTAGTTAGACAAAAATCAATATTAATTTTTTCAACCTATAAATTATTTTTTCTTATTTTCTAATTTATTTTTACAGTCATTAATTTATTATCAGAACTAATTGTTAAATTTTCTTTTTTTATATAAATCGTTTTTTACAGAAAAAGAAAACTTACCCTATTTTGAATAACGAAAAATAAAATTTTTATTCCATAATAACCAAACCATCAGAAGAAATTTATTTTTATAAAAATTTTGACATCACTAACAATTTTTATACACAAACACAATAGATACCAGTGGAAAAAATATTTAATTTATTTTTGTTTTTATACTATTTGTAATTTACGAAAACTAAAAAAGTATTATATTAAATAATATAAGCAATTAAGACAAAAAGCTTTTTGAAATTAGCTTAATGGTATATTCATTAGGACTAGATTTAGACGCCAACTAAAGTAATTTCTCAGCACATTCCCTAGTTTATATAAAAGATAAAAAACTGGTGTATTAATTTATTTCTAACTTATTTTTATAAATAAATAAAGAAATTCCTTCCTTATTTACTATTTAGGGTTTCTGTTTATCCTGCTCTTACTTATAATATATACTAGAAGGAAGTAAGTTGATTCAATGTATATTATTTATAATCAGAACACACTTGATGATAGTTTAATTGTTAGTTTTAATGACCAACCATTAACTCATCAACACCAAATAAAAGATGATATTGTGATTTTATATGCAAATGAAACTGTTGTAGGAATTAATGTTTTACATGCATCACAATATTTTAGCAATTTAGCGGTAGGGTTTTTAAAACCTGATACAACGTTTATTGAAGAATTACAAAAAATAACTAACTTAGTTTTTGATATTCACCAAATTAAATTTTTTAAAGTTGGTCAAATAAAATCATTTGAACCAATTCCTAATACGCATTTAAATGTTTGCCAAGTTAGTCTTGAAAACCAAATGGTTCAAATTGTTTGTGGGGCAAGCAATGTCCGCGAAGATATGTTAGTTGTAGTTGCTAGTATCAACCAAATGATGCCCAACGGTCAATTCATCACTCCAGGAAAACTAATGGGTGTGAATTCATTCGGAATGTTATGTTCACAAAAAGAATTACAAGTTAGTGGGTTTAACGATGAAGGAATCATTGATCTAGATCCAAACCTTTATCACGTTAATGACGTATGTTTATTTGTTTATGCAAACACAAAGGAGTCAAAAAATGTCCGAAATTCACAATAATGAATGCCAAAGAAAATCTGCTATTCGTGAAGATGTTTTAGTCTTTGCGTTGTCTAATTCTCAAGATTTAGGAACAGAAATTGCTCGTCAATTAAATATTGAATTATCACCAATCAAAATTGAACATTTTGCCGATGGGGAGATTTTAGTAAAACCTTTATTATCTGTCCGACATCGTCGAATTGTATTAATCCAGTCAACTGCTAAACCAGTTAATGATGCACTAATGGAACTTTTAATCGCAATCGATGCTATGCGGCGTGCGTCTGCAAAAAGTATTAATGTTATTATCCCTTATTTCGGTTACGCACGACAAGATCGTAAAGCAAATCCTCGTGAACCAATTACTGCCCGTTTAGTTGCTAAATTAATCGAAACAGCTGGTGCAAATAATGTTTTAACATACGATATCCATTCCGCTCAAGAACAAGGTTTTTTTGACATCCCCTTTGATACTTTACAGGGTGCATGAATGTTATTTAAAAAATACGCAGTCGATCATAAAAACGATTTAAGCAATGTTGTTGTTGTTTCCCCTGATTATGGTTCTGTGAAACGAAGTCGTGAAATCTCAATGGCTACTAATACTGGTTTGGCGATTGTTGATAAACGTCGTTGTGGTAAAAATGAAGTAGAAATTAATAACATTCTCGGGGATGTTCAAGATAAGGACTGCGTTTTAATCGATGATATGATTGACACAGGTGGAACCATCTTAGGTGCTGCAAAACTTGTTAAGCAACAAGGTGCTTCATCTGTTACCATTATGGCAACACATGGATTATTTAATAACAACGCGCTTGAACGTATTGATCAAGCGATTCAGGCAGGAATTGTTGATAAAGTTTATATAACTGACACCATTAAAAACCCCCACTACGATTGATTAAATATTGTTAGTGTAGCTCCATCTTTAAGTGAATGCATTAAGATTTATTCACAAAATGATGGATCAATGTCCTTAATTCACGATCTTAACTCCAAACAACTTTTCAGTGATCAATTTTCCTCAGTATGTTCAAACGACAAATTAAAGAAGTAATTGTTGTTGAAGGAAAAACAGATCAACAAAAATTAGCATCGCTATTTGATGCTGATTTTATTATTACTAACGGCTCAGAAATAAATAAAGAAACCCTAGCTTTGATTGATCAAGTTAATAAAACGCGAGGGGTTATTTTATTTTTAGATCCTGATTACCAAGGAGAAAGAATTCGCAAGATTATTACCCAGTATATCAAAACCCCGCTCAAACAATGCTTTATTAAAAAAACTGACATGAAAAATAAAGTTCCTAAAAAAATTGGCATTGCGGAAGCGAATTCACAGGTCCTTTACGAAACTTTATTAAAACACAGTGTTATTTTTAACCAAAATCTAGATATTAGTTTATCTTGGTCTGATTATCTAAATTTGAAACTTGACAATAAACAAAAACGTATACTTCTATGTGAAGCATTACACATTAGTTACGCAAACCACAAGCAATTATATAAACGTTTAGTGATGATGCGATTCAGTTTTGAACAAATTCAAGAACTATTAATTGCGAAAGGAATTTATTAATGAAACTCAAAGATTCAGTTCATAAATTAACTGTGATTGCCACTCCTATTGGTAATTTGCAAGAGTTCAATCAACGTGCAATCGACGCACTAGACAAAGCATATGTTATTTTATGTGAAGACACCCGAATAACCAAAAAATTGTTGCATGCTTTTAACTTGATAGACTACAAAAAATTAATTCGTTTTGATAATTTTAAAGAGCAAGCAAAAATCAATGAAGCATTAGATTATATCAAATCCTATCCCACTGTGCTTGTTTCTGACGCAGGTTATCCGACTGTGTCTGATCCTGGATTTAATTTAATTCGCGCATGTCACGAACAAAACGTCGGAGTAGAAGTGATTAACGGGCCATCAGCTTGTATGCACGCACTAGTCGCAAGTGGTTTGTTGTCCTCAACATTTATGTTTTTAGGGTTTTTAGGCAAAACCCAAAAACAACGTCTTGAAGTCTTAGAAAAATATAAAAATGTCCAAACTACCTTTGTTGTTTATGAAGCGGTTCACCGCATTAAAAAAACATTGGATGATATCCAAAGTGTGTTAGGCGATGTTCATGTTTTTATTGGCCGGGAATTAACTAAATTAAACGAATCATTTTACTTTGGTAAAATTTCCCAAATGCACGAGCATATCACTGAACTTGGTGAATTTGTCATCGTTATCGATCACAATCAACTGGTTGTTAAAAATGAAGAAGTTGATCAAAGCATTGAAAATATTATTAATCAAATTCAAAATCTTGTAAACAATGGTATGCGTCTAAAAGATGCTTGTAAACAAGTCGGTCAACAATATAATCTTAATGCAAGTGAACTTTATAAAATCATGTTAAATTATGCTTAAAGATTTAATTCATAAACTAAAAAATCCCCAAACCATTAATGATTTAATAGGTCAAAAGCATTTATTAGGTCCAAATGGTTTATTGTTTAAAATTATCGAAAAACAATATGCAACTAATTTGATTATGCATGGTCCTCCTGGGGTAGGTAAATCAAGTTTTGCACGAGTATTAGCAAAAAGCTTACGTATTCCTTTTCATTTTTTTAATCCCGTTTTAGACTCTAAAAAAGAATTAACAAATATTGTTGAAACCGCTAAGTTGTCTAAGCAATATATTATTATCATAGACGAGATCCATCGCTTAAATAAAGATAAACAAGATATTCTCTTGCCTTTAATTGAAACAAACCAAATCATTTTGTTTGCAACAACAACCGAAAATCCGTTTTTTGCAATTAACCCTGCTTTAAGATCTCGTTGCCAATTGCTCGCATTTCAACCTATTAAACCTGATGAAATTAAACAACATTTAGAAAATCTTTTTAATTATCAAATATACTTTAATGAAGAATCATTCAATCAACTAATTTCCAACACAAACGGAGATTTACGAGCAATTATAAATTTATTGGAAATAATAAATTTTTTATATCCTGATCACCAAATTATTGATGAAAAACTTCTTAGTCAGATTATGGGCGGATCTTATAGTTTGGGACATAAAGATGGCAATGAAATTCATGATTTAAAATCTGCTTTTCACAAATCTTTGCGCGGTTCAGATGTTGATGCGGGTCTTTATTATTTGGCACGTTTAGTTAAAATTGGTGATTTTGATGCAATTTATCGACGTTTGTTAGTATGTGTTTACGAGGATATTGGTCTTGCGAATGTTGGTTTGTGCGCACGCGTTGATCAAGCAATAAATTCTTGTCGTTATTTAGGTTATCCTGAGAACACAAAAATTTTGTCAAATATTGTTATTCAAATTTGTTTATCTCCTAAATCAAACTCATCTTATCTTGCATATAACACTGCATTTGATGATATAGAAAATGGCAAGCAATATTTAATTCCTAACCATATTCGTGATGCACATTATAAAAGTGCAAGTAGGTTAGGAGTAAGTGGTTATAAATACCCTCATGATTATCCTAATCATTATGTTAAGCAAGATTATTTGCCCAAAGAGTTGGCGAATAAAAAATATTATATTGCTCAAAATAACGATCTTGAAACCAAAATTAATTTGCTGCATCAGCATTTTATTAACAAAAAATATTAATTCATTAATGGAGTTCTTTAATTATTCATATGTCTCAAAAATTTTATATCTCAACCCCTATTTATTACCCCTCAGGTAAACCTCATATTGGTCATGCATATTCAACTATCATTGCCGATGTACTAGCCAAATATAAAAAAATGTTTGGTTATGAAACATTTTTTGTAACCGGTACAGATGAACATGGTCAGAAAATTCAAATTAAAGCACAAGAAAATAATATTAGTGAACAAATATATGTTGATCAAATGCAACAAAAGTTTGTTGATTTATGAACACGTTTAGGAATTAATTATGATCGGTTTATTCGTACAACCGATGAAGATCATATTGCAAGTGTGCAAAAAATTTTTACTAAACTGTATGATAAAAACAAAATTTACCTTGGTCAATGAATTGGAAATTATTGTGTTTCTTGTGAAGAAAACATCAATGATGCGGATGTGCAATTTAATACAAATAATCAAAAAACATGTTCTTTCGGACACATACTAGAACAAAAATCTGAATCATCTTATTTTTATAAGATGCAAGAAAGCGCGCCTTTTTTAATAGACTATTACCAAAAACATCCGAATTTTATTATTCCCAAAGAACGAGTAAATGAGTTAATTAATAACTTTGTCCAAAATTTATCAGATTTATCGATTTCACGAACCACATTTAATTGAGGAATTAGTATTAAAGAAAATCCTGAACACGTAATTTATGTGTGATTAGATGCTTTAATGAATTATTTGACTGCAACTGGTTATATGACTACAGACGATAGACTTTTTCAAAAATTTTGACAAGATGATAAAACAGAAATTGTCCATTTATTATCCAAAGAAATTACTCGGTTCCACTGTATTTATTGACCAATCTTTTTGAATGATTTAGGTATTCGTCTTCCCTCGACAATTTTATCGCATGGATGAATCATTACCAAAGAAGGAAAAATGTCAAAATCTTTAGGCAATGTTGTTGATCCTAATGATTTAATTGATCGTTTTGGCGCAGATGTAACTCGTTATTATTTGCTTGCTGATTTATCAATGTTTAAAGACAGTGTTTTTAGTTATGATAATTTAATCGAAACATATAATACCCACCTTGCTAATAATTTTGGAAATATGGTTTCTCGTACTATCGGTATGTTAAAAAAATATCACCAAAACCAAGTGATATACATAAAAATTAATGATGAACAACAAGCTGTATTAAACACTTTTATTGATCAATTTATTAGTTTTATCAACCAGTACCAAGTTGATAAAGCATTAAGTGTATTGCAGGATTTATTAAACTATGCTAACAAGTATATTGAAGAACAAAAACCTTGAGAGTTGTTTAAGAATAATGAGACACAATTGTTGCAACACTTACTTTTCTTTTTGGTAAAAGTTATTCAAATATGTACTATTTTATATAAACCAGTGTTGCAAAATGCTGTTGTTGATGTACAAAAGCAAATGGGATTTACTGACGAAATGTTAACATTCAAAAACTTAAAAACAAGCGAAGTCTTAAAAGGTTTTAGTGTCAACACCGCAAGTCCAATTTTTACAAGAATTATTATTGAAAAATAAAAAAACATAAATAACAATTAAAATACGAATCACACTTTTTGTAAGTAGGATTCGTATTTTTTAACATCATTTTTTAACAAATAGTTTTCAATTTTCTAAATTACCATCATTGTAAACTTTATTCAAATCATCGATAATTTCCTTACCATGTTCATTCAAATCATTTTTTAGAATTTTACTACTATTGTCCATAAGCTGCGTTTTCGGGTACACCGCATTTATATGTTCTGCAATGTTATCTAATTCATAAGCAGTCATTAATATATGAATCTCCTTAATTCCACGACTTTGTCAATTTGCAACCATTTCGCTGTAAGGATTTTCATCAACTTCATCACACTTATACAAACCAATGATTTCTAATTCGTTGCGCGAATTAATACCTCATCCAACTAAAGCAAACCGGTGGTTTTGCTTACTTTTCCGATAGAAACTTAAATCAATTTTGCTAACAAAAACAATAGAATAAACCGCTTCCACTGGCTTCAATCATCAACGAGCCACAAACTCATCGATTCTTTGGTGCATTAGATTCATAAGTTTAGTTCCTGGACTGATTCCATACATATGCTTAATCATTAATGTTTTTGGTTTCTTAAGACAACCTAAAACAAAAAGATCAAGAATTAAAGCTTGTACATCTCCCAAATGTTTGCAATATCTATTAATAATGCTTGTTTGGAATTCACAATTTCGATCTCGTGGAACACTGACTAAAAGATCGCCAAATTGCGTAAAGATAGTTTTCTTAAAAGAACCGTTTCGGTAGTTTTTTTTACCTTCAAACATATGATATTTGCGATACCCCATAAAGTGTTCGAATTCAACTGCTAGCATTAATTCCACAATTTGTTTTAATATCAATCTAAATGACATATGGATGTCTTGTAACAGTGTAGGGTTTACATATTTATATAAATCGCCTAATAAGGTATATTGTTGTTGCTTTCTTTGCATAAATATTGATTTATTCCCTTTATAATATCTAAAAATTTTAATATAAAAAATGTATTTCAAACAATAAAGTATTGCTAAAAAGAATTTGATTTAATATTTTCTTTTTGCTTATAACTTATTAAAATGTTTGGAATATTTGTTTTTTTAAAAAAATGGCAATTATACTATTTCAAATTCAAACAAAAATACCCACAAAGCAATTTAGAAAATTGCGGTTTCTAATTTTAATATTACTGCCAATATTAATTTGATTTTTTATTTTTAAATACTTAAGTTTTGTATTTAAAAATGATTTGAAACAAAATTAATGATAGCACACCGTTCATTAATTTACACAGAAAATGAAATTATTAGCATTTATTTTGTGTAAATTTACAATTTTTTTACCTTTTCTTAACTATACTATCAAAATAAAATTATTTGTCTTTTTATAACAATTTGCAAAATAAATAAACAAAAATATTGCTTTATTTAAAAATATATCAAAGGTGAAAAATAAACATTAAACAATGAAAAGTTGTAGCATAATACAAGAAAATCATACAGGTATAAAAGTGTTTTAGAACTAATAGTATTGTAGTCAAGAACATTGTTATTATTGATTTTGTGTTATATTGCCTTCTGGTTTGTCTTTAAAACTAAAATAGAATGTTCTAACACGAAACTTTACTACTAGAATAAAATCGAATAATTATTTTTATGGGATACTTAGGCATTGCTTTTGTTTTTAATCAATAAAGTTATATTTTGTAACTAAACTTTTGTTGTTTACATTTTTAGTACTTAAAAAACTTTTTAAACAATCTACTAAAGGTGTTATTATATTGCGCTTTATTGCGCAAAAAACGAAGTGTTTTTTAGTATAACACTTCGTTTTTTTACATTATTTGTTGTTGTATTTATCTGCAAATGTTTTGAATAAATCAAAAATAAATTCAATTGGATAAATTTTTTCGTTTTCAATTGCTGATTTCGCAACGTCTGTCAACCTTACATCCAATTTATTTTCTTCATCAGGAACACTTGCTTCTTCTGTATCTACAATTAAAGATAAAAAATTGCTGATATTTGTTGGGTTTCATTGCTCACTAGGATTGTCGATCCTAACAGCTATATGTTTTCCTTTGTTATTTTTACGTAATTTGTCATAACTAATAGTAATACTGTTATTTTCTTTATTGAAGTCAATTGTTATCATATTTTATACTCCTAGTTCCGTTTTGTTTTTTGAGATAAAATCATATTTCGTTTTTTTAGAGTTTCATATGAACCCTCTAGATAAGTAGACTGGGCATTTTCCCCGTTTATAACCTCATCGTTGTTTTTGAATTTGTCACTAATATTTTCTGCGTGGATATCTGTTGAGATAACTTTTCCCTCTAATAAAATTCCCAAATTCGCGTTGTGGGTAATTAAAAAAATTTGTTTATTATTTTCGCTTTGTTTTTTAATTTCAGGCAATAGATCATTTAATACAGTTTGGGAATCTAAGTTATCTTCAATTTGATCTAATAATAAATAGTTGTGGTTTTGAACATCATAAGTAACACTTTTAATCGCATATAAAACTCCGAAAAGCGTTTTTTCTCCATTAGACATATCTTTGTATCGTTTATCACCAGCGTATAATTCAACTTTGTCTTCAATCAGTTCTTTAATTACACCTTTTCATTTTGATTCATCTATTTTAATTTTATTTAAGTCTAGATAATTATGTTTTGTATCACAAATACATTTTTTAATAATGTTATTTTTTAAAATATCACCTTCGGAATCTGTATCAATAACAAAAGGTTTCAACCGAAATGTTAAGTTATGGTTCGTTTTGTAATATTCACTAAAATCTCAATCAATATTAATTGGTTTATCAATAATTTCTTTATATTTAGCACGAATATTATTTAAAATACTAATCGTTTTTGTAAAATAATTTTTAACATCTTTGAAGTCATCAAAAATTTGGCGTTCTAAAGAACGTTGTTGATTAATTTCTCCTTTTTTTTCTTTTAAGGTGTTTTCGAAAATACGATATATTTTTTTATGTTTTGTTAATCTCTCTGTTGTTTTTTCTAATAAAGAACATTGGTTTCTTAACAATTCATCAATGGCATGTTGATTTTCTTTTAAGCTAATAATCGTTGATTCATCAACTAGTTTATATGTTTGATTTTCCAAAGTATTTAATTTGTCCACAAAAGTTTGAAAACTATCAAAATCATTTTGAAAATTTTTTAGAGCATTTGTGTATTTATCTTCAAGCATTTTTATATCATTATCTATTTTTTTTACAATATCACGACTATCATATTTAATTTCGTCGTAAAAATTAGTTGTATTACTTTGTAAATCTTTTAAACTTTTCTTAGTTTGAAAAAAGGATGTAAAATTCACACTTTCGTTTTCTAAACTTTGATATTCGCTAATTGCATCTTGTAGTTCTTTAAAAACTTTAAAAACATTATCTAACGGATTGTTTCTGTTAATTTTATCAACTAGTTTCTTAATAACATTTTTCTTCTCTTTTTGAACAAGATCTGTGCTATCTAATGATATTTTTCGTTTATCATCCTGGGTTATATAACCTGGAATTACTTTTTGCAAATCGTTATAAATGAGTTCTTTTTCATTTGATTTATAATTAATTTCTCTATGACTTGAATTATCAAATACCTGTCCATCATAACTAATACTCTTAACTTCCCAACCTAAATAATTATAAAAAGATGTTAAATCAGGGCTCTTAACATTTTGGCGAGCAATCGCTAACGCAATTATTAATAACAAGGAGCTTTTTCCTGAACCTTTTTTTCCTAAAATAATATTTAGATTTGGGGAAAAATCAAGTTGGTATGTTTCACTTGTTTTTTTATTAATAAAAACAATATTATTAATCATTTATTTTTTCATCTCCTATATCTTATTGATAGGGTTAATTTTATTAGCAGTAATGGCTTTTTTTACACTATTAAAGCTACAATCTTCAACTTCTAATTTCGTGTAGTAATAACTATGTTGAGGATAATTATTTCAGTCGTGAGTGTCGCTAAAATAAACTTCTGGTGCTAAAATCCCTTTTTTACGC
Source organism: Ureaplasma sp. ES3154-GEN (assembly GCF_025780075.1). Lineage (GTDB taxonomy): Bacteria > Bacillota_I > Bacilli_A > Mycoplasmatales > Mycoplasmoidaceae > Ureaplasma. The sequence continues at coordinate 40,813 of NZ_JAOXHM010000002.1, read as the reverse complement.
ATTTTTAAAACATTTTTATGGTCTAAATCAATGGTGTCTAATGCATCTACCCTGACCCCTATTAAATCCTCCACACTAACCTCATCTCGCGCTTTTCCTACATGAGGAATAATTAAGCAATTAAAATCTGCTAGTTTCTCAACCAATTGTTTGTATGTAATACTTTTAAAATATTGATTCTTTCATGGTTTAAAATTATTACGACAAAATTTCCTAATCTCCTGGATGTCCTGATGAGGATCAAATACAATCACAACTTGTGCTTTTTTGTTTTTATTTAACGAAGTAATATCCACTTCAATTCCAGGTCACACAATAATTTCTGGTTTGTATTGTTTTCCTAACAACACCCGCTGCTCATATTTTTTAATATTTAGATCATAATGATCTGAAAAACACACAATGTCGATTTTATGGTATTTTAAAACATTCATTATTTCATTATCATCAGTATTAGTAACCTTTGAACCAAACGGGTTTGAATCAGTAGTATGTGTGTGTAAATCAATTCTAATTTCCATATATTTTTCCTAACTTGTTAAATCCTATCAACGTAAATTTTACTACATAATTTTTTTATTTTCTTGGTGGTCACTAGTATTAAAAAATATCTATTAGCGTGTTATAATGTTAATAGATATTTTTTAATAAATTATTTTTCTTGTTGTGAATTTTTCATTTTATAGCCTCGAATTCGGTGGGCATTCATTTTTTTCTCAATATGAGCACGTTTATTTTTTTGTTGAATTTTTGCAATTACAGTCTTTAATTTCTTTTTGTAACCAGGTTTAACTTTTTTATCCGCCTGTAAAATTGCTTGTTTGATTTCGATATTTGTTTTAAAATCAACTGGTGGTTTATTTTTCTTTCATGTGTATTTAAAATTCACTAATTCATTGTTACGAATCCGTTTATGTGCAAAGTCGATTCCTTTTTTCACAAGTTTTAAAAGTTCGCTCGATGTTTGCCGGTTGTCATACAAAACATATGACTCCCCTGTATATTTTCCTCGACCGGCACGACCGGCACGGTGAACATAAAACTCACTCTCAGTTGGTAAATCGTAACTAATAACATGACTGGCTCCATCAATGTCAAGTCCCCGACTTGCTAAATCGGATGCCACCACGTATTGAAATTGCAGATCTTTCATTTTTTTGTAAGCGCTGTTTCGATCACGCTTTTGCAAATCCCCATGGAACATACCAACGTTATAGCCTTGTTGTAAAAGTTTTTTGTATAATTGTTCTACTTGTTTCTTGGTGTTGCAAAAAATCAAACATAAATACGGATCAATTGTGCGCATAATTGTTGCTAATGAGTGATCTTTATCATGGTTGTGCACAATGATGTGTTTAATATTTTTGTTCGTGTAGATATTTGTTGCGCTATTAACAATCTTTGTATCTCCAAAATACTTTTTAATTTGAATTGATAACATCTCATTAATTGTTGCTGAAAAACTAATTTTTTGGACATCAAACTTGTTCACACGTTCCATCACGTAACCAAGATCGTTGACAAATCCGTGTTCCATCAACATATCTGCTTCATCAAAAACTAATGTCTTTAGATTACGTAAATCCAAATAATTATTTTCTAAAAAGTATTTTAATCGATTTGGTGTTGCAATAATAATTTGGTTTTTATTTCAATCTTTATTGATTTGTTTATCAAGATCAACACCACCAATTAATGCTTTAATAAACAAGTGTTTGTTATAGTCACTAAAGGGTGACAAAGCATGATTAATTTGCATTGCTAACTCTTTGGTTGGCACAATAATTAACGCTTGTAAGCCAATACTAAAATCTAAATTGTTTAAAATAGGTAAACTAAAAGCTAATGTTTTTCCAGTTCCTGTTTCTGCAATTCCAACTAAATTTTTTCCCTTGTTCAAGTATCCAAAAGTATCTTTTTGAATTTGCGTTGGTGTCTTAATTTTTATTTGTTCTAAAACATCATCGATTCATGGTTGTAAATTTCTAAATTTTGTTTTGATTCCCATTAATAACACCCCTTTCTTTGTCTTCTAAAATAACTGTTTTATTTCATTTTGTTTTTAAGAATATGATCCAACCCAGAAGATATTTAAAAATGTTTTCACAATACATAATCACAAACATTCCATAAATATTGTATTTGTTATTCGGATCAACATTAACTGTTGTCATTAAACCAATAATTATCATCCAAATCGTAACTGAAAGAATATCCATAATCAATAGGAATTTGCTTCCCCCACCACGAATTGCTGAATACATAAAGGCAAACGGAAATTCAAACATCACCTTAATCAGCAGTGTGTATTCCAAATAAGTTGCAGTTTGCACAATTGCCTGTGATTTTAATTGTTCTTCTAAACTGTCATTTGCTGGTGGGTTCAATCATTGGTTTATAAATGTTGATAAAATCAAAATAATAATACTTAAAATTGCTGCAATAATATAACTTCAATTGATTAAACGTTTTGCATTTTGCTTTGCTAATTCGTTCCGTTGAGCACCGAGTTCCGCAGTCACAACTACAGATGTTACTGCTGCTGAACCAGGCCACATTAATGCAACAAATTGTATCAGCAATGAAACTGTTGCAATTGCATGCCTTTGGTCACTGTAATAATTCAACATAAAACCAATAATAATAGTTGTACCTAGTGCAAATAAAAACTCGTTGATAACAATTTGTCATCCTACTTTAATTGCTTGTCTAAAAATCAAACGGCTAATAAACATGTGATTGAAAATATAATATGGCCGATCCTTTTTAAAAAGACTTAATATCACCAAAAAGATAGCGTTTACCCATCGAGCAAACAAAGTTGCAGCAGCAACCGAAATAGTTGCACTATATAGATTGTTTTGAAAAACCTTAACCAAAACAAGATCCAAAACAATATTTGTACCTAGTGCAACAATTGCAGAAATTAACGGTCATATTGTTGATTTATCTTGTCGAATCCCGGTTGCATATGTAAAACTAATGATAAATGGTAAGAGTGTAAAAGCACTGATTCGTAAATAATCTGCAGCCAATTTATTGGTTAAAGCAAACGATTCAATATCATTTTGATTCCCGTTTTCTTTTAATTCAGAACCACTAAAAATACCAATTAAATGTTCAGGAATAATAACCGCAATAATTGCAATTAAAGTCGCTGTAATTAAACCAATAAACAATGAAAAATTCATTGTTTCCTTAAAACGCATATAGTCCTTGCGACCATAATACTGAGCCCCTAGTGTAGCTCCCATTGATGTAATTGCGGTCATTAGAATAATTGGTAAAAACATAACTTCCACAGCCAAAATTGCAGCTGTTTTTGCTTCTATTCCGTGTCCTCCAACATTAAAACTAGCTAATAAAAATGAGTCAATAACAGGAACAATCGTTAAAACAACAAAATTTAAAACAGCAGGAAAAAACAATTTGGAAACGATTTTTATAAATTCCTTATTTCCAAAATGTTTTTGTCAAAAATTATTATTTTTTTGATCATTAAGCGAATAGTTAAACATTAATAATCACTTTCGCCTATCTTTGCGTTTTTAAAGATCTTAATAGCTGATGAAGTTCCAATTCTACTTGCGCCTGCCTCGATAAAGCGAATTAAATCATCAAAATTTTTCACACCACCAGCTGCTTTGATTTGTTTATTGTCCTTTAAGATATCTTTTCATAATACAATATCTTCTAATACAGCGCCTTGGCTTGCAAACCCTGTAGAAGTTTTAATAAAATCAGCATCAGAAGCTAAAATTAAATTAGCCGCAAAGATTTTTGTCTCTTCATCTAAAACAGCTGTTTCAACAATTACCTTTAAAATATGGTTTCCAATCGCTTTTTTAACTTCATTAATTTCTCATAAACAGTACTCAAAATTCTTGTTTCGTAACTCATTAATATTAATTACCATATCGATTTCATCAGCACCATCTGCAATCGCTTTTTGGGCTTCAAAAATCTTGGCTCCAATCGTATTCATTCCTAGGGGGAACCCAACAACTGTTGTAATTTTTACATCTTCATCTAGCAAAAGGTGTTTTGCATATTTTACAAAAAATGGTTGAATACAAACGCTAAAAAAACCGTATTCAATAGCCTCATTTACCAAATTATTAATATCATCAAAACTAGCTGTATTGACTAGCAATGTATGGTCGATATACTTATTATAATTATTCATTTTTTATCACCGTCTTATTTAATTGTAATATATTTGACATATTTAAAAAACCATAGGATATTATCCAAAGGCTTTTTAAGGTTTATGATAGTAGTTAAAACTGAAACGCTTATCTTGTTTTTGTGTCTGCTTCATAACTCGCGGTTTGTAAACGATTAAACGGACGAACAACATTGCTAATATGATAACTCCTAAATATTTTAATAAGTTAAAAGGCAAATATAATGCAAAGTTTCCAGCGTAATAATTTGGCGCATTCAATAAATAAGGGTTAGGTTGATAATTATTAGCAATTTGCACAAAATTCATCGTGCGCACTAATTGATATGTGTATCAATATAGTGGTGTAAATAATGTTATATTTAATAAAACACTAATTAAAGAAGTAATTAGGGCACTTAGCAAAACATTAATTAATAAAAAACGTTTCAAATGAAAGAATTTTTTAAAAATAACTCTAATAAACAATAAACATCAACTGATAAAGATTAAATTATTAACACTTACAATCATAACACCAATTCAACTTGCTGATGAGTAAAAAAAGTTAAATAAACTTCCCAAAACTGTAACTAAATAAACATATCGGATTCGTACACGATACGCAAGAACTAATACACTAACCATCGCAAAATCAAAAACTAGAAAATTAAATTTTAAAAATGAAGATAAGAAGTTAATTAACAAAAACATTGCTAACATCACTGCACTTAAAGCAAAGTCATAAATAATTTTATTTACGCTTGTATATGACTTATTTTTTTCAAAACTCATTACTAATTATTTTGACTCCTAAACTTTCTGCTTTTGTTTTTTTACTGCCTGCGTTTTGGCCACATAAAAGATAATCTGTTTTCGCGCTTATATTCCCCGCGACTTTAATTTGATAAACGTTTTCTAAAATATTTTTAATCTCATTACGCGGCTGATCAAATGTTCCTGTAATAACAAAAGTTTTATTTTTATATTCATCCTTTTTTGCATAAGCATTTAAATCAATATCAGAAATATATGTAACATTGATTCCATAACTAATTAATTTATTAATCAAGATTTTATTATCATGATTAGCAAAAAAATCTAATAATGAATTTGCCGCTTTTTCCCCGCACAAATCAACTTGCGTTAAATGTTCAAAATCTGCGGACATTAATAAATCTAAATTACCAAAATTTTGAGCAAGTTTTTTAGCTAAAGTATGACCTACAAACCGAATTCCTAAACCAGTAATCAAACGTTCAAATGAATTTTTTTTCGATTTCTCAATATTTGTAATTATGTTATTAAAACTTTTTTCCTTAATTTTTAGGTCTAAACCATAAATTATTTGCTCATAATCCTTCAAACGATACAAATCACTTACATCATTAATTAATTTATGTTCGTAAAATTTCTTAATAATTTTATCCCGTAAGCCATCTATATTCATTGCATTACGAGAAACAAAATAGATAATTTTTGCAATCTGGACTTGAATACAACTATTAGGTTGTGAACAATACCAATCAACTTCTTCATCATTTCTAACTAGTATAGAATTACATGATGGACAATTTGTTGGTTGTGCAAAAATACAAGCATCTTCCTTCCGTTCTTTAAGAATTACTTCGTCAACATACGGAATTACATCGCCTGCTTTATATAATGTAATTACGTCATTAATGCGAATATCTTTATCTTTAATAAAATCATAATTATGCAAAGCAACATACTCAATGATAGAGCCTTGAAGCTCAATGGGTTCAAGCAATCCTGTATAAGTAATTTTTCCAGTTCGTCCCACATCTATAATAATATCTTTTAGTTTGGTTGATTTAATTATTGCAGGAAATTTGTAAGCAATTGCTCATTTCGGAAATTTTGATGTATATCCAATATCATTGTAAAGATTATAGTTGTTAACTTTAATAACAATACCATCAATCTGATAAGGTAAATCATACCGAATATCACCCACGTTTTCAATAACACTCATTACCTGGTTAATATTCTTAACGGTTTTAATCAATTCGTTGGTATGAAAATTTTGTTGCTTCAGCCATGCAAGTGTATCTTCCTGGCTGAACAAACCAATAGCGTTGGCGTTAACTACGTAATACATATATGATTGCAAATTTCGTTCTGCAACAACTTTATTATCTAAGCTTCGCAGAGTTCCGCTAGCTGCATTTCTAGGGTTTGCAAATCGCTTGTTTTGTTCATCCAAACCATCATTTAAACGCGTAAAATCCTCATTACTCATAAAAACTTCTCCGCGTACTTCAATTCGCGTATTTTTGTACTCATCACCAATGTACCAAGGAATATCCTTGATCATTTTGACGTTATGAGTTACATCTTCTCCCACTTGCCCATCACCCCGCGTTAACGCTTGGACAAGTGTTGAATTTTCATAAATTACGCTAATTGATAGACCATCAATTTTTGGTTCGACAACTAAACCATTAATTTGGTTTTTATATTCACCCAAATCTGAAACAAATTTATTTAAATCGTTCTCATTAAAAGCGTTTGCAAGTGATAACATTGGGGTTTGATGTTTAACTTTGTTAAATTTATCTAAAACAAACCCACCAACCCGAATACTAGGCGAATCAGCAGTTTTAAACTCAGGATTGCTTGTCTCAAGTGCAATTAATTCCTGCATAGCTTGATCATACACATGGTCAGGTACACTGGGGTTGCTTAAAGCATAATATTCGTAGTTTCATTGATTTAAAGATTGACGTAAATCATTGATTCGTTGTCTAATGTCTTCCTTCATAACACACCTATTGATTATCGTTTACTTGGTTTTCTTAAAATTCAATTAATTTGACTTTTTTTCTTAGCAAAGTCATCAACTAATCCCTTTAACAATTTAGGATTCTTCCGAGCTGTTCGTTGGTTAAACATAATCATTCGCTCTTTCTGAATATCTTGTTTAACGCTTTCTTCATCATCTTTATCTTGATTTTTATATTTTTTAAATTCATCAATAATTTTTTCAGAAAAATCATTTAGTAAGCGTTCATTTTCTGATTGAAATTGTAAAAGTTTTGTGTTGGTTCTTGCACGCGCAGATTCATTCAAAACCGAAATAATTCCTGATGCAAATAAAGACGTTAAAAACCCGTAATATGTTACCCCAATAATTCCCATCAATGATGCGAAAAAACGACCTTGTTCACTCACAGGCGCCAAGTCACCATAAGCAATTGTGGTAATTGTACCCACAGCAAATCATAGCGAATCGCCTAGCGTTTTGAATTTATATTTATCACTATCAAGATTAATATTATGTTGTTGATAATAATCTTGTTCAACTCGTAAAATAATAAAACTTAAAACAAAAGCAAATACCAAGATTACAATAATTGAAGATAGCAAAATTCGTCAACGACGTTTAATTACCTCTCCAAAAACATTTATTTCAGAAGCTAGTACTGTGTTATTAATAATTTTTTTATGCAAGCCTAAAATTTTAAACAAAATGGCTGCGGGAAAAAGATCCATAAACACAACATTATTTACAAAATCCTTAAATAAACTAGGATCTGTATTAAATTGTGGATGCATTATCATTTGCTCTAAGCCTGTATGATAAATAATAATCACAATTAAAAATGATCCAAAATCAAGAAAACTTGTGAATCTAAACGGAAATAATAAAAAAGCTTTTAGACGGCTTCATTTATACTGTGAATAATCCGCATATATCCAACGTAAAAAGTAATCAAATAAAAAAATATAGTTAATAATATAGAAAGCTAAAAAATAGTTTTTAATAAAACGATGGTGTACTAAATTTAAAGTTTCAGCTGCATTTTTGTTCAACTCTGCTTGATTATAAATGATTATGGTAGCAGAACAAACAACCATAATCATTAAACATAATTGGTAAATAAAAGCTATGGCCGAACGAAGGTTCATAATTTTAGCATAAGCTTGCATATCTGTAAACTCGAATAAAGCAAACCGAAATCTATTGAAATACAATAATTTGTTCTGATTTTTGAAATTTCTAATTTCGAGATTAGTCATAAATATTCCTTTTAAATTGTTTCGTTTACAATTTCGTACTCGCCGTCAATTAAACGGTAGTATAGATGTTTGTTATAGCAAACAATAATTAAATTTGCAATATCATCGTTTGATGCTTGTTTTAGGGTATCTTCTAATTCGCTAATAAATGAAACTTCTTTGCTATGAGAGATAACCTTGATGAAAATATCTTCATCTTGGTTGTTTTTATATAATGCATCATAACGCTCAGCTAAATCGTCAGCAATCTCTTGAAGAGTGTAGTTTTTAAGCACTAAAGCATTATTAAGAGCTTTGATTTGATCATGCTTATTATATGTTTGACTAATTGCTTTTTCCCCAAATTTTTCAAAATCAGCAAAAATATTTTTATCAATATCTTCAACAAAATAGTCGTTCATATTAAGAATAAAACCAATGTTTTTATATAATGAAACATTCCGGTTCAAAATGTCATTTAATTTTAATTGTACATAATATTTTGAAGAACGAATGGCTTCTCGGGGACGCCCATAAATTAAAATATCAGATAGCATTGTTTCAAAATCTGTTGGTTCAAGTGCTTTAAAAACTAATAAGTGAAAGAAATCAACAAAATAATATTGTGCTAATTTACTTAGAATAAACTCTTCATTTCTACTTGCAAACTTTTTAACATCCAGTAATAATGATAAGATTTGATTATTACTTGAAGAGTAGTCAATAAACCGATAAATACTATTCACAAAGTATGGAAATGTATTAATCATTTTTCGTAAATTAATATTAGAAATTGTTGATAATTGGTAAGATAAAAAATTCATAATTCGTCGCGAACTTGTCTTAGTTTTATATTTATCTAACCGAATAATTAGACGTTTATCTTCCTCAATTAAATTACGAAAAACTTTTCGTTCATCAAGATATTTAAAAAACGAAACATTAAAAATTACTGTATTGTTAAAGGAATTCAAGGTTTTAATATATTTCAATAATTTACTATATGTAATATTGCTTGTGTCCACAGTGTCATAAAAAAACGTATAATGCTTATTTATAACCATTTTTGATGAATGCATAAATCTATCATATATGCTATTTGGGTCGTACTCACTGGTAGTATGACGTTCCTCAAAATAATATTTTTTGTAAATATTATTTAATGTTTTATCAATGTTATAAACCAGTAAATCACGTCGGTTGGCACGCAGGTTATTAAATAAAGAAATTAAGTTTGATAAGATAATTGCTCCAATTAAAGTAAATAATGCGGCAACAATTCCGATGAATCCTTGTCGAGATCAAACTTCAATAATTTCTTTCGTACGTAAAAAAACAATTGAAATTAGAGGAACAGCAATTGTTGCTCCAATTGTACTAAAGGTTGTAATAATAGGAATTAAATAAACTCGCGATCGGGATTGAATTTCCTTTTTATTAACCGCATTATCAATTTCATCAATTTGACGAACGACTTTGGCAATTCGTCGTTTTTTTCATCATAATGCTAATTTTGTTTCCTTTTCCCAATATTTAAAATTTCCAAGGGTAGTGTTTGCTAATAAAAAACCTTTAATATCTTCAATTAAACGTTCTTCATGCGCAGTTGAAATGGATGATCATTCAGGAAGATTGGGTTCAGACAGTACAATCATATCATTTAATATCTGATAGACCTTTTCATCTCCCTCGCCATATAAAGCCACCACTTTTTTGTCTTTACTATGGATTACTTTATATAGCTTTTCAATTTCCAATTCAATAGAATTTCTTGTGGTATACATATTTTGTTCGCTTCCTTATATCTCTATATATTATAAGTAAAAACATTAATAAGAAAAAATTATGGTTAGCAAACTGCTAAAACCATAATTTGTAAATTAATTAAATCTTGCATGACTCGCATTGGTAATCATCGTAATTTTCTGATCCTTCAAGCACATCCTGACGAATACGCACATAATAAATTGAAGCGCATTTTTTGCTAAAAGCACGAATATATGCTTTATTTAAATCTCGTGTTGTTGCTTTATCAGTCATAAATAATGTTAGGCTAATTGCTTGATCAATATGTTGTTGAGCAACTGCAGCCATATCGATGATCGGATTAGGTCCAAGTTCATAAGCGCCCTGTTGATAATATTTATAATTATCATTATTAATTTCATAAGCAGGCACGTACACCCGTCCGATTTTACCTTCCTTACGCACTTCTACTGGTGCAACTACTGGTTGCAAACTCGGCGTACAAGATGAAAGGTAAGAAATCGAGCCAGTAGGAGCAATCGCTAATAAATGTGAATTGGCAATTCCTTCTTGTTGAATTTTTAATGAAAGTACTTTTCATTCCTCTTGGGTTGGAATATGAATATTATATTGTTTAAAAATATCGGCAACTTTTTGTGTCTTAGGAACAAAAGTGTCTGCTGGAACATCTGTATATTTAGCAAACTGTGTGCCATCTTCATATTTTGAACCTTTAAAATTTGCAAAGACACCAAAATCTTTCACCAATTCGTTTGATGCCTGATATGCATAGTACGCAACTGTGTAAAAGAAAATGTTGGTGAAATCTAATGCTTCTGCAGAATCATAATAAATTTTGTTTGTTGCCAAAAACCCGTGCATATTCATTGCGCCTAAGCCTAATGCATGATTTTGATTATTTCCGTTTTGTACCGTTGGTGCACATTCAAGATTAGCTACTCGTGAAACTGTATTTAAAGCATAAATTGCACGTTTAACCACATTTCCAAAATCGTTTGCAGCAAACATTATTTTAGCAATATTTAATGATCCTAAATTACAGGAAATATCTTTTCCAAGGTTTTTAATACTTAAATCCTCGTTGTATGTTGTCATTGTTGATGGTTGAGCGATTTCAGAACATAAATTACTCATTACAATTCGTTCGTTAGGGAATGCTGAGTTATTATTTACTGTATCATCAAATAAAATGTAAGGGTAACCACTTTCGAAATGTAACTCTGAAATCGTTTGGAATAATTTTCGCGCATCAATAAAGTATTTTTTAATTTCAGGATTATTAACTAAGTTATCGTATTCTTTTGTAATTGAAATATCGCTTAACGGTTTGCCATAAACACGTTCAACATCATAAGGAGAAAATAATGCCATTTTTTGATTAGCTTTTGCTAATTCAAATGTAATATCCGGAATAATCAAACCTAGTGATAATGATTTAATTCGTACTTTTTCATCTGCATTTTCCCGTTTTGTATCTAAAAATGCTAGTACATCAGGGTGATGAACATTTAAATAAACCACACCCGCACCCGGTCGTTGACCTAATTGATTCGCATATGAAAAACTATCTTCTAAAATTTTCATTACCGGAACAACACCTGATGATTTATTAGCAAGTTTTTTAATTGGCGCTCCTGCCTCTCGCAGATTTGTTAAACATAGCGCAACCCCACCTGCTCGCTTTGATAATTGTAAACTTGTTGCAATAGTTCGAGAAATTGATTCCATATTATCTTCTACACGCAACAAATAACATGATACATACTCACCACGTTGTTTTTTACCTGCATTCAAAAACGTTGGTGTTGCAGGTTGAAATTTATAAGTAATAATATCTTGAACCAATGCTTTAGCTAATTGTACATTGCCAACTGCTAATGTCAATGCGTTCATCACTACCCGTTGAGCAAAGTTTTCTAAATATTCTTTATTATCAAAAGTTTTTAAACAATATGTACTATAAAACTTTAAAGCACCCATAAAATTTAAAAAATTATGATTAAAACTATCTGCATATTCTTCAAGAGCGATAACATCTTTAATACTATATTTATTAACTACATTTTCGTCATAGTAATTGTTTTTTATTAATCAATGAATTCTTTCTTCTTTGCTGCTAAACACCTTAGTGTTGGGAATAATTTGGCTAGCAATATATTTTTTAACTGCAATTTTATCTTGTTCGTAATCCACACTAAACTGATTTGATCGGATCCCAATTAACGCATTGTGAGCAATATATTCATCATTATCTATTAAGCGATTGGTTTTATTTTCTTTATTCATTTTTCCCCCAGAATTTATTTAAAATATTTTTAACATTGTCCACATCGTATTTGGTACCTAATAGTTCATATTGGTATAAAATAGGGACATTTAGTTTTTGTGAAATCACTGGACCAGCTAGACAATAAGTATCATTAAAGTTGGTATTTCCACTAGGAATAACACCAAAACAGTGATCACGGTTATTTTTATTATTTAAGAACTGAATCACTTGCTTTGGAACAGCACCCTTTGTTTCATTTCCGCCGCCCGAATAAGTTGGACAAAATAAAACATAATCTTCATTCACATTCAATTCTTCATCTAAATCAATTGGAATGCGCAAAGCACGTAAGCCTGTTTTTAACACAAATCGATGTGTGTTATTCGAAAAAGACGAAAAATAAACCACAAGTACATCACCTGATGGTTTTTTAACTTGTGTTTCTTCAATTAATTTATAAACATCATTACACATAATTAGAAATCCCAATCATCATCTTCAGTTTCTTCAGAAACACCCATTACATAACTCGAACCGTTACCTGAAAAGAAATCATGATTTTCATCTGCTCGCGCAGACAATTGTGCAAAGACATCCGGCGCAACTGCTGTCTCTTCATCCGTAAATGGTGAATCATACCCTAGATTTTGCAAAAACTTTCCTGCGTTATATAAGCAGAATTTAATTGCATCTTCAGCAATATCAAATCCTTCATATAATTCATATAAATAAGCTTTTTCTAAATCAATTAAACGGTACATTAAATCAAAAACAAAAGTTTTCATTTCAGCCTGTTTTTCCGCACTCATTTTTTCAATTTTGCGTTGGTATTTATAACCAGAATAATAATTGTGGATTACTTTATCACGCAAAATTAAACGAATAATATCGCTTGTGTTCGGCAATTTTTGGCGTGCAGACAAATAAAACGGTAAATAAAAACCCCCATATAATAAAAATCCAGGCATTAGAGCGGCTGCAACCTTCGATTTTAACGGATCTTCGTTCATATAATACGGAATTAGTTCTTTAGCTCGTGCTTGTAATTTATCGTTGCTAATAACTCATTCGTGGGCTTCTTCAATTTGTTCGCTTGTACAAAGTGTTGAAAAAATTGAACCATATGATCGTGCATGCACCCCAACCATAAAAGCAAAGTTCGCATAAATAACCTGTTCATGATCAGTTAATGAATTTCTAATTTGCTCCACATCACACACTGTTGCTTGTATTGTATCTAATAGTGTCAAACCTGTAAATGTGCGTGTAATTAATTGTTGTCAATCCTCATTTAATGTTTTTCATGATGGAATATCACTTGCTAATGGAATTTTTTCTGGTAACCAGAAATTTTGCGTAATTCGGTTTCAAACCTCAAGATCTTTCTCATCATTCATTCAGTTTCAATTCACTGATCTTAAACGACCTTTAAACCCATTTTTATAATATTCAATGGGGGAAACAGATTCGTAAAAATATGTGTTTTTTCTTTTTATATTTTTGGAATTCACGATAAAATCCTCCTCCTAGTGTTTATTAATTATAGTGGTAAAATTTTTAAAAATCCAGAAAAAATAAAATACTTATTCCTGCAATAATTTACATATTTTATAGTATTTTAGGGAATAATAATTGTTGTATATACAGAAGTTATTTTTTCTCTTATAATTTATTTAAAAAGGTGTTAAAATGAAAATTCTTGTTATTGGAGCAGTTACTGTTGATTTATTAGCAACAGTTCAAGAACCGTTAATTTACAACGATTCAAATCCTGGAAATATTTATCAAACATACGGAGGGGTTGCAAAAAATATTGCTGAAAACCTTGTTCGTTTAGGTTTTGATGTCGACTTTGTTTTTAATGTTGGAAATGATAAATACGGAGAAAATGCAATTGATTATTTGCGCTCAATCAATATTAATACACTTGCAACAATATACCCCCATAGTACAGATGTTTATCTTTCTGTTTTTGACGACCAAAACGAACTTGTGGTAGCAATAAATGATATGCCATGTGTAAATCATATCGATATTAATTACCTTGTAAATAAACGTTTAAATCCTGATGACTATGCATTTGTAATTTGTGATGCAAATATGCAAACAGCAACTATTAAATATGTTTTAAATCAATTTAAAAATGTTTATATCGAAGGTGTATCAGCGAAAAAAATTGTTCGTTTACGATCTGTTCTAAACGAAATTCAGACTTTGAAAGCAAATTTTTTAGAAATTTGTACTTTGTTAGAAGTTGATAATCTTGACGAACTAATTCAAAAATTGCAGGATTTAAAAATCCCTGAAGTTTTAATAACAATGGGGTCAAAAGGATCTTTACTTTTTAAAAACCAGGAGGTTTTCCAAATTCCTGCTCAATTAGCAACTGTAACTAATGTTTCGGGCGCCGGTGATGCTTTTCTTGCAGGTTTTTTATACACTTATTATCTTGCGCAAAAAAGTGATCCTTATGAACTCTTAATCGGAGGTAGTTGTGCGTCATTAATTACTTTGCGTTCTCCTTTAACAAACAGTTTAGAACTTAATCCCATTAACTTAGAAAAGGAAATTAAATTATGAAAATCCAAATCTTAGACGAAATTAAAAACGCTTTAGCAAATAATCAAGCGGTTGTTAGTTTAGAATCAACTATTATTTCCCATGGAATGCCCTATCCTCAAAACATCGCAATGGCTAAAGAATGTGAACGAATCATCCGAGAGCAAAATGCAATCCCTGCTACAATAGCAATTATTAAAGGTGTTATTAAAGTTGGGTTAAGCAATGAAGATTTAGAATATCTCGCAACTGCCAAAGATGTTTATAAAACTAGCACTCGTGATCTTGGTTATGTTCTTGCAAACAAATTAACTGGTGCAACAACCGTTGCAACCACTTCTTTAATTAGTCAGCATGTGGGAATCAAGGTTTTTGCAACCGGTGGAATTGGTGGAGTACACCGTAACGCGCAAGAAACATTCGATATATCCAATGACCTAGAAGTTATTGCCAAAACCCCAATTCTTGTTGTTTGCGCTGGTCCTAAGGCTATTCTTGATCTCCCTTTGACGCTTGAATATTTAGAAACCAAAGGGGTCGAAGTTTTGGGTTATCAAACACCAAAACTTCCTGCCTTCTATTCTGCTACATCAGACTTAGATGTTACTTATAGAATTAATTCTGTAACAGAGGTCGCTGATTTAATGCATGCTAAATGAAATCTTGATCAATCTGGAATTATACTTGCAAATCCAATACCCAAAGCATATAGTATCCCCAACGAAGTCATTAACCAATATATTAACCGAGCTCTACAAAAAGCAGTTGATTTAAAAATTACTGGCAAAGACACAACGCCATTTCTATTAAAGGAAATCACCGAACAAACTAATAGTCAAAGTTTAGAAGCAAACATTCAATTAGTTTATAATAATGCTAAAGTCGCCGCTCTTGTTGCTGTTGCTTATACAAAGAAATCAGAAAAATAAAATTGTTGTGCTAAACTCCAGCAAAAAATATTTATATCAATTAAAATTAAAATAGCATCAGCAATTACTAACGATTAGTTGCTAATGCAATGAATGATATGAAATTAATATTTTCTTTTTATAATTCCTTTTAAATAGTTCTTATTTATAAATTCCTTTGAATATCTCACAATAAAATAAACAATTTGTTTATTTTTTAATTAAACAATATAGTCTGTATTTATTAAAATTCATACTCTCCTTTCATAATCATATATTAAAACTTAATTTCATTCATAAGAATAAAAAAACAAAGTAGGTCGTCATACTTTGTTTTTTTATTCTTTTTCTTCTTCACTAACAATCTCGTCAAACATTTGTTTGATTTTGCGATTAAAGTGATTCAAGCCTGATTTAGTAATTTTATATCCATAATCGTCTTGCAGTTTTGCGACAACTTCGTTTAGCGAACCCACAAATTCATCGCGTCGTAATTGACAGTAGGTTTGAAAAACTTCAGAACAACTCGCTAGTTTAATAGGTCTATGTAATCCAATATAATCAATCATAACTTTTAATTCTCCCGCTAGTTTTGCTAACTTTTGAGTATTGGAATGATAAATATTTTCTAGTCGTGTCATATTGTTTGTATAATCTTTAACAACTCTAATGTCTTCAAATTTTAAATAACTAAAATTAGTTTTTAAAACTTTTAAAAAATCACTAATTGCCTCACGCTTCTTTAAATATAAGATATGTTTGCTTTTATTTTGTGTTCGCTTAAATTGAATCCCGAAAGATTTAGCTGCATTGGTAAAAATTTCAGCAAATAAATCATTATTTACCTTAATTTGTAAATTAGAAGCTTTGTTAGGATCGTTTAAATAACCATATGCAAGAAATGCTCCTATAATAAAATTTTGTGCGCGATTTCTATTTTTATTTTTTGTATCTTCCCGATCGTTAAAAACAAAATCCTTCACTTTGTATTTATGTCATTTTAGTTTTTGTTTAAGGCGGTCAACACCATTAAAAATAACAACTTGCTGGACTTCATTTTGTTTTGTATAACCCAATGAGTACTGCATATCATTAAACTCTTTGTGAAAGGAGTTCTTAATATCCGCAATTGAGTTAATTACAAAGTCTAATATTGATTGGTTATGAAAATTAAAAACTCACGTATCTTCTTCAGCGGGCACCAGGTTTAAAATAATAGGATAAAAAATCTCTTGTAAATCCTTTAAAGAGTGTTTACAAGAGATAATTTCATCACGGACGATATAATTAAATGACGAATTACTTTCACTCATTTTTATTTATATACTCACTTATTAGTAAGATCGCTTGTGTCCCATCGCTCGTTGCTGTAGAAATCTGACGAATGTTTTTAACAATCACATCACCCGCAGCAAAAATTCCTGGAATATCTGTTTGATAGTGTCCATTAACTTTTACAAAGTTTGTCTTAGGATCATATAAATCATCACTACTATTTTTTATTTTTGTTGGTAATAAACCGATAAAAATAAAGGTTGCTGCAACGTTTAAAGTTGTTGGTGTTTGATCGATCATATCGATCATATGAACTTGTTTTAAATGATCATCGCCATCAAAACCAATCGTTTCTTTGTTAAAGAATATTTCCACATTTTTTTGTTTCAATAATACATCAACTGTATGCTGATCAGCTTTGAAAGCAGGTTTATTAGAAATAACATAAACTTTATTGCATATTCCCGCCAAGTAAACTGCTTCATCAACTGCAGAACGTCCAGAACCAATAACTGCAACATCTTTATTTTTGTATAATGGGCCATCACAAATTGCACAAAATGAAATCCCTTTGTTAAAAAAACGTTCTTCGTTTTTAACTTGTAATTGACGGTTAACAGTTCCCGTTGCGATTAAACAAGTTTTTGCTTGATAAGTCTTTTCAGTTGTACTAACAAATATATAATTATCTTTTTTATCAATACCTAAAGCTTCTTCAAATGCAAACTCAACATCTAAACTAACAGCATGGTCATACATTTTATATGCTAAATCGGGACCATCAATTTTCTCAAAACCTAAATAATTTTCTACTGTAGAAGTTAAAACAACTTTTCCTCCTGGAGCATTTTTTTCAATTACCAGAATATCTAATCCACTACGTTTACCATAAACAGCTGCCGCAAGACCCGCTGGACCTGCACCAATAATTATTGTGTCATAAATTTTTGACATTTGTCCTCCTATTTGTTGCAATAAAACAACTTTTCACTTTCTGTACGAATTTCACTAAATTTGTATATACGACGATTTTTCTTTGGGTTCATTCATCAGAAAAGCGACTCTAAAACAAATCGTTTACGAGTTCATCTAGTAATAAATTGAACATAAATTACCCCAAGAATTCCACCAATTAATAATAAACTATTAATAATATATGTTCCGGTAAATCGGTATTGTGGAGCACGTGCTGTTTCGGTAATGAAGCGAATAATACCATAAACAATAAAGTATGATGAAGCAACAACCCCAACACGCAATTGGCGAACATAAGATAAACCAAAATAAATGATAGCAAAGAAAACAACATTAAAGAACGATTCATATAAGAAAAGCGGTTGATAAATAGTAAATAAACTTGGGTTATTTGCTATTGGTTGTTTCATTCCTTCAAATACTGCTGGCATTGCATTTTTTAATCATGACAATGCTTCTGGTGTTGTTTCTGTTCCATAAATTTCTCCATTTACAAAATTTCCCCAACGGCCTAGTGCTTGGCCCACTAAAATAGTTGGAATAATAGCATCTGCATAAACTCAGACACTAACTTGTCTAACATAAACCTCACCATCTGCATTTACATCTCGTACATGATATTTTGGATTTCGCAAAATCAAGGGGAACCAGATAAGTGCCACTAAAACACCACCAACAACTCCACCTTGAATTGCTAAACCCCCAGATCTGAAATCAAAGAAACCTGTTTCTCCAACTTGGGCATCACCAATCGCAAACGACCAAATTCTAGCGCCTAATAAAATTGCTGGAACAGCCAAAAAAATATAATAGAAAGCGGGGTCAAATGGCACTTTATAATGGAATTTTAATCTCAATGAATAAATTAAAATAGCCAAGACAAAACCTGACATAAAAGTGATTCCGTAAATATATACCGGAAAGCTTTCTCCAAATGAAAAAGCAACATTATGACCTTCACCAACTATACTGTTTGCTAGATTTCCGTGCGGAATAGCAAACTGTAATGAATAATTCATTTTATTCCTCCTTTGTTGTTATTTGTTGTTTTATAAATTGATCAGCAGAATTATATCCAGATTTCTTTAATTTGTAATCTGTTACTGCTGTTTCAATAATATCCGCAATTGAACGTCCTTCAATTACTGGAATCATATAATGGACAACACTTACACCTTCAAAATTTTTATAATGTAAATCTTTTCCAAAACGCTCAAAGTCATATTTTTGTTCCCGTTTAACACGAACTAATTGAATTACAATTTCAATCTTAGTGGAATCTATCATTCTTTCAATTCCAAACGAACGAGAAAAATTGATAATTCCTAGGCCTCGGATTTCAATAAAATCCTTGGTTTTTTCATCCGCACGTCCGTAGACATTATAACCAATCCGATTGACAATAATTGCATCATCAGCAACAAAAATATGTCCCTTTTTAATTAACTCAATCGCAATTTCAGACTTTCCAATTCCTGAATCACCACTTAGAACAACACCTACTCCATAGATATTTAAGAGGGTACCGTGTACTAACGACTGGTGAGATAATTTTTGGCTAATATAAGTATTGATTGTAAAATTTAATTCATAAAAACTATATTTTGTTTTGACAATCGGTACTTGGGATTTCTTTGCAATTGCTAACACAATATCAGAGTACAAAAAGTTTTTTCCCAACAAAATCATTGGCGGTTTCAGATCGATAATAGATTGGAGTTTTTTTCTAACAATTGAATTTGAAAATTTTGATAAATATTGTGATTCTTTTGAACCAAAATAAACAATAGATAAAATTTCATGAAATAAAATTTCACCTGTTAATTCAATTCCTACCCGACTTATACCGGTTGTAGAAATTGGATTATCTAAACAATCCTTATTCATCACAACGTCTAAGTCAAATCGTTTAACTAATTGGGAAACAACTAATTTACTTTTGCATTCCATATAAAGGTGCTCCTTTATAGTGTATTCTTTAATTTTATTAAAAATACACTCAAATAACTTAATTAATATTTAAAAATGAGAACTTTTTTATTGCTTATAAACAAAAGATCTAGCTAGGCTAGATCTTTTAACTTTATGCAATATCTTATTTATTAACGTTGTCATTTTGTCGTTGTCATAAGACATAGTCAATCTTATCAACATTGTTCGTTGAAGATAATGAATCCTTAATTCTTGAGATAATTTTGTGTTTATCAATGTATCATTCATATTCTTTAATGCGATAAGTTGAATACCCACGATCTTCAAGGAAAAATTGACGATCAATATCTTCAAACATAATTTGAACACTTCGGTTATCTTTTCAATTTTCAAGAATAATTGTTTTTAAAATTTCTTTGCTATCCTTGTGAATAATGACTATGTCAATTTTTTTTGTACCAATGTTTCAATTTGGAAAAACAAGGTATTTATTAGATAATTTTTTCGTTAGTTCAGAATAAATTTCTTTAACTAAATCGTTTTCAAACTCAAAATATAATTGGTTGTTTACTTCTTCGAGTGATTCATTTATTGATTTAGTTGTAGAAATGTTGTCAATAAACTCAATAAAACGTTTAAACGTTAAAGCATTAACATTATTTACATTTGATACTTGAATTTCACTACCAAAAAGCGATTTAACAACAATCATTTTTTTACGAGCACGGGTAATTGCAACATTCAAACGGTTTGCCCCGCCTTTAGCGTTCAGTGGTCCGAAGTTATTTCGCAAAACACCTTCCTTGTTGTGCCCATATGCAATCGAAAGGATCACCAAATCCCCCTCGTTCCCTTGGACATTTTCTAAATTACTAATTACAACCTCGTTATTTTCTAGTTTTTCTTGTAATCCAACTGGAAAGTTATTTGTTTTGTCAAGAATTAAATTTTCAACCATTAATGCTTGGACTGCATTAAAAGTAACAATTAAAATTCGTTGGTATTTATCTCAATTCTCTTCTAAAATTTCTACAACTTTGTGTGCCTCAATTGGGTTTCCTTTATCTCAAATTCCATTAACATTAACAACTTCAATTCCTTTTTCAAATGCTCCTTGTTTGGTAGCGATTTCTAGTTTGTTATTGTAAATGTATTTGTTCGAGAACTCAATTAGTTCTTTTGAATCTGAACGGTAGTGGTTACGTAAGTGAAATTCATTCCATCACGATGTTTTTGCCCGTTCTAATAATGAATCAGCTTGATCAAAATCATCTAATTCAAAATCACTATTTGCTAGCTTATTTAAGAAAAATGATGTTGGCTTTAATTGTTTATCATCTCCCGAAACAACTTTGATATTACAACGATAAACAATAGGATAACTTCGTTCAATTGTCATTTGACTGGCTTCGTCAAAAATACCATAATCAAACTCATTTTCGTTTAAAGGAATTAATGCTGCAACATTATCAGGTCGTGCTACTCAAATAGGAAATAATATTTTTAAAACATCATAGTATTCTTTAATATAACGAGAAATTGAAGGTCAACTACGACTTGAAGCAATTCGCAATGCGTTTGTGATTTGTTGTTTAGTTTCTTTTGGCAATTTACTTAAATATGTTCTTAAATTATTAATATAACGTTTAAAAACAATCTCCCCAATGAATGAGGCACTACGCAATGCTTCCTTGCGAATCTGAGTTAAAATATCTTGTAATAATAAACCCTTTGTTTCACTAAAAATACCAATAGTTTCTTTTATTCCTTCTCATAAAACAATTGTTTTTAATTTTTTAAATTGATTATGGTTAATAAATGTAGTCACTTGACTCATAACAGGACTAACTTTTTCCAAATCAAAAATAACAATTGGATCCAAATAAAGTTTCTTTAAATAAGGTAAAGATAATCAAGATCATTCCTTGATGATTTCTTGCATCAAAGGCGTATAAATATTTCCAAGTGAATTTAATTTCGCTAAGTAATCCAAATCATAATCCACAAATTCCTCGTATTGAATAATTTCTGCAATTCGTGGTTTTGATAAAAATTCGCTATGAACTAGGAAATCGTCAAACAAGGCAATTACTGGACTTATTTCTTTAGCACGAGCTTTAACCTCCCGTAAAGTTAATGAAGATTCTTCACCTGGGTCATTATTTAATAAAACCTTACTGTTGTTAATGAATTCCGCAAATAAGATTTTTTGGTCTTCCTCGTTTGTATGTTTCTTAAATGTTTTCATGAAATCATCAATTTTTTCACTATTGTTAACAATGAAATCATGATAAGTTCAATTATCAACTGCTTGGGTGCTTAAAATCTTCTTATGGTTTGTAAAGAAAGTTTTGCAAATTTCAACCAGCACTTTGATTTCTTGATTTGTTTTACTTGATAAAACATAATCACGTGTAATAACATCACGACGGAAACTTAAATAATCAGAAATTTTATCAATAAAAATTTTCTTTTCTCTTGTTGTTTTATTTAAGAAATTTTTGTGATTTGCATCTTCGAGAATATTTGGGTTTGTACTAAAGTCTTTAAATTCTTGAACTTCTTTGCTAATTGCATTAGCATGCATTAAGAATTTTGTAACCAATTCTTGGTTGTTTTTGATTTTATTTGTAATTGTTTGTAAATGCTTAATAATTTCTGATTGGGAATACACATCTAGCAATTTATATTTTTTAATGAATTTCGTAAAATCAAAATATGCTTTAAATAAATCGTTAATATCTAACATTGTATATTCATTAAAGATTTCAGTAATAGCTTCAAATAGGTTTTGTTTTTTATTATTTAGATCATCAAAGTTTTTTGGTCCTAATCATTCATTGATAATTTCTTCACCTAATTCGTTTTTGATTGCAACATAATCTGCATAATCAATATTATAGATTCCATCATTGTAATCTTCAATTGTTCAATGCTTCTTAACTAGGTCTAATAATTCAGTATTATAGTCTTGATAGTTTTTAAAGAACATTGATTCATCTTGTGTAAATGTCACAGGTGGTAATTCTTTAACTTTTCCGCGTCGGGATTCTTCACGATACCACTGCGGACCTAATAAATCATTTAAGTTATCAATTTTGTTGAAGAACGCATCTTTGTTTGTTAAATCATAAATATACAACGCAAACACTGATAAAGGACCAATCCGGTCTGTTAAAACATCAAGTGCTGCTCTTTTTTCTGAAACCAACAAACTTGTTTTACCTTTTAATAATGTATTAAAAATAATATTTGCAATAACTTCTGATTTCCCCGTTCCTGGTGGACCATAAATTAAAGTATTCTGAGCTAATGAAGAAGCTACCGCATATTTTTGATAAATATTTAGTGGATGATCAATCTCATAAACATTATTTTTCTTGATTACCTCTGATTCATAATATTCTGTTGACTTGTTACGTGCATCATCATCTTTTTCAAATGGATCGATTTCCTGATCAATTAGTTTCTGTAAATCTTCTTTTAGGGCTCCACCGTCCGGTTCAAAAACACCTAATAAGGCACTAGGAATAACACTAAAACCCGACGAACTAGCAATAACATCTGCTTCTGTTTCATTTTCAAAACTAACAAATTCATTGACTGGTAAATTAACATCATAACCCGATATGTCTTTGATATTTTCAGCAATCTTGTTAATGTTATATGATGAAACTAATTCACTTGTTGATAATTTATAGTCTTTATAAGCATTCTTTAAGAAGATTTGCAATTTCTCATTAACTACTGGTTCATCTTGCAACTTCGCAATAAAAACTTTGTTTTTCTCTTCACGAATCTCAACTTTGAACAATGTTAGTGGTGATTTAAAAGCAGAAGTACTTAAAACTTTCCCCCGAATAAAATTAAACGCTAAATACAATGGTCAAACTGTTGTATCTTCGAAATAGTTTTTTGCTAATCGGTTGATAGCAATAAAACGTTTTTTAAAAAGTAAGAGTTGTTCAATTGCAATTTGTGTAATTTTTGCTTTGTTTTTACTAAAATCCTTGCGTAACAAGTGTGTTTTATGATCGCTTAAAGATACATTATTTTGGTTTAATACCAACATAAATTCTTCGAAACTGATACTATTTTTTAACTGGTGTTCAAATAAATCTACATTCTTGTTTGCATCTAATTCTAAAATGCTAATTTTATTATTTACAAAATCATATAAATCATCTTTGTTTACATATTTGAATAAATCGATATTTTTATTCGCACTTAACTTGGCAAAAATTACAGAATCATTAGGCGATAAACCTACAAGATTCATTAATTTTTGCTTAATTGCTTTTTTCATTTTTACCTCTTCTTTTGTGATGAACATATGTTTATATTTTATAAGATAAACCTTTTGAATGCTTGGATTATTTGCAAAATATATAGATAAAAAAAATAAAATGGCCTTACGGCTATTTTATTTTATTTTTCTTTTAATGCTAATAAAATTGCTTGGTGAAGTTTGATGTTTGCTTTGATTTGCATTTTCTTTTTATCATCTTCTGATGATTCAAATACTTTTTGTTCCTTCGCAATTTGACTTTGGATTTCTTCACCATTAACTTCACTTAACGGTTTAAAGAAATCCGTAAACACACGAATTTGGTGTTTTTCTACATAAGCCACACCTTCTAGAATAACATATGGAATTCGTTCACCACTTGCTGTTTTACGAATATAAGCAATATGATTTTCGATTGGTGCCATTAAAGGGTTATGATTAGGTAACACCGCAATTCGGCCTGTTGTTGTTTTTAGTTCAACACTATAAACTTCTTGGGTCAACGATTGTGCATATGGAGAAACAATTTTTAATTGAGTACTAACCATTATAGAGGTTTATTTGCTTTTGCAAACACGTCATCAATTTTTCCAACATATAAGAAGTGTTGTTCGTGGATGTCATCGCATTCACCATCAAGAATTTTTCTAAATCCTTCTACTGTATCTTCTAATTTAACAGATAATCCTGGTTGGCCAGAGAATTTTTCGGCAACGTGTGATGGTTGAGACAAGTAGTTTCGTACTTTACGTGCACGTGTAACTAATTGACGGTCTTCTTCACTCAATTCATCCATTCCTAAAATTGCAATAATATCTTGCAATTCCATGAATCTTTGTAAGATTTCAATTACCCGACGAGCAACTGAATAGTGCTTAACACCCACAACTAAAGGATCCAATAGTCTTGAAGTTGATTGTAAAGGTGAAATGGCAGGATATAGTCCTAAAGAAGCGATCGCACGATCTAAAACAACTTTAGCGTCTAAGTGTGAGAAAGTTGTTGCGGGCGCTGGATCGGTTAAGTCATCAGCAGGAACATAAACCGCTTGTACTGATGTAATAGAACCTTTTTTTGTAGAAGTAATTCGTTCTTGTAATTGCCCCATTTCAAAGGCTAATGTTGGTTGGTAACCAACCGCAGATGGCATACGACCTAATAAAGCTGAAACTTCTGAACCAGCTTGAGTGAACCGGAAGATGTTATCAATAAATAACAACACATCCTGTCCGAAAGTATCACGGAATTCTTCTGCCATTGTTAAACCACTTAATGCAACACGCATACGTGCTCCTGGTGGTTCGTTCATTTGTCCGAAAACCAGTGCAGTCTTATCTAAAACACCAGCTTCTTCCATTTCATAATACAGATCGTTTCCTTCACGAGTACGTTCTCCGACCCCTGAGAAAACAGATAAACCCCCGTGGTTTTTAGCCACGTTATGAATTAATTCTTGCATCAAAACGGTTTTACCAACCCCAGCACCACCGAATAACCCAATCTTACCCCCTTTTGCAAAGGGCACAAGTAAATCAACAACTTTAATACCTGTTTCTAAGATTTCGATTCGATCAGCTTGTTCTGCAAACGATGGTGCAGGACGGTGAATTGGCATACGTTTACCTGTTGGTGATGGTTTGTTATCAATCGGATCACCAGTAACATTAAACATACGTCCTAAAACCTGTTTTCCCACTGGCATACTAATGGGAGCGTTGGTGTTGATTACTTCTAATCCCCGCACTAGTCCGTCTGTTGTATCCATTGCGATACAACGAGCGATATTATCTCCGATTAATTGGGAAACTTCAAGGACTAATTTTTTGCCATTATTATCTAGTTCTAAAGCATCGTTAATTTTAGGTAATGCCTCAGGACTAAACAAAACATCGACAACAGGACCTAGGATTTGTTGAATTTTTCCTATTTGTTTCATAAATAAGCTCCTTTATCAAATATTTTATTCATCATCAGAACCTGCAACAATTTCAGTAATTTCATTGGTAATTTTTGTTTGACGAAGTGTATTATAAATTTGTTTATAATGATCAGCGAGTTGCTTCGCATTCTTCGTTGATGCTTCCATCGCATTTCGACGTGAAGCGTTTTCTGAAATTTTTGATTCTAATAAGCAACCATATAAAATTGTCGCAATATAACTTGGTAATATTTTCTTAATAACCGAAATTTTATCTGGTTGGAAAATGATGTTGTCCTTTTCAAGTTCTCCCGCATTGACGCTGTTTGATAAACTATTTTTATCAAACGGTAATACATCAATTGTTTTCACTTCAAAAGTAATGGCATTAATAAACTTTGTATAAATGATACGAATCTGTTTGATAGCTTTTGATTCGTATAATTCAAGAGCTTCATTGGCAATTTGCATCGCTGTATCAAACGTTAATTCACTATCATGTAAATTTAAATATTTGTTAATGACATGTTCTTTGCGTACTTCACGCAAATGATCTTTTCCTTTTTTACCAATTGTAAAAGTGATATCTTGATCACGCAAATGTTCATCTACCACTTTATTAACATTAAAATTAAATGAACCGGCAAGACCCATTGTTGAGTTAATGTTAATGTACAACACAACATCTTTTGCACCATCGTTGACTAAAAAGTCCACGTCATCGACAACAGATAATAATAAACCCATTACATCATAGTAATCATATGCGTAGTCTTTAATTGCAGCCAAGCGATCTCGTTGACGTTTTAACTTTGCTGTTGCAACTAACTTCATTGCATTAGTAATTTTAGCTGTTGTTTGGATTGAACCTATTCTACGTTTAATGGTATCTAAAGACATTTTATAATGCTCCAGCAGTTAATGAAGATGGCGCTTCTTTAGTTTTTAATTTTTTTTGTGCTTTTTCCAATTTGTATTGTGCTTTTTGTTCTGCGTTTAATTTTGGTTTTAAAACAGTTGCTAATTTAACAACAATAATAATTAATGAAACCATATTTGGCATCATAAATACAATAAAGACTCAGTAATATGCATGGTATGCTGGATTTGCGTTATCTTGAATTAAATCAAAACGTGTTTTTCAGATTGCTGAATCGTGACTGTTGTTTTCACTAATGTATTTTAAAACTTGTGAGAATCAAGAATCAGTTGGATTAGCTAACACCTTAATAACAAATCCTCAAGTTGAGTTGTTGTTCACGATTTTATGGTGTGCTCCATGACTAATGTATTCCACGATTTCGTGTAATACATCTTTATTAGCTTGTGCTTGTTCATTTAATCGTTCAATCGCTTCATCTCAATAACCATCGTGTAGTGCATGTACTAAATTGTGTAAATCACCCTTGTTTAGTTTTTTAAGAGCACCCAATCAACTTTGGTAATCAGCATGCGGATCGTAATTTACAAATGACATCAATGTATCTTGGTTCTTTGTATCAAAATTTCAAAAATCAAGAACTTGCTTCAAATCATATTTACCATTTTCTAATACAACAAGCCGACGTGCATTGTCAAAACCTTCGTTTGCTAAACCAATCATTGTTCCTGCAATAATGATTGAAACAATGGAATAAACTAGTGCTGAAATAAATCAGGGCGTGAAGATTTGTTTTACCTTCGGTAATTTGCTGAATTCAGCATAACTTAATTTATTGTATTTCATATTACTTTAAATAAGTGAATCCACTTGGCCCTTTCTTAATATCATAACTTGCTAAATCTTTTGGTTTTGAGTATTTATAAATAGCACTTGCAAGCATTACATGGGCTTCGGTGTTACTTCCAAAGTATTCACTAAATTCTTTATAACTAGTAAATACTGAGTTTGCTCCGTATTTACGTCATGCAGTCCGTGGATTAAGGACTTTAATTTCAGCTAAATCAAATTCACCTAAAACTTGTTGTACAGGAGCTGTTGTATAAACAACAACACGATCTACTGGTTGTACAGGTGTAACTTTGAAAAATAACACTTGTTTATTGTTGTTAAATAAAGCATTTGCTTCATTAGGACTTACCGAAACCATAATTGTTTGTTTTTCTTTTTCTAAAACCACATCATCAGAGCGCACTAATACTTGTTCTTCACGTGTTTTTATTTCATCTTCTGATGCAATCTTAACTTCTGATAAAACTTCAAGTTCTTCGGTTGATTCCTGACTATCTTTACATCCTTGCTCACAAGAAGATGTTTCTTCATTATCTTTTTGTTGCATAGCTTGTTTTTTTAAACATACACTTGGTGCAGCAGCATCTCATTGGGCAACTAATGCCTCAATATTAGCAAAATAAGCATCACGATCTTCTTTTAATTTACTATCATTTGGAATTAATGATTCATCGTTATTCAAGAATAAACTCATCGCTTTTCAAATTTCATATTTGAAGGCAGGAGTGTTTTCTTTTGTAAACGCTTTGTTACGTTCTAGATCACGACGTAACGGTGAATTTTTAAAGTAGTTAATTAAATAAACTTTAAAATCTCCAATTTTCTCAACTGGAATTGTTGGAATCATTTTTTCTTTTACTGTAAATAAAATTAGAGCTTCATCAGTTTGTGAATATGGCTTGTTTGGTTCTTGTTTAATAACCGCCATTACTGACTTACCTAGTTTTAAAATGTTTTTTGTTTCTTCATCTAAATCAGAACCAAATTGTGAGAATGCTTCTAATTCTCGGTAGTTAGCTAATTCTAACTTCAATGCAGCACCAGTTTGTTTAACTGATTTAATTTGCGCAGCAGAACCTACCCGAGACACAGATTGACCAGCATCAATCGCTGGACGTTGACCTGCATTAAACAGGTTTGTTTGCATGAAAATTTGACCATCAGTAATAGAAATAACGTTTGTTGGAATATATGCTGAAATATCTCCTGCTTGCGTTTCAATAATGGGTAATGCTGTAATTGATCCAGCTCCTAATGCATCTGATAACTTACATGCACGTTCCAATAAACGAGAATGTAAGTAGAAAACATCCCCAGGGTATGCTTCCCGACCTGGTGGTCGTCGAAGTAATAATGATAGAGTACGGTATGCGATCGCGTGTTTTGATAAATCATCAAATACAATTAAAACATCCTTACCGTTGTGCATTCATTCTTCAGCAATTGTCATTCCAGAGAATGGTGCTAAGTATTGCAAAGCAGGTAACTCACTAGCGTTAGCTGTTACAACTGTTGTATATTCCATTGCACCATTTTCTTCCAAAGTTCGCACGATGTTTGCTACAGTTGAATTTTTTTGGCCAATTGCAACATAGACACAGTTTACATTTTTACCTTTTTGGTTAATAATTGCATCAATTGCAATTGTTGTTTTTCCGGTTTGACGGTCACCAATGATTAACTCACGTTGACCTTTTCCGATTGGAAACATAGCATCAATTGATAAGATACCTGTTTCAAGTGGTTGGTGTACAGATTTACGATCCATTACACCTGGTGCAATTTTTTCAACTACACCAAATTTTGTTGCGACAATTTCTTTTTTGCCATCAACAGCTTTTCCTAGGGCATTAACAACACGCCCCAACATTACATCACCAACAGGAACTTGTACGATGTTATTCGTTCGATAAACACGTTCGTTTTCTTGAATATTGTTGTAATCACCCATTAAAACGACCCCAACAGCATCTTCTTCTAGGTTCAAAGCAATTCCAAGAATCCCAGATTCAAAACGAACGATTTCGTTTAGCATAACATTTTCTAAGCCATCGACCAAAGCGATCCCGTCACCTAATGAAATCACGCTACCGATTTCTAGTGCTGAGGTGTTTAATGATGAATATTTTTCTATGTGTTCTTTAATTTCATTTATTAAAGAAGTTGTATTTTTATTGTTTAAACTCATTCATTGCACCTTCTTTTTTATTTAATATTGATGAATTTATTTAGTTTTGTTTTTAGTGATGAATCCAAAATTTCGGATCTGACTTTCAGTTCAATCCCACCTAGTATAGTTGGGTCAATTAAAACGCGTAAACGAATTTTAGCTCCGTATTTTTTGGTTAACGCATCACTTAATCGTTGAAATTGTTCATCCGTTAATTCATAACGCGTTAGCACGTCAACATTAATTGCATTATCACCGTATTTTTCTAAACGGTTAATAATAGAACGCGAAAATCTTTCAAATTTATTTTTCATATTATTTAAATTTACCGACTACGCTTGATTTTCAAAAATTATTTGTGATAAGCGTGTTTGCAAAGAACCATCTATTTCAAATGACTCAAAGTTAACACGAATTCCACCTATCATTTTAGGATCAACACGTAGTTCTGCTTCTATTTCACAGTTATATTTCTTACCCATAGCTTCTTTGATTGAATTCACTTGTTGCTCTGTTAATTCCAATGCAGAATGAATAACAACACGTCTAATTTGCAATCCGTTGTTAATTAATTTCAAAACCTTTTTTAAAATTGAGCGTAAATAATTGCCTTTATCTCGATCAATTATTAAGCTTATAAAATTTAAAAAAGTATAGTCAAATTTATCACCTAAAATACTCATCAAAATTGATTTTCTTTTAGCTTTATCAATCGTTTTGTTGATTAAATCGTTATAAAAAACAGGGTATAAATAACTAATTTCTAATAAGACTTCGGTTTGTTCCTTGTATGTTCGCAACTTTTGTTCTTCACTTGCGATTTCGAACAGTGCATATGCGTATTTTTGTACAGATCGAATTGATTTCATATTTATTATTTATTAGAATTTTCTAATTCTTTAATAAATTCATCAACTAATTTATCATTATCAGCACGTGATAATTCTTTTTTCATCAAAGCTTCAGCAGCGATATAAGCCACTTCTTTTGCTTCTTGTTTCATAACATTCATCATATTCACACGCTCAGCTTCAGCATTTTCACGAGCATTAGCAATAATTTTATTAGCTACATCTCGTGCTTCACGCTCTAGATTTTCACGGTATGCTTGTGTTTCTGATTTAGCATCAGCCACAATACGCACTGCTTCGACTTGAGCATTTAATTTGTCTTTTTTTGCTTCTTCTAAATAGATTAAAGCTTCTTTGCGTGTTTTTTCAGCCTCAGCAATTTCATTTGCCATATAAGCTCGTCGTTTGTCTAACATTTTGTTAGTTGGTTTTCAAACTAATCATAAAATAATACTAAATACAACTAACATTGCTCCAACTTGTGCAATAAATACTCACAAGTTAGGGAATAGTGTATTAATAATTTCAGTTGGTTGTAATTCAGGAATGTCCCCTGCACAACTTGCTAGAAAAGGCGCAAATAGGGCGGCAAGTGCAACAACTGATAGACTAGCTATTAAGTGTTTTTTATTAAATTTGCTTTTCACTAATAGTTTCCCTTTCTTAAATATATTTTTTATATTGCTTTCTTAAAAAGACTAAGCAACGAAAATAAGTAAGATAGAAACGATCAATGCATAAATCGCAACGGCTTCAGCCAAGGCTAACCCTACGATCATTGTTGATAGAATTTTTGGTTGAGCTTCTGGATTACGAGCAACAGCTTGCACAGCATTTGCAGTTGAGAAACCTTGCATTAACCCAACCATCCCTGCAGCTAACATTGTAATACCAGTACCAATATATTTACCTAAATAAGCAAGACCAGCACCATCACTGAATTTTTCAGCAGCAGCTCCTTCTGGTAAAGCATCTAGGTGAGAAGAAATAACATTTGATAAATCAATAAATGACATAATAATTTAACTCCTTAGTTAATTTTTGAATATTATTTTTTATTAAGCAGCAGCTTGTGTTGCAACTACTTGTTCTTGGGGTTGTTTCGCACTTGCTTCTAAAGCACGTTGTGCAGCTTCTTTTTCTGCTTTTTTATGTGCTAAATGAGCGAAATGTTCTTCCCCTTCTTTAATTTCCAATCCTCATGTAACGGATGTTAACAATGTGAATACAAACGCTTGAATTGTTCCAGCAAACATTGTA
Source organism: Ureaplasma sp. ES3154-GEN (assembly GCF_025780075.1). Lineage (GTDB taxonomy): Bacteria > Bacillota_I > Bacilli_A > Mycoplasmatales > Mycoplasmoidaceae > Ureaplasma. The sequence continues at coordinate 8,721 of NZ_JAOXHM010000002.1, read as the reverse complement.
AAGTATCCAATTAAGATTGGGAGAATTGTTACTGCACCAATAATTGATAATCCGACAAACGGCACAATATCAGTAAAACCTGCGAAGGCTCAGAAAGTAATGTTTAATAAAATCGCAGCTGCAGTAATGTTACCTCATAAACGGAAAGTTAACGAGATAATTGGTGAAAGTTTTGAAACGATTTCTAAAGGGTTAATCATAATTGGGATTCCCTTTATTTTGAAAGCAAATTTCAAGAAGTAAGACGCTTTTTGGTAACGTAAAGCAACAATTTGTCCACCAAAGACAGATGCAATTGCCATTCCTAATGGAACAGATAGTGCAGTTGTCGCTTCTTTAAAACCAAATAATGAAACCATGTTTGCTGTGAAAATATATACAAAAGTAAATAAAATTCACGGTGCTAATTTGACATATTTTGGTCCCATTGTATCAACAACGATCCCACGAAAAAAGTTAACAATTGCTTGAATAATTAACACAAACCGATTGGGAACATCGTGAACTTTAAGTTTACGAATGTTAAAGTAGTAAACTAACGAAATGGTTAGAATGATTAAAGTTACCATAATTACAGCACCAATATGCGGAACTGCTACCAACACATCAAGTGGTTTATAATTTTCCATTTGACACCTCCATAATTTTTTGTTCGGATAACATTTTTTTCGGCCTTTGTTTGTAAATTTGACTAATCATATTTCCAATAATTATCAAAATATTAAATGATAGCAAAAAAGGCGTATTGAAAATCTCACCCTGGTTTGTTTGGACAAATGTGTTTACGATAATCCCAATGAAAATCGGTAACGTTTGCAGAATTTGAAAAATAGCAAATACAAAACCGAACTCTACGGTTGTTAACCGTTTTTGTTTTTTATTCATTGGTTGTTGTGCCGACACTACATTTAAGCACTTTTTGTGTCATAAACGATCAATCGCATACAATCGCAAAGTCATCAGTCCAAACATCAATATGATTGACATCAAAAATGTATAAAAAAAGTTGACGAAATTACTTGAAATGGTTATAGCAACTAGACATACTAAAAATCCAATTGTTATAACCCTTAAAAATGATGTCAAGTAATTTTGTCAAGCTTGTTTAAATTTCACTTTTGATCAATCTCTTATATATTTTCAGCCAAAATCAATTTGACTTATTTATATTATAAATAAACAAGGATAAAAAAACTATTTATAATACAAAAATATAATGATTTATGATTTATTTGCAAAAAATATAAATTCTTTATCCAAAAAGTCAATAATTATAGGTTTATTAAGTGCATTTTCTAAATAATTTGTTAAGTTTATTTTCATAGGAATAAAAACAACTATTAACTTGCCTGATAATAGTTGTTTGTGAATTGTATTTTTAATATTATAAGTGATAATTCAGAAGAAGAAATGAAGACAGTTTTTCATCAATGGTTCAATTTATATAACTTTCCTGATAAATTTGGAAAACCTTATAAATCCCCAGGTGAAAGAATTATTTAAAACAATATTTTAAGACAATATATGCCTGAAAATGAGAAATTAAAAGAATCAATGAAATTTGTAAGTTTTTATTTCATTATAATTTCTTTTCTCAAACATATAAAAATGAAGGTAAATATACTTTGATAAGAATAAAAAATGTTCAGGATGGTTGTTATTAATTTAAATAGTTCCAGAGTTGTATCAAGGAATTACCAATAAATATGCAGAAGTATTGTTTATTGAAACAAGAAAATAATGTTACAACATTAACTGGTTATATAGAAAGAGTTAATATTATTTCAAAGAATAATTGTTTTTTAAATTAACTTTTAGTCTTAATTAAACTAAAAAAATTAATTTCAAAATCTTATATTTATAACTCATTTAAATGTTAGTCATTAGATCGCAAAGTGAATGATAATACTAATGGATCATCTCAAAAAATTTTAAGCGCAATAAGTGCTAATTATCTCTTAATTGCCTTCAATAAAGAATTGAAAAAAATTATTTTCTAGCAAATTAATAATTACATAAAATAAATAACAAAAATATGTAGAAAAAAGAATTGTTAAAATTCCAAGATTTTTTTACCTTAATTATTAGTGAATAAAAAACTGGAAATTAAATAACAAATAAATTAGCCTTTATCTTTCTATTAAGGTTAATTTTTTGGTTTTTTCAGTTTTAACTTCTGGTTGAATAAAATGAAAGTAAAGAATCTAGAAAATTATTTGCAATAATACTTTTTTGTATTTTGAGATATTAAAACACTATTGCTTGTAAATGCAATACACCCAATTCGCAAATATTATACAGAAGGAAATAAAGTTGTTAGGTGCAGTTTTTATTTTGCCTAATTCTGTATAATGTCTCTTTTTCCCTTCTAATGCGTCTACCATTATTTATGGATAAATTCTTATGTTGTTATTGAAGGTGAATTAGGACTTTCTCAAAAATATATTTTCTTTGTCGTTTATGTTTATCCTACCAATAATAATTGCTAAGTCTACAATCTTTTATTTTTTCATTCAATAATTTCTAGCCTAGAATTTATTCATTGGTTTTTTATTTACTCGTAATATGAATATTCCCAAAGTTTTGCAAAATATTAATCGCATGATCAATATTTCGTTCGATATGACGATACATCAAGATTAATTTGACACGACTATTCATTTCCTCATCAGTTAATTCATCATGAATATAAACCGTTCGCATTTGCTTCATGTTTGTTTCGTTCATGTATTGATCACGAATAGCTTTAACTTCATCAACCATTTCGGGATTAAAATTGTTAATTGTAAACAAATCAAAAAACTTGTAAAGGATTTGATTGCTTGCTTGAAACGCATTTAAAAAATGTATTTTTTCTTGTTCACTGAAATCATATTCTTCAAAATATTCACTAATAATTTCATTGTGATCAGAAATTCTTTCCAAATCTTTTGCTGAGTTAATCACTGAAATAAAAAACCTTAGATGCCCTGCACGGGGTTGATCTTTTTGAATTGTTCATACACACTCATCAATTAAATCTGAGTAAATCAAATTAACTTGTTCTTCTTTGAATACTGCATCATTACAAATTTCTTTATAACCTAAATCTTTATTCATTAATTTGTCACATAAATCTTGAGTGTTGTCTAAAACTCTTTTATAAAAGTTTTTAAAAGTATCAAATAATTCGGTTTGTGATTCTTTCATCATTGAATAGTTTGTTGCCATAATTTAGCCTATCTTTCCAGAAACATAATCCTTTGTTTTCTTATCTTTGGGGTGGGTAAAAATATTTCTTGTTTTGTCTTGTTCAATAACACTGCCTTCATAAAAGAAAACTGTTTCATCACTAATCCGTTGTGCTTGCGCCATTGAATGTGTCACGATGACAATTGAATATTTCTGTTTTAATTCTAAAATTAATTTTTCAATATTTGCGGTTGCAATCGGATCAAGTGCGGATGTCGGTTCATCCATCAATAAAACCTCAGGTTCTTGGGCAATCGCCCGAGCAATACATAAACGTTGTTGCTGACCACCAGATAAAGCTGATCCTAGTTTATCTAAATTATCCTTAACCTCATCCCATAATGAAGCGTTAATAAGTGCGTTCTTAACAATTTCAGATAAGGTTTTGTAATCATTAATCCCGTTTTGACGAGGCCCATAAGCAACATTCTCAAAAATACTTTTTTCAAATGGTGTTGGTTTTTGAAAAACCATTCCTACACGGGTTCTTAACTCTAATTGACTAATTTTCTTTGACCGAATATTCACCCCATCAAAATAAATTTCGCCACTATAAGTTGTTCCGTCAATCAAATCATTTAGTTGATTTAAATTTCGTAAAAAAGTTGACTTCCCACATCCCGATGGACCAATCAAAGCGGTTACTTTAAATCGTTTAATTTCTACATTAATATCTTTTAATGCATGTTTTGCTCCATTTTGGTACCAAAAATTGAAGTTTTTAACCTCAAAAACATTTGCCTCGTTAAAATCTTCTTTAATTTTATTTAATGCTTCCTTTTTTTCTTTTAACATTTTTTTTACTAAAACCCGATCGTCATGTTTTAGTTGTTTTAATAATCATCAACGTTTATAAATTGATTTGTTATTTAAATAATCGACGATTTGGTCAATTGGTTTGTTTTTTCATTCGTTCTTTTTCTGATTTAAGTGATATATTTTTACTTTTTTTGTCATTATTGGGCCTGAATTATTTGGTTAATATATGTTTCATCGACATATTTAATTTTATATATTTTATGTTTAATTTTTGCGTACTGAACTGTTTCAAGATTATAATTCATAATCTTTGCTTGCTCGAAAGTAATTAATAAATTTTTTTTGTAAATTTGACTACTAAAAATTTCTAAGTGATCAACTATTGCCGTTTTATAATACGCTTTTCGTTTAGTAATTCAATTTTTTAAATTAATTTTAATAGTTGACATATAGGGAACTAACACATACCCAACTACAATTAGGAATAACATAATTCATAAAGTAATAAAAGCTGTTTCATATTGTACGAATCGCGCTTGATTCAAATCGGTTGCCATAATTGCATTCGCATAAATTCGCGTTGTTAATGTCTGTCCTGATTGTAAATATCCAATTCCCTTCGCTGATGTTAAACCTGCTGTTAAATACAGCGGCGCTGTTTCTGCAATAATCCGTCCAATCGTCAAAAAAATCGCAGAAATAATTCCTTGCATTGCTTGGGGTAAAATTAACTTACGAATTGTTTGCCATTTCGAGCTACCTAAACCATAAGCATTCATCCGAATACTATCAGGAACACTTTGTAATGCTTGTTGAATCGAGCGAATTAATACCGGCAGGATCACTAACATAATCGTTAATGAACCCACTAATAGTGATGTCCCTTTGCTTCCTGATGCTGTTCACCCAAAAATTTCAATAAATACCACTAAACCAAACATTCCAAATAAAATTGATGGTGTAGATCCAAAACTATCCACAAAAAAATAAATAATTTTTTTAAGGGTTTTGTTTTTTGCATATTCATTTAAATAAATAGCAACAAATAATGCAATTGGAAAACCAATTAATAGTGCAAGAAAAATTATTAATAAAGTATTAATTAATGCCTGACCTGTTGTATTTTTCGAATACATAAACACTGTTGATTCGAAACTAGGACTAATAAATGTCAGAATACCGTTAACAATAATATCAAAAGAAATTCAGAACAGAAATCCAAAAGCAATTAAACCAGCAACTATTTCCCAAAACATTTTATAAACATCATACAACTTAATAAATTTATGATGTTGAATTCGATAAGTTATATACTGATTAACTTCGCTTAAATTATCAACACTAACTTTATATTTATTTTGATAACTTACTTTTTCGAAAATATATTTACAATAGTTCGGAATAATATTTACTACTCGGCCAATTTGTTGAGTAAATTTTGTTCATCAAGCGTGTTTATTTTTATTACTTTTACGAGTCAAATATAAAACAAAACCATTCAGAATCATCACCACAATAAACAAAATGATCCCAAAAACATATAATAACCCTTTTAAATGCTCACCCACATTTTCTCCGAACATATTAATCGAAATCAATGCACCTAACGGACGCAGTGACGACCCTAAAACCTTCACCAAACCATCGCTCATTACGTTATTATAACCTTCGTCACTCAAGATCATACTAACAGCCATCGTTTCACCAATCGCACGACCTAAGCCAAGTACTAGGCCTACTGCTATATTACCTTTAGCCTCAAGTTTGAAAATTTTGTAAATCGAACGTGTATAAGAAGAGCCCATACCAATACCGTTTTCAATTAATTTGTAATCTACTGCATCATATGCGTTTAATGTTGTTGCAATAATCGTTGGAAGAATTATGAACGACAACATTACGAATGCAGTAAAAACATTCATTACACTCTGAGTTTGAAAAATTGCTTTCAATACGGGCCCTAAACTGTTAATTGCAAACAAGCCAAAAATCACTGATGGAATACCAGCTAATGAAAGAATAATGATTTTTAAAACTTTTTGAATTCGTTGAGATTTAATTCGAAACTTAATTAATGTAGCCGCTTTAATACCCACTGGTGCAGCAATTAATAGTGCACCAAATGAAACAACTAATGTAATGGCCAAAGGTAGCCAAACCGAAACTCCTGTAGCTTTATCCAAGGAGTGCAAATTGAAATCACTACTAAATAAAATCTTTTTAACTCCGTAATATTCAAAACCCGGAATAGATTTTACAATGATAAAAATGAAAACACCAATAAAAATAAAAACAAAGAAAATAACAAATAAAAGGGAAATGTTTTTAAAAATGTTATTACTCAATTGTTTATTTTTTAACCTACTCATACCAGTTTTTTAATCCTTACTCGATTGATAAAAACCCATCAAATCAATAGGTTCGCTATTGTTTATTTTAAATACTTTTAAGTCAGAAAAGAAGAAATTTTTATTTTTCTTTTCATCTTTTAGTCAATCTTTATTTTTTTGATCACCAAAAAACATCATTAGTTTTTGGTGATCAGTTAACGGAATTCCTCCTGTTTTTTTGATGATTTTTTCGGCTTTATCACTTGTTAAAACTCATCATAAAAAGTCTTTGGTTTTTTCATCAACATGGTTTACACTAAAAATAATGTTAAGTGGTCGAAACCAACGATAACTTCTTGCGACATTACCACCTTTAACTACCAATTCTTTATTTACAACATCATAATCAAATGGCTTAACATTGTAATTATCATATCCAATACTTGCTACTCGAAAACCTCTGTCATATAGAATTTGCATATTAGTTTCAACAAAACCAGCAGATAAGTAAATGATTGAACCTAGTTCTCTATCGCTGTCAATTCGTTGAAATGCTTGCGAATTTGCTTCTGCTGTAACTTTGGTGTTTTTACCGTAGTTACCGGTTTCTAAATTATTAAACGTTTCGTCTACTAGGTCTGTATGGTTAACTAATTGTGAATTATTTAAAAACGCTTCTGCGGTTCCACTTGCGGCAGCTCCTCCTGAACGCGCATATGGTTTAACAGTTATTTTTGCAAAATTAGCCGGTACATGTGGATCTAAATCTGCAAATGTTATTTTTTTATAACCAGCAAACCCTTCATAGAGTTTTATTAAACCTTGCTTATTAATATTTAAAGATTCAAGACCAGGAGCATAATAAACAATTGCAATTCCGTCCCATGCAAATGTAAATGTTTTAATTTCATTACTAACTCAATCGCTATTAATCTCTTTGTTATTTGCAAAACGCGATGCAATCCCAAAATCTTTTTTTAGATCACGAGCTTCTTTAATACCGCTACCTGATCCGTTTGGAGTCGTAATAATATCAACATCATTATTAATTTTTGTATAAACATCTGATAAATTAGAAATAAATGGGTAAACAGTGGATGAACCACTAACATTAATAGTTTTTGTTTCTCCAACCGTACAGGCTGTTGTTGCGATTAAACTTATTGCGCTAGCCCCAATTAATGGTCAAGAAAGAAGTTTGTACTTGTTTGTTTTTTTCACTTTTTTCCTACTTTTTATATTGTTGTTTATTAATTTATTAATAATTTTTTTGTTCCTATTTTATCATTATATAGCAATAGCTTGTTTTTTGTCCTAATTTTATTTTTTTCTTCTCTACTTGTGATAATCTTTGTATAAATAAGATATAAATGGAGGTTAATATATGCCAGTAATTACATCAAAAGTTGCTCAAATTAGAGCTGTTTTTCAAGAATATAAGAAAGCGCGACACCAAATAATGGCACTCGATATTGTTAATCAGTGTTCGCTAACTAAAATTAGTCGTAACAGTGAAAATATTAACTGATGCAGAACAATTGTTAAATACACACAAACAATTCTTATGCATATGTCACGTGAAAGTTGCGAAATCATAACTCATCTCTATATCAACGAGTTAGAAGCAAAACAATTAAATTATTCTCAATCAAGTTTTTATTTGAAACATAAAAAAGCAGTAAATGAGTTTATTACTTTAATGAATTTATGCCCCCAAGTTGCAGAACGTATTACTTACTAATGCGAATGTATTTTTTAAGATAATATTCACCCTCATCAACCTCACTAGTTAAATGAAATTTTCCAAAATCAATATCCATAAATCGGTTACAATCATAATAATTTTTTAATTCATAAACAATGAGCTCTTGTACATAATCAACAAAGATGTTAAAAATCTTGGTACCCCCAATAACAAACACATCCTGTTTTTCTGCTCATTTTAAAATTGGTTTTTGTTCATTAATAACTTTGTACGAGCCATCGGCAGAGGGTTGAATAGTTGATGAATAAATAATATTATCCGCTTCAGGGATTGTTTTGCTTCCAAGAAAGTTAGCAAATAGATACTGTCCATAAACAACAATATGACCTTTAATTTCATTAATAAAAGCGTCATGTTGTTTTTTGACATACCAAGGAATTTTTTGGTCTTTTGCAATACCTTTATTTCCAGTTTGACACCAAATAAATTTAAGCATAATAATCTCCTGTGAATCTACCAATATACATAATTTTACTATAATTTACGATTTTGTTTTGGCATAGACACAAAAAAAAGAACTGATTACTCAGTTCTTTAATTTAATTTGCGTGGCGATTTCCTATTTTGTTTTAAACTATCTTCGGCTCGAAAGTGCTTGACTTCTGTGTTCGGGATGGGAACAGGTATTTCCACTTT
>NZ_JAOXHM010000001.1 GCF_025780075.1 Ureaplasma sp. ES3154-GEN | reverse complement strand
AAGAAGATGCAAACCCAGGCGCTAGTGAAAACACAGCTGCTGCTCCTAAAGAAGATGCAAACCCAGGCGCTAGTGAAAACACAGCTGCTGCTCCTAAAGAAGATGCAAACCCAGGCGCTAGTGAAAACACAGCTGCTGCTCCTAAAGAAGATGCAAACCCAGGCGCTAGTGAAAATGTTGATATTAGTAGCTCTAGACAAGGATGAGAGTCTGCAGGAACAGCAGATGGGGAAGCAAATTAGTTTTTATATATAACAAATTTAGTTAATAAAACTATAAAGATTCTGAAATAAAAAATATTAATATTAAAAAACTAAAAACTGCTTATAAATAGTTTTGAACAAACGACTATAATACTCATATATTAATTGTTATGTTAATTATGAGATGTTCTTAGTTGTTTGTTTTTTGTTAAATACTGTGTTTTAAATATTTTTTAACATTATTTAAAACATTGTTTCATTAAAAATATTTTTGTCGAAAAGATATTATCTTTGTTAATTAAATTAATTTTTTTTATTTTTGTTTGTTCGTTTTTGCAAAATATTTGTGATTCTTATGTTATCAGGGGTACTGATTAATTTATAATTAAAGGGTTAGAGAAACATTAAGATAAATTAGAGGAGAAATTTTATGACACCACATATACATGCAAAAAAGGATGAAATTGCTAAAGTTGTTTTAATGCCAGGAGATCCGTTGCGTGCAAAATGAATTGCAGATACTTTTTTAACAGATGCTATTCTTGTAAATGATGTTCGGGGAATGTTGTGTTATACAGGATATTACAAAGGCGAACGTATTAGTGTAATGGGACACGGAATGGGTATTCCATCAATTGGAATCTATTCATACGAATTGTATAAATTCTACGATGTAGATACTATTATTCGTGTTGGTTCAACAGGCGCTTATGTTGAAGATTTGAAATTAGGAGATGTTGTATTGGTTAGTAAAGCCTATACAGATTCAACATTTGTCGAAGCTATTGGAGCAAAAAAAGATGAACAGAACTTTATGTACCCAACACAAAGTATTTATGAAGTAATTAAACAAAGCGCTGAAGAACTAAAACGTCCAATTATTGAAGCGATTTGTCATGCATCGGATGTTTTTTATAATAACGGTCACGAAAGTCTAGATGCAATTAAAAAACGCACACATGCTCAATGTGTGGATATGGAGTCTGCTGGTTTGTTTGCTAACGCCCAAATCTTAAATAAAAACGCCGCAACAATGTTAACAGTTTCTGATTCGCTAGTTGTTGATGCATCAATGACTCCAACAGAACGAGCAACAACGTTTAAAGCGATGATGGAAATTGCTTTGAATGCCGGTATTAAATTCTTAAAAAAATAATTTATTTTATTATTTGTTATAATAAAAATACTAAAAACTTAAAGAAAGAATTTAATATATGTCAAATCAAGTTAAACCCCTAACGCGTGCCGAAATAGTTAATCAAGTTTCTAAAATGATTAACAATGATAAAAAAACAACCAAAGAAATTTTAGAAACTTATGAAAATTTTTTAATTTTAGAGTTGACACGATCTGGGGAAGTTAGTTTAGGTAAAATTGGTAAATTCAAATTATCAAAGCGTAAAGAGCGAAAAGGAGTAAATGTTTTTACAAAAGAAAAATTAATTATTCCAGAAAAAATTATTCCTAAATTTGCTTTTACAAAGGGAATCAAAGAGATTGTGAATGTAAATTTACAAGTAACAGATGATTCTATTGAATATGAAGAAATTGATACAGAACAAAAACAAGACGAATTTGTAACTGAAACTTATGAAACTGAAGAATAAAAACAAACTAGACCGTTTTTAATGGTCTAGTTTGTTTAATAAAGGAGTATTATGAAACACACAATTACCAAAGCGAAAGAGCAAGAATTATTACAAGAGTTGCATGATATTTTAAATATCAAATGACCTGAGATTACACGTCAATTACAAGCAGCTCGTGAGCAAGGAGACTTATCAGAAAACGCTGATTATGATGCAGCTAAGAACGAACAAGCAAATTTAAACCGTCGTAAAGAAGAAATCGAAGATATTCTTAATGATTATGAATTGATTGATGATAGTAAATTATCAAACGAAACTGTTTCTCTCGGAAATGTTGTTAGAATTTTTAACTATAAAACAAACCAAGAAGAAGTTTACACAATTGTGGGGACTATCGATGTGAACCCGTTAGAAAATAAGATTTCTAATCTATCAGCCTTAGGAAAGGCATTAGTTGGTTTGCGAGTTGAAGAAACAGCAACGTTGCATATTGATAATCCTTATCGTGTTAAGATTTTAGAAATTAAATAAGATTAGAATTAAAAAATAAAACAGAACGTCTTGGGACGGATCTGTTTTATTTTTTTACCCTAAAAATGTAGTTTTATCAAAATGTTAATATGAATTAAAATTTAGAATTCAATAATGATATAAAAAAACTATTTTTACAAACAATTTTCTAATTTCTAAAAAATATAAAAATAAATTTTTATTAGGTTTTTGATTTTTGTCGGTTGTATATATATGTTTTTGTTTAAAATATAATAGAGTAATTAGAACTCATTTTATTTATGTAAGTGAAATAAAAAATAATTAAAAGGATTGTATTAATGAAAAATAATAAACTTAATAAAAAAATCTTATTTTCTACAATGGGAGCTTTAGCTATTGCTGGTTCAGTAATTGCTATTGCTGCAAGTTGTAATAATAGTGGCAGTTCTGCTGCTGATGTAAAAGGAAAATTTGAAGCTAAAAATTCAGGAAGTTATGCAACACAAATGAGTGATTTAGCTGGTGGAACAATTACATTAGCTAGTGCTTGAGGGGATGCAGCTTCAATTTATGCAAAAGACAACCGTGATGATATCATTGTTGTTGGAGCGACAACTGCTATTGCAAACGATGGTGTTCAAGTTCGCAATACCCTTAAAAAAGGTGATATTAAAGCATTACAGATTTTATTTACAGAAGCTATTAAAAAAGCAAAAGAAAATGAAAAAGCTTTAAAAGCAAACCCTAATGCTGAAAATAAAGAATTAACTATTGATGTTGGTGGTAAATCTAAATCAGTTTTTAGTGTTTATAATCATGATGGGTATGCACAATTAGTTGATGAAAACGCTGAAATTACTGTAAATCCGCAAGGAGATAAACGTAAATTATATTCAAAATCTCCAGAAGAAGGTAGCGAATACTTTGAAATTAGTTCTGATAACAAAGTAACTAAAAAAACAGGATCAAAAAAACTTAAGGTTCAATTTATCCCATCAGGAGATCCAACTAATGTCCAAAAAGCAGTTAGTAAGATTAGTGAATACTTTAATACAATGGGTTTAGATAACTTTGAAATTACAGTAAGTACAAGTTACGACCAAGCTGCAAATAGTTTGAATAATGGATTATTAGATGTTGCTTTCCTTCCTGTTGATACATGAGCGACAAAAGCCCAAAACACAAATTTCATTTTACAAGCCGGTCGCTCAGTACAAATTATTGATCCATATGTTTCGCTAGATCAAACATTCACACCAGCATTTACAAGCGAAAAACTTTTAGTCGATGCTGCTAATGGATACCGTACTTTTAGCAAAGGTGCAAATGGCAAAGTACAACTTTATATTCAAGGTACAGGAAACCCAACGACTGTATCAGAAGGATATCCAGAAGCTTTAAAAACAGTTGTTGATAAATTAGCAACTGCAGCAAATGGAGATACTAATAATTTAAAGACAGTTGGTTTCTATCGTGCTTATATTTACGCTCGTAAAGATAGCGAAATTGCCAAAATGATCCAAGAAGCAATGAAAAAACAAGGTGAAAATTGAAAACTTAACTGAAATGATGTTAAGGGGTTAATTAAATTTGGTTATACTTCAAAAACGTCATCAGCTTCTTATACATTCCCTGAAGAATGATTTAAAAAACACTTTGATGGGTTCACATCATTTGAAAGAGAAAAGAATTAATAATTAATATGAGTTCTAACAAATCAAAAAATCCTAAACAGTTATCTGATTGAACGATTGAATGATCTAATGTTAGCAAAACTTATCCAAATGGAACAAAAGGGTTAATTGATGTCAATCTGCAAATTAAGCAGGGTGAATTTGTCGCAATTATTGGTCTTTCCGGTGCCGGAAAGACCACTCTTTTAAAAACTGTTAACAAAATCAATACAATCAGTGACGGAACATTAAAAGTTGGTCCGTATGAAGTTAGTAAATTAAATGGCAAAAAACTACGTGAATTTAGAACAAAAGTTGGAATTGTTTTTCAAGGATATAATTTAATTGATAATATTTCTGTTATTGATAATGTTCTTGCAGCGCGTGCGGCAAAAATGAATCGTTTTCGTGCCTTTTTTGGACTTTATTCAAAACGTGACCAAGATTTCGCATACCGTGCATTAGCCAAAGTAAATATTCTTGAAAATGCATATGATTTAGCAAAGGATTTATCAGGTGGACAAATGCAACGTGTTGCACTCGCTCGTACACTTGCACAAAATCCAAAAATTATTTTAGCTGATGAGCCCGTTGGCGCGCTTGATCCTATTATGGCAAAAAGTGTAATGGATGGCTTTTTGTATGTTAATAAATCAGAAAATATTACTGTACTTGCAAATTTACACCACGTTGATTTAGCGTTACAATATGCTGATAGAATTATTGGGGTTAAAAAAGGAAAAATCGTTTACGACGGACCATCAACTAATGTTAATTTAGATATTTTAAAACAAATTTATGGTGAACAACTTGAACAATTTGATGAACAACAGTTTATTGAAACTAAACGTAAACGGGAAACAATTCAGGCAGATATTTTAGAGAAGATTAAAAATGAAACAAGTAGTACACCAGAAACTTTCTAAATCTTCACACCATAAAGCACGTTTTATCTTTGTTCTGCAAAAGATTAAGAACTACTTCCAACCAAAATTTATTGACATCAATGGTCAAAAAGTAACTAAAAGTTTCCCATGATTTAGTATTTTTGCAATTCTTGCAAGTTTAGCTATTTTTGCAGTTATTGTTTGAATTAGCAAACCGGATTTTAGCGGACAAGATATTTTTTGAAAAAAATATATTCCTGATTTTTTTAATTTCAAAACTATTGATGTCGCAGGGGAAGATTACACTCCAACAGCCACTTTTGTGCATGCACTTAAGTATTTATGAAAAACAATTAGTTTTTCAATCTTAGGGACTATTTTAGGAATTATTATTTCTGTTCCAATTGCCTTATTAAGTGCAAAAAATTTTATTAAAACTCCTTTTATTTATATGCCGATGCGGATTTTTATGTCTATTATTCGGTCAATTCCACCTATTGTTTTTGCTTTTGGGTTTAAAAATTTAGTTTCACCTGAATTAGCAGCTACTTTTGCGTTAGCGGTGTTTGTATCATCGGTAATGGCTAAGTGGCTATACGAAGATTTGGATACGTACGATGTGTCAGCATATCACGGATTACAAGCAATTGGAAATAACAAAATGGTTGCTTTCAAGCGTTCAATTATGCCTTATTTAAATAAACGAATTTTTGCATATGGTTTCTATTCGTTTGAAATGGTTGTACGATTTGCAGCAATTCTTTCAATTGTAGGGATTCCTACAATTGGGGAGTCGGTAACCAACTACCAAGAATATGGTAAATTCGGAGGATTAACAATTGTTTTATGAGTTCTAATTACCTTTATGGTGATTTTAGAAGTTTTAAACTTTTTAGTTAAAAAATATTTTTTAGAGGCAGTTCCTAAACGTCCTGTTGTCGATGATAAGTTGCCATACAATGAGTATTTAAAGCAATTAAAAAAACAAAAACCAAAAGTTTATTTATGGAAAGTTGGTTTAGGAATTGTTATTTTAACACTTGTTATTTTATCGTTATTTCAAATTAAATTTGCGAGTGCTAACGATGTACAAATTTCTTTCTTTGTTAAAGGAATGAATAGTTTCTTTAGTCCTTATTGACAAGTCTTTAAGGGTTGGGGGAGTGATAATCCGATTAAATTAGGTTTAAATGCCCTTGCAGTGGCTATTTTATCAACTCTAATCGGAACAATATTAGCTATCCCATTAGCTCTATTGGCATCGTTTAATATTACTAAATGATGATCATTATTTTTTAAATTAATAATCATTATTCTTCGTGCTGTTCCGGCTTTTACGTTTGCAATTTTATTCTTAGCCCTGTCAAAAGATTCCATCGTTTTTGCGGGTGTGCTTGCGTTAGGAATCCATTCAATTGGAATGATGGGGAAATTAACTACCCAAGCTGTCGAAAAAATTCCTAAACGTTTCTTTGAGTCATTAGATTCAATCGGTGCATCTGTTGGTTTAAAATTCAAGTATACAATTAAAGAAATTATGCCAACAATTATTTCAAACTTCTTATATCGAATTGAAATTAACTTCAAATCTACAACTGTAATCGGGACAGTGGGTGCTTCACCTTTTGGTTTACAAATTAATATCTTATCAGGTAACCCATCGAACTGAAATATTCTATCGGCATACTTAATTTTCACAATTATTTTATTAATGATTCTAGAATATGTATCGTCATTATTGCGTAAAAAAGTAATGACTGGATATTTCTTTAGTCAGGGTGTGTGGTTCAAGCGTCTTTTACGAAATTGAAAAACAATTCATGCCCTTGCAGTTGCAAAAACATTTAATATTAGTTTTGCAAACCACTACAAACCGATTAACTACAATTTAGCATACCGTGATCATATGTTTAATTCTGTTTATCATTATGCCACATATTATAACAACCATATTGATCGACATACTTATGAACGTTTAATTTATCTACAAAGTTTAACTAAAAAAAGTTATCAGGTCAATTTAAAACAAATTCAAACTGAGATTAAGATTATTAAAGATAAAGCTAAAGAAACGACCCTTACAAATATGCAAAAGGCCCATATAAACAAACGTGTAAATAAACAAGTATACCAAGCACAAAAATATGCGATAAATAATTACTTAAATAGTCAAGCGAGTGATTATCATGTTTCATAAACAAAATAATAATCAATTAATTTCCTTGCTTCATACTTTTTGAGAATACATTAAAAAGTATGACAAAATCACGTTATGTACACACATCGAACCAGATGGAGATACTTTAGGAAGCGCAGTTGGATTACAAGAATTAATACGTCTTGCATTTCCTAATAAACAAGTACGCATTAGTGGTGATGATTATCCACGTAACCTCCAATTTTTATTGGATGGACCTGCTGGCTTGGTGGACGATACATTCTTTAACGAATCGTTAAAAATTGTTGTTGATACATCAACTTATCGACGAATTTATGATCAACGGGTAAATCCGGCCACATCCTTAAAAATTGATCATCACCACGAAGAAGGTGAATGGATGTTTGCAATTGGCGGTGACTATTGACCTGCAACAGGAGAGCCATTAGTGGTGCTGGCAGATGTATTAAATCTAAAAACGAATCAACGTTGTTTAGAAGGGCTTGCAACTGCAATTTTGACTGACACTGAATTTTTACGAGAACGTAATATTAGTAGTCAAACATTCCTTGCATTGTCTTGGTTGATTGAGCGCGGTTTAGATTATTTAGGTTTAATCAAAAAATTGGCATTAACAAATGAAGAAAATAAACTTGTTTTTAGTTATTTAAACCAAAAGCAAAGGCAAGACAATATTGATTTTTTAGTTGTTGACACAGTTGTGCATAATGATATTGTTCGTCCTTTAACAGCTAAATTCGCAGAAATAGCAAGCTCTGAAGTTTGTTTTATGTTATTAAAAAAACTAGATGGAAAATACCGTGGTGAAATTCGATCAAAGACGAGTTACGATGTATCACGGGTTGCTAAAGTATTTGGCGGCGGCGGACACTTTAACTCTGCTGGATTTATCATTGAAAAACCAGATCAAGTAAAAAATATCATTCAAACCATTAAAAGTTTTGAAGAAAAAATTTAATAGATAATTTTTTTAAAAAAACACTCCCAAACAGGGAGTGTTTTTATGTTCAATTAAACGATCAAAGGCATAAAAAAATAAATATTAAGACGGAGACGAATCAACTCCACCAAGTATATGTTTACACTCTTTATTCACGCACGGACAGAAGATTAATTACGTCTTCTGATAACTCCGGGTTTTACCCAAGGAACTTGCCTTTGATTTTGTATTTTAAAGTTTCTACAGATTTTCGTTCCTACTTCACGACAGAAGATTTATACACACCTCGCGGTGCTTCAACTGTACTACCTAGTTGGCATCGTTTGCTGACAGCGCCACACTTATCAGAAACCTAGATATACCTTTCGTGAATCGTTTAAGACTATAAACAGATAGTTCCACCCTGTACTTTTCGTTAATACGTTAACTCAACAGAACTCTAATTACAAAGTAATTACCATTCTCAAGCACAAGTACCTTATAAGCAAGGACTTATTGTTCGGTCATTAATATTTATTTAGATAGTATTATATAAAAAAAATATATTTTTGTCAACTAAAATTAATTTAAAAATGTATTCGCTGATGTTTTATTATACTAAGAAAAAAGTTTTTCAGATAGTTTTTAAGAGTTTTTCATTTTATAAAATAATCTTTTTGAACGAATTTATTGTTTATCTAAATTTTTTATAACAATAAAACAACAAATTAAGGCTTATTTTTCAGCTTTATTTAGTATTGATTTTTAGTTATCATTAGTTATTTTGAAATGCTTAATATATTGTTTATTTTTGCAATCTGCAATGAATTCATCGTGCCACAAGATAAAAATTTTGGGAGTAATGTTAAATTTTGCACACACTGCATCAATACTAACATAATGATTACGAAAATAAATAATTGCTGCTATTTTTTCGTTATGAACAATATTTTTACAAATAGTTTCGTCTTTAATTTCTGAATTTTGAAACTGTTTAATTCATTTATAAATTGTTGTTGGCGTAATTTTATAAATTTCTGCTAATTGTTTAACACTCATTTCCTTTGCAAAATAACGTTTTAAAACTTCTTGTTTTTGGAATTTTCTTGTAATAATTTTTTCCCCCTCTTGTGTTATTGATATTTATTATAATGGAAATAAAAAAGTTGCATCTGCAGGAAATAAAGGGCTATAGTGTATGACACCTTAAGTTTTATTATATGTATTTTACACTAAAAAATAATTTTTTAGCATAATTTCAACACCCACTACCGTTTACTACCTATTTTTACTAGTTGCATATACTTTTATTTTTCACTAAGATGAAAGAAGTTTTATTATCTGCGCACATCTACACAGGTGCATTCATTATTGGGGCGAGATAAGGGGTTCGCCTATAACCTCTGAGGATGAGTTTATATAATATGTATTATTAATAACTATCTTGTTTTTTAGTGATGGCACTTTTTCAAAAAATGACAAATGCTTTTAATTTTAACCTTACAAATATGTATATATAGGTATAGTATATAGGACGTTGAAAATTATATAAAAAGTGTGATTACTTTTGTGACATCACTACAATATTT
Source organism: Ureaplasma sp. ES3154-GEN (assembly GCF_025780075.1). GTDB lineage: Bacteria > Bacillota_I > Bacilli_A > Mycoplasmatales > Mycoplasmoidaceae > Ureaplasma. The sequence continues at coordinate 143,743 of NZ_JAOXHM010000001.1, read as the reverse complement.
TATCCAATAAAGACTACGTTTGTGCTCCTAGAAACACCACATTAGATACGTTCCTTCCTAAAGGTGTCTATTTTGGATGATGAAAAGGATTGGTTGCTAAATTTATTGATATAATGCGCAATAAATGTTTCATTATTACCACCATAATAATGTTTGTTTTCACCTATTAAGAATTTCTTCTTAACTGTTATTTTTATAATTTAATTAATAAACGGCACACCGTCTTAATTGATAAAGACCCTTTTTGACACTCTGTGAAACGGGCGACTTGTTGGATAAAAGACACTATTTTAGAATGCAGTCCTTGTTTTTAAAAAACATTAAGAATAAGTAATTCATCACTTATGTGCTGAATAAACAAAAAGCGAAAGGTCTTGTGATTTTTAATCTTTCAAACGAACGCATTATGCGCTACTTTCATAAGACGGAATTTATCATAGAAGCGTTTTGGTCTTTAATTTCCAAGCTAATTTATCTATAAAAGCGTCATCTCAAAAAAGATTAATACTTTTTTCGAATGATTGTTTTCCAAAATTTTAAGTAACAAAAAGAACAACTTGATTGGTTTACCCTTCTTTTTTCAAGAGTTTAAAAAACAATTCAGAGCTATGCTTATAACCTAAAGATGATGGTATTAAATGATAGTGAATATTCAAATTTCCCAGAAAATAGAAAAAATTTATATCACTAGGATTTTTGCATAAAATTACTTTATAATCAAGACATATTAAATGCAAAATATTTGTAAAAAATTATTAGATAATGAGGATTTCATTTTAAAAGTAGATAATAAATACTAACTACACAGAGACTACTTATAAAATTTTTTACAATACTTTAAAAAGAAGTGATAAATAAATTTATTTTATATCAATGGTATAAAGTTTATGTTAGAGAAAATAAACTTATGCTCTACATTAGCTGCCAATATGAGAATAGATGGACATATTATTTTAAGAAAATATGCTATAAGAAAATTAACACTAAAAAACTGCTTAATGTTTCAAGGTTATTCTAGTGTTTTTGAGTTTGAAAAAGATATGACTGATTCACTTATACAAAAAAATTAGAAATGCGGTTGTAGTGCTTGCGATATTATAGATTAGCTAGTTAAATTATAAACGCACTTATCAGAACGGATAAAAATAAATTAAAAAGGAGACTATATAGATGGCATACGAAGATCCATTAACAATAAAAGAAGTAGTAGATAATATCAAAAGCGGGAAATATTTTCTTCCTGCGATTCAAAGAGAGTTTGTTTGGGACACTAAACAAATTGAAATACTTTTTAATAGCATAATGAGAGAATATCCTATTGGTTGATTTTTATTTTGGAAAATAAAAAAAGAAAATACAGGCAATTACAAATTTTATAAATTTTTAGAATATTATCACGAAAGAAAAAAAACACATAATGAAAAAGTTAGTATAAATGGCGAAAAAGAAATTACTGCTATTTTAGATGGTCAACAAAGACTGACTTCGATTTATATAGCTTTAAAGGGTAGTTATTCAAAAAAGTTGCGAAACAAACAACCTGATAAAGATGATACGTATCCGGAAACCAAATTATATCTTAATTTAATCCCAAAATCAGACCAAAAAACAGAAGATAATGATTTTGAGAATAATTTTAAATTTTTAACCGAAGAAAATGCGAATAAAAAAGATGAAAATAATTATTGGTATTGAGTAGGTGACATATTAGATGTTGATGAAGAAAAAGGAATAGAGAATCATTTATTAGAGAAAAAAGATATTTTTGCTAATTACAAGGAAGAAACAAAAGAAAAGTGCAGAGAAACATTGCGCAAGTTATATAAACTCATTCATACCGAAAAACTTATAAGCTATTACATCACAGATAGTGAATCATTAGATAAAGTATTGGATATTTTTATAAGACTAAATAGTGGTGGAACTGTATTGAGTGATTCAGATTTATTATTGTCAAAGGTAACTGCACAATGGAAGAAAAAAGACGCAAGAGAACTAATGATAAATTTTGTTAATGAAATTAATCGTATTGACAATAGTGATCATATTGGCTTTAATTTTGATAAAGACTTTGTTTTAAAAGCAAGTTTAGTAATGAATAATTTTCCAAATATTAAATATAAAGTAGATAACTTTAATGAAACAAATACAGAAAAGATGGAAAACAATTGAGATGATGTAACTAAGGCTATAAGAATAGCGGTAGAATTGGTATCAAGTTTTGGTTATACTAAAGAAACGTTAACTTCAAAAAATGCAATTATTCCTATTGCTTATTATTTATATAAAATAAAAGCAAATGAGAATTACTTTACCTCATATAAAAACTGAAAAGATAAAAATAAAATAAAAAAATACTTAGTTTTAGCTTTAACAAAAAAACTATTTGGCGGACATAGTGATAGTGTGTTAACAACCATTCGTAATATTATAGATAAAAATAATACAGAATTTCCTTTAGAACAAATTATTGAAAAATTTAAAAATAGTAATAAAACATTATTATTCACAGATGATGAAATAAGAGAATATACTAAAGAAAAATACGGTAAAGGTTTTACTTTTTCATTATTATCTTTATTATATCCAAATCTAAATTATAGAAACCGTTTTCATATAGATCACATTTTTCCTAAAAGTTTATTTACAGAGAAAAATTTGCATGAAGAAGGTTTTAATGAAAAAGACATTGATACATATTTAGAAAATTTTAATTGTCTTCCTAATCTTCAATTACTTGAAGCTGTTCCAAATAAGGAAAAGAATGATAAAGAATTTAAAGTTTGGCTCGAAGAAATATACCCTGGTGACACTGAAAAACAAGCTAAATTCAAAAAGGATAATTATATACCAGATGTAAATTTAGATTTTGAAAATTTTATTGAATTCTTTAATAAAAGAAAAGAATTAATTATCGAAAAACTCAAGGAAATTTTGCAAGATACAAATATAAAGTAAATATGAAAAACAGGATGAGAATTAAAAGTTCTTATTCTTTATTTTGGTAATTAAGATTAAGGATTTGATGAACTGAAAACGAAAACAAGTCCAAATAAACTACTTGGATTTGAGTGGGTTATATATAAAATTAAATGTAAGAAACGTAGTTTAATATATACCAAAAATCTTAGGAGCTGTAGGCAACTTAGCATATGATATATGATACCTTAAGTTCATTACATATATCATATTTATAATTTTGCTTTTATTATCTACCTGATTAATAATCTTAATCGTTATTTTGGTGACGATTAAAACTGTATTTTCAATTTGAGGATTAAAACATACATACTTTCTATATTTATAATCTGAATAATATTTCAATATATATTCTTTAAGTTTTCTAAAAATACGATTGATGTTGTCCATCTTTTTTTAAAAATTAGGATTTGTTGGATAAAAAAATCTTGAATGTTCGTAACAGCTTTTTGTGATGCTTCTGATAAATTTACATATCAAATGTCTTTTTTGCTCGCTAATTCAGTTTCATTTTTTTATTTTAAAAATCTAGCATAGGTTTTATAAAAGAAAAAATCAGGGTGTATATGTTCAGCATTACTGTACAATGTGTATAATAGCAACAGACATTTTCATCATTCAACTTGTTAGCTTTCAAAAAACTTTGTACATGTTCTTTCTAAATCTGATAATATTAATTTTTTGTAATCAAACCTTTTTGCAAACCTAAATCACTAATTAGATCTCAGAAGTTTTCTGTATGTTAGCTTAACTTCTTTTGTACATTATCAACCTTTACATTCTCGGCTTTTTTAGCAAAAAATCGTATAAAACGATTGATTCTGACGAACAGTGTTATTTTGTTTAACGTGTTTTTGAAACCATTTTAGTTTCTCGTTCACATTCGTTGCGAATAACTCTTTTTTGTTAGACAAAAAACATTAGGCATGACTACCGATGATGATTTGCGTAATAATTAATTGAACATGTTGGTACTACGAACTCGATTTTTAAAAGTTCTTATATTTCCTTAGTTGTCTTATATTAACCTTTTAGGGTTAAAATTTAAATTGCTAAATATAAGCACAAATAAATCTTTCGCACTTATGCAATATTGTTCCATTTAGTTTAAATATCATATCAATCGATACAGGACCCAAACTTTTATTCGCCTCTAATGTGCGATTATCTTATTGTATTACGCAATTAATTCAGCATAATTAAACAGATGTTTTTAGATCGATGGCTTTATGTTGTTTATTATAAACTGTTTTCTAACACGGTTAATTATAGATTTTGTTATATAAATGATTCATGAAAACATTGTGTTCTAGCCCCGCATTCTTTTATCGTATTCAATAATTCCTTATTCATCGCGATTGCTTCATAAACTGTTTGACTTGAATTAAAATACAGTTTTACTTGATGTTCCAAACCTTGAGGCGCGACTTTTATTATTTGAAGCTTTTTAACGCTTTATAACATTTTTAAATCGTTCTTTCATTTATATCTAAATTATTAGCTAAATTGACTTGCTTATAAATAAAGAAGCATTCATCGCCATCAAAAATTACAATTGATTGACGAAGATGTTTGATATTTATATAACTGTATAACCAAAGACATGACCGCAGAATTTTCGCTCGCAATATTAATGCGTTATAAACAAAGCTAGGAAGTTGTACGAAACGGCTTTTTCTTATTTAACAAAGAATCATTTTTTAGAATTGCCAAATTTTTTATTTTGTATTTTTTAAATCTCGCTAAATTTTTCGAGCGATAAAAAAAGGGCAAGCCATTTGGCTTACCTTTTTTTCTTATGCTCCCAAAAAGTTTGATTACTTTTTAGGAGGATAGCATAAGTATAAAAAAAGATCTGCGTCTTCGCAGATCTAAACAATAATTTGTTTATGGGTATAGCCAACTAGAAATAAATCTAGACTTGTTGCAAACGAATTTAACAACTAGAATTGTTTAATCTACCCATATAAATTAAACAGTCAAATATATTTTAACCAATCTACTTAAATTTGTCAACCCTTATTCGTGCATCTTTATAATAATTTTTATTCCCTAAATAAACTGTTTGGTCATTGGTTAATGAACTTACTCATAAACGACATTCTTTAATCATTTCACTGTGGGTTTTGTCGCCATAATATTTACTATTTATGAAATCATTATAGTCTGTTTGAGAAATGAAGACTACATCACAACCTGTAGCATAAATATGCTTAAACAAAGGTTTTAAAAGACTATTGTAAAAATTATCTTTAATTTCTTTGAGACTAAAATTATCAAAAACAAAAAAATCAGCAAGTTTTAGCTGTTCTAACATTTCCTCAACTGTTGCAAAGTATTTATTATTTTTGCGATAAATTTCATAAACAATACTGCGTAGCTTGTCGAAATCCAAAAAAGCAACTTTAATTTGACTTTCTCTAATATAAGTATTTGTTAATAATGTTGTTAAAAATGTCTTTCCTGAACCAAACCCTCCTGATAAATAAAAAGAGTGCGTTAAAAGTTTATCAGAGCGATTATAATCAAAAAAAGTTTCAAAAAAGTATTTACGGTCAACACCATTCTCATCATAAAAATGCACTTCACTTAGAGGAGGCAAATTTTTTTGGATATTATCTAAAAAATAATCTGCTAAGAAGTAATAATCAAGATGGTTATTACTAAAAACTGGCTCTTCATTCTTAACATAGCTAATAATTAATTCTTTTTCACGTAATAATAAAATTGGTTTAAATTTCTTGTTCGCGTATTCTTTGACAAGCTTTAAATACTCATTAATAACATTCTGATTTTTCAAAAAATCAGTTTCATCTAACGATAAATCCTGAAATTGAGGATCATTTTTAAATTGCTTATAAGTTAAAACAAACTTGCTCATACGCTACAACCGACTCCTGTTATTAGTTTCGACGTTTCAATTCTCGACCTCATGCTAGATTAATTCCGGTATGTGCACGAAGTTTATGATTTTCACTATTAGATTCTAAACTATTTACACTGCTAATGTTCCATTCAAAACTACGTTGAGTCAAGGAATTACGTAAAAAGTAAATAGCATCTTGTAAATTAGAAATATTCTGCGCATATATAGTTTTTAGAATTTTAGTGATGTATACTAAGTTTAAACGTCCAATTTTATTTTTATAAACACAATAATCAACTACTAAGTTAATGGCTCAATAATTATGCGGAAAATCTTTGATTAACTGATTAATTAATTTGGTTTCATCAGGTTGAATATTATTGAAAAAAATAATTTGTAAAAAATCATAAGGATGCAAAGTGGTATAAAGATTTAAAAGTTCAGCAAAATTATCAAGTGATTGATTAGAATAAAAAATATCTTTATTACGTTTAACGCTAATATTGTTGTTTCTTTTTCATTCTGTATTAGTTACTTTTATTTGTTTTGGTTTTTCAATAGTTTTATTTTCATTATTTACAAATAGTGCACTAGCTTCTTTAAGTTGTGAAGTTAAGTCTATTGGATCGTAATTAAATTTTTTGGCCAACCAATGTTTTAAAGATGTTTTTTTAATAAAACGATCTTTAAAATCTTCATTAGCAAATAAGTGTGCAGGAGTTTCGGGTTCTTTGATAACTAAATAAAACTGTTGTTCATCTTGATAGACACTAATTAAATTAATTTCACTTAGAAAAGCAATACATTTATTAATTTGTTGATCACTGCTTGCAAGATTTGTACTTAAATCAATTCAGCTAATTACTTGTTGGTGTTTAGTCAATGTTGCAAGAAAAACATAAAATGCAACAACATCTAAACCGATAATTGGGACATAAAGATCGTATAAAACCGCTTGGTTAATACATAAATTATCGTTTTTTAGTATGCAAAAATTCATAAACGGAAACCCTTTATTTTTGAAATTAATTGTTTTTAATGTGTTTTACAAGTTTTAACTAAGAATAATTGTAATTAAAAAAACAGAAAAAAACTATTAAAAAAAGATTAAATAATTCTTTCTTATACAGGCGATGAGAGTTATAGACATTAAGAAAAATAACAAAAACCCGCATTTATCGGGTTTAAATTCTTTGTGATAAAGTTATAGACATGTAAAAAAAATATTTTTATTTTTTACTCGTTATACGAGTTAAAAAGATAAGCGACCTCTCGCACCTTGTCAATCTCTTTGTCAGTTAATTGAAGATCCACTTCACTATCATACACTAAATTTAAGTAGTTAATAATTGCTTTTCCAATAATTTGGACATCTAATTGATCAAGGGCTAAAAAGTAATGAGCACAATAGATTTGAACAGCCTTCATTGCGTTGTCATATTTAAAAGGGTCTTGTTGGAATGCGACAGAAAAAATTTGTTCAAAATCATTGATTAATTCTGTAGGATATAATACAACTTCTTGGGTTAAGAAATGCAAATAATCAGCAGGAATAACTTCTTGTTTTTTAACTAAATATTGATTAAAAAATAAGAATGACTCACTGATTTGATATTCCGCCAAAACTTCGAGCAAATTTAGTTTTTCAATTAAATTAATATCCTGATTTAAAAAGATATTATTAAAGTATATCTGATCATTTAAAGATCATTGACCAATATAATTATCTAAATATTCACGCACATAATATGTATGCACTTGGTGGTGTACGATTATTTGTTTGTAATAATCATCTGGTGTTCAGTCAGTGTGTTCTACAACTGTTTGTTGTTCAGTAATCTCGTTAATCATATCCAGTTGACTTTGAAACAAAACAAGATATTCATTAGGAACCAATTCCATGGCAAGAAAACTTTCTAATTGGGCACGTGCTAATTCGTATGCTTCTTGCTTGATTAATTGGTTAATTGATTCGTATTGTTTATCAAAGTACTTTTTGATTAAGGTTTGTTCAGCTTGACTAATTGTCTTTATTTGAGGCATAATAACCTTTCTTAAAATTAACACCATTAGTTTTCTTATTGCGAATGCTTTTTTTAATTGGAGCAATATTATTAAATTGAATAATTTTGTGTTTACTAATTAATTTTTCAATCACTCGCTCCTGAATTAGTTTTTCAATTCGTTTTTCAACATCAAGAATTTTATGCATAAGCACAGGTGGATAATTGTATTTTTTTGAGTTTTCTAGAAATTCATCAAAATCAACTTCGCGTCATTGCTTATCAGCACTAATTTTAAAGTCTAAATCAAAATCGTAGTACTTAATTGCCTCTTCTTCGTAGATAAATGGAGAAGCAATGTTAATATAAAATTTCATTCCTGTTTTTTCAATGGTGGCAATAATGTTAAACCATTCTTTTTTAAAGAAAAACCAATATGATGTCTTGTTTGTGTATGATGGAAAATTGCGTTTGGTGTATTCTTCAGCGGTAATAACTAGCGAATTAGTTGAACATAAAACTAACAGATCGTCTTCGATACCAACAACCATTGGGTTATTTCAAGAACGGTATAATCAACCGTTAAGTTTATAAGCGTGCACCATAATTTCTTGATGGATTTTTAAAGCACTTAAATCTTGGTAATTAGTTAGTTCATTAGTTAGTAAATCTCTGTCAAAATGTGATTTTTTTTTGGAATTAATCGGTTGTTGATTTTTGTTCATGAATAATTGTTTCTAACTCCTTTTTCAAATATTCTAAGAGAGCAATAATTTTTTTATAATCCATTCTAGTTGGTCCAATGACTGCAATTTCTTTATTTTTGTTATATAAATTAATACGCGTTGAAGCGATTGCAATTCCGTTATGACCAATTTGATTCCCATATGTGATTTGCGTACTTGTGTTATCAAGTTTTTTGTTTAACGAAATTTGTTCCCAAATTGTTGTGTCCTCAAGTAAGTTTAAAATATCGTTCATTTTGTCAAGATTGTCAAACTCTTGGTGTGATGTTAAATAACGGATACCAAAAGAGTTGTTTTTAACTTTTTGGTCGGTTGTATAGTGTTTAAAAATCCTCAACACAATATTATTCATGTAGTGTTCATATGCGTGGACTTTTTGGGATAAAATATTAGCAGTGTGAATGATTTTATTTGCAAGTTCATTCATTGGGGTATTGATTAGATGTTCATCAAGGATATCAATACAGATGCTCAAATCTTTATATTTAGTAACCTGGTTTAAGATAATAGGGTGGTGTTGTACGTTTCCAGATGATGTTACAACTATTAAAACAGCTTTATGCGGACTTGTTTCAATTAACTGAATTCTTTTTAGTAGTTCGTGATCTTTAAGGTCGCGTGTAATTGCAGGCAACATTGTAAACTGATTAATGATCTCAATTGATTCATCGATAATATCGTCAATTGAAACAAAACGTTGCATAAAAATTTTATGTAACCTTTTTTTAATTACCGGATCAAGATTATCACTTAATGATTCAATTTGATGGTTGTTAAAGTCATATCCTTTAGTGGTTGGGACTCTTCCTCCTGAACGATGTTTTTTTTCTAATAATAACATTGTTTCAAGACACTTCATATCATTTCGAATCGTGGCCGGAGAAACTTGGGGAAAATAGACCTCTTGGATTAGCATACTTGATACAGGAATGGCAGTTTTTGTGTATTCATCGATTACTGCTTGCAATATTTTTTCTTGTCGATTAGTTGGTTGATTTTTATTCTTTTTGTAATTAGCCATCGCAAGACACCCTTTCTTATTTATGAAAATAAAATTATTTGATTAGCTTAACAAAAGATTTGATTATTGCTTGCATTTTATAGTTTAATTGACTTGCTAAGTAATCAATACATTTAGTCGGATAAGTTTTATAAAAACCTGCGTCAGGTTTATAAAAAACAAACAAATGATCATCGTGAGTTTGTCATTCACGAGTTAATTGACTACTAATAACACTGTTCTCTTGTTTCAAAATAACTTCGTTGGACTTGACAATTAGTTGGTAATTAATGTTTAAGTAATTAAATTTATAAGTAATTAATTCTTTTTCTCATCGTGTTTCATAAAAAGTTCAATCTTTTAAATAATAGGAAATTTTTTTATAAAAAAGATTAATCGTAGAGTGGTTAAAATATTTTTGAATAAAGCGTTTAACTAATTTGGTATTATGATGAGCGACAACAAAAAAAGGAATCATTAAAGTTAAAAGAAAAAAGATTCCCAAGACCATTACAGTGATTGCCCCAGGATTGTTTAGTCATGTTTTGCCGGTTTTAATAAATGCTCCAGCAATTAATAAACAAATTGCAAGTATAAAAATTCCAACTACGGTAAATAAACCAATTTTTGCGTTTTTAGTAATTTTTTCGTCAAGTTTGTTTTGACGAAAAAATTTTTTAATCATTTCGTTAGTTTTTAAACTATTATTATATGTAATAATTTGTTGTTCCAATAAATGCATCTTTTTGTTTCCTTTTGTAAATATGTATATTATAAATAATTCAGAGTATGTGTGGTATTAATATCTTAATTTAATATAATTAAAGAAGCATATTTTTAAAAAGGAAACGAATATGAAAACAAAATATAATGAATCAGCACTAAAAAAAGATTTTTTTGCTGAAGTTAATCGAGAATGATTACAAAAAACACGTATTCCTCAAGATAAGTCATCAGTTGGTGGATTTACGTTGTTAGACAAAAAAATTGAAAAACAATTACGACGTCTTGCTAATGAATGGATTAAAAAACCAGCATTAATTCCTAATGATACTTTAGAAAATTTTATTAAATTTTATAAAGTTACTAAAAATCATACATATCGCCAATCACTAGGGTTAACAAAAATTGTTCCTTATATCGAAAAAATTCTTACTATTAAGGATTTTAATGACATTCAAATGAATTATTATAACTATGAATACGAAGGATTGTTATTGCCTTTTAGTTTTGGAATCACCCAAGATTTTATAGACAACACTAAGCAGGTTCTTGCATTGAGCCATCCGCATTTGATTTTACCTGAAAAATCATATTACGAAGACGAAACCAAACGTACAAGTTTATTAGCAAAATTTAAAGAAACAGTAGTTAAGCTTGCTGAACTTGCGGGGTATAATAATGAAGTTGCAACTAAATGAGCAGATGATGCAATTGCATTTGATGCATTAAATGTAGCAATGAGTAAATCAGCTACTGAAGAAGCGGATTATGTTAAAGCGTATAATGTTTTTAAATTAAAAGATATTAATAACAAAACAAATATTTTTAATGTGCAAACAATTGCGCAAAAATTAGTTGGTGATCCTAATATCGAAACCGTTGTTGTTGACAACCCGCGTTTTATTGAAGCTTTAAATAGCATTTATAATGAAGAGACTTTTAAGTTATTTCAAGCGCGAATGATTACGAGTTTTTTACTAGGAAATGCCAATTTAACAACTGAAGAGGCTCGTCTAATTGTCTTTGAATATAATTCAATGGTTAGCGGAGCAAAGAAAATGGTTTCAAAAACAAAATTTGCATACCAGCTAGCAATTTCATACTTTAAAATGCCTTATGGAATCTACTATGCTCAAAAATATTTCGGATCAAAAGCAAAGGCAAAGGTTGAAGCAATGGTTGAAAAAATGATCAATGTTTATAAACAACGTTTAACAAATAATACTTGATTGTCAGAAACAACTATTGAAAAGGCAATTTTAAAATTAAACGCGTTGCAACCTAAAATTGGTTATCCAAATAATTATGAGCCATACTATGATGAACTAAAAACTGAATATGACAATATTTTTGATAATGTCCATGCCTTTAACAAAGTGATCACTGAATATCACTATAGTCAATATATGCAACCAGTTAAGGATTATTGAGAGATGAGTCCTGCTACTGTTAATGCATATTTTCATCCATTTAAAAATGTTATCGTTTTCCCTGCTGCAATTTTAGATGAACCATTCTTTTCGTTAAAATACTCAAGCACTCGTAATTATGGTGGAATTGGAGCAGTAATTGCCCACGAGATTTCTCATGCTTTTGATAACAACGGTTCTCAATTTGATGAAAAGGGGAATTTAAACAATTGATGAACTGATCAGGACCGTGCAGAATTTAACAAACGAGCCGAAAAAGTAATTGCTATGTTTGATCAAGTACAAACACCATATGGGTTAAGTAATGGATTATTGACAGTGTCTGAAAATATTGCGGATTTAGGCGGTTTCATGTGTGCTTATGAAGCAGCTAAATCTGAACCTGATTTTGAACCAAAAGATTTCTTTTATGGTTGAGCTAGTGTGTGAGCAAGCAAACAACGCAAGCAATATGCACAATTATTGTTGAAATCTGACGTACACTCATTAGCGAAGTTACGTGCTAACATTCAAATATCGAATTTTGATGAGTTTTATGATTTATTTAATGTTAACGAAGATGATGGAATGTATTTAGCAAAAGAAAAACGTGCAATTATTTGATAATTACAAAAAAACCTGTTTTTACAGGTTTTTTATTTGTTTTAAAACCCAAAAAGATTTTTATTTTCATTATTTTTTGTGTAAATTAAGGGATTTTCCAACTTTTTGTTGTTTTTTCTGTTGGTTTAGTTGTAGAATTAAAGAAGTTTGTAACAGGTAAAAAAGTTATAAGCAAAAATATACACAAAAAGAAAGGTAATTAGGTTTTTTATGAATAATCAATTCATAAAACCCCGAGAATGATCGTTGATTTTTAAACCAAAAACAACGGGTCAGAAGATTGGTAATTTTTTTCAGGATTCTGCTCGGTTTGTGATTAGTTCAATCTTAATTTCATTAACATTGATTGCGATTGTACTTATTATGGCTTGAAAGTTTGCTAATGGAGCATTTGGGGTACAGGGAATTAGTTATATTACGGTATTTCAATTAGCATTTATGCAATTGGGGAGCCTTGTGGGAGTTGTTATTGGTGTATATACTCACCAATTGTGAAATAAAAATAATAATTTAGCTACTTCTAGTTCTAAGGAGGCGGGTAGTGTTTATGCCTTGTTGTTTGGGATTATTTTGCTATTGATCTATTTCCCTACAACCCATGTTTATAATCAATTCGCAAATAACCATATAAATACGTTATTTGCACAAGAACAAGGTGTTTATTATATTTATGGTGCGTGTTTAACAGTTTTGTTTGCACCATTAAAGCAATACTGATTGAGCATTATATATAGTGCTAATAAGAATACTAATAATAAAATAGCATTTTATATTTTTGAATTTTTATATTATGGATTTGCTTTGGGATGAGCAAGTTTATTAGGTTTGACTAGTGAATTAAAATATATTGGTTTTAGTATTGGTTTATCAGTTAATGCTCTTTTAATGATTATTGCTTTAATCATTTATTTAAGTAGTACTAAACATTACGAGTTTAACAAAGTTTTATTTATTAAAACGCAATTCAAAGCAATTATTAAAGCAACCTGAAACTATAGTTTAATTTCTGTACTTACATCTATTCTTAAGATGTTTGTGCTTATTAGTTTGTTTTATATAATCAATGAAAAAGTTGTTGGATCAACGCCACTTTATTTACAAGCTTCCCGAATTATTTGGTATCAGACAATGATGTTTGTACAGATGTTGGTCTTGGGTTTATCTGATTACTTAATTTATTTATTACAAAAACAAAAAATCACACACCAAAAACAACATAGTGTGCCAATGTTTATCACTATGGTATTGTTTGCAGCTATTGGAACTATTTTATTGGGAGTTATTTTTGGGTTCAGTATTCCGTGATTAAGTCGTTCATATACTTATAATCAAGATTTAATTATCAATGTCGAAGCTAATAACCCGCCAAGTTATTTATATGTTCCATTTAGAAAAAAACTAATTGAAAATCCTGAAAATGTTCGGAAAATTATTGAAGGTTTTAGTCAAACAGCAGATGGAAAAATTTTATTTACTGAAGCGATTCAATTAAAATTATTGGGAAAATTAAACAATGATCAACCGTTGAATCCTGAATTATTAACAATGTGAAAACAGCAAGGTTTTGATACAACGCTGAACACAATGATTAATCAAATTGCAGTTGACAAATTAAATAATGATCAAACAATTATTGACCAGATTACACATCAAGTGCAAATTGAATTCATTAAAAAAATGATGAAAACAAATACTTTGGATAAGAACATTATTCAAGCTATAGGTAATAACCAATTTTTAGATGTTGTACACCAGTTTATTAAACAAATTTCGGACACTAAGCAAACAGAATTGCAACAATTAATTTATAGCTATCAAATTGACATTTTACACCAAATAACAAAAACAGAATCATTAACGCCAACAATTATTCAAAAAGTTTTAAATAATGAGTTTAACGTAATTGTGAATGAAATTGTAGCAAAGAAGGTTGCTAGTTTATCTGTAAATCAACCAAGTGCTAGTGAAACGCAAATTAAATTAGGGGTACAAAAAGCTATTTTACAAGGTCTATATAAGGATGAATTTACACCAGAACTATTAGCTTCGTTTGACGATGCTCTAAATAATTATGTTAATAAATGAGCAAACAACAACTTGCAAACATTGGTTAAGGCTGAAATTGTAAAAACAATTCTAAAACAAGAAAACTTGAACTATGTTTTTAATGATTTAGTTGACCAAATATTGAATCAAAAAATTGATGGTTTAAATTTGGATGATTCAACTATCCGACAAGAGGCCTTATGAGAAATTCAAACTCAAATGATAATGCAATTAACTCACCAAAAACAATTAAACATAGATACTATTACGGAAATTAAAAATAATCACTTTAATGAAGTTTTACAACAAGTTTTAATTAATGGAGTTCAATCATCAGACTTCCTGAAATATCAAATTGCAAACCAAGTACAGATTGAATTATTAAAACAAATTTTAAAAACACAAGATTTAAATTCAGCGATTTTAAATAGTTTTCAAATTAACGGTTTTAATTTGACTCTTAACCAGTTAATTAATCAACAGGCAACAAATATAGCTAATACAAAAGGTATTCCTGTTGAACAAGCGATTCTCGCGGTAAAAAAACAAATTCTTGTAGGATTGTATAAAGATTTATATAGCGATGCTTTATTAAATGATTTTGATTTAGCAATTAATCAAATTGTCTATAAGCTTGTAGGAAACCAAATTGCACTACCTGTAAATTTAAATAGGGCATTATTAATTGCTCAAACTAAATTGTTGTTACAATTAAACCCAAATTTAGTTAGCAATAATTTTGATCAATTTTTAAATCAAACAATTACCCAACAAGTACATAACAATCCTAAAGTTTTTGATAAAGTAATCCAAGGAATACAAACTCGTATTATTGAACAATTACCATTAACTTCGCACGAATTAACACAGGGCATGGCTGCAATTAATGAACATAAATTTAATGCATTTATGAACGAAACAGTTATTGGCCGAGTTTTAATGCAAAAAGCAATTGATCAAAGATTAACAGACACAATGAATGCATTAAAATCAAATAACGAAACTGTTTCATTAAATGAAACAAAAAAATTAATTGATCCATTATGGATTAAAACAGATGATTATTTTATACAAAAAATTAATCAATACAATCCAGTAACTAAAATCTTTAAACACCTTGATGAAAACGAGGTTAGTGAAGAATTTTTTAGAAACAATTCTTATTTACATCTCTTTATCTTATGCTTTGGATATCCAATGGGATTAATTTTAATTCGTTATAGTGAATTAATTCGTTCTAAATCATCTTTACCATTCTTAAGTATTGCGGTACAAATTCTTGTAATTGGAATTGTTGTTTGATTTGGTATAGAATATCAAACAACTGATATGTACAAGGGCATGTATGCATGGAGCTTACCACTGTCAATAATTGGTACTATTATTTTCTTTGCTAGTGTTTCTATTTTGTTATTTAGATATAATAGATACATGAGACATATTTATAAAATAATTTAGTAATTTTAAATGGAAAATATGGGACCAAAAAATAGTTTAGATTATGAAAAACAATATTGAAATGACTATCCAATAATTGCTGGCTGTGATGAAGTTGGGCGCGGTTGTTGTGCGGGGCCATTAGTGACTTGTGCGGTTATTTTTCCAACTAATTATCACAATCCATTAATTAAAGATTCAAAACAATTAAGTTCTAAACAACGAGAATATATTTACAAAATTATTCAACAGGATGCTTTACATATAGCTTATGAGTTCATTTCTGCTGCAGAAGTTGATCAATTAAATCCAAAACGTGCAAGCCAAATTGGGATGAGAAGGTGTGTTGAACAATTACAGACAACAACAAATATTAATTTAATTATTACCGATTTTGAGCATATAAATATTGATTTACCCCAAATTAATATTATTAAAGGGGATACACAAAGTATAAGCGTCGCTGCTGCATCGATTATTGCAAAGGTATTGCGAGATCGTTTTATGATTGATTTGGCAACTAAATACCCCCAATATCATTTTGATAAACATAAGGGTTATAATACTAAAATACATTTAGAAGCCATTAATAAATATGGAATAATACCTAACATTCACCGTATTTCATACAAAAATATTCAAAGTATTTTAAATAAATAGACAACAAAATTGACATCATTAGATGTCAATTTTTATTATTTATTTGATATGGTAGTTATTATAAAAAATGCTTTGAAATTTATAGTGTTAAGATTATAAAAAATATAAATTTAAAAAATATTTTGTAGTCTAATAGATTGTACTTTTAAATTGTTCAAATATTTATAAAAAACATTCCTTCAATAATACTTGATATTTTTTAGAAGAATAAAGTTATCTTTTTGGTTTTTTATTGTATGTATTATTCATAATTTTTTAATACATAAAAAAGAAGTACATATCAATGTACTTCTTTTATTAGAAAACCACCGTAAAGGTGTACATTTTAATGGCAAGGGTAACAGGACTCGAACCCGTAACACATAGATCTGGAGTCTATTGTTCTACCAAATTGAACTATACCCTTAACCGCTAATTATTATTTATTTTGGTGCGTTTTTTGTTAAAACAACTGGTTTCCCATCGATGATTGCGATTGTGTCTTCGATTCGCACACCACCAACATTGGGAATATAAATCCCAGGTTCAACTGTAACAACCGCGTAGTTAAATAATAATTCATTATTGCCTTGGTTTGTGTTAGGAAGCTCATGAACCTCAATCCCAACTCCATGGCCTGTACCGTGAGTAAAATATTCGCCATACCCTGCTTGTTCGATAAAATCACGGCAAACTTTATCAACATCTTTTCCGGTTACACTAGTACTTAATTTATCAATTCCCATTTGTTGCGCTTGTTTTACAAGATCATAGATTTTTTGCATTTGTGGATTGTTTTTATCCCCAACTAAAAAAGATCGTGTAATGTCTGATACATAACCATTGTACTCGCAACCAATATCTGTTGTAACCATATCATTGTTTTGAATTACACGGTCAGATGGATGGTGATGAGGCACCCCTCCATTTGGACCTGAAGCAACGATAGGATCAAATGAGTTTTTAGTAGCGCCTAAATCTAGCATATGCTTTGTTAGCATATTTGCCACTTGTTTTTCAGTTAGGCCTACAATGTTTTGAGTTTGGATTCAAGCGCAAGCATCTGCTGCGATTTCACACGCTTTTTGTAGATTAGCAATTTCTTCAGGAGTTTTAATTGCTCTTAAACTTGCAGATGTAAAGGGAATTGTTGTTTCAACCATTTCTGCAACATAATTGTGGACATTAAGATTTAAATAATCACCTTCAACCAACAAGTTTTTAATCCCTAAATCAGCTAATACTTCTTTGATTAAATCGCTTGTTGATTTATTCTTAGTGCGTTGTAATAAACGCACTTCTGCATTTTTTGCTTCCTTTTCGGCAGCCGTAATATAACGACCATCCACTAAGTAAATTGCACGACCTTCTTTATTAATAAAAACAAATCCGTCTGATGAAGCAAATTCTAAAAATCAGAAGCGATTATAAGTAGAAAAAAGCATCATTCCATCTGCTTGAGGAAATTGTTGCATCATATTGATGACTTGTGCGACCTTAAATGACATTAGGATATCTCTCATTTCTTATAAATAATAATTATTTTTTCTTAATTTCCGTATGTGCTACTGCAACACGACAATTATTACAATACTTGTTTAATGTTAATTTTTCAGGAGTAGTTTTAACATTTTTTGTCGAAATATAATTAATATTCTTGCATTCAGTACATTGGAAACGAACACCACGTTTAACAGCCATATTTTCACCTCAACATCCCTGTTTATCCTAGTTTTATAATACTAATTATATATTATAATATATTTAATCATTTTTGTAATGATAAACTAAGAAAAGGATTTAATCGTTATGAAGCAATCGCCATTTATTAGTAAATATGATTACATAGCATATTACACAAAACAAAAAAATATGTGGTTTTTTAGCAATCAGGAAGTTAAAGCAAAAATTTTGCATCAGATGCACCAAGCAAAAAATGAACAATTTTTATTTGATCAAGAAGATGATGAATTAGATGATAATGAACTAGAAGAAGTTGACAACTACAGCTATTACAAAGAATTTTTAGATCAAAATTCAAATATTGACCAGGATGATCCAAAAATTGCTGAGGGTATTATTTTAGATCAAAAATCACAAGAACACATTGTCAAAAGTTACCCAGAAATTAAAAATATATTAGATTGTGATGCAATTTTTGCTCATTTGAAAATGCAAGATCGTTATCAAAAAACATTATCGATATTATCGGATAATGAAGATTACATTTTGTTTCAACCTGTTTTTATTACAAATAATTTAATTACTAAACCAGATGCACTTATTAAATATAAAGATCAGTTAATTATAATTGAAACCAAAGGGACAAGTAGTGTTAAATCGCGTCATATCCTAGATTTATTTTACCAATATAAAGTTATTGCTCAAAACCCAAATGTCATAAATCAATTTGCATGTCATTTTAAGTTGTGTATTGTTAAATATGAGCGATTAAAAGTTATTGATAAAGTTTCTTTTGTTATAACCCCTTATTTTGTGCACCAAAAATATGGTTTGAGTTATGACATTAAAAAAATTAATGAATTTTTGGATGAAGACCAAGCAATTTATTATAAAGCGAATTTAAAGCAAGGTCGTTATATTAAATTAGATAGTCAAGGTCAATTAGTTGATGATTTTTTAATTGATTTTGAGGGTTTGTTGTGGGATGATCTTCTCGATCAGCATTATTTGGAAAACTTTACAGAATTAATTCAAGAGTTAAAAACCCAGCCATTATTACGTAGTTATCTTAATACACGCACAGGATTATTACCTTTTTTGGAAACAATTAGCAAAATTTTTGAGGAATTTGATGATGCAATTTCTAATCTAGAAAAACATAAACAAGAGTTATTAGAAGCACAACAAAAAAACATTACACCGATTACACCTAATAATTTTGTTCCTTCGACTAATGATAAGGGTTTATTTAAGGACACTGATTTCTTTTTAGATTTGCGCAATTTATATCAGTATGAAAATTATGAATTATGTAAATATAGTGGTTATGTCTTTCCACATGCTGCTTTTGGATATGGTAATATTAACCACAAGAATGATATCAGAGAAGCATTTGCAAAGGTTAAACGCTTAGATCGATTTGATTTATATGTCCAAAACAAAGTAATTGTGAATAAGAGTAATGTTCTTGCTTTGTTGCAAAAGCTTAAGCCAAAAAAGGTGTATTTTGATTTCGAATCAATCAATACTGCGATTAGGGTTTTTGATAACACCTTTGCTTTTACACAGATTATTACTCAAAATTCTGTAATCGTTTATGAACCAAGTGTTGCATATGAAAATTTGGAATGCAATAATATGATGTGTGATCCAAAAAAGATCACTGTTCAATGGTTTAAGGATATTGTTGATAGTTTATACCATGGAGATGATTATTCCTATATTGTGTATAACAAATCCTTCGAACAAACACGTTTAAAAGAAATGATTAGTTATATCAATGATAGAGAATACACTTACAAAATTAATTGTATCAACAGAAATATGTTTGATCTGGCAGATTTTTTTGCAGTGCGTTCACTTGAAAAAATCAATATTTTAATTCCCGATTTGCATGGTTTTTATTCTATTAAAAAAGTTTTGCCGCTGGTTGCTAAATACTATCCCGACTTTTTTGATTTAACAAAATGTTACGATTATAAAACTTTAGAAGTACAAAACGGATTAGAGTGTCAAATCAAAACTACCAAACGTGTCTTTGATACTTTAAATGATGAACAGTGGATAATGTTTACGCATGAAGCTAAGAAATACTGTGAAAACGATGTTCGTGCAATGATTGCTGTGGAATTATATATTATGCAAATTTTGCGTAATGAGCACATTATTAACTAAATAGGGTTAGCCTATTAAAGGGTTTTTTATATATTTCTGTGTAATTTTATTCAGTTTATTAATAATGTTGTTCAAAGAGTATTGATATAATGTAATATATAAAGGATAATATGCGTGAGCATATATTTTTTATGTGTTTATAAAATATAAAAAGAGGGTACGTATGCAGAGATTAAATAAAAAATATGATCCAATTAAAATTCAAACCAATAAACATCAATACTGAAAAGATGAACAAATTTTTACTAGCCATGATCTTAGTAAAAAGCCATTCACTGTAGTTTTACCGCCGCCAAATGTAACTGGTCATTTACATATTGGACATGCCTATGGTTTTAGTTTGCCCGACATTATTGTTCGGTATAAAAAACTTCTTGGCTATGATGCATTTATTATCCCAGGAACTGATCATGCAGGAATTGCTACCCAAACAAAATATGAGAAAATTTTAGCCGACACTAACCAACCCAATAGATATGAACTTGGCCGTTCAACTTTTTTAAATATGTTAACAAGTTGAAAAAACGAGCAAGAAACATACATCCGTAGTCAGTTTGCAGCGTTAAATCTTGCAATGGATGAAAACTATTATTTATTCACACTTGATGAGGATGTAAATCGTATCGTTCGACAAGTTTTTGTTGATTTATATAATCAAAAATTAATTTATCAAGCGAAAAAATTAGTTAATTGAGATCCGGTTTTAAAGACTGCTATTTCAGATGTAGAAGTAATCCATGAAAATATTACGGGAAAAATGTACCACATCCGCTATGAAACAACTGATCACAAGGATAGTGTAATTGTTGCAACTTCACGCCCGGAAACGATGTTTGGTGATAAAGTTCTATTTTTTCACCCTAATGATAAACGTTATAAACACTTATGAAATAAACAATTTATTAATCCGATTAACAACGAAATTATGGATGTTAAATTAGATGATTATATTGATTTAGATTTTGGAACAGGTGTAATGAAATGTACGCCTGCCCATGATTTTAATGATTATGAATTAGCTAAGAAGCATAATTTAGAATTAATTAATATTATGAACCCTGATGGAACTCTGAATGATTTATGTGGAGATTTTCAAGGGATGGATCGACTTGTTGCACGTGAAGCGATCACACAATATTTACAAAAAAATAATCATTTAGTTGATATTGTAAGTTATGAAACAACGATTGGTTTATCACAACGTTCAAATGCTGTTGTTGAACCATTATTATCATTACAATGATTTGTTGATATGAAATCGATTGTCGCAAAAACGATTGCTTTACAAGAAAACGAAAACAAACAAGCACACTTCTTTCCGCCGCGATTTCATAAGGCATTGATGCAATGGTTGAATAATACCCAAGACTGATGTATTTCTCGTCAATTGTGATGAGGTCATCAAATTCCAGTATATTACCATAAAACAAATGGTTCAATATATGTAGGAGTAAACCCGCCTCAAGATATTGAAAACTATACACAAGATAATGATGTTTTGGACACTTGATTTTCATCGGGTTTATGGCCTTTATTAACTACTAAGTGAGAAGTTAATAAGCAATTCCACAACCGGTACTTCCCAACATCATTGATGGTTACTGGAATGGATATTTTATTTTTCTGAGTATCTCGAATGATGAATTTTAGTTCACATTTAGTAAAACAACTACCATTTAATGATGTCTTAATTCACGGTTTAATTAGGGATAGTTTGGGGCGTAAAATGTCTAAATCATTAAACAATGGAATTGATCCTTTTATGATTATTAATAAATATGGTTTAGATGCAATGCGTTTATACTTTGCTTCTTCAACAACTATTGGGGAAGACTTAAATTTCAATGAAGAAAAGATTAGCAGCTCGTGAAACTATTTAAATAAAATTTGAAATGTTGCTGTATATTTAGATCAATATAACGATCAACAGGTGGACTTAAATATTGATCAAGAAACATTCCAACCTAGACATTTTATTAACCAATGAATTTTACGAGAATTAAGTGTATTAATCAAAGAGTATTTGAAAAATATGGACAAATATAATTTAGTAGTAGTTAGTAAGGATTTGTTTAATTTTTTATATGATACATACGCATCAAAATATTTAGAATTTACAAAAATTTTATTAAACAATACTGATTTATCTCTTGAGACCAAACAAACTATGTTCTTTGTTTTTAAACAATTTCTATTATTATTGCATCCGTTTGCCAATAATATCACTGAAGAAATTTGATTAACATGAAATAATAAACAGGAATCGATTTTGCGTAGTGAAATTACAAATTTTAAATTTGATGCTGATCTAAATGATGTTAATCTAGTTAATGAAATGATTTTTCAAATTCGTAATTGACGAGCCCAAAATAATCTAGGTAATAAAAATCCATTAGTTTTTTCTTTTAATAATTCAAAATACAATTCAAAAATTGAACTTTATAACCCATTGTTAAAATTAGTAAACACTACGATTGAATTTAAACCTAACGACCAAACAATTTACAACACAACAATTATTATTAATGATTTAGTACTGCAAACTAATTTTGATAATCAAGAACAAATTACTTTGCAACAGAAAAATTTACTTGCTAAAAAAATATTTTTAGAAAACGAAATTTTACGTTGTGAAAAATTATTAGCAAATGAGAAATATCTTGCAAAGGCACCAGCTGCACTAGTTGAAAAAGAAAAAGCAAAACTAATTAATTTTCAACATGAATTAAATGAAGTTTTAGCTTTATTGAATAATTAAGGATGATTAATAGATGCTGAATATTGTTTTATTTGAACCTGAAATTATTGAGAATACTGGAAATATTGCTCGAATGTGTGTAGGTTTTAATGCACGATTGCATTTAATTCGTCCTTATGGTTTTATTTTACGTACGGATAAATTTAATAAAGATTTTATCCGTACTGCAACTAATCATCTTGATAATTTGGAATTATTTGAATACGATGATTTTGAGGAATTTATCCAAGCAAACAATGTGGATAAAAACCAAATTTATGCATTTACTCGTTATGGTACAAAAGCACCATCAGATTATGTATACCAAAATATTAACGAAAGTGATGTTTTTTTATTGTTTGGTAAAGAATCAACCGGAATTGATCATAAGATTTTACAAGCATATCCACAATGAATCAGAATTCCGTCATCAATCAATTTACGTAGTTTGAATATTGCTAATTCAGTTGCAATGGGCTTATATGAAGTCGCGCGACAAAATGAATATCGGGATTTATTAAAATATGAACCCCACAAAAAGTTTGAGGTGTAAGATGCGTTTACGAAACAACAAAAATGCTCCTAATTATTTAACAGAACAAGAACGATATGTAATTTTAGACCATACTAATTTTGCAAAAGAAATTAAACGTATTTTTAAAAATCCCAACCAACCATTGTATTTAGAAATTGGCATGGGAAAAGGAAATTTCATTATTAATCAAGCATTAAAGAGTTCGGACATCAATTTTATTGGTTTGGAAAAATTTCCAACCGTAATTGTTAAAGCGCACAAAAAAGCACTAAAACATTCTTTAAATAATCTTGCAATGATTAGTTATGATGCCGCAAACTTGATTCAATTATGTCAGGATATAAAATTTGATAAAATCTTTTTGAATTTTAGTGATCCGTGACCTAAAAAACGACATGCAAAAAAACGATTGGTGCATCCATCATTTTTGAAAATTTTTACTCAGGTTTTGAAACCAGATGGTGTGATTGAATTTAAAACCGATAATGATGGTTTATTTTCATATTTAGTTAACGAAGTTATCCCTGAATCAGCTAACCAATTTAAAATTCATTATTTAAACTGAGATCTCTATCAAAATCCTAGTGATCCTGAACTAATTAAGAATATTCCTACTGAATATGAAACGAAATTCCTAGCACAGGATGTTAAAATTAAGAAAATTATTTTTCAATATTACTTAGCAGATAATTAAGGTTTAAGACACATTATAGTTTGGTGTCAGTAATCACTTATTGTTATTTGTTATAATTAAATAAGTTGTCATAACAAGGACAAAAGGAAGGGTGGTTGTATGACTAACCAACTGTTACAATCTGTTTTGCATGCTGAAGCTCAAGGAAGCAGCAACAACACAATGTTTATCTTTATTATTTTAATTCCGATTATCATTATTGTATTTTTTGTGATTAAAAAAAGAAAAAAACAAAATAACCAACCAACTTATGTTGGAAACAAAACTTCTAAAGATGCAAATGAAGTTTGGTTAACGGTTAAAAAATATCTACGAGATATTAACGATAAAGGAAAAGAAGTTATCGATTCTTATGTTGTGCGTCGTCCTGACAACCACAATGTTGCTCAAATGACAAAGATTCAACGCGCTGATTATAAACAAGAAATGCAAAATATTAAAGCATTAAAAACAATAAATCCAACCTTGTATAAAGAAGAGATGCAACGGATTAAAAAAGAAAAAAATGCTAAACCTCGTGAATTATATGTTGTTTTGTTTACAACAAGAAATGCAAAAACATTTGTTGTTGATGCACCTCGTGCAATTGAATGTGAGGTCAAAAATGTTAAAATTAATAAAAAAGAAACAAAGCGAGAAATTGAAATTATTCGTTCATTAGATTACGATGATGAGTACCGATGAATCAAGGAAATGAAAGATCGGGATGATAAATTACAAGAAAAGCAACTTGCAGCAGATCGTAAACGTCAAATGCGTGCTCAAGCACGTCTTGAAAAAAAGAAAAATAAAGAAGCAAATATCTAGTTTGCTTATTTTTTTGTATTAAGGAGTATTTATATGATTAGAGTAATTTTTTTTGGAACACCGCAGATTGCTGCTGATATTTTGCAAACTATTCACCAATTACCTAACGTAGAGATTGTAGGTGTTGTTTCGCAACCTGACAAACAAAAAAATCGTAAACAAGATTTATTAATGACCCCTGTAAAAGCATATTGTGTTGCTCATAATCTCAAACATCTTGCACCGGAAAAAATTGCAACAATTACAGATGAAATTAAACAACTTATCCCTGATATTATTATTACTTGTGCTTATGGTCAATTTATTCCTCAAAAAATTATTGACATTCCCCGCTATAAAATTGTCAATGTACATGCTTCTTTACTACCTCGTTTACGGGGCGGAGCACCAATTCATTACGCAATTATTAATGGCTATAAAGAGACCGGTGTTACTCTGATGCACACGATTAAACAAATGGATGCTGGAAACATTTTGTTTAGTAAAAAAACAGGAATTACAGAAAAAACAACTTATGCGTCGTTATTAAAAACTTTAACTCAATTAGGTCAAGATTTAATTCAAGAGCACTTTAATGATTTGTGTTCTTCTGATTTGATTGGACAAGTCCAAGATGAACAATTGGTTACTTTTGGATACAATATTACTAAAGAGCAACGCTATATTAATTTTAACCAACCAGCATGAATGGTTAACCGATTTGTTAATGGTTTAAATGATAAACCCGTTGCATTATGAAGTTACAATGATATAGATATTAAAGTTTATAATATTGAACTAACTAATCAAAAATCAGTTTATCCTCCAGGAACAATTAAACTGGTTAATAAACAAATTTTAATTGCAACAAGTGATTTTGATATCAAAATCAAAACTATTCAATTACCCAATAAAAAAATAACTGCAATTGATGCCATCCTAAATGGGAACAGCATTTTTGATAGTTTAAAATAGAAGGACAAAAAAGATGAATCAATTTGCAACCCATAATAAAAGAAGTAATTTTGCAAGTAGTTTTAAAATAAATGCTACAAATAAATCACCGAATTTAATTAAGTTTTTAGTGACATTATTTGTAGTTGTTTTTCCGATGATTATATTATTTTTATTATTCGGTGAACCAAATTTATTAGGTCAAAATAATATTGTTGGTGAAAATGGACGTTGATATGGATTAGGAATTTTGAATGAAACTAATTATCCAAGTAAACTCGGTTTTTACAAATGATTAGATATTAATAATCAAATTGCAAACGCAACTGGTTCGCACAAGGATGCCTTAATTAAATTTCAACAATATTTTCTTGAAGAAAATAAATATGATTATGGGACTGGTGTGTTAAGTGGTTATGAAATTTGAGTTGGAATGACTGTTAATTTACTTTTTGCATTAGTATTAGGAATCATTCTTGTTTTTTCGATTAAAAAAGTTCGCTGAGATATTTTAGTTCCCATTGTTGCTTCATGATTCGGGTTTTTTATTATGATCATTACTGGGTTCATCCCTTCTTATTTTTGAGGTTATTTAATTCGTTTTGTAATTGTTTTGGTGTCATTTATTTTACCAATTGTAATTATGGTGCGAATTACAAATGCGATGATTGCACGTTCAAAAAATGTAGTTGAATATACAACAGATATCTTTAATGAATATCAAGATGCGGAAGCTTATTATCAAGCAGGCGGTCAGAAGATTTTAGAATTGAAGAAGCAAAACAAAGTCCAACCAAATGATAAGTTTAAAATTGAAAAAGATGAAAAGGATAAAAAATAAATATGGCATTTGTTGATAAGTGTGACATTATACTAAAAGCAGGAAACGGTGGTAATGGTAAGTTGGCATGACGTCGTGAGACTCATGTCCCAATGGGTGGTCCTGCAGGTGGTAACGGTGGTAATGGTGGATCGATTTATTTTCTTGGTTCGCATAATGAGTTATCGCTTGAAAAACTAAAATACAAAAAGAAATTTAAAGCAGAAAACGGGGAAAATGGGGATATTAAAAACCAACACGGTGCAAACGCGGATGATGTTTATATTAAAGTTCCACTTGGAACAATTGTTTATGACCAAGAAACAAGTGAAGTGATTGCGGAAGTTTTAATTGACAACCAAGCGTATTTAATTCAAGCAGGTGGATTAGGTGGTCATGGTAATACACATTTTAAAAATGCTTTTCATAAAGCCCCATCAATTTTCGAATTGGGAGAAATTGTGGATGAAAAACGTGTTCATTTAGAATTGAAATCAATTGCAGATATTGGTATCATTGGTTTACCTAATGCAGGAAAATCAACACTAATTAGTTCTTTTACGAATGCCAAACCTAAAACAGCTGCATACCAATTTACAACCTTAAATCCGATTTTAGGAACAATTTATGACCGCGATAACCGGATTGTTTTTGCAGATATTCCAGGGCTAATTCAAGGAGCGCACGAGGGAAATGGTTTAGGGATTGATTTCTTAAAACATATTGAACGTTGTTTTTTACTTTTACATTTAATTTCATTGGATCCTAATGACCACGATAATATTATTGACGCTTATGAAACCATCCGATATGAACTAAAAGCATATGATACAAAACTTGCTGAAAAACCAATTATCTTGGTGGCTAATAAAGCGGATGCCCTAGGTGCTGATGAGCAGCTAGCAAAATTAAAAAAACATCTAAAAAATACAAATATTCTTGTTGTTTCTGCGCTTGAAAAACTTAATATTCAAGAAATGTTACAAGAAATTATTCAAGCTTATTATGCAGAAAAGCAAGCATTTGCTTTACAACAAAAACAACAAGATGAAATTATGATTTATGAGAAACCCCAAAAAGAAATTAAAAAACTTTTGGATGAAACCATTTTTATTGAACAAAGAGAACCAGGAGTATTTTATGTAACAGGAGAATTTTTAAAATTCTGAGCGCATAGAATTCCAATTCTTAAATCAAACGATAACCTTGTTCGGTTTAACAATAAACTTGAATCTATTAAATTTCATGATCAATTACGCGCATTCGGTGCTCAACCGGGAGATCACATTTTTATTTACGATATTCATTTAGAAATGGATTAGTTATGTGCACACGTTTACAAAGTTATCTGCATAAATTGATCAAAAACTTTACTAATTTTTTAACGACCAATGAGATTGATACTGTGGTTTTGGGAGTATCTGGAGGTATTGATAGCGCTTTGAGTTTAGCAATCTTAAGTAATTTACCGATTAAAATTAGTATTAAAGCATATTTTTTGGATATCGAATCTACAAACCATGATAAACAAGATATTTTTATTTTGCAAAAACAATATCCAATGATAGAAGTAGTTGATCTTAAAACTATTTATGATAGTTATCAAACAATGATGCAAAATCAATTTACAAACCCTATTGTTTATGATAATTTAAAAACTCGTATTCGAAATAATTACTTATATGCAGTTGCAAATGAATATCAAGGAATTGTTATTTCAAGTTTAAATTTTGATGAATACCATTTAGGTTTTTTCACAAAAAATGGTGATAATAATGCAGATTATCATTTATTAATCGGATTATTAAAAACTCAAATTTACAAACTTGCAGCATATTTTCAACTTCCTAAATCGATTATTGATAAAAAACCATCACCCGGTTTTAATGATTTAAGCGATTATGATATTCTTGGTTTTAATTACCAAGATTATGAACGTAATTTATTGGGGTATAAAACTGCGAACACTAAGCATTTATTAAAAATCAAAGAACAAATTAAGAAAAACACACACAAGCATTTTACGATTAACCGATATGTGTTCACAAAGGAAGTGCAAACTATCTATGACCAATGATTTAAACCAACAAACAAATAATTTAAACACTCCGCCTTTTTCTGCAAAGGTACCAGAGAATAGTAAATGAAAAAAAATACGTAAATGAATGAAAACTTATAAAGGTTTTTGGGTAATTACCGCGATTACGTACATTTTTATTGCAATTTTAGTTGCTATTCTTATTTACGCTGCTGTTAATTTGGATTTTTCACTTAAATCATACAACCACTGGATTGATGTGCGTTACGATATTATTATTGATGATAAATACGGAGTGAGTTTGGATAATTATTACGCTTTGCAAATTTTTAAATGGGGTTCAGTTGTCGGGGTTATGTTGTTTTGTGTTCTCATACTAAACATTAATATTTTTGCATATTGGTCATATTCTAACCATTATATTCCTGAACTAAAAGAAAAACGTTTATTTTCAAGTTGAATTAAATTCTTTACTCAAAAACAAAAAATTAACAAAGACGAGAAAGAGACTAAACGGTTAACAAAACGTCTTACAAAGAAGAAGGTTAAAATCTCTGATGAACAAACAAGAAATTCTACAACAACTGCATAGCCAATTAAGCGTTGCGCAAAATAAACAGCAGTTAACTGAAATTAAAAACATTTTTATTAAACAACATTTGACACCATTATATAAAGAGTTAAAAAGTGCGGACGACAAAAAAACTATGGGTTTAATGATTAATGAATTAAAACAAGGGATTGAAGAATTATTTCAATCAATTTGTACAAAATTTGATCATCGTAATGAACCTAATTCCTTTGGTATCTATGATAATTTAAGTTTAAATACTCAACTTTTAAACCAAGGACATTTACATCTATTTACCCAGACTATCAACGATGTTGTTAGTTTCTTTAAACAATTAAATTTTGAAATTATTTCAGGGGATGAAGTGGTTTTACAAACCAAAAACTTTGATGCTTTAAATATTGATCCTAATCATCCAGCACGTGCAAACGCAGATTCATTTTTTATTAATAGCCAGTTAATGCTACGAACACATTGCACAACCAACACAGCCTACTTGTTAGATAACAACCAAAGTGATGATATCCGAATTATGTCATATGGAAATGTCTATCGAAAAGATGACGATGATGCAACCCACTCTCATCAATTTATGCAAATTGATTTTGTCTGAGTTAAAAAAGGTTTAAGTATTGCAAATCTTAAATGAATTATTACCAATTTTTTAAGTCATGTTTTTAATAAAGATTTAAAAACACGTTTTCGTTTAAGTTTCTTTCCGTTTACTGAACCATCTTTTGAAGTTGACGTAGAATGTTTTAAATGTAATGGGGATGGGTGCAATGTGTGTAAATATACAACGTGAATTGAAATTATGGGTGCAGGAATGTTGCATAAAAATGTATTAGATTATGCGGGAATTAATAAAGATTTAGATGGACTTGCATTTGGTATTGGAATCGATAGAATTATTATGTTAAAACACAACATTGATGATATTCGACATCTATATAATAATAATTTTAAATTTAACAAACAATTTTAGAAAGGAACATTATGTTAATTAGTTATAAAAAAATCTTAGAAATACAACCGAATTTAGCAGAAGTTCCTTTTAATGAATTATTACAATCATTAATGAACTTAGGGTGCGAGGTGGAGCAAGTAAATCCTGTATCTAATATTGATAAGATTAGTTGTTTACAAATCATTGATCGTGCAGATCATCCACAATTAAATAAGGTTCAAGTTATTTTTTTGAATAATGATAATCAAAAGTTACAAATTGTAACAAACCAATTGCATTTAATGATTGGGGATTGGGTTTTGGTGGCGCACACTGGTGCAAAGATCGGTAATTTTACAATAACTGAGCGTGATTTTAAAGGTGTTGTATCTTACGGGATGTTGTTGGGAATTGATGAATTAGATTATGAACACGCAAGTTATTATTCTAAAATTGATCGAGCAAACGCCATTGCAACAAAAGAAGTTGAACAGGCATTGACATTATTAGATGATCTTTATATTAAGGATTTAATGATTGACTTATCCTTGCCATCAAATCGTAATGAATTAAATAGCTACCATTATATAATTAAAGAATTAAGTGCTCTTTATAATTTTGTTTATGATAAGAATGAAACAATTAATATTCAACCTTTAACAAGTGATATTATTAGTGTTAACACCAATATTATTCGCAGTTATTTTTTAACAAAGATTACCAATTTTGATACTACTGTTAGCTTGAAACAAAAAGTTCTATTAGCACATCATAAAATAGTTGTACACAATAATTTCAATGATCACTTAAACTATTTAACTCTGATGACTTCAAACCCTATGCACTGTTTTGATGCGGACAAGGTAGTGGGAAAATTATTTGTTCGCGAACTAACAACTACTACCCGAATGGTGGGGATCGACCAACAAACTTACGATTTGTTACCAGGGGATTTAGTTTTAACTGATGACACTGGTGTTATTGCTTTATGTGGGATTATGGGCGCTGCTAGTCACGCAGTTGATAATCAAACAAAAAATGTTTATATTGAATGTGCTAATTTTGATTTTACATATGTGAAAAAAACAGCCAACCGGTTAAAAATTAATTCAAATGCAGCTAGTTTGTTTTCTAAACCACTCAATGAATCTGTCACATTACTGACCGTTAAATATTTACAAAATTATTTTAAAAATTATCAAAAACTACTGTTTGCAACTTTTGAAGAACCAACAACTAGTATCAATGTTAATTGAAACAAGCTTTATCAGGTACTAGGAACTAATGATATTAATATTAAGCAGGCACAAGAATTTTTAATTCGTCTAGGTTATTTAATCGCAAAGGATAATGTTATTGCCCCTGTTTATCGAACTGATGTGCTAAACGAGTATGATGTGTTTGAGGATGTTATTAAACTCTATGATATTAATAAGATTCCTGCTTTACCCATTGCATCCGCTAATAGCAATAAAGTTAACAATTTCAAATACGATGTGGTTTATCAATTAAAAGAAAAACTGATTAATAATAATTTAGTAGAATTAAAAACCTACCATTTGAAACCAGAGTCTAAAGCATATGCTTTTAATTGATACTATCCAAACCAAAAGACATATGACATTCTTAATCCACTTTCATCAAGTAAGGCTCATTTAAAACTAAATAACATTGATAGTGTTTTAGATGCTTTAACTTATAATTTACATTATAAAAACGATTTACAAAACGTTTTTGAAATTACAGAAATTAACCAAACAACAGAGAACAAAGCATTAAATATTACGATCGCTTTAAGTAGTTTTTTATTTTATAACTCTTTTGAACATCAGGGTTTACAGCCGAATTTATTAGTAGCTAAAAACTTTGCTCAATTAATTGCCGATCATTTAGGTTTAAAACTTGAGTACTTAGCAAACGATGATGCTATGGAATTGAACACAAATCAGTCCTTAAAAATTAGTTTTAAAAACCAACTAACCCATGGTTATCTAGGTTTATTAAAACAAAACATTAGTCAGGGGTATGATTTTATTGATCCAGTATATTTAGTTAGCTTAAATATTCCGTGAGACTTAATACAGCCAAAACAACCGGTTATATATCAACCGATAAGTAGTTTTCACGACATCATTAAGGATTTTTCAATTCCTTTAAACAACCAAACTAATTTAAATAAAATTTTAGCTTCTTTAAGAAAAATAAAACAAGTACACCAAGTATATGTGTATGATGTTTACATTAAAGACACGCACACAGTATATACATTCCGTGTCCATTTTAATAATAATTCCCGAATTATTAGTAATGATGAAATTATTTCATTGATGAAGGAAATTCAAGCATTATTAGAATCTTATCAAATCAATTAAATTTAATTTAATAATTAACTTTCATTAGATATAATCCGTGTCCTGGAAGAATTGCTTGAGCACTTCCTTTTAGCGGATGGTTTAAAAGATAAATGATTTCTGCTTCGGTTCGTTCATAGTTCATATACATCAACATACTTGCCACTACCATTCGAACCATATTTTTTAAAAAACCGTTTCCTGTAATATAAATTCTTACATCTTTCTTTGTTTCAATAATTTCAATTGCTTGAATTTCCCGTACAGTATTAGTTAGTTCACTAGTGCTAAATGAAAGAAAATTATGTGTTCCATAAAATTGTTGCTTAATTATTTCTAGTCGATTAATATCTCATTTTAAACGACTATCATAATATGCATAATGGCGTTCAAACAAATTTGTTTCTTTGTTAATGACATACATATAGGTCTTATTGATAGCATTGTATTGAGCGTGAAAATCATCATCAACTATTTTTACATCAATGATTTGAATATCAGAAGGTAAAAAAGCGTTAATGGCTTTTTGAATTATGTGTGATGGATAGTGCAAATTTGCGTGGAATACATTACAAACTTGTTGATATGCATGGACATATCGATCGGTTCGTCCTGATCCAATAACTTTAATTCCATCAAGTTTAAATACTTGTTGAAATGTTTTTTCAATAACCTCTTGGATTGTTTGTTTATTTGGTTGTTTTGCTCAACCATAATAATTGGTTCCATCATATTGAACACTAATTTTATAATTCATCATTAAACCTACATTTACAATATAAAATATAATTTATCATAACAGAAAGGATATTATATGTACAATCATAATAAAATCGAAAAAAAATGACAAAAACACTGACTTGAGCATCAAACATACCAGTTTCAAGACCGCAAGGATCACCCTAAATGTTATGTTTTAGATATGTTCCCCTATCCCAGCGGAAAAGGTTTGCACGTGGGACATCCCAAGGGCTATACTGCAACTGATGTTATTTCGCGTTTTAAGCGCTTAAATGGTTTTGATGTATTGCATCCAATTGGTTGAGACGCTTTTGGGCTACCTGCAGAACAATATGCACTTGAAACTAATAATCACCCTCGTGAATTTACAATGAGGAATATTGAGGTCTTTCGCAAACAATTGCAAATGTTAGGTTTTGATTATGATTACAATAAAGAAGTCAATACAACTGATCCCCAGTTTTACATGTGAACACAATGGATTTTTGTGCAGTTATATAAAAACAATCTTGCAGAAATCAAAGACATTGATGTTAATTGATGTCCAGGGTTAGGGACAGTTTTAAGCAATGAAGAAATTGTTTATGACGAACACAATAATCCAGTCAGTGAACGAGGCAAATTCCCCGTGTTCAAGAAACCAATGAAGCAATGGGTTTTAAAAATTAGTGCTTATGCAGACAAATTATTAAACAATCTTGTTGATTTAGATTTCTCCCCATCACTAAAAGCTTTACAAACTAATTGAATCGGTCGTTCTAAAGGTCATATTGTTCATTTTCCAGTTATAAATACGGATTTAGTTTGTGATATTTTTACAACACGTTTGGACACGATTTACGGTGTAAGTTTTGTTGCAATCGCATATGATCATCCGTTAGTTGATGCATTGATTAAAAAAAGTACAAACCAGGCTGCGGTTATTAATTTTATCAAGACAATGCAAAATACTTCTGACCGTCAACGTCTTGCTAACCAAGATAAAAATGGTGTTTTTATGGGATTATACGCCTTAAACCCTATTAATAATGAACAAATTCCAATTTATGTAGTGGATTATGTTTTAAATACCTTTGCAACAGGAACAATTATGGGTGTTCCTGCACACGATGACCGAGATTTAGCATTTGCAAAAAAATATAATTTGCCTATTAAAGTTGTGATTCAAAAATCAATTAACAATAACGAGGATCAATACATTAATTCGCCATTAATTAATGGTTTAAACAAAAGAAAAGCAATAGATGCGCTTGGAAAATATTTAGAGGATAACCAGATAGGAAAACCTGCAACATTTTTTAAATTACGAGACTGAGTCTTTTCACGCCAACGTTATTGAGGAGAACCATTCCCAGTACTATTTGATGAGAATAATAATATAAAAATTCTTGAAGACTTACCAGTTTTATTACCGGATTTAGAAGAATTTAAACCAAGTGGAGATGGGCAAAGTCCACTAGCTAACAACAAAGATTGATTATATGTGGAAATCGATGGGAAAAAATATCGACGAGAAACAAACACCATGCCGCAATGAGCTGGATCGTCATGGTATTATCTAGCATATATTCTAAAAAATTCTGATGGCACATATTTACCTTTAAACTCTAAAGAAGCCTATGCACGGTTCGAGAAATGACTGCCCGTTGATATTTATGTTGGAGGTCAAGAACATGCTGTATTACATTTACTGTATGCTCGTTTCTGACACGCTTTCTTATATGATATTAAGATTGTACCAACAAAGGAACCATTTTTTAAAGTCATTAACCAAGGAATGATTTTGGGACCAAATGGTGAAAAAATGTCTAAATCTAAAGGTAATGTAATTAATCCGGATGATATTATTAAATCTCATGGGGCCGATACTTTGCGATTATATGAAATGTTTATGGGTCCGTTGACCGCTTCATTACCATGAAGCGATGAAGGGCTAGATGGAATGCGAAAGTGATTGGACCGTGTCTACCGTTTATATACTAATGCCAATCAATTAACTGTTATTAAAGATGTTGATGGTTTACACGAAGATATAGTTTATGCCTACCACAAAATGGTTAAAAATGTTACCCAAGCATTGAATGAATATAGTTTCAACATTGCGATTAGTGAAATGATGGTATTTGTAAATATCTTATACAAATATAAACAAATCAATTATGATTATTTAGATAATTTCCTAATTATGTTATCTTGTTTCACACCTCACCTTGCAGAAGAATTATATGCAACAAATCATGCTATGTCAGTTAATCATCAAAATTGACCTATTTATGATGAAAAGAAATTGGTTTTGAACTATATTAGTTTACCAATTCAATTTAATGGAAAATTAAAGCATACATTAAAAATCAATAAAGACCTTGATGAAGCGGCAATTCTTGCGATTATTAACGCAAATGAAGAGATGCGCACGCTATTTAATGATGTGGAAATTATTAAAACAATTTATGTCCCAAACAAAATTATTAATTTTGTTGTTAAGAATAAAAATTAGAACTTATGCCTTATAAAAAATACCTTTATCCTAAAACAACGCCGTGATACACGGGTTATATTACAACATCTGACAAACACCAAATTTATTATGAATTATCTGGAAATAAAAATGGAATCCCTGTAGTTTATGTCCACGGTGGTCCTGGTGGATCAGTCGGGAGTGCTGCACATCGTTTTTTTGACCCTAAAAAATACTTTGTAATTACTTTTGATCAACGAGGATGTGGAAAATCAAAACCTTTTTTGAGTCTTGAAAACAATACCACCCATCATTTAGTTGAAGATATGCAACTACTGAAACGAACTTTAAATATTGAAAAATGAGTTATTTTTGGTGGTTCATGAGGAACAACTCTTGCTCTTGTCTATGCAATTAAGTATCCTGAAGATGTTCGTAGTTTACTATTGCGTGGTGTGTTTCTCGCACGTGCTTCATCAATCAAATGATTATACCAAGATGGTGCGAATATGATGCGCCCAGTGGAATATGAACAATTTGTAGATGGAATTCCAGAAGAGGAACGAAGTGATGTAATCAAGGCGTACCACAAGTTATTAAACTCATATGATCCAGCGGTTATGTTGGCTGCTGCTTATCAATGAAATGATTGAGAAACTTCGCTTGTTTCAGTTAATGATCAGAAATGACCAAAACGGGTTGACAGAGAAGAGTTTGCGGTTGCTAAACTTGAAAACCATTACTTTTATAATAATAGCTTTTTAGAAGAGAACTATATTCTTAATAATGCAGATGTTATTAAAAATATTAAAACTTATATTGTTCACGGAGCATTTGATCTTGATTGTCGCCCCATAGATGCTTATGATTTGCATAAAAAATTACCAAATAGTGAATTATATATTGTTAAAAAAGCAGGACACACAACTCGTGACATCCCACTTTTGAAACAAATTCTTGAAATTTTGGATGAAAAAATTAAATAATAAGCAAGTTATTATTTAAAAAACAACTTTTTTAAATAAATAAAAATACCACCCGGTAGTGGTATTTTTATTTAATTTTATCAGTTTGATAAACTTGCCATATTGACATCTTGACGTTCTGCTTGTGTTGCAGCAAAAACAGGCATTGTTGATAATTTCATTTGTTCTGCTACAATTACAGGCATAAATGAAAAAATCTTTGCATTTCATGCAGTTGATAATGCGTTGTATGCACGACGCGCTGATGCGATTTCTTTTTCCAATCAAGTTGAAACAGACATCAATTCCATCACCATTGTTGATGATTTTAAATCGGGATAACGTTCAAACGCAACATTAACTAATGATTGTAACTGTTGAATTGTTTGTTCATCTTTTTCCACGTCATTTGTTAAACGCATTGATCGATTTTTTGTGACATCATCTAAAACGCTATTTTCGAATTTATAATGTGATCTTACTTGTTCAACAAGTTTATTTAAAGTATCAAATCGTTTTGCTTGATTTACCTGGATTTGTGAAGATGCTTCATTTAAATCATTTTTCTCACTTAGAAAACTATTTTTTTGTTTAATCTTTCAAACTAAAAGACCAATTCAGCCAAGCAAAGAGATCACACCTAGAATTCAAAAGAAAATATATAATGCTTTTTCTCCTTTACTTGCTTTTGCATCATTTCTAACATTTGAAACGTTGGGATGCATTCCTTCAGCAGATTGTTGCTCTCATAAATTAATATCAGACATTTTAACCTCTTATTCATAATATTATGTTAATACGTTATATTATAATATAATAATGGTATTGTAATATTAAATTTGCAGGAGGATTTATGAGTAAAAAAATTACAATTGAATTTTCAGATGAAAATTATGAAAAATTAGAAAACTTTAAGATGCAATTAGATCCCGCCGGATTAACTCCGATGGTTGATTTTATTCAAGACTTAATTATTGATTTAGTTAAAACTACAGATAAGGTTGCAATTAACCCTAATGCTGCGGAATTTATGAAAGAAATGACACAGCATATGCAAAAAGCTTCTGAACATCTTCGTGGTGATAGTATGGAAGATTTTAGTAAGACACTAAGTGATTTTATGCAGACATTAAAAGATAACGAAGAATTTACTAAAAATAACCCTTTTAGTTTTGGATTTAATGACGATGAAACTGAAACAACCCCAACCCCAACCCCTGAACAGAAACCTGATCCAAAACCACAAGTAAAAAGAAAATCATAAGAGAATGCAAATAATTACATCAAATAAAAATCCTTTAATTATCCATGCTGCAAAACTTGTTGCTGACAAGAAATATCGTGATGAACATCAGGCGTTTGTCATTGAAGGGATTAAATTATTAGATGAAGCGATTAATAATCAGGCTGTAATCACTCATTTATTTGTCACAAACAGTTTTTATGACAAAAACTATGAGCAATTTTTTCCATATACTCTCATTAATAATATTACGATTATTCAAATTAGTGACCAGGTTGCGAAAAAGATCAGTAGCAATGTCCAAAGTGGGCATCTTTTCGGTTTAGTAAAAATGATCAACAAACCATTAGCGATGAAAAAATCAATTTTATTTCTAGACCACATCCAAGATCCTGGAAACCTTGGGACTATTTTACGTTCTGCTGTTAGTTTTAATGTGCAAAATATTGTTTTATATAATTGTGCTGATTTATATAATCCTAAAACAATTAAAGCGGCAATGGGTGCAACTTTTAAAATCAATGTGTTGAATATTAATCAAAAACAAACTGCGGTGGATTTTTTAAAAAAGATACAATTAACTAAAATAGCAACAGCGTTACATAAAAATGCAACTCCTTTACATCAATTTCATAATACAAATCCTTATTGCCTACTAGTAGGTAATGAAGGTCATGGCTTGGATGAAATCTTTATTAATTTAGCAGATCACATTGTGCAAATTATGTTATCTAACACAGAATCGTTAAATGTAACTAATGCAACTAGTATTTTTATGTATGCTTTAAATTATGAATCATAAAACTTTTTTAGTCAGTGACTACTACTTATTTTTTAATAATTGGTTAAAAAATAATATACATGATGAAATTATAAAAATCCAACCTGATGAAATGGTTGAAATGTTAGATGCTTTAACACAGTCTTTTTTGTTTGATGATGCAAAAACATATGTGATTGAAAATACAACTTTTTTTAGTACATTAGATACTTTTGAGGAATTTAATAAAAAAATTTTTAGCCACCCAAACTATCAGCAACTAAATTGTGTGTTTCTTATTGATCCTAAAAATATTAGTAAAGCGGCAAAAATTAAAGCATTTTTAAATGCTCAAATAGTTATTAATGATGTTACATGGACTAAAACAAGTGCTCATAAATATGTAGTAGATTTTGCTAACCATAACAGTTGGAAAATTACTGATGAAGCTATTAAAATGCTATTGTTTAATACAAATTACAATCGTTTTTTCTTGCATCAAGAATTAGAAAAACTTGCATTAACTCAAATTAAAAATATAGATAAAAATATAATTAAAATATATACTAGTGTTTATGATGATGCTAATATATTTCATTTATTAAACTTTTTGTTTTCCAAAAAATATGAAGAACTAAACAAATTAATTCAACAATTAAAATTATCTGGTTATGATGAAACAAGTATCATTAATTTAATGCTAAGTTTACTAGTTAATTACGCAGTTGTTAAAAAAAAGCTTGATCAAAAAATATCAACATCCCAAATTACAAAAGAATTAAAAATATTACCTTTTCAAATGCAAAATTATGTGCAGCATTTGCAATATATTAGTTATGATCATTTATATTCGCAAATAAAAAAGTTAATATTTTTAGATCTTGATCTAAAATCAAGTAAAATAAATAAGATATTAGGATTATCTAATTGAATCTACAATTTCTGAAAGGAAAAATAAATGATTAATAACCTCAATAATGCCCTTTTGTTGCGGACAAAAACCAATGCGTATTTAAATATTGTATTTTTAAACCAAAAATTAAATCACGCGGTCGCAACGGATAAGGATTTTGCTCAACTAGTATCACAAGTCATTGTGATGCTTGAACAACTAGAGCAGGAAACAACAAACAGAGACACTGTTAATAATAGTGTTGAATTTAATAAAGCTCTAATCGCTTACCATCCAAATATTATTTCTACACCCATTCAACTAAACGATGTCGATGATTATGAAGATTTATTATCTTCATTGCAGCATTATGTGCAAAATACTTATACTCTAAATATTGGGGAATTCGTTTCTCAATTTACAAGTGTCAACTTTATTTATGATAAAAAAGAATCATACGGGTACGAAGAAATTGAACAAACAAAAGTAGAAACTGAACCAGCTGTTAATAAGGTTGCAAGCGACCAAGTTGTTGATTTAGATGATGAGACTATTAGTGATCAAGAAACTACAAACCAAAGTAAACAATCTTCAATGGATGAAGATGTTTTCAAAAATCAATATTTAGACCAGGCTGCAATGATGGTTTGAAATCAGCAGGTTTTAGATAATAAAATTTATATTTATAAAACAAAACCACGAATTATTCCAATTATTAAATACTCAATTTTTGCACTATTATTGTTACTTTTCTTATCTGCTGTTATTTCGTTTGCTACAAAAACAACAATCATTACTAATAGTGATTTATATGTTGAAATTACACGGGATGATAATAAAAGAGGAATTTTTTCTTTATCGCAAGTTAATAGCATAGGTGTTCCTGTGATGTTAATCGCTGTTGGTTTGATTACGATCTTTATGGGAATTTCAGTGTTTAAGAGAAATCAGAATGAAAATTCAAAATATAGTTTTAAATTTGGTTTCTTTGGTTTTTTTATTGTTGCATTCTTTATAATTGCAATTGTTGAAATTTTCAATAAAGGTACAATTAGTTTTAAAAACGGAAACATTGCTTTAGAATTTAATAATATTCGTAATTTTTCACTCAATTATTTAGATAAGAAATTAGGGTATAACCCGTTGAATGATGGAACAATTCGTTTCAGTGATTCTGTTTCAGTGCAAGCTTTCTATGACCATCTATTCAGTGTTTGAATGACAAGTTTTGTCTTTAAAATGATTGAATTTGCAATGATTTTTGCGATTCTTGTATGTTTAATTATTGCACTTGTCTTCCGACCAAAATATGATCACGAGCGAAATGCAGAATTGATTAATCAAATTCGTGATGATATTTTAAATGATAGAATTAACCCAAACCAGTATGTAAAGCGTTCACAATCGATGTTTTCGCGCTTATTTGATATGTAATCATAAACAAGAAAGGATGAATATGTTTTCTTTTCAATATTCCTTGTTTTCCAAAAATCCCCGTCAAATAAAACTAAAAAGTAAATTTTTAGTTTTTTTATTCCCCTTTTATCCTTTAAAATTAATGCGCACAATTAATTTAATGACAGTTTATGCTCTTTTATTTGGTTTGCGTTTAGGGTTAGGATTCTTAAATATTAAACTAACTGGGGTGAACACTACGATTTCTTTTGCCTGGTTACCATTGATGGTTTTGGGATGGTATTTTGGACCAGTAATTGGGTTTTTTTCAGGTTTTCTGACCGATACAGTTGGATTTTTAATTAGACCAGCGGTTTGGTTTTGGATGTATGCTATTCAAGAACCTATTGTAGGATTAGTTGCGGGTTTACTAGGTTCAATTGCTACATTACGTAAAAATACCACCCGGCCAATTGTGGATTTACTAGTTAGTCAGATTCTCTATATGCTATTCATTGTTTTCACCTTTGTTATTATTATTGAATTAATTAGTCCCAATGCATCTGTCTTCAAATACCACAATAATCGTAAATCTCAATTTAGTCTTGAGGACAATTTTGTTAATACTTTTAAATATCTTGCCCTAGGATTCTTAATTTTTTTCTTTTTAATTACAGAATTTTTTGTTTTAATATACTATTTTAAAAACCGTAAGAATCCCAAAAAGCACCTAGTGTATTTAATTTACGGCTCAATGTTAGTATTATTTTCCACTCTTGTATTCTCGTTTGCTCTGGGACCAATTACAAGTGTTAAGTATTTAGAATATATCGGGCGTAAAGCAACATTGTATTTAAAATATGGAGCAAATTATTATCTGCTTCCTCGAATTATTAAAGAAAGCGTTAAAACCCCTGTTTATATTATTTTGTTTACTAGTATTGTTTTTAGCTTTGATTATATTTTTGTTAACGTTAAAAACATCGCAAAACATAAGTGGATTAGACCGTTATTTAACTTAAATAATAAAATTAGAATTAAAAATAATTAGGTGTTTTTTATTATAGGTCTTGCTGTTTTTGAGAAATTAGTTTATAATTATTATAATTTTATATATTTTATAGAAACGACGACCACTCCTAGGGTTGTCGTTTCTTTATCTCATTAACGAAAGGATTAACCAATGAGTAACCAAGAATCAGGTTTATTAAAACTTGTTAAAGAAATTGCGGTGGAGAAAGATATTTCCATCCAAGATATCCATCATATTTTGTTGGATGCTTTTTTAAAAACTTATAAACGTTCAAAACCGGATGAAAATATTCAGTTTGCAATTGATTTCGATAAAGGGGATATTATTGTTTCTGAATCTTTTCTCGTTGTTGATGATACGAGTTACGAAGATGATAGTTTCGATGATACTGTGCAAATATTACACAGTGATGCGTTAAAAATTGATCCTAAAATTAAGGTTGGTCAAACATTAGTAACACACCCTTTAATCAATGAAATTTTTTCTTCGTATGAAGTAGCACAAATTTTACAATTATTAAAACAACGAACAACCGAATTACATAATAAAAAGGTTTCGCAATACTGAGAACCAATGATCAACACTGTTGTGTATGCCAAAGTTGTTGAAGTTAGTCAACATAATGATTATATTAACGGCTATCATGTTCAATTAGAAGATAAATGAAATACTAAAGGTTATTTATCAAGTCGTGAAATTGTTAAAGGTGAAAACTTTGTAGTTGGTAATTCATACTATTTCGCAATTAAAGAGGTCAAAGAACAAAGCAAATTATGACCAGTTTTATTATCGCGTAAAGAACCAGTATTAATTAAGACGATTATTGCTAATGAGGCAGTGGATGTTGCCAACGGAACAATTGAAATTAATGCGATTGTTCGTGATGCAGGATTTAAAACTAAAATTGCAGTGTCTTCAACTAACCCCCATATTGATCCTGTTGGATCAATTATTGGTCAGGATGCCAATATTTTAAAAACAATTCAGCGCCAAATCGGTGAAGAGCGCTTGGATGTTGTTAAATATTCAACTGATAAACAAACCTTTATTGCAAATGCAATTGGGGTGAATAATATTTTAGGGATGACAATCAAAAATGAACCCAATGAAGATCCGAATGCATTATTTAAAGTCAAACAATTAGTGACTGTTATTGTAACTAATGAATCATTCCCAAAAATTATTGGTCGTCAAGGAAAAAATATTCGTCTAATCTCTAAATTAGTCCAAGCAAATATCGATGTGAAATCTATTGCTGATGCTCAAGCGCAAAGATTAGCTTATGAATCATTTAATAAAACAGTTTGACACCAAAAACAAATGCATTTAATTAATGAAAAAAACCAATCAAATGATGAAGTGTTGGCGATGTTAGATGCCGATGAAAATTCAGCATTACTTGCTAAAACATCAACAATTAAATCTGATGTACCAATTATTCAACCAGTTCTTCACGAAGATTTGAAAAATGAAGATTTAAGCAACGATGAAGATGATGA
The DNA here is from genome assembly GCF_025780075.1 of Ureaplasma sp. ES3154-GEN. Taxonomy (GTDB): domain Bacteria; phylum Bacillota_I; class Bacilli_A; order Mycoplasmatales; family Mycoplasmoidaceae; genus Ureaplasma. The sequence goes on along the minus strand of NZ_JAOXHM010000001.1, from coordinate 99,995 downwards.
TAACTGAGTTGTTGAAGGTTTTGAGGACTTAATTACAAAATAGTCATGCGACCTATCATTTCTATTCGAACATGCGTTAAAACACGTCATAAATATCCCCAAACAAATTTGCTACGGTTTATTATCACTCGTGAGCAATATATTCTTTTTAATCAAATGAGTGGTAGGGGATATTATATAATGATTGATCAGAATACTGATTTAAAATCAATCCTTACCTTTTTTTCGAAAAGGTTTGGGTGTAAGAATTTAGATATGGTTGCACATTATTTAAATGCTTACCAACAAAACTTATTAAAATAATATTAGATACCTAAGGAGCGTACAATATGGCCAAGAAAAATACCAAAGTTAAAAAAGATAAACGTCAAAGTATTGATTTAAAGAAACAAATCAAACAGGTTGATGTAGGAGTTTTCGATGGAACATTTGTTTTCACATCACCCTTAACGATTCAGGAATTAGCTCCAAAATTAAACAAAAGCACCAATGAAATTATTATGCATTATTTTAAAAAAGGAATTGTGTACAATCTCAACTCTGTGCTAGACGAAAATGCAATTGGTGAGTTGTGTTTAGAATATGATTTAGATTTTAAAATTGAAAAAAACATTTCAACTGAAAATGTTTTAGAGAACATTAATTTTAATGATGATGAAAAAGATTTGGAAAAACGACCTCCAATTGTAACAATTATGGGGCACGTGGATCATGGAAAAACAACTTTACTAGATACAATTCGAAAATCAGCAGTTGTTGAAGGAGAAGCAGGTGGGATTACTCAACATATTGGTGCATACCAAGTGATGAAAAATAACCAGCTAATCACTTTTATTGATACTCCAGGTCACGAGGCTTTTACTGAAATGCGAGCTCGAGGAGCAAACTTAACAGATATTGTTATATTAGTGGTTGCAGCTGATGATGGGATTAAAATGCAAACTGAAGAAGCAATTGACCATGCTCAAGCAGCAGGCGTGCCGATTATTGTTTTTGTTAACAAAATGGATAAAATTGGTGCGGACCCCGAAAAGGTTATTAGTCAATTATCAAGCAAAGATATTGTGGTTGAAGATTTTGGGGGAGATGTTGTTTGTATCAAAGGTTCTGCATTAAGAAACGAAGGAATTAACGAGTTGTTAGATGCAATTAATGTTATTGCAGAATTAAATGAGTATAAGGCTAATCCTAATCGACTTGCTTATGGAACGGTTATCGAAGCAAACCTTGATAAAGGTTTTGGGCCCGTTGCTACTTTATTAGTTCAAAATGGTTCGTTAACGAAAGGGGATTATTTAGTTGTTGGGGGCACATACGGAAAAATCCGGAATATGTTTGATGAAAATAATAATGAAATTGCCCAAGCATTACCGTCTAAACCTGTTAAGATATCAGGGTTGGATGAGGTCCCTACAGCGGGTGACAAATTTTTATCTTTAAAAGATGAAAAAGAAGCACGTGATGTTGCTTATTCAATTAAACAAAAGAAAATTCGCCTTGAACGTGCAGAAAATACCCAAACCGATAGTGTACGTGAAAAAATTAAGAGTGGTGAATTAAAAAATATTAACTTAATCGTCAAAGCAGATGTTCAAGGTTCGTTGGAAGCTATTCGGGGTATGTTAGATAAGATTGAGATGGATGGTGTTACAACAACATTAATTCGTGCGGCAATCGGAGGAATCACCGAATCTGATATTCGTCTGGCTCAAACATCCCAAGCATTAATTATTGGCTTTAATGTTCGTGCTAACAGAACAATGAAAGAAATTGCAGATGATGCACATGTTGATATTTATAGTTATGAAATTATTTATAAATTCAAAGAGGATCTATTAAACTGAATGAAAGGTGAATTAGATCCAATAAAAGTTGAAGAAGTGATCGGTGAAGCAAAAGTTTTACAAACATGAAAACATTCACAAATTGGTACAATATGTGGGGTGGTTGTTTTAAGTGGTAAAATGAAACGGAATGCTCTTGCTCGGGTAATTCGGGACGACATCGTTATTTATACAAGTAAAATTAATTCTTTACAACACAAGAAGGATCACGTTTCTGAAATGGGCGCTGGTAAAGAGTGTGGTTTAACTATTTTAAACTTTAATGATGTTAAAGAAAACGATATTATTGAAGCGTATGTAATTAATGAAAAAAGTGTTGATGAGGTTCAATAATGTCAACAAAAATTTTAAAACAAGAATCATATTTAAAAGATATGATTAATGATATTTTAGTAACGAAAGTGGAAAATAATCTAGCTAATAAAGCACGGGTTACTTATGTTAAATTAGCATCTGATTTATCCGTAGCGAAAGTATATATTGATGCCTTAAGTCGGGAACATATTGATAATGTATTAGAGGAGTTAAACCGTGTTAAAGGTTTTATTCGTTCTACATTAGCAAATGATTGAAACCGCTTTAAAATGCCTCAATTACTGTTTTTTAAAGACCAAACAATCGATTATGCACAACATATTGAAGATCTTTTAAAGCAAATCAAACAATAAAATAGATTACTAAATTTAAATATTTAGATTTAGTTAATATTTCTTTTCAACTTCAATCCTTCTCATAGTAACATAAGCATATGCTAAAATTATTTGTGCCTCTTATGTGTTTCTTATAAATTCAGAAGTCAAATAATAATTTAAGCCGAGTATAATTCTTTGTACAAGTGAGCCATTATATGCAGATGATATCTTTTAATCCACTTCTCTGTTTAGTTGGTATATGCAGTAGAAAAAAGTTCATATTGGTTTTTGTATAAAAAATTCGCCAATATAAGTATTTATAAAGAAGAAAACACCACCTAAAAAGTGGTGTTTTGTTTTATCTTAAACTAAAGAATATTTGGGGCTAGATTATTTTCGCAAGAAAATAATGAACTGATTTGATGATAAAAAAGCAATTTTTTGTTTATTTATTATTTCGATATCTAATCCATTTTGTAGAATTTTATAAATATGTTTGTAATATTTTATCAATATTAACATAATTAAACAATTCGATTTTAATTTTGCCAAAATATGTTTTATTCAGACAAATATCATATAGGGAAATGTTTTCATAGCATTTTGTAAGGACGGTGCAGAGTATGAAATAATGTGTTTATTGTTTCATTTGGAAGGATTATCTCATGCTCAATATCTTTCTTAGTTTGCCCTAATACACACTATTTTTAGAATATAATTAATATTTAAAACTTATAATGTAATTATGGATATCTTATTTATTAAAATGCATTTATAATAATTAAATAATTTTCATCTATCTTTATGTATTAATAGATCTATTTAAGAGATGATAAAATAAAAAATAATATAAATATAATTGTTAAATATATTAATAGCTATCTATGGCGGATAAATTAAATAGTAAATTTGCTTCAGTAAGATTTTCAAAAATAAATTATAATGAAAAATTATTCATGATGTCTTTCATATTTTCTTGTATATTTTAATGCTTATTTTCGCTTTTTATCTTACAATATATTTCATATATAAAAATAGAGCAGGGTATTTATGCAAAGAAAAAGAAAAATAACACCAGAAGAAAAGCAACTTCGGTTGACTGAATTAACAGATATTCAATATCAAGTAACCCAAGAGTCAGCAACTGAACAACCGTTTACTAACGAATATGATCGTTTTTTTCAAAAAGGAATTTATGTTGATATTGTGGATGGCACACCCTTGTTTTTATCAACATATAAATATAATTCTGGTTGCGGATGACCCGCATTCTCAAAACCAATTACTGCAGATTTAATTAGCGAATATGCTGATAATAGTCACAATATGCATCGGACAGAAGTGCGAAGCAAAAACGCTGATTCACATTTGGGTCATGTTTTTAGTGATGGACCTAAACAGGACGGAGGATTAAGATATTGTATTAACTCTGCAGCTTTAAAATTCATTGCATATGATGATTTAGAAAAGCAAGGTTATGGTGAATATAAATCATTATTAGATAGTGAAGAGTTAAAACGTAATAATTAATATTTGTATCCCTAATTAAGTAGTGTGTTGCTTTAGCCACTACTTTTTGCTTGTTTTAAAAGAATATATATAATGGAAATATTTATGAAAGAATAGGAATTAAAAATGAAAAAATTACATAAAAAATTAATCTTTATGATTTTGAGTGGTACATCTCTTTTAGGTACTATTGCAGCTATCGCAGCTAGTTGCAAATCTGAAAAACAGGAGAAATTAATTAAACAAACCAATCCAAATACAAAAAATTCTAAGGACGAAGCACCTAATAATAATTCTACACCACAACCGCAACCCACACCTAGCGATGAATCAAAAACAAAAAAACCTGATGTTACATTATCTCTTGACCCAGAAACAAATAGTGAAACTAAATCCGAAGTTAAATTAGAACAACAACAAGAACAGAAACAAGAATCTGAAAAGCGATCACCATCTCCAGAACAACCAGAGACGCATAACAATCAAAATAATGATAAACATATGAACCAAGAATCAAATCAGAATAATGGTAATCAACCAGAATTAGCGCCTGAAGAATCAAAGCCAAATAATAAAACTATGGATAATCAGGAAATGTATGATTCACAAATGTTTATTAGTTTTACTAGTCAGAATGCGAATATAGTTGATTTATTTGAGAATCAACCTACTCTATATAGTGTTTTAATATCTAACGATATTGTTCAAGAAAATTTAAAAGTAGAAGGTTATTATTTAATTACTAATTTATTTGACAATATTACAGGTGAACCGATTTTGTCCTTTTATAGTTCAACAGAAGATATTAAAGATAAACGTCCTATCGATGGTTATACATTTGTAGATTTTAAATTTGAAAAAGCAAAACTTGAAAATATATCATCATTTGACGTCGTGGGTATTAAATATGTTGGCGGATCCAAAAAAGATAATTCACAATCTAATCAAGAACACGTCATTAAATTCCAAAACCCTTTAGTTATTCAAGTTCGTAAAACAAACTCAGATGGAGTTTCTGAACTAAGAAATAATAATTATTTAGCTTTAGAAAACGTCATTAAAACCCGAGCGCAAAATTATTTAGAAGCCCATAATGAAATCGTTAAAATTGTTGATGAAATCCATGACAAAAAACAACAAACTACCTTGCGTGATCAATGAATAGCTGCTTATAATAATTTACAAGAAGCTTTTACTAATATCAGTTCAAGTAATACGTTTAATGAAGATTTGTTTATTAAACTATATGAAGCAACTGTTGATTATGAGCAAAAACCATTAAAGGTTAGATACCAAAATTTATTAGAACAGTTGAATAATTTACTAACCGAAGTAAATGCCAAATCCGATACCGAACCAAAATACAAAGAAATAAAAGCAACATTAGAAAATGCTTTGAACGAAGTTCAACAAAAAATTAATCAGGAAAGTTGAAATACTGATTATAAAAATGCGATTGAAAAGTTAACTGAAATATTAGGCAATGTTAATTAAATCCAACAATATAACTATAGGATAAGTTCATCTTTTATCAAGGAATTGAATTAATACTTAAGTTAGATTAAGTGTTTTTATTACTATAAATGATTTTCTTTTATGAATTTATGTTGCAAAGACTGTTGGCAAGCCTATTAGAAAATTAAGCAAAAGAATTTTCATATTTTTGTTTTAAACAAGTTTATATGCTCGTTGTTATTGCATAAGCAAAAAGTTACTAGTGATTCACAAGTGACCAAAAAGATAGATATTTAAAGTTATTATTTACCCAATATAAGGATTAGGAACTTATAAGCATCTTAGGTTGGTAGAGAACACGTAAAAGTAACTGAGTTTTGTTTTAATAATTAACTATACTTGAATTTATAAAAAAAAGCATAAGACTTAATCTTATGCTTTTTAAATTCTCTATAAAGATAAGAAAAACAGTAGCAAGCTACTGTTTTAATGTTCATCATATCAAATAAGCCGTGTTCTGTACTCTTAATGAGTGTTAATTATTTATCTATAAAATAAACAGTAGTTTATTTTATCTAGAAACCACTTATGATTCGTGTTTTCTAATTCCCTTACCAAAATTTAGGTTTCTTGCTTGCGGGGTTTACCAACGTTTCATCCCTTTAATTTCTTAAAGATTCGTCCCTGTGGCACTTTTAGATTGTTATTCCATATATTTTTTTAAATAAAATACTTAGGCTTAACAATAGCCGTCATTGATGAACACAATGCTATGCTTTATTAATTATACATACAACAAACACTACAAGGATTTCCACCTTGTGCAAGCACGGACTTTCCTCTATTAATAATCAATAACGATTTTAACAGCAATTAACTATGATATGGATTAGTTTTTGTTTATAAAAATATTTTTTAAAGTTTAATTATTGTTTGTATTACTTGTTGAAGGTTCGTTTTTGAAACGATATTTTTCTTCAATATTTTCTTCCTCAAAACCGTTAGGAAAAATATTTGTTCTCACATTTGGATTATTTTTATTTAGTTCTTTCAAAGCTTGACGGTATGAAGTTTTTTGGTCTTTACCACCACCAAAAATTAAATCGTATTGTGGCAAATTATATGTTCCATATAAACCGTTATAATCAAAACCTTCTGAACGTAATGCTCCAACTAAACCTGTGGATGTGAACCGCGTTGCAGTGTGGTATACACCAATAACTGCGTTATGTTGGTTACGCATCGATGAACCACTTGCTCCTCCGAATGGTTCATAATCACGTGGCATATATTGCAATCCGAATGAAACGTATTGCTTACCATCATGAGTTGTTAGGTATTTATCACCATTTCGTGGAGAAGCGATGAAAGCGTCAGATACCCCAGGTTTATTCAGGAATGAACGGTAACCAACTTGATAACTGAACCGACCACCTTTAGCTAATTCTTTTGCGTGTTCTGCACGCTCTTCATCGGTTGTTCCTACTTCTGGTAAAACCAATTTATCAAAGAATTCATATTTACCATTAGTTCATAGTGAAGTTGATCAACGAACTCAATTTTTAACTCGTTCTTCATCGTACTTACCAAAATAGAAATCTTCAATTGCCAAGGGGTAACCTAGTAAGAAGAATTGGTCTCCAGTATATTTATCAAAATCGGCTTTTAATAATGGTGCTTGGTTTTCTTTGTTACGAGAAAGATAATCGTAATCTAAAAATTTAATTTGTTTATCTGTTTCGTTAGCGTAATTGTTTGTTAGTGCTTCAGCGACTTTAGCATTGTTATTGACAATATTTTCAGGCACCACATTGTTTTTTGAAATGATTGATCATTCATTGGGTTTAATTTTACTAAAATCAACTTCAATAACTGCAAAATCTAAAAATTCTTTTCTATCTTTAAATTCTTCTTTATATTTGCTAGCTAAGTAGTCACTTGGGTCCTTTTCCAAAAAATCAGTAGCACTGTAGACAACTTTAAAGATTTCACTAATTCGGGTTGTTTCCTCTTCAGTTTTAAGATCTGTTCCAATTATAAATGTTGAAAAATTACTATCGTGTTCTGTCAAAGTGAATTTTGTTTGTAGAGGTGGATTTTTGTTTAGACGTGACAAACTAACGCCTCGCGTATTGTTACGCAATAAATCTGCAACGTGCAAGTTTGTCCCAAAATATCATTTAGTTGGGTATGAGCCATCAGTTGTTTTTTCGTAGTCTAAAATTCATACCGTTCCTCGAGATGTTGTTAATGGAAACTTTGAGGGATCAGATGTTGGGATATTTGGATTTTCTTCATTACCTTTTATATAACTTTGGTTTTTATTAGTAAAAGAGATTCCAAAAGTTTGTTCACCCATTGTTTGGTATTCTTTGTTTAGTAAAACTCGGGCAAGTCCTTTATTTCTATACTGGTTTCGGTTGTATGAGTCTACTCAAGACGGACCCTGACCAGGGAGTTTTTTGGCAATTGATAAGCCATCAAACTCTCCATCATTATTATAAACAGGTAGTGTGTAACCTTTAAATGCTTGATTATTGTAAGTATCTAAACCTAAATTTTTAGCTTTTTCGTCAAATTTAGTCTTTTCTGTACTAGTAACTGCAGCGAGATCTGGACGAACTTGATCGATAGATTCGTTGTTAAGTTGACGTTTTAGTTGATTTAGATAGTCTTCATTTTCATAAGCTACTCGTTGTTCAGGAGTATAACTTGTTAAGTAATTGACACGCTCTTGTTCTTTAGTTGCGGTTTTTTCATCAATAATTATTCCGTCTTTATCAACCAAATAAGGTTCAGTTTTAAAACCACTGATTTCTAAATCTTTTTCAACAAATGTTTTAGTTTTGTTATGAACGATTTTTAGTTTCAAGGTTGCATGACCGGTTTTGACAGAAATATTTTGTTTGGCATCGTTGTAATCAGGTTTAACTCCGGTAACAAGGACTGAAAATAAATCTGCTTTTGGTCCAGTTAGTTTAATTTTAATTTGATTTAAATCTTCTAAATCTCAAATATGAAGTTTTGATTTGTCTGGGTTACCATCGAGAAATTGGGTAACTTCTAATGCTAGTTCATTGACTCAATTTTTAACGTCTTCACTTGGTTCAGCGTTATTTAGTTCTGTACTGCTATTTTGGTTATTAGGCGTAATTGTCGAATTAGCTTCTGATGCATTTTTATCATTGTCAGGATTATTTGGTTTAGTATTAGGGTTATTAGGTAATGTATCGTTTGGCTTATCATTTGTATTTTTTTGCGCACAAGACGCAGCAATCGCGGCAATAGATAAGATTGTTACACTAAAACCTGTCAGTGCGTATAATATTTTTTTTGTATGTTTTACTTTTTTCATTATTCGTCATCCTTTGGATTATGCTACATCAATATTAGCTGTTGGATTATCTTCTTGAACAGCAAAATTACTTTGAAGTATTTGTTTTGTTTCTTCATCTCCGGCGTTGTATAAGACAGGGTTGTTTTTAACACCACTTGAATCAGTGTATTCTCGTAAGACTCGTAAATTAGCAATACCTTCACTATTTAATGGCTCAGTCCCTTTAATAACTTTAATACGTTTTGTATCCTCGTTATTTGAGAAAAAGATTTTTGTTCGTGGCATTTGGGGTTGTTCTTGGATCATAATTTCTTTAAATTGAGCGTGATTTAATTCATCGGTTGTAATTTCAAATGTTGCAGTGTCGTTTCTTAATCACAAGTATTTAAGTTTTCGCGTCCCATTTTCTGGTTTTTTGTGGTCTTGGAAAACAAGGCCACGCAGTGATTTTAATGATGTACGCGATAAATCTAGCCCTCATGGATATGAATTACCGCCTTGATTGTGATCAGGTTTTAACCCTGAGCCCATTTCACCTTGAAAGAAGGGCTCGTTATTTCGGACGAAATAGGCCATTCTTAAACCATAGTTAATTCGATTAAGTTTTAAAGCAAGTGATTTCTCATTCTCTTTAACATCTGATTGGTAAAAAGCAAGCGATGTAAATTGGATTCGTGTTCATGGGTGATAGCCATTACCATATCCACTAGGGGAGTTATAGTCATTAGTGTTAATTCAATGTACATTTTTTAAGGCTCAAGGGTTAATACGTCATGCTTCATCATAAGGGAGTTCATTAGTATATAGACCTAGTTCTTTAATTTCTTCTTTTTCCTCTAATGCAGCTAAAGCGCTTGTATCCTTCTTAACAAAAAAGAATTCAAGTTGTAATATTTTTTTAGGAAGAGCTTTTATAATGTGAACAAAAGCTTGATTAGCGTCTTTTGAACCAATATTTAAGAAACGGTATCCCTCAATTGTAACATTATCTTGTTTTAGTTTTTCTATTACATTAACAGTTCTTTCGTAGGCCCCTTGTTTAGATACATCAATTGTTAATACCCGACCTTCATTTCTTTTGTCATTTTCAGGATTATTTCTAGTAAGTTTATCAAAATTAATTCCGTCAATATTTTCAGAGTTATAACGAGCGTTATACTCAGTATCTACAGTTTTAGTTCACCCTTCATAGGTCCCGTCAATTAAGTTTTGTGGTGTTCGATTGTAATATGAGGAATATCCAAAAATTCGACGATTTGCGTTGTCATACTCTAAACGAGAAGTAACTTTGTTTGTTCCTGGCAGAGGATTGGAACTGTAACTGTTTATTTCTCCTTTTTCATCGATATATGAGTTTGAATCATCCAGACTATGACCATCCCGAATCGCTTTTTCAGCATCCTTTGATAAAGTGGTGAATTTATCGAAATCTAAATAAGAAACAATTTTTATGATTTTTGCAACCGATTTAGGAGTTTGGGGTAACGGATCTTGTGGTAAGTTTTTCAATTCTTGAATTTTTTCGGGTGGCGTTCCATCAATAACATATTTTTCTCAATTTCCATATCAAATAAGTCTTCAGTATTTATCAGATAAACTTAAAAAAGGGTTATCCCGCGAAAAATCATTACGATCATATTCATTGTGTCCATTAGTTAAGAAATATTTAGCTAAATTTTCTTGAGTAGCGTTTCGTACATAGTCTTTTTCTAGGGTTGGACTAAATGTATTTTTTTTGAAATAACTTGTTGATTTATCAACTTGTTTTTTGATGAATTCTTTTGATGGATCAAAATTTACAACATCAGGAACACGTTCAGAAAGGTATGGATCAGGATTTTTATTAACAATACCTGCTTCCTCATCACTTTTAAAATATAAACGATTAGGTTGCGGTTGTAATGTTACTTTTTCGGTTAACCCATCTACTTCGACATCTTTTTCAATCTGAGGTGGAAAAACTTGTAAATCTTTTGGTAGTTCTGTCTCAGTAATATCTTTTGGAGTAAGTTCATCTTCTTTAGTTATTTCATGAATTGGTTCTAAAATTTCTTCAATGGAAGGTTTTTCTTCTGGCTTTAAAATAGGTTCTTCAGGAGCAGGAGTAACTTCTGGTTCTTTTGGAACTTCTGGAACAACTTCTGGTTCTTTTGGGATTTCCACCTCAGGCACAGTTGATGGTGGGACTACTTCTTCAATCTCTAACTTATCAGTAATCTCAACTTTATCTTCATTGTGCTCGTTGATTTTGGTATTTGGTTGTGCTGGAGTAATTGGTTTGGAGATATTAATCTCATTAATTCCGTGATCATAGAAATCTGCGTTCTGAACGCGCGGATCAAGAATTTCCTGGGTAGCAGAATGTTTATTTAAACCCAATGTCGCTGCAATTGTTGAAGCAATTACTGCCGTTGTTGCGATGATACTGAGTGCTAGTTTGTGTTTTAATTTCATAAATTTCAACACTCCTTTCTTTAATGTATTTGCTGAATTTTATTAAATTAATTTAATCATTTATTTTGTTAGTATTTTTGTAATGATTTATTTCATTGATTATTTAGGTTTTATTATTATATAACAATTTTTACGCAACCTCAAAACTATGTTTTTGCACATTAACAACAGTTGTTGCATAGCCATTGTTTTCTAGAATTTTTCTTAAATCACTTGTATCTTCCTGATCAATTAGAATCGGTCGGGAATTAATTCCATTGACAGCGTATTTCAAGAATAGTCGTAAATTATTTGCACCGGTTGAATTTAAAGTCATATTTTGGGTGTTAGTAATTAAAAGTTCACGGGTTACATCTCCATTTGAAAACATAATTTTTGTGGGCGGCATTTGCATTGGTGAATCATCAAGTACATCAAAATGTGCATTATTTAGTTCATCAACATCAAGAGTATAAATTGAACTATCATTAAAGAAGTGAACACGTTTTAAGACACGTGGTTTGTTCTCTGGTTTAAGTTCATCGCTGAAGACTAAACCACGCAAACTTCTCAGTTGCTTGATACGTGACAAATCAAGCCCATTGGGGTACGAATTATTTCCTTCATTATTGTCAGGTTCAAGACCGCTGCCAAATTCACCCTGAAAGATTTTTTCGTTGTTACGAACTCAATAAGCCATTCTCAATCCTCGATTAATACGACTTAAATCAATTTGGTTATTATTTATACTTACATCCGCTCGGTCAAAGACTAGTGTATTGAAAATAATCCGCGAAATTGGTGAAACATTATTTGCAAATTTTCCAACTCGGTATTCCATTGTATTAACTCAAGCAACATTCTTAATTGCTCATGGGTTAATACTTCATTCTTCATCGACTGCCGATTGGTAAGTTGTATAAATTGATAATTCATCAATTTGCTTGTCGCGAATTGCATATAATGCAGATGTATTATGGTTTTCAAAGAATAATTCTAGTTGAGGGAGTTTAGAGGGCAGGATGTTTAAAATTTGATAAACTGTTTGTTGATGATCATCTCGACCAATATTTAGAAAACGATAAGATGTAATTTCTTGATTAGCATTCTTTAGATTATTAATAATAGCTACTGCTTTTTGATAAGCATTTGGATGTGCTAAATCAAAACTTACTTGGACACCCTTGTTACGAAGTTTTTTATCTAGTTTATTACGAGTTAGTTTTTTAACTATTATGCCTTGGTTCGGTTCAATTCCATATGGCTTATAATCAGCAGTAATATCAACTGAACTTCAACCGGGATATTCACCTGCTCGAATTGCATCGTTATTAATTCTTCCATCTGGTGAATCATATCCAAATGTACGATATTCACGGTTATCACGTTCTGCCGCATCACGCGCGTTATTAACTAAGGGGCGTCAACCGTATGACTCTATTTCTCCATTTTCATTAATAAATATATTATCTTCATCAATTGTATACCCTTTTTTCAGCCATTCATTAGTTGTTTTACTTGGCCGTTTTAAAAATTTTGATGAATCAAGATAGGCGATAATTCGAGCTAGACGTAATCAATATTTACGCTTATCTTTTTTTGCTTCTGCAACACTGGGGAATTTATCATAGTTAGCTTGCCCTTCTGCTGTTAAGAAATCTTTAACTTTATCTGTTAAAACAAAACGACCAATCCGATCATTAAGATAGCTTCATTGAAAATTTACACCTGCTGCTTGCGGATCTAAATTATTTAGCGCCTCTATACTTGGCTGGTTGTAAACTTTTAATAAAATTCCTTCCTCGCTATATACAGAGCCAGCTGGACCAATTTTATAGACATCTGGTTGCAGTATTGCATCCTTTAAACCAAGAACACCAATTCGAGTGTTTTCATCGATGATTTCTTTTGTTAAATCATCGATTCCAGTCATTCGCGGACCCGGTAGTGCGGTGTAATTAATGCGATTTGCAATATCACTATCGGATTCAAAACGTTGTCTTTCAGGTGGTCATGTTACAGAAACATAAACTTTTAAATTACCAACTGAACGGACAACTTTATTTGGTTTAGCAACATCAGATTCCAAATGTTCAGCTGTAGAAATTGATGGTGCTTGATTAATTATTTTGTTGTTTTCAGGTTGAATAATCGGCTGAACCTCTTGGACTTCAGGTTGAGGTTCTAATTCAGGTTTAACTTCTGTAAATTCTTCTTTTTCTGGATTATTAACTATAGGCGTATTTGACTCTACAATAATTTGATCATGGGTGATTAATTTATTTTCGTTAGGATTAATTAATAATGGTGTTTTAATTGGCGATTCGGGTTGTATTTGATGTTCTTTTGGTATATTACGATGGGGCGTTACTGGTTTATTTGTAATAAGTGGTTTAATTTGGTAATCATTAAAAACTTGGTCTGGTACAACTTGATTACCATAGAAATGTTTATTTTTTTGGTAATGCAAAATAACTGGAACACTAATAGCAGTTGTTAACGCAATTGCAAGAGTAGTGGTTGTTAACGCAATTTTTGGTTTTAATTTCATAGATTACCTCCTAATTCCTTATATTATATAAAAAAGTTTATTTGCGATAATAACTAATTAGATATACGAACCTATATAAGGATAAAAATGATAAATATTTTCATCTTTTTTATAATTTTAATTAAATTTTGACCAATTAGATAAATGAGAAATTTTTTTATATTATAATTTAAACATTATAAATAAGGATATGATAAGTATCTACGTAAAAAAAGAAAGATGAGGGAATATGCCCAATACATTTTTAACAAATAACTTGGGTCTTGTTGGCCAAAAAAATTTAAAAAGAAAAAAATACTCAAAAATTATTAAAAATAGTATTAGTTACGCTTTCTTGGGGATATACCTTGCAATCAGTTTAGCAATTTTATTTACCTTAGATAAATTTCTTTTTGGTGTAAAACAATCAACTGGTTTGACAAATGTTTTTGCATTTGATAATACGCGGTTATATTTCGAAAGTGCTGCACAAGTTACGAAAGCTGCTATTTTATTTTTTAGTATCTTTTTAAGTTTGTACTTTATGTACGCGTTATTTAATAAATCTTATTTCAAAGTTAAACACCATTGATGACTTCTAGGTTTATATGCTGTTTTATTTATTGTAAGCATTGGATTATATTTCGGTTTTGAAATTAAATCCTGAAAAGATGTCTTTGGGGTTAGTTTTTTATTTCTAATCCTAGCAATTATTAATTTATTTGGTTTTATTTTCGTAAAAACAAAGGAATTAAGTATTAACCTAGATTTTTACAAAAAACGGGTTTTTAATTATTTATCACACACATTTCTGATTTTATTAATTGTAATTGGAATCGGAATGTTAGGGGGTTTGAGTTTTAATGATCAACCTTTTGATCTTATAAAAGCAAATTTTGTTCAAGAAACAAAAACCCTAGTAGCAAACAAAGTATATGATGAATTCAACAATTTAGCTTACACACTAAATCATCCTGGTTATGCTGTTTTATTATTTGTTGTTATTTCACTATTAATTACTTTTGTTGTTGGAGCAAATTTAGTATTTATTGTAAATTTTAAAAATGCTTTAAGATGATTAAAATCAAAAGCAAACATCTTCGGATTTGCGATAGTAATTTTTTTAGCGGTTTTCTTTTACTTTTCAGTAATAAGTTTTAATGATAATAAAGAAAACTTATATCGTTCATTTATGAATAAAGAAAGTTTTGATTTAGTCTACGTAAACATTGTTTTTAGTATACTTGCAATTATATTATTTATCACATTAAGTTGGTTTAAAAGTACTAAAAATTGAGTACAAAAAAACATTTTTAACATTTTCTTTGCGGTTGAAATTATTCATTGATTAATTACATATCTACTTATCGCAAATCAAACTAATGAAGAACAAAACTTTATTTTAATTTGATTAAGCGCATTGACACTTTTGATTAATTTCGCAAATTACACAAGCATTACACGAGAAATATCACAACGTAATAAAATTTATTTAAGTATTTTCTTGATGTTAATTGTCATCATTATGAGTGCGAATGCAGCAAATGAATGATTAACACGATACCAAAATGATTTACAAACAAATCATTATTTAACATTATGAAATGCAACATTCATCCCATTAATGGTGTGTAGCACTTTATACACTATAGTTTATGGTTTAATATACTTTATTAAACAAATTAGAACATACCAAATTAATATGTATTTAAAGAATGAGAGATAGCGAAATATGAAAAAAGATAATCAGGAATTCCAAGCATTCAAAGAAAATGCACGGGTAGAAGCAAATAAAACTGGTTTAAATGGTGTTTATAAGCGTTTTTATGAGGCTGTGCAAAGTGATCGCTTTGTAAGTTTTGAAAGTTTAATTAATACAGCATTTTTAGATGCAAACTTAGTTTTTGATGCAAAAATATTAGAAAACTTAAAAGAAATAATTAAACAAGGAATTAAAAGTAAAAAAGATTTAGTTACATCAAGTTTTGTTGTTGCATTTGCTAAACAACCAAGTTTTAGTTTAATTAAAACTTACCCAACACTAAAAAGCAGTGAATCTCCAACAACAGATAGTATATCGTTAAAAAATAGTAATAATGATCAAAATTTAAACACTTTACTTACTGCGTTTGATGCATTAATTCATGAATTAGTTCTAGTTCAAAACAAATTTGTTGAAGTTGTTGAAGAAATTATTGTATACCAGCAAAAAGACACGGGAGCTTTGAAACTAGTGTTTAGCGAAAATGTTTTTAATTAATAAACTTTTGTGTATTACACTAGATAGGTATTTTTATGAATCTAAAAAAGAAAAAAGAACTATTAATTAACTATGTCAAACTAAACGACATTGTTTCTTTGAATCGTTCGTTATCATTGATTGCAATCCAGCAATTAATGAAAAAAATTAATAAACAAGAAAATAACATTATGACACATATGTCATTGTTAAACCAAGTATATGATAAAGATACGAACCAAATAGTTGAACCGAAAACTTTGTATATCTACTATGAGGCAAATGAGAAATTTACATCCGATTTCTATAACACTATTAAAGATTATTTAAGTACTCACTTTGAAAAGAAAAAGGATGCGCTCATTACAATTGGTAGTCGAGCAAAAGATTTTGCGGAACATCAGTTACAACAAACACCAGTCTTATCATTTCCTGATAAAGCAGATTTTAAAGAAATCGCTACTCAATCAGGTTTATTAGCAAACCTATTATTAACTAGACAAACAATTAATCGAGTTGTATTTTTGGTACGGTCAAATAAAATTAATGACTTACAAGCTGTGATGTTTCCGGTTGATGAATTCAGTTTTACTTTTAGTTTAAGTGAAGATAAAATCAGTAAATGAACTAACTTTAACAATCAAGGTTTTAAGTTTTATGATAATGTTACAAATTTTAAAGATAACGCTTTAGTTTCTTATTTTCAAACTACTTGTTATTTATTATTACTAGAATCATCATTTATTGTTTTTAAAAATAAGTTAATCAATGAAAATAAGATTCTTAAGGATTTAGAAATTCGGATCAAAAAAGCTAAAATGAGTTTAAACCGTGCGGTACGGGAAGCAGAAATTCAAGAAATAAACTTAATCCATGACAACAAGAAATAAAGGAAGTAAGCATAATGAATAATGAACAAACTTTGCGCACCGTAATTATTAATACATACGATAATGCTTATGTTTATGCTGATAAAGTAAAGATTGCTGTAAATATGCATAATGAAGATACATGGTTGCCTTTACAAACTAATCATGTTTCTTCTTTAAAATACGCAACTTACAAACTAAGTAACAAAAATAATGAGGATGTTATTTTTCATTTATGAAATGGGATTGTAACTGTTATAGAGAATGAAATCATTATTAATACCACGGATGATTTGATTTTTTATACTTCTAACAAGAAACTATATTTAACTAACCAAAAAAATCAAGATAATAGTGATTTACAAGCACGAATGAAATTGTTAATGAGTCAGGATAAAGATAAATTAACTTATATGCAAGAGTTAGAACTTGCTGAATTAGGTTGGAAAAACTATGTGTCTGTAATTAATGCTAATTTATATTTAATTAATAAAGAGGAGTAGAGAATATATGAAAAAAATAAAAAAACTTTGATTATCTTCTTTTGGTATTGTAGCTCCTTTAACTCTTCTTGCACCACTTACAATTAGCGCTAATGAAGCTAATACAGAGAATGAACCCAGTCAACCAACTCCCCCGCCAGCAACGCCACCTAAACCAAAAACCGATGAGGAGTTAGCAGAGCTTCAAAAAATTTTAGTGGAAGAAAATCAGACTCATTTAAAAGCTTTATTAAAAGCTTTAGTTAAAATTGCTGAAGATTTAATTGGTGAACTCGAAAAACGTGAATTTGACCCCGAAAAAGATGAATCTGAAGATAAATTTAACAAGTATAAATTACAGCGTCGTTTTTATTTGTATAAAGTTAAAGAATTTTTAGATACGAACTTGGAAGCAATTGAACAAGATCCTAAAAAATTCGGTTTTATTATTTTAGCTCCTAATGTTATTGCATACAATAAAGAATTTAACCAAGGGAAAATTAACATTTTTAACGAAGATTATAGTAATTCTTTTTGAGGTTTTACGAAAGAGTCTGATTATGCAGATGGTTTAAATCCATTTCATAATTATCAAAAAGAATCTGATCCCCAAAAAATTGCGAAAGCATTAAACGAATATGATGAAAAGCAATTTAAAAAATTTATTGGCGATTATTACCAAAATTTATACACCCGTGGTCGATCAATCTTCTTTTCTGAAGAAGATAATCCTGTATTAGATGAAAATTTTAAAATTGTTAACTCTGCTGATTCATCAGGTTTTCAAGCGACTAACCCTATTATTGACGATGATGCGATTGAAACCTGAGATCACTGGATTATTAATAAAATTGCAAAACGTTTCACAATTTTTGATTTAGAACAAAATAATAAAATTATTGAACCTCAACAAGAAAAACCTGATCAAAAAGAAGAGATTGAAAAACCGGATATACAGGATCCAGAAGTTGGACGACCACCAGAAGGTGAGAAAATTCCTAATATTGATTCTAATAAACCGAATGTCATCGACAAAAATGATGTTGAATTTATTAACGAATTAAAACAAGTTGATGTTTTTTTACATCCAAGTATTACTCCCGAAACATACCGCGAATATGTTAATAAATTTAATGAAAATCCGTCAGCTCCAGAAGTACAAAATTATTTCTTAATCAATTACCCTTTGAATAATTTTATTGAATATAAGGTTGTGAAAGCTGAACTTAATAGTGATGATGAAATTGTTGTTACTATGAATATTTGAAACAAATTTCAAAATAAACAACTTGCATTTAATGAAAAAGAAAATTCATACCAAATTATTGTATGAAATACGAATAAGAAAAATATTAGTAATTATTTAAGTGTTAATAATCAGTTTAATTCCAGATACAACCAAAACTATTACCAACTAGTATATGCAATAAACAGTAATTTAAACGCTTATTTCTTTGACCCAATTAAAAATACAACTAGCTTCCCTGATGGAATTGAATCAATTGGTGAATTATTTAATTATATTGACCCAGATAAACTAGCACTAGAATCCAAAATAATTCCAACAACCGTTACAGAATTAGAAAAAGATGTAGATGCAACCAACACTTCAAGAATTAGTCTTGATGATAATAATCAAAATAAATCAACGGATACAAGCGACATAGAAAATAAAACAAACAAACCTCTAACAAATCCCCAACTAAATAGTCGTATTATCAAAGTTTTAAATAGTTTATATACTTATTACTATCGAATGGTTAATTTAAAATCATTTCAAACAAAAATTAATGAAATTATTAACCAGAATTATAAGAACGATTTAACAGTTAATTCTTTAGCTACGGTCAACCAAGAGGCTGTTGATCTTCTTCTAGAATACTTCAAATATATTCGCCTTGAAAATGTGAATAAAAATAAAGATTCTAACCTAATGCTAACGACAATTCAAGACTTTGAACGTTTGTTTAATATTGGATTAACAATCAAGCAAAGTCCTTATAAAAATGAGTTAGAAACAGTAACACGTAAATTATTAATTCAATATAACCGCTTAATTCAGGAAGCAAAAAAAGTTAGTTTAAGCAAAAGTTTAAATAACACAACTTGGTACAACCAAATTACGAGTTTATTAACTCATGCTAAAAAAATCCCCTTGCAGTTACGAGAGATTAACGACACATTAACATCTGTTAAGGATGATGCCGCGTACAATAAAATAGTTATTGATGCAATTAGTAAATTACAAACTTTATTAAACCAGACTCACACGAATGATCATCACGCAGAAATTATTGCTGGTGTGTTCACAGGGATTGTATTAATTATCGTATTGATGGGTTTAACAATTTATTTTCTCAAAAAAAACAAAAAAATAACAAAGGTTAAGGAGTCATCTAAATAATGTCTAATTCTAGTCCGAAAATTATTGCTATTTACGATTATGTCGTACTTGCAGAAGGGAATATTGACTGAAAAGAACGTCAAAGTTTCCAAATTAAAAATAAACCCCACACAAACGCTATTGTCTTAACCGCAACCACTAGCCAAGCGTATCTTTTGGTAGACAGTTACGCAAATGACTTTAACGTTGGGGATGAATTGGTCGCTAACAACCACTATAACCAAGTGAGTACATCAATGGACTTTTTTGGTCATATTATCGATATTAACAACCAAATTCTGGATGAACCAGAATTAAATAATAATGTCCATTTTGAACCAACATTTGCAAAGACGTTTGATATCGCAAGTGATATGATGCACCGTAAACGTTTAGATCGTCAATTATACACAGGAATTCATGCAATTGACTTATTTAATCCCATTGGATTAGGCCAACGTGAATTAATTCTTGGTGATCGACAAACCGGAAAAACGCATATTGCATTGAACACAATTATTAATCAAAAAAATCAGGATGTAAAATGTATTTATGTGAGTATAGGTCAAAAACGACAATCATTATCTTATGTTTATAATACACTAAAAAAATATAATGCTCTTGATTACACAATGATTATTGACACTCCATCAACATCTGCGTTTCAACAATACCTTGCACCTTATGTTGCAATGGCTCATGCTGAAAATATTGCTAAGACCCATGATGTATTAGTGATTTATGATGATCTAACTAAACATGCAAATATTTATCGAGAAATTGCATTATTAACAAATAAACCGATTGCAAAAGAGGCATATCCTGCTGATGTTTTCTACGCCCACTCATCACTACTTGAACGTTCTGGAGCTTTTATTGATAAAAAAACAATTACTTGTTTACCGATTTTATCAACAATCGATAATGATATTACATCTTTAATCTCATCAAATATTATTAGTATTACTGATGGTCAAATCGTAATGAACTCAAATATGTTTGCAAATGGCCAGTTACCTGCTGTAGATGTTGATTTGTCTGTCTCTCGGACTGGTTCATCAGTACAGACTCGTGCAATTGCAAAAATTGCTAGCAAATTATCTAAAATCTATCGTGCGTACCGTAAACAATTAAAATTATCAAAAGTTCATTATGAGTTTAATAATGAAACGAATATGTTAATGATTAAAGGGGAACAAATTCAAAACTTCTTGCTACAAAAGAACTTTGTTTTGCACTCACCAATTGGTTTAATTATCGCTACAAAAGCTATTGGGTGAGAATTGTTAACTAACAAGTATGATACAACAAAATTTATGAAATTCCTTTCCCTATTAATTAATAACGATAAGCGTGCTAACAAAATTTTCGCAGCAATTATTAATGAACAACCAATTGATGAGCAACTAGCAAAGGCGTACTTTATTAGTGTTGCAAACCAATTTTATAAAACAGTAGGTGTGGAATATAACATTAAAAGCAAACTTAATACTATTGGTTTAGCTGACGAATTACTTACAGCACTTGTAGATAAAGTTGTTAATCGGTAAGAAGAGGAAAGATATTTATTATGAATGGAAAAATCGTTAAAATTTTTACAAATGTTGTGGAAGTTGAATTTATTACCCCAAACAACAATTTAAAAATTGACCAAGTGCTAACAATGCATGATAGTAATACGGTGTTATTAATTAAAGCTATTATTTCTAATCAACTTGTACGTGCTGTTGTTTTGCAGGCGCAAAGTGATATTAAAATTAATGATGATGTTATTAACACTGAGCGTTTGCTAGCTGTTCCTGTAGGTGAAAAAGCTAAAAATAAAGTGTTTGATGTTTTAGGAAATCCAATTTCTTTAAAAGATGAAGCTAATACTGAACTTGATTATGTACCAATGAATTCTTTGATTCGCAAGGAAAAACAATTAGACAATAAAACAACAATTTTAGAAACAGGGATTAAGGTCATTGACTTCTTCACACCCATTATTTCTGGCCAGAAACTAGGAATTTTTGGTGGTGCTGGGGTTGGTAAAACCGTTTTAATTAAAGAGATTATTTTTAATGCAAAACGTTTAAAACAAAAAACCTCTCCTATTTTTATTGGTTCAGGTGAACGTTCACGTGAAGGTCTTGAACTTTATGATGAATTAGTTGAAGCTAATTTAATGAGCAGTTCAACAATGTTTGTTGCTCAAATGAATGAAACACCAGCTGCTCGTGCTAACATTGTTCCTTATGGAATCACATGTGCAGAGTACTTGCGTGATTATCAAAAAGAAAATGTTTTATTATTCATTGATAACATCTACCGATTTATTCAAGCATCTAACGAGGTTGCGTCTTCATTAGATAAAAAAACGAGTATCGGAGGATACCAATCAACTCTTGACTCTGATGTATCGTTCATTCAAGATCGATTATATGCAAATGAAAATGGTTCTATTACATCTTTCCAAACTGTTTTTTTACCAATGGATGATATTTCAGATCCTGCTGCTGTATCCTTATTTTCGCACCTTGATGGTTCGTTAGTTTTGTCTCGTGATTTGATGGCAAAAAACTTATATCCAGCAATTGATCCACTTGAATCAAACTCGGTTTCTTTAAATCCTGAAATTATTGGACAAAAGCATTTTGATGCAATCGTAAAAGCGAAATCAATTTTAAAACAATATAAGGATTTAGAAGATGTTATTATGGTTTTAGGGATCGATGAACTAGACCCTGAAAACAAACGGGTAGTCAAAATTGCCTTACAATTACAAAACTTCTTTACCCAAAACTTTTTTATGGCTGAACATTTTACAAAAGAAAAAGGGGTTTATGTTCCATTAAAGGATACAGTAGATAGTGTGATTCGCATTATTAATGGGGAATTTATTAATCAAGGTCCAGAAATTTTTACTTTTATTGGATCAAATCTAAATATGAAAAGTGATACACAAATAACAAGTGAGGAACAAAATGAAACAAGCAAAGAAAAAAAGTAAACTCTGATGATCTTTAATTGCTGTTCCTTCATTTGCAATAATTGCGGGGATCGCTGCAAGTTGTAGTCCAGAAACAAAAAAATCTACTTCCCCTGTAATTCAACCTGTTTTGCCATCTATTGATCCTAAACAACAAAAAAGTGATAAACAAAAAACACAGACAAACACTAATCAAAAAAATGAGGATAAGACCGATAATACTACCTCTCAGAATCCTACTGCCCCAAATACAAAACCCTCTAAAGTAACTAATCCAGCAGTTGACAAATTAGTAGTGACAGACACAAAAGTTTATAACGACCGAATTAATAATTATAAATATACCAAACCAACACCTCCAGACCCAACAAACCCAGCCGGTGGATTTGCAACGGATGGTGACTGAGAAATACAAGGTAAACCACGTTATTGAAATGTAGCGAAAAATGATCAATATAAACTTCTAAATGATATGACAATGAAAATTGAAACAACGAATCCTGAATTAGGTGTTTTTACGGGAACTTCGTGAGTTGTAGATTACATTGAAAAAGAAGATGGAACATATCCAACAACTTGGTTTTTAGCAACAAACTTGCACGTTGTTGAAAAATTCTTATTTGAAGATGATGAATATGAAACAGGTGTTGCTAATATCCGCCAACCAGAACAGCATGCTTCCTTTTATGTAAACACTGTTCCAGAGCTAGATACTGAAGGAAATGTTATTAAAGAACAGGAACAAATTGCTGTTTCTAAATATCCGAAATTATTTTTTGCTGCAACAAATTATTTTACAGAAGGCAAAACAGCTGCTTTCTTTCAACACAACCCTAATGATACTTTAGGTACTGAAACAAACAAAAATGTACAAAATTACTACAAAGATTTTGCAATCCTAAAAGTTGAATTCGATGATTCTGAACAAGCAAAACAAGCAACAAATGATTTTTACACAAAATATAAGGATAACGTTGTTCCGTTTGCTAAAAAATCTTTATTAACTCAAGATCCAAATATTTTACGAGACACATATAGTTTATACACATTATCTTATCCTGGTTCACCAGTCAACAGAATTGATCCGGAGACAAACAAAGCATATAAATATAATAGCAAGTTTGTTATTAATAAGCGCGAAGGTGATGAGGATTGAGATCGTGGAGCGCCATTATATGGTGATGCAATTCGTGCTTGAGATTTACAATGACGAGCTCGTTATTTATTAAAAAATAAATATGACCAACACATCCCTGGTATTTTCTTTGCTCAAACAATCACAATTGATGCAGTTTTAACGGGTATCAATTACTTAAATACACATTACGATCGAATTGGTTTATTATATGGAATGAAGGATTCAGCAATTCCGCAAGGAGCTTCTGGCTCATTAGTTATTAACAAAGATAAAGAAATTGTGGGAATCTTATTTGGAGGCAATCCATCTGCACAAGTTGGATTCGTTGATCCAATTATCGGGGAAGAAGTGAAATATAGTAATAATTCAACTGCTCCTGCTTCTTGAAAATTTGATTTAATTAATGGTGCAGAAGGACAGACAAAATCTTACAAACAACAATTAGATAAATTCTTCCCTAATCTTAAAACATGACGCTATAAAACTCGTTAAATTTAAATTAATTACGACGAAACAAGGCAAAATTAATATACAAATTATTTACAACACTATTATATTCAGCACAACAACATACTGTTGTGCTTTTTATATATTTAATTTTTTGCTTTTTAGTTTGTTCCTATATACAATTTATCCAATATCAATTTCTTAGTTGCTTTTTGTTATTTTTAATAAAAATTATTTTAAGCACTGTTGATAATATATTTTTATAGCAACTGTTTAGTGAATCTAATTCAGACTTTATGAGATAAACAAAACACCACATAAAATGTGGTGTTTTTTCTTTTAATTACTACTAAAATAATTCAGTTTGAGCTGATTCATTAAAGTCACTTAAAGAACCAATTTGTTTTAATGTTTCAATCTGGCGCTTATTAATCATTGTACGTTCAACTAAATCATCAATGGTGGTAAATGTTTTTTTGTCTCGTTCTTGCATAATTGATCAAGCAACTTTTTCTCCTAAAGACGGGATACAAATTAATGGAGGAATGAGTGCGTTAGTCTTAACATCAATTAAAAAATCAGTGGCGTGGGATTGGTTTACATCAATGCTTGTTAGTGTAATTCCGCGCGCAAGTAATTCAATAATGATTTCATAAGTTGTTAAACTATCAAGTTCCTTATTGGTTGCATTTTTATTTCTTTTAATGCTCTTATATAATTCAACAACTTCGTTACGACTTTTTCCAAGAACTTGCAGATCAAAATTTTGGTTTCTTACAGTTAAGAAGGCAGCATAGTATTGTAAAGGATAATAAAGTTTATACCATGCAAATTTCCAAGCGTGCATAACATAGGCTGTGGCATGGGCTTTGGGGAACATATATTCAATTTTATTTGCTGAATCTATGTATCAATCAGGGATATTGTTGTCTCTTAAAATTTGTTCGTGTTCAGGCTTAATTTTTTTACCTTTTCTCACGTCTTCCATTATAAAAAATGAAGTTTTAAAATCTATTCCGTGATTGATTAGATAGCTCATGATATCATCTCGACAAGCGATTACATCTTTTAGTTTTTTATTCTCATTTATAATTAGCGACTGAGCATTATTTAAGTACACATTAGTCCCGTGTGACAAACCAGAAATTCGGATTAAATCAGCGAAACTACGTGGTTGAGTTGCAACTAACATTTGACGGACGAAACTGGTTCCAAATTCAGGAATCGAAATTGCTCCCGTTTTCTCATCTAACACATCTTCGGGTTTAATTCCCATTGCACCAATATCATAGAACATACGCATTGTTTTCTCATCACTTACTGGAACATCATCTTGTTTTATGTGCGTTAAATCTTCTAGGATTTTCAAAATAGTAGGATTATCATGTCCTAGAATATCGAATTTTAATAAATTATCATGAATATATTCAAAAGCAAAGTGAGTTGTTTTTCATGATTCATTTTCGTCATCAGCAGGATAATTGTAAGGGGTAAAATCGTAAATCGATAGATCATCGGGTACAATAATAATTCCTCCAGGGTGTTGACCTGTAGTTTTTTTGGTTGCATAACATTGCTTAACATACAAATTAATTGTTGAGTCTCGAATGACATCATCTGTTTTTTGTTCAAAATATTTTTTAACCATTGCATATGATGTCTTTGATTTAAGTTTAGAAATTGTTCCTGCTCGATAGGAATGAGTTTCTCCGAAAACTTCTTTGATAAACTGGTGAGCCTGAGGTTGATAAACCCCTGAGAAATTTAAATCAATATCGGGAACTTTATCCCCATCAAAACCTAGAAAAGTTTCAAAAGGAATATTGTGGCCTTCACGATCTAGAACATGATTACAACGTGGACATAATTTATGTGGTAAATCATATCCATCTTCTGCTTCAAGAACGAATTCGCAGTGTTTACATTCTGGACATAAATAGTGGGGCGCTAAAGGATTTACATCGGTAATATTTAAAAAGGTTGCAACTAAAGAGGAACCTACACTCCCTCGTGAACCAACTGTATATCCGTCATCATTGGATTTTTTTACAAGTAAATGTGAAATCCAATAGACGACACTAAAACCGTGGGTGATAATTGATTTTAATTCCTTTTCGATACGGGCTTGTACAATTTCAGGTAGATGATCACCATATTTTCTTTTTGCTGTTTGATAAACGAAATCAGTGGTTTTCTGATCTACATTCTCAATTTTAGGAGTGAAAAGTTCATCTTTTAAAGGTTTAATACTGAAATCAATTTGGTCTAAAATAATTTGGAAATTATTATTTAAAATTTCATATTTATCTTTTTGATCAATTAAATAACTTAGTTCATTTGCAAATTCATCATAATCTAAATAATGCAAATCGGGAACATAACTTTCGTTTCCAAAGCGATGCGCTCGTCCATTTAAACCCTTAGATTTGACATAGACATCATAGTATTTTTTATAATCTGCTTGTAGATAATAAACATGACTAGATGCAACGATGGGTTTATTAGTTTGTTTTGCTAAGAAAACTAGTTTATTAAGGGCATTATGCAAATCGTTAAATGTTAACTTTTCGTTGTGAATTTGATTTTTAAAGCAATTAACACTTGGTAATGTAATGAAGTCATAATAATTTATTTCTTTAATAATGTCATCATCATTTTTATTAAATAAACTATTAATTAATTCATTGTCATAAACAGCGTTGGTTAACAATAGGTTTTCGCGAAAAGGTGCGATTAATTCTCTGGTTAATGTTGGGCGGTTATTAAAATAAGTTGTGTGCGATAATGATACAAGCTCATAAATATTTTTAATCCCCGTTTGGTTTTTGGTGTAAATAGTTATTTGGTCTCCGAAAAAACGATTACGTAATGAACGGTTTTGAATTGCGTCGTTAACTTCTTTTCAGTTGTTAATGTGATGTTCATTAATTAATTGACTTAACATAATATTAAAAACATGTACTAAAACTTCTGCGTCATAATCAGCACGGTGAGCTATATCGTCCTCATAGCTAATCCCATTTTTCTTGCAAATTGCACCTAAACGGTGACTACGAAACCCTGGGTTCAAAGAACGAGACAACATTAATGTATCAATATACATATTTTTTAGTGGAGGTAAGTTATACTTATTTAAACGAATATTAATAAAATTAATATCAAAATTAATTGCATTATGTGCAACAAGAATCCGATCTTGAAATCAGTCTAACATTTGTTTTAAACCTGTTTTTTCATCTACTGCATTTATCACATGATCGTTAGTAATTTTTGTTAAATTAATAGTTGTTTGTTTTAGAGGTTGAGTAGGTTTTAAAAAGAATTGTTTTCGCTCTAAAACTTGTCCGTTTTTAACTAAAACTCCTCCGAATTCAATAATTTCATCATAATTGGGATACAAGCCAGTGGTTTCTAAGTCAAAAACAATATATTCTCGATTTTCGAAATTCAGATCTTGTGGGTTAATAACTGCATCGATCCGTTCTGGTAAAAGTTCAGATTCAAAACCATAGACGATTTTTAGAGTATCAGAACTTATTTTTTGTTTTTTAAGATATGTTTGAATTTCGGGATATGCTTGAACAACATAACGATCAGAAATTCCAATACAGGGAATTTTATGTTCGACTGCAAAATCAATTAAATCTTCAGTTCCGATAATGCAATCACTGCTGGTCATTTTGGTGTGAAAACCTAACTCAATTCGTGGTTTAATATTCTGTTTGTTTCCTAGATTTAATTCCTCATTAATTTTCCATAATTTTTTAGCTTTAATCATCGGGATCGTTTTCGTTAAATCATTGAAAGTATTGGTGACATCACCGAAAACTCCAATATGATCGCCTTCTTTTAAACTAAGAAAATGATCTTTAAATTTGTTGTTCATGCTAACATAATAACTAACACTCAAAGTTTCTGTTTCATCCTGAATAAAAATATTCATTACAACATCTTTGTTACTACGTTCTTTTTTTTCAATTTGAAAGATTCTTCCGTGAACACTTGCACTGTTCATATCCATATTTACATCTATGAGTTTAACAAATGTTTTAGCATCGTTTTTGTTGTATCTATTTCAATTAGATTGATTTTCATAGTTATTAAAAGCAATAGTTGGTTCTTGGTATGAATGTAATTGTTGAATTAAATTATTAGTTGTACTCGCTTGTTCGTTTTCAATTTGATTGATCATTGATGATTGGTCGTCAAACACAAAAACTAAATCTTTAAAAAAACAGCCACACGCTTGGAAATCATTTATTAAATTTTGTTTGAATTCCTCAAGAAATGCAAGCTGAATTTTTAAACTAGTTTTTAAAACTAGGTTTGGTTCATCAACAGTTAATTCTAAATAAATTCGGTTATTTCACTGGTTTTTTTCGAAAATATAATCTAAAAGATTTTGGTAATCATTAACATCGCGAAAGTAATTGATGAAAAAAAGCTTGAAATCACTAATGTGACTATGCACCTTATATTGACTAATTTGATCAAGGATAGTAAAATTAACGAAATCACTAAAACGGACAAGTAATTGCTTTTGACTTGTTTTTTTAACTGTATAAGCGGGTAATTTATCGTGTAAATACTTGGGTAATTGGGGGATAAGTTGCATTAAAATGTTATTAGGCATAAATATTCTCTCCTAAAAGTTGTGTTAATTTATTAGATAATAAAAAATAAGAAGTTGCCTTCTTATTGATTAAGGTTACTATTCTTCAAAATACAACGTAACATACACATGACCATCAGCGTAAATGCAGTCACCATCTTTAAGTTGATCAACTTGATCAACAAAATTTAAATTAAAACTATACTCTGGTTTGTTGACTGGACTTTTGGTTATAATTCCTGTTCTTAACTCATCTTTTTGCATTAGAATTTTATATTCATGAACATGGATGTGTCCGTGATGATGAGGTGGATTTGCTAAAATGTTATCTACAATTTTGTTATATTCAGATTTTATTTCCATATAAACATCTCCTTCGTTTATATTAATATATTATACTAAATAAAATTAGGAAGTTACCGGTGTAACTCCCTAATTGAGTATATATTTTTAATGTTACTATTGCTTTTGATCACTAAAAACAATTTGATAAACTTCATCGTAGTGTTTTACTAAATGAATTTGTAAATCATCGCGAACTTCTTGAGGTACATCCTCAAGGTAGCGTTCATCGTCAACTGGAAGAATAATTTCTCTTACTCCCGCACGGTGCGCTGAAATAACTTTTTCTTTGACTCCCCCAATAATTCCGACATTTCCCCGTAACATAATTTCTCCAGTCATTGATAAAATAGAACGAACAGGGCGTTTTGATAACGCAGAGATAATTGCAGTTGTTAATGCGATTCCCGCACTTGGTCCATCTTTAGGAATGCCTCCTGATGGAACGTGAACATGAATGTCAATTTCATTGAATTTTAGATCTTCGGGTAAGCCGTATTTTTGTGCATTTGCCTTAACAAATCCCAATGCGACACGCACAGATTCATTCATTGTTCGTTCAAGGTTACCTGTAATTGTAATTGCCCCACCTTTAACATTTGGTGTGAAGTTGACTTCGATTGGTAATAAGTCACCACCTGCTTGTGTATAAGCCATTCCATTAACAACTCCAGGAATTGTAATTTCTTCTTTTTGGGTAACATCGTATTTAATTTTACCAAGGTATTTAACAATTAACTCTTTAGTTAGAGTTGTAGGAATTAATTCAGTTGTACTTGGTTGTTCGACAATGTATTTACGTACAATATGTCCTAGTTGCCGATCAAGTTCCCGCACTCCCGCTTCCTTAGTGTAGTGCTCAATGATGAAGTCTAATACCTCATCAGTAAATACTAGATCATTAGTTTCTAGTTTAGCATCTTTGAAAATTCGTTTTAGTAAATGTTCTTTGGCAATATGACGTTTTTCAATTGCTGTATAACTTGAAAGCTCGATAATTTCCAAACGATCCATTAATGCGTATGGAATTCGGTCATAATAGTTAGCAGTAGCCATAAACATAACTTTACTTAAATCATATTCCTCTTCGATGTAATTATCAGAGAAGTTTTTGTTTTGCTCTGGATCAAGAACTTCAAGTAATGCGGCTGATGGATCACCACGATTATCTGATGTCATTTTATCGATTTCATCTAACAAGAATAGCGGATTATCAACTCCTGCTTTTTTCATTCCTTTAATAATTCGTCCTGGCATAGCTCCGACATAAGTTTTACGGTGACCACGGATTTCTCCTTCATCCCGTACACCTCCAAGCGAAACTTTAACAAAATTCTTATTCATTGCTTGTGCAATTGAATAAACAAGCGAAGTTTTCCCTACTCCAGGGGGACCAACTAAACAAATAATTGGACCTTTGATCAGTGGATTACGCATACGTAATGCTAGATATTCAAGGATTCGTTCTTTGACCTTACTAATTCCATAATGGTTCTGTTCAAGTACTTCTTTTACTTTGTTTAAATCATTGTTATCAACACCCATTTTACCTCATGGAAGTTCTAATAATCAATCCAAGTAAGATTTAATGATTGATGATTCATTAGAAGACATTGCCGCTTCGAAACGGCCGAGTTCAGCTAATGCACGCTCTTTGACTAGTTTTGGAAGATTTAACGTGTTAATTTTTGTACGCATTCGATCAGCATCGTCTTCACGAGTGCTTAACTCTCCTAACTCTTCTTTAACAACTTTTAGTTGTTCACGTAAGTAGAATTCTTTTTGTTGTTTTTGCAAATTGTTGTTAATAATTTGATTCACCCGAGCACGAACATCAGATTCAACTTTTGATAAATCAGTTAGTTTTGTATATAAAGACTCCAAAATTTGCTGGTGGACACTAACTAAATCTGTTTTTTCCATAATTTTCAAACGTTCTGCTGTATCACTTGTTTCATTTTCTGAACCCGCATTCGCAGGGAAATAAGTTTTAGCAGCTAAAAAGGCAAAACTTTCGGGATGAAATTGTAACGCACTTAAGCGTTCGGGAAAGTCCACGTTTTTCATTTTTGAACGTTCAGCAATAGTATGAAAAATTTGGGTATTGATGTCTGTAATTTGAGTTTGTTCTTCATCTGTTAAGGTTGTATTTTCGATTACAGGATCACAATAGAACATAAAATTCTTCTTTGCTTGTGATGTTAAATCGATGACTTCATCGCTATTAAAGTCAATACGAACTGCACGAATTCCGACAATATCGATAACATAACCACCATCTTCATCTTCCCGTAGATCTTTAATTTTAGTTAAAGTTGCGATTGGATGTAATTGTTGGGGTACAATTTTGTCTCCTTCGAATTGGTTATCAATTTGTGAAACAAGAACTAATTCTTTTGATTCTGAATTAAACGCAGTTTCAACAGCGACTTTGGAAAGTTTACGACCAACCTCGATCGTGATTTCTTGATATGGGAGAATAATACTCTCATAACTAATTAAAATAGGTTTTTTATCCATATTTTTTCATACCGTCCTTTTATTACTTGAAATAATTATAACAATAAAAAAACAAAATTAGCAAATAAATTAAAAGAGTGCTAATTTTGTTGGGATAACAGGCTAATGTTTTTTATTTGGTTTTTGTAGTTTTTGGTTTTGATGTTTTACTTGTATTTTTTGTTTTACTTGCTGATTTTGCTTTTTTAACTGGAGTTTCGGAAGTTGCACTAGTTTTTGTTTTGCAGACACGTTTTGCTTTGTTTGCTGTTTTTGCTTCATTGGTATTACTTGCAACAGTTTTTTCTTTATTATTTGCTGCAACTGGTTTGTTGTCCTTGTTCTTATCAATTAGGAACTGCATTACCTTTTTTTGGTTTACGAATTCAGTAACTAATTCGATATGTTCGTTTAGGTATTTAATTGTTTCATTGTTTGATGAACCATATAAAGCAGCCATTGTAGGAATTTGAGCACGTGTTTCTTCTTCAGTTACTTCAATATTTTCCTTATCAGCAATATAATCAATTACTAATGAAAGTTTAACTGTATCAACAACTTGTAGTTTTAAATCAGCGTTTAATTGTTCTTCGGTTTTGTTTGAAACACGTAAGTATTCTTTTAAATCCATATTGTAACGACTTAATTGAGCTAATAATTGTTGTTTTAAATTTGCACTTTCTTTGTTTAGCATTGATTCTGGAATTGTTGAAATAGTTGTTCGTGCTAATAATTGAGCGTTAATTTGGTTTTGTGCGTTGTTGTAATTTTCCTCTTCTGATGCTTTTTGAGCATTAGTTAAAATAAATGTTTTTAATTCTTCTAGTGTCTTAACACTTGGGATATTAAACGAAGCTGCAAATTCATCATTTAATTCAGGGAAAACAATTGAACTAATAGACTTAATTTTTAATTCAAATTGTGCTTCCTTACCAGCTAAATCATTTGCGTGGTAATCAGCTGGGAAAGTTACTGTAATTGTTTTTTCTTCATTAACCTTTAAACCAAACATTTGATCTTCAAATCCTGGGATAAAAGCATTTGAACCTACTACTAATGTATGGTCTTTTGCTTCTCCACCTTCGAAAGCAACGCCGTTAACAAAACCTTTAAAATCAAAGACAACTTCATCTCCGCTTTCAATGATTCCATTTTCATCTTTTTTTGTACGTTGCGCTCGAACTTTTTGTGCGTGTTTTAATTCCTTGTCAACAATTGAAGGATCAACATTTACTGGATTTAAACTTAAGGTTAAATCATCATATTTTTCTAATGTAATTGTAGGATAAATTTCATAAGCAAGACTTACAACTAGTTTATTATCATCAAGATCTAAAACGTTTACGTTTGGTGTATCTAATGTTTCTGTTGGATCTTCTTTGAATTCAGGAAGATCTTCTAGTTCTTTAATTAATGTAGGAATCACTTCATTTAAAGCACGGTCATATAAATCAAATCGATTAATTCGTTTTTTAACTTCTTCATCTGGTGCTTTCCCTAAACGGAAACCATCAATTTTTACTTTTTTCTTTAATTGACGTGTCAATGCCTGGGTTTGGTTTTCAAGTGCTTTTGATCAGATTGCTTGATCAGCAGTTACCTCGAATGTAATATTTAATTCATTTTTTGTTTTTTTATTTAATTGCATATCTCTCACTCGTTCTTACTATGTATTTATTTTGTATGTTTTTAAAAATGATTACTTCTAATATTGTAGCATTAAAAAATAATTATTTTTTTTATTCTCAATTTTCTTCCCCAACATCAACTGGATTAAAATTATGAAAATCCTTTTCCAATTTTGGAAGTTCCGCAATGTTTTTAATTCCAAAAAGATCAAAAAAACGTTGACTAACTTTATATAAAAGGGGTGATCCTAATGTTGGAGCTCTCCCAGCCTCAATAATTAAATTATGTTTTAATAGGGTATCTATCGCAGATTTAGGATCTTTTTTGCGGATTTGATAAATTTTTGCACGGGTTGTTGGTTGGTTATAAGCGATAATTGCTAATGTAATCATTGTTGTTTTACTCAAAATTAAACGGGTTGGTTCGTTAACAAAAAGTACCAAATGTTGTTTATTTTTTGGTTTAGTCAAAATTTTATATTTATCTCCAAACTTGACTAAAACAACTCCTGAATTTGATGTTTCGTAGTTTTTTTGTAACTTATTTAAGATATCGGTAATATCATAATGTTCTAGTTGCAAAGCGTTTTTAAAATCATTCAAACTTGCCCCATCTTCACCAGTTAAATACAAAATAGATTCAATAACTGAAATCGCATTTTGGATTTGTTCATCATTTAAGTCTGTTATTTTGAAAGTGTTGGTAAATTTTTGTTTTTCAAAATTTTGATGTAGAGTATTAAATTTAATTTGTTTTTTATTTTTAATGAAATTTGCTGCGTTGTTGCTTTGTTTTTGAACGCTATTATTTAAAATAATTTCTTTTTTTTCGCTTGTTTTCTTAATTATTGTATTTGGGTCAACAGGGCGGAAGATATCAGATGTTTTTGAACTTTTATTATCAAAATCATCTTCTGTAACAATCTTGGCTTGGTAATACTCGTTTTCTATACGGGTTTTAGTTTTGTGTTTTTTTAATGATTGTTTAAAGATTTCATCTTCATCACTGGTAGATTCAATAAAATAATCGTTATCCTTGAAACCTAAATGATCATGAGTATCATCTTGTTTTTTAGGATATAGATTATGCAAAATGTTCGGTTTATTCATACTAATTTCCTGTTTTATCAGTTGTACTATCAAAGATTAAATTATTTATATTGGGATTTAGTTCCAAAAGAGTAATTGTAATTTGATCAATTTCGTTTGTAATGATTTTTAATTTTTCCTTATAAATCAATGTTAAAATAACTAGCAAACTTGTTACTAAAAAACGTTTGTTTTTGTGGGTTGAAGGTTGATCAAGAAAATAAGTTAATAAATCACTTGTGTAATCTGGTTTACTTTGTAAATAAGTAATTAAATTTCACATTACATCATAAACATTATAATCCGGATTAACAAATTCGGTTTTAGTGAGGCTGTTATTAAGTTCGTATTCCAATATAACTTGATCCATCAATTCTTTTAACAATGTTATAGGTAGTTTATCAGGTAATGGCTTAAATGTTGCATCTTCATCAATAAATTCGGCATAATCTTTTTGAGGAATATCATACATTTTTTTACGTCAATGCATACATTCTTGCAAATAATTTGCGGCCTTTTTATAATTGTTATACTCAATTAATCGTTTAATTAAGTCTTCACGATCCTCATTTAGTTTTTGTTGTTCTAACAACGAAGGATTAGGGAGTAATGATAAGACCTTTAAACGTAATAAATGCGATGCATAATACAGATAATCACTGACGAGATCAAAGTCTTCAAGCGTGTTAATTTGTTCATCAATATATTTTTGGTACTGGTTAGTTAAACTGACAATATCAAGGTTGTTGATATTTTTACGACCCATTTTAATTAGTTCAATTAAGACATCTAATGGTCCGTCGAAATCATTTAATTGCAAACAGAAATCGAATCGATTCTTATTTATATCCATGTTAAAACCTGGACTCTCTTTTTTATATCTATGTTCTATATTATATACATTAATATGCAAAATACAAATAAAAAACAAACACACAAAAGCGTGTTTGTTTAAAAATGATAAACATTTTTTAATCGTGCATATTCATCGATGATTTTTTGTTCAATATTTTTCATTAAGATTTTTTTGTCAATATCTAGATAATCATAACTGTTGTATGGTTTTAAAAATGACACGTAAACGGTTTTTGTTTTAAAAAAATTACGTCGGAACCGTTTTTTATTATTATCATGTTTATCAATTGTATTAATTGAGTTTCCAACTACAAATGGCTGAATCGCACTTGCGGTGTTATAAGCAGGAGTTAAAGTTGCTGCTTGGAAAGGGAAAAAATCATCGCTGTGATTGCGTTTAGTTTCCGGAAAGACAACCAATCCACGTGTATGCTCTTTCAACAGTGTTTCTTGAGTTTTCATTGTTTTTAGAATTTGTCGAAGATCTTTACGATTTACATAAACAACATCGATTAAATTAAATAGGGGAGCAAAAAAAGATTTTTGTAACTCGATTTTTCCGATGAACGTGATATTTTGTAAGGAATGTTGTTCAAGCGCTAAAAATAACGCTAGAGCATCAATATTAGATTTATGGTTTCCTACATATAACATACTTCGGTTTGATAAAAAAATCTCATTGGTAGTTTCAACTTTAACATTCAATAATCACATTAAAGCGCGAAGTGCTTTGCTTACTCGTTTATAACGATCCGCTTCCGTAATGTCTTCTGGATTCTTTTTATATTTGTTTGCAAGTAGTTTTGCAAATAACATTTGGACTAATAAGTAGATTGCAACAAATGGGTATGATAAAAATCAGCCCAATGCTTTTAAAAATTTCATGATATCACCATTTGTTTATTGTAGCATATTACCCCTTTAATAATATGTATTTAATTCTAATTTTTCACATTCAATTAAATTAAAAAATTTTTGGTCCCAATTTTCATTTAACTCTGCCTTAACTATAATCAAATCACCATCAGATAATGTTTGCGTGTTAATTGCTTGTGTTTTGTTAAAAGTTAGAATTTTTGAAATGCATTGGTTGTTATGATCCAAGTAATAGGTTAAAATTTCTAATTGCTGGGATTGATTATGGTTATTAACTACATAACCACTAAAAAAATGAAAAGTATTTTCTTTGCTATAAATATGTTTTTGCATAGTATCATCTCCTAATAAAATTATGCAAAAACTAAATCTTAAAGAAATGTTAATAAAGGGTTATTTTTCCTATGTTTTATTATTATTTTATTTATTCTTATATTTTATTTTTCAAACAAAAAGACATTTTTTTAGGTAAATCTTTTATATACTATAATATACATATACTATATTAAGGTAGATAGAATGAATCATTACAATTTAATCATTGGTAGTCATGTCAGTTTAAAAGCTAAAGACTATTTTTTAGGATCAGTACGAGAGGCGTTAAGTTATGAGGCAAACACCTTGATGATTTACACGGGTGCACCCCAAAATACTAAGCGTACAGATGTTAGTGAATTTCAAATTCAGCAAGCACATGAGTTACTTGCAGCACATAATATTGCATTGGATAATATTATTGTGCATGCTCCGTACATTATAAACCCTTGTTCTTCAAAACCTGAAGTTCGGGAACTCGCAAAAAGTTTTTTAACTCAGGAAATCAAAAGAACACAAGCGTTAGGCTTGAAGAAAATTGTTTTACACCCTGGATCGCGTTTGAATCAGGATTTAGATGTTGCCCTGAATCAATTGGTAGATATGCTAAATGATATTTTTAGAAATCTTGACACAGATGTTTGTATTTGTTTAGAAACAATGGCTGGAAAAGGTAGTGAAATCGGGGATGATTTAATGCAACTCGCATACATCATCAACAAAATTGAATCAAAGAAAAATATTGGAGTTTGCTTGGATACTTGTCATATGTTTGATAGCGGTATTGATTTAACTCGTAGTTCGTTTAATGCATATTTAAATGAGTTTAATGAAAACATTGGACTTGAATTCATCAAAGTTTTACATATCAATGATTCAAAAAATATTCTCGCAAGTCATAAAGATCGACATGAAAATTTAGGTTATGGAAATATTGGTTTTAGTAATCTTTTGCACATTTTATACCATCCGTTATTAGATAACATTCCTAAAATCCTTGAGACTCCATGATATGGTGATAAAAAAAATCCAATCCCTCCATATAAAGATGAAATCGCTATGATTCGCAATAAACAATGGTTTGATTTTAAAAAAGAAAAACAAGAGTAAAATTTGATTTTATATAATATAAACATATTAACCAAGAGAAACATTTATGAATTTAAATAAAAAATGTAATGGTTGTGGAAGTATTCTGACCAACCAACAAGACCAACCGGGTTATACCCCTAAAATAATTGACAATCAAACAAAAATGTGTCAAAGATGTTTTAAGATTAAAAACTATAACTATAAACCTGACCACCAAAATATTGATGAAAAAATCAACAATGTATTAGCTCAACTTGATTTCACTAATTTACACATTATGATGGTGTTAGACATTTTTGATCTTGAAAATACGGTTATCGATGAGTTAGAACCTTATCAGGATCAAATCACCTTTGTTATTAACAAGATTGATTTATTACCCAAAAGCTTTCACGCAAATTTACTTAAGGAAAATATTATTGGTATTTTGCAAAACCACGGTTTTGTCAATCCTAATATTGTTTTTAGTTCAATTAAATCAAACACAAGTTTAAAAAATTTAATGGAAATTATTAATCAGCAAACGAAAAACAAACGAAAAACAATTTTTTTTGGTAAATCTAACGTTGGAAAATCGTCATTGATTAATGGATTATTAATGGTTAATAAATTACCCGCAAATCTAACAACTAGT
Organism: Ureaplasma sp. ES3154-GEN; assembly: GCF_025780075.1. Taxonomy (GTDB): domain Bacteria; phylum Bacillota_I; class Bacilli_A; order Mycoplasmatales; family Mycoplasmoidaceae; genus Ureaplasma. The sequence continues at coordinate 61,784 of NZ_JAOXHM010000001.1, read as the reverse complement.
TCATTCATTAATACTTCGACAAACATTTTAAAAATTAAAATTAACCACAATATCGTTTTGGATACACCAGGTGTCTTATTTCCGGATAACATTTTGAATTTTGTGCATAATGATGATAATAAGAAAGTTATTTATAAAAAAACAGTGGTTCGGAATTATTATTTAGCTCCCCAACAGACAATTATGTTTAATAAATTAGCATATATTTCATATTTAGATGGAGCACAAACTAATTTTAGTTTTTATATGAATGCTGATGTTAAATTTAAAAGAATGCAAACGCATTTAGTACAAAAGAATCTTGATAATACTTTGTTAGATCAAGAATTAAAAGTATTATATGCGGATTCTAATTTTGTTTGAAAAACTTATTATTTTGTTTTAGAGCCTGAACGTAAACATAATATTAATATTGCTGGTTTAGGATTAATTTCTATCAACCAAGAGGCGCGTGAAGTTAGCGTTACGGTGCATGAAAAAGTAGGAGTGAAATTAAGTTCGCATGCCATCATCTAATAATATTCCTCCCCATTTAGACCTGGTACAAACACAAAAAATTGTTTTATTTTTTGGTGCATTTGATATGTTTCATTATGCACATAAAGAAATGATTATCAAAACACAAAAATATCTGAGCGATAACACCCAGATTATTTTGGTGCCAGCTTCTAATAAATTCAATGCCGCACATTATGATCCGGATGATGAAATTGCTAAATTAAAAACTGATTTAGCGAGTTTTCATCATCGTTGTCAAATGATTAAAATGCAAACACAAAACATTGATAACTTGTATATTTCTGACTTAGAAATCATTTTAAATAAGCAGTATAAACGACAAATTTATAGTTATGAAATTTTAAAAGAATATCAAAAACTTTACCCTAATGCAATGTTCTATTTGATTATGGGAACGGACAATTTAAAAGAATTTAAAACTTGGTTTGAATATGATGTTATTCTGAAAAAAACAAAAATTATTGGTTTTAAGCGAGCGGATGATTGCATTAATAAAAAGTGTGTTGACCGGTGTATGTGTACAATTTATCAAATAGATGATTACCCAGTAATGTTAATGGATTTAGTTTATAAAGATGTATCATCGAGTCAAATTAAACAAACTCATGAATGAAAAGATCGTATTGATAACCAGGTTTTTTTGTATATGCTTGAGCATGGTTTTTATGGGATTTGATTACTAGAAAAGCATATTCGTAAAATGATTAATAATGAATGAAAAATCGATTATTACCGAATTAAACATTCGATTCGGGTGGCAAATTTATCAGCGAAATTAATGCAATATTATGATCCTAAAATTATGCATCTAGCATATACAGCTGGCTTGTATCACGATCTTTTAAAACCTTTAAATGAAGTACAAACAAACGAATATTATGATAAGTATTCAGCAGACAAGACAGAAATTCCGTGAACAATAAAACACGGAAGTAACGCTGCATTTTTATTGTATTTTACATATGGTTTTAAGAATAAAAAGATTTTGAACGCAATTATTCGTCACACACGCCCATATTTATATATTAAACGCCCAACACTTTTGGATATGGTGCTATTTGTAGCTGATAAAATCGAACCTGAACGTACAATAGATGATCATCCCCAAATTAAAACATTACGTGTAAATGCTTTTGAAAATATTGAGAAGGTTTTTTACGAAATTGATACATACCAAGATATGTGTTTTGGTCGCATCGAACTTGCTGATAATAAATTAATTAATCTTTTAAAAAGTAATAAGAAAGAAGGTTAGAAATGATTGGAATAATTGTTGCAATGCAGGATGAAGTTAGTTATTTTCTTGCTAAATATAGCGAATATAAAATTAAAAAAATTAATGGTATTACCTATTATATTTATAAAATTAATCACTATGAATTTGTTCTGGTTTTTTCAGATGTTGGTTTAGTAAATGCAGCGATGACAACTAGTGCTTTAATAAATAATTTCCAAATTGATTTTTTAGTTAATGTTGGAAGTTGTGGAACAAATAGTCCCGAAATTAAAGTTTTAACACCTTATTTGGTTGATAATGTTCAATATATGAACGTTGACCTCACAGCGTTTGGGTATCAAAAAAATCAAATCCCTCGCAAACCAACGAATTTTTTGGCACATAAAGATTTATCAGATGAAATTGCCGCAAATTTAAATTTAAATAGTTATGTATGTGGAAGTAGTGATATATTTGTCGATCATGAACAACACAATTTAATTAATGATTTTCAGCCAACTTTAATTGATATGGAGCTTGCCGCTATTGCGCACGTTGCATACGCTAATTTTATTCCGTGAATCAGTGTTAAAATGGTCTCTGACACTTTGGTTTCAAAAGCAAAAACAGCCCAAAGTCACCAGGATAATTTGAATGAAATTAACTTATATTTTCAAGACCATTTACTAGAAATTATTAAGACGGTTTATTTTTATGTCAAAGCCAATTAACACTAAAAAAATCACAAGTATCATTACGGGTATTCTTGTTGGAGGGATGTTTATTGCAACGATAACAACTGCTGCTGTTTTGACTAATAAACCTCCACAAAAACGAGAATCAAAAGAAAATGATGAGTTAAAGGAAAAAAAATGAAAAAACCAAAACTAATTAAAAAAATTATTGGTTATTCAATGCTAACTGCAACTAGTATTACATTAATGAGCAGTGCAACTAGCTGTTTTGCATTGCTAAATAGTTTTAAAACTGATAAACAAAAAAAACAAAATGAAGCAACAACGTCAAAATCTGATTTAATTAACCAACGAATTGAGACAAAGAAAGATGATGAAAAAAATGCTTCTGCAAACAATCAACAAAGTGACAACAAAGTTCCGAATACAAATGTTTCTTTATCAAATAATCCTTACCGACAATTAACTAAACAGGCTGGTTATTGACGTATTGGTCATTGAAATGTGTTAAATCAGGGAGGAGACAATGAGCTTAAAAATTTATTGTTAGCTCGGACAATTAATTATTTGAACCTTGATGTAATTGCTTTGACAGAGATAAACGCTCATAATGAAAACGATCAAGCGGTCAAAAATATTATCAAATATCTAAATCAATGAAACAAGGAAAATCCTTATGCTTACGTTTTAAGTGATGAATTATATAGTCCTGATTTTGTTACCCAAAAAGAACGCGTAGCATTTATTTATCGAGCAAATGTATTTGATGTTCAACAGGAGTTTTATTTTTTAAAAAACAAAAGAACTAACGAGCCAATCGAACTAAAACAAGTAGTTACAACAGAGGAAAATGACCCTAACATTAAAATTACTTATTCGCGTACTCCTTATGGCGTTAGTTTTATTGATAAACAAAAACAAATGGATTTTTCGATTTTAGCTGTCCATTTAGATTCACCAGGATCATCGAAAAATGCAAAAAGCAAACAAGATTTCGACTACCATTATAATAACGGTACCAAGGAATTAAACGAGGCCTATTGGTTAAAAAAAGTTATGCAAATGTTTGACGAACAAGATGGTAATAATCAGGATTTAATACTAACCGGTGATACCAATATTAAGGGTAAAAACCACAATCTTGTATTTGGTCATTTTAAAAACCAACCCAATGTCTACACAAGTTTATTAGATCCAATGATGAAAACTTCATTAGGTCAAACATATAGTAAATACGTTTCAGCATATGATAAATTATTTTTACACACAGATCGTGATTTAAAACAAGCATATACGAATCAACAAATGCTTGATTTATGGAATATGGGTCAAAGTCGATACGACATTATTGATGATGAAATACGTCGAATTGTGTTGGAAAACTGAATTGAAAAAGGCAAGAATAGTAAGAAAAAACCAGCAAATTATAGTGAGGATGAAATTAAAATGTGAATTCAAAATTGAAAATATTTTGACGATTTAACGAAAAGATCAACCTTAACTAAACCGGTACGTGACCAAATAGTTGCATATATTAATTATCTCGTTAGAAACCAAACAAGCGACCACGCACCTGTCTTTTTTGATCTAAAAATTGACACCCAAGATATCGCAAACGAGACGCCTAAAAATTAGTATAAAGAAAACGCATATAGTATTAAAAATCAAACAGGGAGGCTGTTTGATTTTTTGTTAATATTTTCTTTTTAATATTTAATTTTGCATTATTAGCGACTTTTGCGTTTATTTTAAATGAAGTAATATATTATATAAATATAATATATTAACAAGTGATTTTAAAAACCTAGCAAGAGATAAAAAGTATGCTAAAATAATAAGATATTAGTGTTGCATAGCAACATCTCTCATAAGGAGGACTTTATGATTAAGAAAAAGAAGATTATTGCTTGGGGATTGATTTCTGCACTCACAACGGCAAGTGTTGGAACGCTGGCAGCAAGTTGTGCAAAAGAAGAACCCATTAGTGAGTTTCCTGATCCAATAGAGAAAACAAATGAGGAGAAGCAAAAAGAAGAAGACAAAAAAGATTTAATTAATCGAATCGGCGGAGGAATTGATGTGGTTAATAAACCAAATAATAAACAACTAACTAGCATTGCTCCAAATGCTGATTTAAATGTAATTGAAATTCCTAAGACGCAAATTAAATATGTTGCTCTTGGTGATTCTATTACAGCAGGATTTAATGATATTCTAGGTTCTGATCTTGCTGGAGAGTTGATTGATAATGAAATATCAGGTCTTTCATATCCTGCTTTTTTAGTTGATTTTATGCAACGCTTAAACCAAAATGCCGTACTAAGTTATGATAATGCAGCGATGACTGGTTCAACGGTTGCAAGTTGACTATATCTATTTAACGATCGCAATCCTGCTTATACAAATGGTGATAAAAGTCGTAATTTAAGATTTGGCTACGCATTAGATCAACAAGATAATGCGGCATTCAGGGATCGTTTAGCAAAATATTTTGATCCAATTGCATTTAGTGATCAAGAGATCAGCGTTGAACAAATGCAACAAGCTACAAGTAAATTACGTTTGAAAATTAAAGATGCCAATTTTTTAACACTAACATTGGGAGCGAATGATTTTATTTTAAGTCATACGTTTACAAGCCTAATTCGTGATCTATTTGGCGCAACGGACGAAGGGGTTGCAGAAGTTTTTACTCGATATGAAAACCAAATTCTTGAGGAATTAAACGTAATAAGTGCAAACATTGCAAAATTTGTAAGTATTTTACAACAAATTAATCCACAATTAAAAATCAATTTAATTGGTTACCCCAAACCTTTATTACGTTGAGAAAAGATGCTAAATAAATTGTGAAGAGTTAAGGATGCTAATAACCAATGACTTAGTGATTTTTTACTTAATAATTTAAATAATGCGATCGCAAACGCGGCGGCGAAAACGAATGTCAATTATATTAGTACTTTTGATTATGATGACTGATATACCAACCGAAACGTTTTTACTCGTTCATTATTTGATATTCACCCAACCGAAATTGGCTATAAAAAAATGGCCCAAGACATCTTGCTAAAATTAAGTTTAAATACCACAACTGATAGTTATCGATCGGAAGATCTTCCGATGTGAAATTCTGCGTACATCAAAACTGATAAGGATAAATACCACCAACAATTATGATTTAGTGATTATACTAACCAAACATTAATCAATACTTTGGTCGGGCATAATAACAGTGTTTTATGAACAAAAACCAAAAATGAAAATGCATTACTAAACAATCAAGGGGTAAATTACCGTAACAAAACATCAGCAATTGTTAGTTCTTGAATTACAAATCACCCTGAATTAATTGATCAAATGCTATTTTATTTTCAAGATGTTTTACGAAGTTTAGGAATTGATGATATAGGTGTTAAGACAAATTTTCTTGGTCAAAAAGATGAGTTTGGAAAAAGTAATTTTTATAAACTCGTTAAAGCGTTTGCCGAAACTAAAATTTTAGACAACATTTTTATTGGTGTTCAGAATGAAATTGATGCTAAAGCTTTAGCTGATCCGAATTATGATTTAACATACGAAGATTTTATTAGTAGTTTTAAGAACAATTTACTAAAATCAGAAAATATTATTGAAACAATTAAAACTTTATTAACCTCTAGCGTTTTTTTACAACACCCTAACGAAACAAAAACAGTTATTAAGGCAATTTTAAAATACTTTTTTAACTCTCCATTGCTTATCGATGTTTTTTTAAAAAAAGGTTTAAACGCTTCATCAATTAATATTAAAGATGATTTACAAACGATTCTAAGTAGCATTAATACATCTGGTCATTTAGAAACATTAATTAGCGCAATTGTTGATGATCTTTTCGACCACACTTCGGTTTATTACTCTTATGAAAAACTACCAGATTTGCTTGTTGCACTCGTTAAGAATAATACTAAGGTGATTCGAGAAAATGTAAATGGAATTGTGCAAAATTTATTAGACGATCAAAAAACACGTAGCACTCTTTTAGAAATTATTAAAAAAACATTTGCAACAGATTTTTTGGATATTATTGATGAACCAAATATCAAAGAGATTATGGACAAAATTTTGTTACGTTTAAATTCATTAGTAACATTTGAAAAAATGAGTGCTAATGTTTTTGAAATGCTAAATGATCCCGGATTTTACAATCATTTGTTTCATACAGAACAAAAACAGAATGATGATTACAAATGATCGTTGTTTAAGATTGATTTGGCTGATTTAATTAATGATTTATTTGCTATTTTAAGTCAAGAAAACATTAGTAGTGACCAATGACAAAGAGCGTTAATTAGTATTTTAGGGTCAAATATTATTCATCAATCATTAAATAATGGTTTGATTCCGTTGGTAGTTAAGCTGATTCAAAATAAAAAAATTAGTTTTGATAATTTCCTTGAACAATTTATTGCAGGTTTAAAGAAGCAAGAATTTACAAGAAGTCAAAAAGAGCACTTTAAAAAAGTTTTAGGACAATTAATTACAACGTTATTTAATAACGATACTTCTCAAAACATTATCAAATTAATTACTAATTATGGAATCAATCGTTTGGGTGATTTATTAATTAAACAAGATAATGTAGTTTTAAATAAAATTAAAGTTGATTTATTCCAAGTGATTGAACAAGGAATTAAAACTTTAATTCCATCTGATACTTTAAATGACATCTTAACGAACATATTATTTAATTTTATTGATCACAATCATGATTTTGCGAGTCAATCTTATTGAACAAATTTCTTAACCACTTTATTAGATGTTAATAGTACACAGTTGCAAGATGGGATTAAAAAAGTTCTTGGTCTATGGTTAAAAAACCCTGATATTAATCAACATTTAATCAATATCATTTTAACTTTAATCGAGCACTATTTACCTTTAAAACAACCGTTAAATGCTGAGATTAAACAAGCATTAACAAGAATTTTATCGCCTTTATTAAGCAGTCTTGGTGATTTAAAAACATTTGCTTTAATTCAAGAGCGAATTTTTAGTGTTTTAGGTCGTCATCTGGCAGGTCTTGCCAGCAAGCAAGTTAATAGTTTACCTAAATTTACAAATGATTTAATCGCAACAGTATTATCAACATTACCTGATCTTGTTGAGTTATTAGAATTAGCAGAAATTGATGCTATTAAAACTGATGATGTTAAAGAAGTTATTAGTTTCTTTGTTGATAATATTAACTATGAATCTATAGTAAGTAAAAACGAAAATACCGGATCAGTTGAACAACAGTTAGATGTTTTAGATTTAGTTTATAAAACTTTAATGAGATTTATCAATTCGTCGTATTTAAATAATAGTGTTGATAACCCAAGTGCAAAAATTCAATCAAATAGACAAAAAGTTAAGGAAGTGCTCGAACATACGATTACGAGTATCTTTAACTCCCAAAGTTTAAAGAAAATGATTGTTTCGCAAATACAAAAAGTTTTATTAGAGAACCGATTATTTGCAGAACAAGAAAATGGCGAACAATTAGTATTGATTGAAAGATTAGTTAATGCATTTTTTAATGAATCACACTTGGATGTACTTTTAAAGAGTATTATTAATAAAACTTTGGATAATCCGGATGTATTTACTAATACAGACAATTTTTTAAGTTTTATTAGTGTTATTATTCGCGAAAACAAGGAGCAAGTTAAAAATTGATTAAATAATTTTGTGACAAATTTATTAAGCAACGACGATTTTTTAAATTTTGTATTTAGTTTAATCATTCCATTAATTAACAACACAAAAACGTGAAATGATGTCGAAAGAACAGATCAAGATACACTAAAAGCGTTTATTAAAAAAGCAATTACATCAATTGTAAATTTACAATTATACAATGATGTTGTTGATCAGTTATTAAATTTAATTAGTGATCCAGCTACAGTTAATGTTTTATTAACTAGTGGATTTGAAAGTATTATTCAAAAACTTTTGCAGTCAATTCACTTAGAAACTCCGCAACAAATTGCGAATCTAGTTAATGATATTCAAACAAATATTAGTGCACGCGAATATGCTGATTTTATCAATACTATTGTTTTTAAAGTTCGTTTAAACTTTAAAATTAAAAAGGATAACGCCGACCAAGAATCATCGAATAATTCTGCTAGGTTACAGCAAACGGATACAAATATTAATGCATCAAATTTTGTTACAGAATTAATAAGAGCAATCTTTGCTAATGGTTTTAATTCATCAACAGGGACTAAAATCAAAGAAATTATTAAACTTCTTATTGATGACTTAAAAAACGAAAGAATTGTTGTTAATACTGAACGTTACCAAGTTTTCGCTGGTTTATTAGAACAAATAACTTATCATACAAATTCCGAGATTAACGATAAAATCAAAGCTCTGGTTAAAGCGATTATTAATGATAATCAATTACTAAATCAATTGGCTGATTTAGTCCAAATTATTATTAATGATTTATTTGATAACCATTCAGCATATGGTCAAATTAATAGTGTTAAGGATATTATCCATATTTTATTTGCTAACAAAAAAGAAGTACTTAAAGAAAACATCCACGACACTTTAGAGATGTTTGTTTCTAATGAAACAATCAACGATAATTTAGTTGATGTTGTTTTTGCGATAATTATTCAACAATTAGATCAATTTAGTGAAGAAAATGTACTTTTATTCAAAAGTGTCATTAAAAAAGTTTTAAAACATATTCCTGATTTAAATTTATACAATGAATTATTTGATAAGTTCTTTGATTTAACTGAGAATATTTTTGCCTCAATATTAGTTGGAGAAAAAATTAACCTTCAACCACTAATTAATTTATTAACAAACAATCTTGCTAACTTTGTTGAAGTTTTGGATTTAATCAAATACGATGACATTAGTGTTGATGAAATTAAAGAAGTGATTGATATCGCATTAAACCACTTAATTACAACACCTGACACTCAGAGCACAAATGTTCAGTTAAATGATCAACAAGTTGTAGGCATTAATTATGCAGATTTAATTTTTAAAATTTTAAAAAAAGTTAGTTCGCTTGATTTATTACATACGAAAAATGAAAAATTCCAGACAGTACTTCAATACTTATTGGATAACGTATTTGCAAGTTCAAATTTAAAAACTAGAGTTGTGCGTACTTTATTAGCAAACTCGCAAAGTAAAATGTTTTTTGATTTAATTTGACCTACAGAAAATCAAGAAACAAATTTATTAAAAATTGTTAATCAAACATTTAATAAAGAATTTAAAGATGTTGTTTGATCTTTAATTCAGTATTTTATAAGTCACCCAAATGATTGACAAAACGCAAATGATCTAGCAAGTTTAATTAATTTGTATGCAAACGGCGTGCAAAGTGGTTTAAAAACAAAAATTGCAACTTATCTGAGTTCGTTAAACAATGCTAATGATTTATGAAAATTCCTGGCTCAAGTAATTATTAAACGAATTAATCCGGATTTTGTCGTTGATGCCCCATCCACAACTATTGAACGATTAACAACTATTTTAAGAACGCTTGGTACTAACCTTTTCAATATTCCATTTGTTTCAAATTTATATGATGGTATTTTTGAATTATTTAAAGAAAAATCAAAGGTTGAAGGTTATTTAGTAAACAAAGAAACGTTAGTTGCAGATTTACAAGTTTTATTTGATTTTAAAAACCCTGAACATACTTTACGCTTATTAGATATTTTAGATTTGGAAGATATTAATGCGCAACAAATTAGTGATTTAATTTTTAATCTTATTTTTGATGTTCATGTGTTTAGTTCAAAAGACACTATTACCTCTGAAACAAACGCAAATGATCAAAGTAAAGATCAAGAAGTTAATTATGTTGATGTTATTTTTAATTACATTAAAGTGTTTAATAACCACTCATTGAACGAAAATGTTAAAACTAAACTACAAACCATCGTTAATAACTTACTTAGTATTTTAAAAACTGATCATTTATACCATGAGCAGTTAGTTAATTTATTAGCACCATTCTACAATCAGTTGATTACTATTCTAGGTCAAAAAGTGCCCTTTATCGCTGAACATAAAACATGATGAATTAGCTTTTATGCCCAATTAATGCAAAATGATGCAATTTGGAATAGTTTTAGTGCATTAGTAAAAAAACTATTTGCAGACTATTTAGATAACAAGCAAGCATACACTCAGGATAGTTGACAAACTTTATTAAGCGAATTTGTTAAACAAAATATCCAAAATGATAAAAATCTTATTAAAGATTTAATTGTACAAACATTAAGTAATTTAAAAGAACTTAATATTTATCAGTTTGCTATTGACCAATTTACTTTAATCGGGGACGAATTAGATGCGCCAACTCAAACAACTCTGATTAATGCACTAGAACCAGTTATTAACAAGATTCCAACATTGAAAATTTTTAATGATGGTTTGGACAAGGTTATTGAATTAGCACAAACCAATTTCATGTCATTTTTGAATAATGATTTCTCTAGTTTAAAAACATACTGAACTAATGATTTTAATACCTTGACTAATTGATTAAATTTATTAGAAGTTTTGACTCGTGACGATTTGAATATTCAAGATTTAAATACTATTATTCATACACTTGTAAGCAAGATAAGTGTCCAAAAAATTCAAGATCTTGTTAGCCAAAAAGTTGATTCTAGTGCGACAGATGAACAAACAGAAACATTAGATATTAATAATGTTTTAGGCCAAATTTTTAAAATTATTAATAACCTAGTTAAAAATCAATACTTTAATGAATCAACAAAGACCAAAATTCACACATTATTAACAACACTTCTAAATGCCGTTTTTGAAAATACAAATATTAAAAGTTACTTAGCGACAACGATTTCTGAATTTGTTTTGAAACTAAATTTAGATTCATTTATCACATTAACTGCCGTTCAAAAACAAGACCTTGTTCAGAAAATTATTGAACAAGTTTACAAAAATGAACATTTTAAAAACTTATTAACACACTTTGTCCAAAATCTTCTTTCTACACAGCAAGATTTCAAAGATAAAACTGATTTTTGGGGTTTGGTTAACTTTTGGTTTACTAACCAAAAAACGACCATTAAAGAAGATATTAACCACCTCATCCAATCGATTTTTAATGATGATATCATTAGTGAACAAGTTAGTTATTTTATCTTTAATATAGCTACTTATAAAGCTCCCGAAGAAATTAAACACCAAAATTTTGTTGATTTAAAAGCATTAATCAAAGTTATTGCAAATAATATTACTCGAACATCGATTTACCAAGATACATTAGATGCATTGTTGAATGTTTTTGCTTCAAGTACAGATATTGTATTAGTTAAAAACTTTATTGAAAAGAAAATTGATGCAAGCCAGTTATTTGTGAGAAAAATCTTTAATTATGATGAAAACAAGGAATATGCAGACACAGTTGCTAAAGTGTTACAAATTTTAGAATTAAATGATTTGGATGTAAATATTATTGCTACAGGTGCAATTGCGCTTGTAAATGAAATTGACTGAAACAGAATTTTTAAAAATGATTCTGTTATAAAACTTTCCCCAGAAAATTCCACAAGTACAGAAAATAGTAGTAATGTGACTACAATAAACCAAGGCACAGATCCTCAGCCGATTGCCAAAGTGAATAACTATTATAAATATGTGAAAGCCTTATTTGAATTTCAATTATCAAATACCGCAAAAGATAAAGGAAAAGAAGTTGTTAATAAACTAGTTGATGTCTTGCAAACAAAGGCATTATCACCAGGTGGTTTTTTAACTAATTTATTTAAGGATTTAGGAATTAAATTAAGTAGTTTAATTATTCAAGAAATTCCTTTATTATCTAATTTACAAACTGATTTCCAGGATTTATTTGCAACTTTATTTAATAACCAAGCAATGATTGTTGATTTAACAGATCAACTAAAATATTTTGTTGACAAATTTATTGATGATGCACAAAATTACCGTTCAACAAACACTTTTGGACAATTAGTTAAAGAAGTTTTAAAATTAAACAAAACCGAGTTTATTATTAAGATAAAAGATGTTTTCAAAAAACATTTTGTAGCCAATAGTCCTATTATCACTAAATTAAGCGATGTTTTTGTAAAAACAGTTAAAAAATTGCTGAATCTTCCTGACTTAAATGAGGAAGATAGATCTAAGATTGCCAACATCATCAAAGTATTTATCCCACACGTTTTTGATTTAGAGATTATTAGCAAAACCCTTGATCATTTCGTTAATTTCCTTGAAAACAATGCAGAGAAAATGATTGATGAAGAACAAAATTTCACGAGCTTATTTAAAACGAATGTGTTACCTGAAATCACAAAACCAGAGTATTTAGCTAATGTAATTGAATTAATCAAGTATGACGATTCAACACTAATTAATTTTATGGATGTTTTATTGAAATTAATTCCATATGAACAATACAAGAAGATGTTTGATCCAATCCTGTTGAAAGTTACTTCAATAAACAATCAGGATACAGTAGACCAAAATGAAACAACAAATAAGCCAAGTCCATTTGCATTGGTTTTAAAGACTATTGCTTATGTTTTAAAAGCTAACGTTTTAAAAGACCAACAAAACCAAAATAAACTTAAAGAGACAACAAAACAATTAATAAATAAATTCTTAAAATCAGAACATTTATCACGCTATGTTATTGATGTTTTACAAAATAAATTTACCAACTTATTAGTTGAAAAAACAGGTATTGCTAGTGATGAAACTCAACGATTTATTAGTGGGGCTTATAGCTGATTTAGAGACTCTGAAATCTTACAAAAAATTCTTAGATTATTTATTGATGACGTATTTAAATATAAAGATACGTATGCTGATTTACTTTTAAACAACGAACCACTAAATGTAATCAATAACTTTATTGATCATAATTTTGAAGCACATTTAAAAGAAGATATTCTGAATTTTGTTATTAATTTTGTGACTTCAAATGCTACAACTCGATACGTTGCTAAAATCATGTTTAACAAACTAAAACTAGAAGGAACAAATGAAAATGATATCGAAATTGTTGCAAACTTAATCAAACAAGTTATGAAACATATTCGTTCATTTGATTTCTTAATTAAACCGGTTGAAAAAATTCAATCAATTTTTAAAGAACATAAACTTGCAACATTCCAACCTGATCATTTAGCAGAAATTGCTTCTATTGTTAATAAATATATTACAGGCGACCCGATGCAATTTACAAAAATTTTGTCTTTTACAAGCCATATCGACAATGATCAATCAAAAATTCACGTTATTTACCTGGCAAACTTCATTAACTTAATTTTTGAAAAATCACCATTAGTAAATTATGATAATTTAAGTACTAACCAACCGTTATTTTTTGCGATGCACCGGAATAATATTCAAACCAAAAACTTCATTAATGAAATTATTCCGCACTCAACACCGCCTTCAGAATTGAAAATTACTGGTGCTAATCCATTAGAAGCTATTAAAACTTTCTCATACAATATGTGAAAAGCGGATGAAAATTTCTGAAATCGAAATCGTAATTTAACTTATAAAGATGAAAGTCCATACCACCGTGCGATGTTCCATATTACATTAGCTGTTTTATGATTTGCACATGAAACATACTTCCGTGATGTTGGTGCTGGGGTTTGATGAAACGCTGTTTGAGGGGCAAATGGTGTTGGAATTGTTGGTAAAAACTTGAGTGGTGGAGCGACTAGTGGTTATGCTGCTGATAGAGTTTGGAATGATATTTTTGGAGATTACTCACCAACAAAATCTGCACGATCATACGAATGAGGTTATCGTGATTTTGACTACTTATACATGATTACGTATTGAAATTCAAAACGTAATCTAAAAAACAATATTAAAGTGGAAAATAAAAATAGAAATAAGGTTAATTATATTTTTGAATCAATGAAACGAGGACGTCCTGCAAGTCGCCAACGTCATTAATTTATAAAATATTATTTAATTTAATTGATCTAAAAAGGAGTAAAAGAAGTATATGACAAATCAAAAAAATAAACAAACAGAGATTAAATATGTTTGTTTAGGTGATAGTTATGCATCGGGTTATGACCCTATTTTGGGATACGAATTGCCGGGCAAGATGAATAACAATCTGGTTGATGGTTTGTCGTATGCTTCTTTTCTTGTCTATTACTGAAAACAATATACTGATTATCAAGTAGCTAGTTATGATAATTTAGGCTTAATGCATGCCCGAATTGTTGATTGACTTTATTTATTAAAACATCCAACAGATGAATATTTGTATAATGAAGAATTTAGTTATTTTCAATTTTTGAATGAATGAAATAATGTACAAAAACCAGCATTTAATGAGCATTTAAATAGTTTTTTATCACTATTTTATTTATTTGATCATACTCAATTTGCACAACTGCATAATGAGATGACTAATAAGTTAGTGAATAAAATTAAGGATGCTAATATACTTACAATATCATTAGGTTTATTTGATTTCCTAGATTACGATTTAGTTAGAGATTTAAGTATTTTGATTAAAAGTAAAAATAATCAATTAAATGCATTTGAAAATTTATTTGATAATTTATATTTAAATAAACAAATTATTATTAAAAACTATGTTCAATTAGTTAAGATTATTCAAACAATTAATCCGGATGCAAAAATTTATTTAGTGGGTTATTTAAAACCTTTTGCTCTTCTAAATAATTTAATTGATCATTGAACAGCGTTTGGTGAACAAACAGATTTATGTGTACAAATATGAGATCAATTAGCCAATGTTATTAAGCAAACAGCGAACATCACTAACGTTTATTACATTAATCCGCATCGCCTTATTTATGACCAAAAAATCAAAAGATATCATTCTTGTTGATACGATTTACATCCGTCATTTTCTGCATACAAACAAATTGCCATTGATTTGCTTGTGAAAACAACTTGTCAAAAGGAGGTTTATCAATACTATTTATATGATGAAGTTAGTACTCGTTATCTAAGTACAGACGAAAATTGTTTTGATTTCTTTTTAAAAGTAAGTGAAAACCAACAAACTAAAATCGTTGATCAACTTTTAAAACATGATAGTGTGTTATCATTGTCAGAACTTGAAGGACAACAAGAAGATTTGATTTATCAACCGATGAACAAAAGATTGTTGACTTATTTATCACTAAGTTGGTTGCACAGATATAAAAATTATTTTTTAAAGATTTTAGATTCATTTTTTAGTCTTTTTACTTCTGATTATGAGAGTAATATTGCTTATCGATTTCTAAAAAAGATGGATGATCAAAATAATTACCTTGGTTATAATTTATTGTATTATGCGATCCAAAGTGAGTTATGAACAAAATGATTAATAAGTATTCAGGATAACCTGGTCAATAAAAATAAGAAATTGTTTGTTGACGAAGAAACTTTTTGAAAAGCAATTCTAGTGGCCATTTTTCACTCAGAACATTTTAATATCTTAATTGAAATTATTTTTAAAAACCAGTATGTCAGAGCGCATACAAAACAATGAAAAACTTATTTAATTGATTTTTTTACATCCTTTCACAATCACACAATAATTATTAATTTTTTGTTATATGTTTTATTTAACAAGAAATACAATCAAAAAATTAAAGAAGTTTGCTATAAATTGATCGAGTTGTTAACTAATCAAATTAGATTTAAGAAATATGTTTTATTGTTTATTGATCAAATATTTTTATTTCAGGATTACATTCTTGCTCAAAAAACAATTTATGAAAAAATAATTGCAGTTTTCGAAGTTAATAAATACCTGTTTGCGAAGGATGATCAAACAGTTGTTGTACACCAATTAATTAGTAATGAGAACTGGTGAAGTGGTCTATTTGATTTATTAATTTGACTTTTACCTGAAACTTTAATTAGAGGTCTAGGTAGGAAAGAAGTTATTAGGTATTTTAAAGGATTAAAAACTTTATTAATAAATAAACAGAATTTAAATTTAATGACGAACCATTTATACGGTTTGTTAATGCATTATGATTTAATATATTTATTTTATAATCATCGTTGAAGTGATGTTGCCGATGTTATTAAAAAAATTTTTAAACCATATGTTTATCAAATTAATGAATTATTATTAGTAAATTTAAGTCATTTAAATTACTCTCCGGCAACAATATTTATTTTATTTGATAATTTATTGTTGTATTCAATTAATAAATATTATCGATTTATAAAAAATAATCAATTAGTAAGTCGACAAAAAAACCAGGATGTGCATCGCTATTTTTTAAAACAAATATTGTTAGTTTTATATAACCAAAATTATGATGTTTCCTTGATTAAAGATATTATAAAATCATTATTTGCGCATTTATTTTTAAAGAAATATACATCAGAACAGTATCCTAATATTTTGTTGGCAATGACAATTAAACAAATTAATTTCAAAGCCAGCACTAATAAATCTTTAGCAAACAATCTATTAGATTTATTCAAGCATTTGGATCTTATTTTCAATGATCAAATTCTAATGCAAACTATTTATCAATTATGTGTACAAATTAGTCATGATACTCTTTTTATTGAATCTAATAATCAGGATCCTTTAATTACTTTTATCAATCGTTTCTTAGAGTCATTAAATAAGTGGATAAACAATGAATTTAGTAATTTATGACGTTTAATTTGTGATGATAAAGGTTTGCTAAATACGAGTATTACTGGATTGTTAATACGTTATCTAAAAGTTTTAACTAGCAACCAATGTGATTTATTAATTAACGCCGAAAAGAATGCTGTTAGTTTCTTTTTGCACAATTTACAAAATCGACCAGTATTTAAACATTATTTTATTTATTTAATTTCGCGAATTAATAGTGAAATAATTAATTATCAAGATATTAATAAAAAACAATTTGCTTATTTAGTAAAACATTATTCATACCAATTTTGGTTAGAACCAAAACACGTTGATCAGCTAATTAATTTACCTTGAAGTCAATTAAAAAAACTTGTTGATTTGTTAGGGGTTTATTTACAAACCTTCCCTTGAATTAAAGGTCAAAAATTTCTAATTAGTTTTAGTAAATTAATAACATTCCTGATTAAAGCTTATCAACATGTTGAATTGATATCTAGTCGCCAAAAATTAACTTCGACAATGAATTTTATTTTAAACGGAATTAAGGATTGAAAATTTATCCACCGACTAATTATTGATTATGTCAATCAATATTTCCAAAATATTAATTTAAACATTAGTGTACATGAGCATAACCAATTAATTGATTTCTTTTTAAATAACCAAAAGTTTATTAACCTAATTAAAAAGTTTTATGATCTTGTAATTATCAAAGATCCATTTATTTTTGATCTTTGAACCCAAGACAAACAACATATGCTTGTGCGTTCATTATTTTATTTAATTGATAAATATGATCTAATTGATGATTGAAAAAACGTTTTCTTTGAGCTAGTTACAAACAAAACAATCGTTCATATTATTACCCAGTTTATATTTATTCAGTTAAGGATTGATACTAAAAAAGTGAACTGAAAACTCCAAAAACAATTTATTGGAGAAATGATAAATTATTTAATTAAATTACCAAATGTTAATAATTGGTTCATTAATACAACTAAAAAATGTTTATTAGTTAAACACAAAGAATCAACGGTTTTTTATTTAGGGATATACTTAGATTCGTTTAAGGATTTTATTTTTTCAAATTTTAATAATAAAATTGAATTATTACTATTTGCATTTGAAAATAAAGAAATTAATTTTTTAGGGCTATGTGATTTTTTCAACACAGTTGTATTGCATTCCCCACTTGATCAACTAGATAATATTAACCCACTATACACTCCATGGTATTCGTATCTTTTGCAATTACTGTTAGTCCCCCAAATGAATAAACAACGATTTAATTATAAAACGTTACTTTATAAAAAATATTTACAGCGTTTTTATCGTCTTTTATGATTTTATGTTGAACAACATGATCAGTATTACGAAATATATTACCAAAGTTTACAAAATTTAACACTGTGTTTGTTTGCATATACGCATCAGAAATATTTTATTCATTCATCTCATGGATTATGGCATAATAAGACTAAATTTTTTTCCTTAAGCTACTATTTAATTAAGACAATTACTTTTACTTCTGAACAACAGATATGAATAACTAATTTTTTGCAAATCCATAACCATTCTAAAAAAATAGTTGATATGGAAAAAATTGTTTATCAACGCTTATATTTTCATTTAATATCATTTTTAGGCGACAAACCAAATGCTAATATCTTTTTGTTCTTAGAGCTTCTAAAACAAAAAAAATAAACATATATCTGTAAACAAAAACTAACATTATTGAAATGTTAGTTTTTTAAAATAAAAATTATTTTGTTTGTAAATTATTTTTACTTGAATTTGGGTAATTTTTACTCTCAAATAAAGTAATTTGGTCCAAATAATCGTTAATATAGGTAATTTGTTCTTTCGAACTTGGATTATTAATTAACTTATAAACCAGTTTATTTTCATCCAAATAATTCTGACAAACGTTCATTCATTCGGGGATCTTTTGCATAATTAAGTTTGCATATTCCATAGTCTTATTAATTCGCTGATCAATGATGGTTAAATTATACAAGACTTCGTGACTATTAGTTAAAAAACTAAAATTCTTATCTAATAGTTGTTGATAATATTCGTTTAGATATTGCTGATCATATTCCAAGATAATAAGTTGTTTGTTCTTTAAAGCAAGGATTTGGTTTATATTGTAAATATTTTTTCGCACAAAATATTCAATTTTTTGTAAATGATCATTATATGTTTGCATCAATTGTTTTCATTGGTCTAAATGGTTTATACAACTAAGAACATTTATAAATAAATGCTTTAGTTTTTGCAGAGTATTATAGTCCTGAATCAGAAGGGTTTCATGACTAATATTTATAAGTCGTTGGCATTCATTACCGATAAGGTTTAATTGGGAAATTAGTTCATCATAGTGAATAGATGATAATTGAATCTGGTATGTTTTTACTTCGCTTTGCAGATCTGTTAATAAATGTTGAACAATGTTTAAAGCATTGTTCATATCATTTTTTAATTCTTGATAAGTATGTTGTGTTTGATGATGTTGGTAAGCAAGTGGAATTAAAAAATTAAGTTTTTGTTCAAGATTAAATAAATATTTTTCATAAACAATATTGAATTGTGAATTATTTAAATAAGTTTTAAAGTTTTTTTGTTTGATAATAGTTCATTCATTTGCCAACATAAAATATTCATCTAAAACAGGGTGCTGGAATGTTTGTAGTAAGTAATTGTTTAATAATTTAGATTTATGTTCTAAATCTTCATTTAGACTAATAAAATAAACAAGATTGCGAATCAAGTGAACTTTATTTTTTCAAATACTATTAATTTGTTTGTTGATAAATTTTTCTTGTTTTTTGTCAAAATGGCCATTCTTTTTTAATAGTTCTAGCTGGACAATGAATTCCTCAATTTTTTGAGCGGCTTTATTATAGTTTGAATTATCTAAATCATACTTACGGCAGAAGTCCATATAAAATGAATCAAGTTGTTTATTAGATGTAATATAATTAACTAAACAATCATCATTTTCATCAAATGAGGATCAGAAATGATTTAAATCATTGTTAAAAATTTTTACATTTTTTTCAAAATTCGTAAATTGTTTATGCAAGTGGCGTATAAATAAATGAGTTTTAAAAATATACCCTTTTGTTATTAAATGATGCAGAGTGATTAACTCATCGTTTAATATACTAATTTGTTCGACTAAATCATAACGATATGTGTTAATTGTAGAAATAGACTCAGGTTTGGCATATTGATACATATTGTCTTGATTAATAAATACTTTATTAAATCGATTGTCAAATTTTTGGCGGTAAATAATTAGTTTTTGGAAATAGTAATGGTAATATTTCTTTTGTTTAATTGACATACACAACATTGTTATTCCTAGAATTAAGGCCAGGATGATAAAAACTAACAAACTTAAAATTTCGTATTTCATAAATCTCACTATTCCCTTCACTTTAAATTATAAAAGGTTTTAAATATATTAATTTTTTTTAATTTGTGTTAAAATAATTAAAGCATATGATTAGCGAATCAACATATTCTGCAAATATTTAATTACGGGATGCATTAAAAGTAAGAAGTGCTATCATTCTGAAATTATTAAAATTAAATTATGCAAACAGAGTTGATTATTGAAGTTATATGCCTATATTAAGAAATAAGAGGAAATAACAAACTATGAGTCGTTATACAGGAAGTATTTACCGCAAATCTCGTCATTTAGGCTTTTCTTTATTAGAAAACAACAAAGAGTTTAACAGTGGTAAAAAAAGAACCTATGGACCCGGTCAACACGGTAATAAAAAAACTAAATTATCAAACTACGGTCAACAATTATTAGAAAAACAAAAATTAATGTATCTTTATGGATTAAACGATCGTCAATTCCGTCGTTTATATAAAGTTGCAATGAAACAAGGCGGTGTTCTTACTTTAGACCTATTACAAGTACTAGAATCGCGTTTAGATTCAGTTGTTTTCCGTGCAGGATTAGCTCCAACTCGTCGCGCCGCACGTCAATTAGTAAACCACAGTCATGTATTAGTTAATAACAAGAAAAATAATATCCCATCAGCATTATTAAATGTTGGTGATGTTGTTTCTTTAAAATCAACTGCATTAGAAATTCCAGTTGTTAAAAATACACAAAATAAACCAGCTCCATTTATCGAAGTGGTTGATGCAGAAAAGAAAGCATTAAAATTAGCTCGTTTACCTCAACGTGAAGAATTACCAACAGATGTTAATGAAGCTTACGTTGTTGAATGATTCAATCGTTTACTGTAATTACTAATAAACACTATTTTAAACCACCTAGTTTTTTAGGTGGTTTTTTATTCACCTTGTATTTATAAACTAATTAGAAAAAGGAAAATAAGTATGGATTTTTTAAAAATTATTACTCTCAATCCGATTAATGAAAATGAACTAGAAACGCTAGTTGTAGATTTTAATAACCAAACCCACCCGATGAAAACATATCCTTTAGAAATGGAAAATAATAATTGAATTATTCAAGGGCCAATTGATCGCATTTATCTAAAAACACTTTACCAACTAAATCATTTTTTACAAAATAATCTAGGACAACAAGTAATGTTAGTTGTTACACAGGTTTTAGGTAAGGATTTTAGTTTTAATGGTAATACAATTCTCTTTGACTTTAAACACGATGTTTTACTAGAAAAACTGCTCGAGGTCGATGATTTGTTGTTAAGTAAATTAATTAATGAAAAAAATGTCATCATTAGTTTTAAACACAAAAACGTTTTTCAAAAAAGTAAAGAGATTGTACTACAGACTGAACGTGGACCATTAAATTACATTATATTTGAAGAACAATGATCAAAAAAAATATTCACTGCGGCGTATGTTGGCAGTTTAGATGATGTTGTTAATTTACGAATTCACCACATGTGTGAAACTAGTGAAATTTTTGATTCACAACACTGTGATTGTAAATTACAATTAGAATCTTTTAAAGATGTTATGTTTAGTGAAGGTGGATTAATGATTTATGCACACGAGGAAGGTCGTGGAATTGGCCTGTTAAACAAAATCAATGCTTATTATAACACTCAAGTTTATCAAATGGATACATTCGATGCAACATTTGATTTAGTTGGTAAGGGTGAAAATCGTGCATTTGACATGGCTGCTGAAATTTTGTCTCTATTAAATGTTAAAGCGGTTAATATTTATACTAATAATCCTTTAAAAATTAATCCTATTATCGATCGTCATATTTTAGTACATCGTAAGAAAATTTGAGAATCACTAAATAGTAATGAACAAAAAAACTACACACAAACTAAAATTAAACGTATGGGCCATATGAAATAATAAAAACAAAAACCACAGTTTTTTTGTGGTTTTTGTTTTATTTTCATTATATAGTGATTATAAGCGTTAATTATAAATGGCCAATAACCGAAGCAATCATTAAATTATCTTCAAATGAAGTAGTTAATATTAAATTAGTTGGTTGGTTTTTTATGTGAACCAATCATGGTCCTTTAGTGATTTTAATTTCAATATCATCATATAAGTATTGTAAATAAAACGCCTTCATCACCGCTTCTTTACAAGAGAAAATTACACCAAGAACTCACGAAGAATTACTGTGGTTAAGATAAAATTGATACTCATTTTTAGTCAAGACTCGTTTTGCAAGAATATTATTTTTCAATTCTTTTCGCTGCAAATTAATTAGATCGATTCCGTGTCTTAATTGCATGATTTTAATGTTGGTTTTTGACTAATATAGTCAAAAGAATCATCTAAATTAATTTTGTCTTTAATATTATTAATGAATTGATCTAATTCTTCAGCATATTGCTTGTAGTTTTTTAGCTGGTGGTTATCAGCGTTTAGTTGTTTAATCAATGACTCTAACTCATCAATTTTTTTATAAGCATCTGTTAATGCTTGAATATAGAGATCAAAATCTTGATCAACACTTTTAGCATCATAACCAAAATTATTGGGAACATACTTTTTATGCATTAATTTATTAAGATCCAAACGTTTCATAGATTTTACTTTCCTAAAAAATAAATATATTGACTAGATTGATAAGGTTGGTTAAAAACTAAATCATCTGCAATTTGGTTTTCTAAACTGTAATCTTCCTCCTTGTGAATTGACGCAAGTGCGATATTTGCAATACCTGACGCAACTTGTACACCAATTGATGCGATGGTTGATCACAAAAGAATTTTATTTCACATTACAAGTGGGGCGGCGAGTAATGCGGCAAAACCACTATAAATGTTTTGTTTTTCATCTTTTTTCAACAGAATCATTTTAAAAAAACGGGCTCCCAAAACTCATTGTAGCCTTGCTTGGGTGTTGAGCGATTCGCGCATACATTCGTGCTGCAGTATTATCTAGTAATTGGGTGCGTGAATATTTGGGGTTAGGATTTAATGTTTGCACCAATTGAGCGATTAATCCGATGCTGCCTGCTAAATTTTGGCCAAGCATGCCGGTAATAATAGCGGTGTTTCATAAATACGAAGCACCGTATCCACCGGTTAAATTAGTTTTTTCTTTTTCATTTAATAATTTCATTTTTTCCTCCTTTAATTAATTAACAGGAAATAAAAAATGATTTACTATTTTTTTATTCTTTTTGCGTTAGGAAAATTACGAAAATGAGCCTTAGCTAAATAATAAAGAAAACCAGGTTTATATTTATTATGAATGTAATCGATTGCAACTCTGATTTTTTCGTTATCAGCACCTAAAGGTAAATTAATTTGATATTTCTTTTCTAGACTTAATTTATTTTCTAATAGATAAGCGCGTGCAATAATTGAAGCACAGGCGACACTTAAATAATAGCTTTCTGCCTTGTTTAAACTTTTGTCGATAGTAATTGGTTTTAGTTTAGCAATACTTTCATATTCATGAAATTTCTTTAGTGAAACATACTGGTCAATGACTGTGTATGTTTGGGGATGTTTCTTTTGTAAAACACTAATTGCTTTGTTATGCAGAATTGTTTTAAGAATATGTGCATTTTGCATTTCTTTATATAACTGGTTATATTCATAAGGAGAAAATGATTTAATTACATAATCAATTTTTTCCTTAATAATTGGGGCAATTTTTAAAATATAATTATCGGTTAGTTTTTTTGAATCTATTACTTTTAAATCTTCTAAAAAACTAAAATCAGTTTTTTTTAAATAAACAGCGCATACAACTAAACCATGAAAAAAATCGCCCACACCCACTTCATCACTTCCGATAATTGCGTTGTGATTCAATTGATCATTATTGATTTCCTTATTTTTGGGGGTTAGTTCTTTCTTTTTGTTAATCGCTTGTTGTTTGCCTAAACAGATTAATATAGGAAACCTTATAAGTAATTGACTTCATAAATTATCATCATAAATTTGTACAACAGTTTTATATGTACTATAAACATCAATTCGGAAGTGTTTTAATTGTACAAAACGCTTTAAAATGTACAAATTATTATTACAGGATGTTAAGATATATGGTTGTAATATTTGACTAATCTGTTGATATTCTGTTGAACTTAATTGTACTGTTCAAATTTGCATATGATCTACCTTTTTTCTTCTTATCTTTTATATTATAATTAATAATTAGTAAATTGGAAGAGCAGGGAATGCGTTATGCAAAATTTTATTAAATATAATACCGAAGATAGTTTGTTTAAATTTGTATCTTACAACAATCAAACAAAAATGATTGACGTTATTGCAACTAGTAGTGATGCTTTTGTAACAATTTTAAATTGTGCTGCAAAAAATCCTTATTTGAAACGTTCAACAATTAAAAAAGCTCAACAATTATACACTTTAACTCTTGAGCAATTAGCAATGGAGGATTACGATGCAATGCAAGCGAATCAAAATCAATATACAGATGTAATGCAGAGTGCATTGGTTGATGAGTCGTTGTATTTGTATCATAGTATTCAAAAAGCTATTATTATTGCTATGCGCCGAACAGCAAGTTTAGAAGATTTTATTCCTTTTGTTCCTTATTTAGCAGAAATTAGTCACATTGTTGATTTAGATGATCAGTTTTATTTTGGTTTAAAAGATGTACGAACAACAAATATTTTAATTCGTAATGCTTTGCAGATTTATTTAAAAATGACTAATCAAGACCATAGGGTAATTCAGGCTGAAAGGTATGCACCTCATCAAGCATACATTAAAAGTTTAAGTCTAAAAGATGATGTTTGAAAACGGATTTCTACTCGTCGTAAATCATAATTTATTTTAAAAACAGGGTTTATTTTTTTGTATTTTATAAGCCTTGTTTTCGTTTTATATGACTAATTAAAATAGGATTTTATTATTTGCTAACATAACATTTTGCTTTCTAATTTTTATTGTTTTTTATAAAAAAGAAGTAAGTTGTTTATTATTCTAATTTTTCTTCTTAAAACATTATTAAATAAAATTGTATTTGTATTTAAAGTTTTTTTATAATATCTAACTAAAATAAATATAATTTTACTGCATATTTAAAAGTGTATTATATGCAATTAATAAATAAAATAATGTTATTATTATGAAAATTTACATTCTTTAAGTTATATGAAAAAAATCAAATAATTAAAATTCCCCTTATAATATAAAGAAATTAGTCGAATAATTGATAAAAATGTTTTTTATCATAATTTTACACAAAATTATTCAAAAACTAACAAATTTGGACTTATAATTTAAACTAAGAAATAAAGAGTTTAATATGGAGAATAGCATATGAATGAAGAAAATTTTAAACAAAAAGAAAAAAAACGAAGACGACGAGTAATTGCTGGGGTTGTTATTGGTTCTCTAGCTGCAGCAGCAATCGTAATTGCTGCAACACAACTTTATAAACCAAAAAGTAATTCAAATACAGCAAATACAGAATTAAACAGTTTACGTCGCACTTATGATGCATTAGATCATTTCTTTAAGAATCTAAATATTAAAAATATGGAAAGCAATGAAGTTACAACGATTATGAATGATTTAGCTAATCATATTGATGGCATTAATGGCGATAACGATCACAGTTTTATCATTCAAAAAGCAAAAGATTTTCTAAATAATAATAAAAAAATTATTGAACCACTAAAATTACTTAACGAATTAAAAAACAAAAAACTTGCTAATTTAAAAACAAACGAAGAAAAACAAAAACTAAATTATGAATTAAACAGGTTGATTGAGCAGATTTTTACACCTGATGTAGATTCGCCTACAGTTATTAAAGAAATTAAAACTTACTTGTCTGATTTGGAAAAAAACGGAAAAGAAAATACGGATAGTAAAGACACTGTAGATCATAATAAAATGATAAACGAATTTGATGTGCTTAAACAGAAAGCAGAAAGATTTAATGATACTATTACCACTCTTCCTGAGTATAATGATTTATCTTTAAATCTTGCAAATGCAATTAAAAAATACAATGATATTGTGCACCCCGCTAATAATACTTTTGTTCCAAGCAAAGATATTGAACGTGCGATTAGCGACTTAGAATTAGCTTTGATAAAAACAAAATACCAAAAAGAAATTCACGATCTGCAAAATAAACAAAATGACGATAAAAAAGAGGAATATCATTCTGGTGATAAAACAACTGATGATATTTTATCTGATTATAAAAAACAAATTAACTCTATGATTGAGTTCTATAATGCAAAAACAACAGAGTTATCAAATAAATACCAATCAGAACACATTCCAAATGATGATGTGAATACCGTGTATCCTAAATCATACGCAGAGATTAATAATCCTAACAATCCAGAAAATACTTATAACAAAACATATAAAACATTTCTTGATAACCAATTGATATTTATTCGTGAACAAGAAGCTAATTTAACAACAACGAATAAAGAAATCGCTTCGAAGATTTATGAATCAATTAAACAACATAATTTATGATTATTACGAACAAATTTGGAAGAAAAAATCGAAAGCGCGCGAGAAAATATTGGCTTTATTATTAGTACATTAAGTAAAGAACAATATCCACAATTAATTGCGGATTTAACAGCTAAGTTACAAAAGTTACCAACAACGGATGCGAACACATCTTATATGTTTAACGGAAATAATTCGCTAACTGAACTAGAAACTATTTTTAACAATTTAAATTTAGTATTTAACGCCCTTCCTGGACAAAAGGCAAAAGCTGATTTTAAACAAATTGTCGACAATGATAAAAATATTTTAATTCCCTCATTAAGAGGATTGTTAGACGTTGGCACGACAAACGCAATTGATTCAACTCAAAATCCATGAGTAAAATTCTTAAGTGTTGAGAAAATTGAGAAGTTAAAAGCAGATATAGAAACATTTAATGAAACAGTTAGGCAAATTGATGATGTTAATTTTGCACAAATTAAAGAAAAAATTAGTCAGTTTAATGGTGTTAAAACAGAATATATTAATGCTTATAGCCAAGCAATTGGATACTATGCTAATGAAGCACATGATAATTTAATTAACAATACAATTGGAAACAATGCTGATTTAGAAACAATTGTTAACCAAATTATCGCATCCGCAAATGGTATTTCAGCAGTTTTTGAAAAAACATTAGAAATTAAAGAAGTGTATGCAAAAATTAAAATGCTACTAGCAGATTTAGCGAACACACCTGTCCAAATGACAGCAAACTTGTTGCAAATTGGAATTAACTCTGGACAATTATATAAAGATATTTTGCAACAAAAAGTAGCGAATATTGAGAGTGAAATTTCGAGAACAGAAAATATGTTTGAACAAATTGCAAGAGATATTACAAAATATTATAATGATTTTAATGGTTCCCATTGAAAACAAGAAAATGGTTGAGATTTATCTTCTTTTGTCCATGCAGTACAAACCGGACGGGGTAATAATACAGTGGATGAAAATCATCCTAATTTAGAAGTTTTATTAAATAGTTGAGAACAAACAACTCATTTTAATACAAATAAAGTTTTAATTAGCGAAAAATTAAATTCCATTGCAGATTTCTTTATCAAAGAACAAGCGTTTAATAACCACCTTTATGAATACAATAAAGAATATATTGCAAATCAAGTAAACGATGAACTTAAAAGTAAATTGACTGATGCTTATGTGCAAAATCAAATTGGTTATTTATTTGGAAACTATAATCAAACTAGTGGTGTAGCCTTCCCATATGGTAGTGATATCCAAAATTTAGTTGGTAATTATGGAAATGATCACGAATTTGCAGATTTGAACAAATTTAGTGGTATTTCGCGTGCATACATCAATGATATCGCTAATCTATTAAATAACGCTGATGACATTATAACGAAAGAACAATCTCAGGTTAACGATTATGCGTATGCTGTATTCTTATTCAAACAATTTAAAGAACCAGCAAACAACTTAGTAAATAAGCAAGAAAATCGTAGCCCTTCCTGAGTATACAAGAACATTTTAAGTACTAACGCTTGACAAAGTTGGAATGAAGATAATAATCGTTGGGTACGATCATTATTAGGAGAAACAAATAGTACCGAGGAACACCCTAGTGTTGCGGGATATGAAATGTTGACATATATGTTGTATGGTTTAATTGAAAAATACAAATCATTATATGCAATGAAAAATAGTAATCAACAAGTAGATATTAATTACTGAGATGATAGTCATACCGCTTTTAAAACTGATTTAACAACTATCCAGAAAGCACAAAAAATTTATGACATTTTCGGAATCAACACCTTTAGAAAATGAAATGGTTTTAGAATTTATGCCTCACAATACCACGATTTTGTTGCAAAAAAAGATTGAAATCATGATCAAATTCCACTAATTAAAGATGTTCAAATTTTTCAAACAAAACCAACAGATGATGGATATAACATGCCTAAAGACTTTGTTGTTTATGAAGTCACTTTAGGTAATAATGATAATTTAACTCCTTATCGATTAGATCAAACGAAAAAACCAATACCTGCAGGAATAGGTGCAATGGTTAGCAAAAAAACATGACTTTTAAACGCAATGATTAATATTATGGATGTTTACCAAACTTTATTCAAAGAAATGTTAATTTTAAATAAAGATGTTAATCCTAATGATGCATATGTCTTCCAAAAGGATTTAATTTCGAATTTGATTTGAACTAATGCCCAAGATTATCAAAATCATATTACAGAAGCGACAAATGGTGGAGGTAATACAATTAACACGGCTGTTGAAAACAAAAAATATTTTGAAAACTTTGAAACAGAAGAAATTGGCAAAGAAGAACATCAATTTGTTGATATAAATCAAGAATATCCCGTATATGAAAATATGCGGATTATTGACAAACTTAAACTAGTTAGCTTTACAAACGCAAAAATTAGCGATCGTTTCTATATACTTGGTAATTATAAGAATATTTCAATTGAAGATCCGTTAGTTGAAAATAATTAATATATTATTAAAAAAGGACTAAACCTAATATAATTGGTATTAGTTCTTTTTTAATAATAACTTCGCTTAAAAAAGAATTCTATAAAACTTTTGCCAAAATAAAAAGAATCGGAGATTTAATTGTTTAAATGAAATCTTTAACTTTTTTGAAAAAGAAAAATTTATTTTCGTTAAGAAAGTTATTCATTAATTTAATATTCTGGAAATAAAAGTAATTAATATACTTCCTACAGCAAAAAAGAGTTATTTACAAATGTAATTTAGGTAATTTCTTCTTCTTGACAAGACAAAAAACACTTTAATTGCTAAAGTGTTTTTTTGAAATCATTTGCTATGTTTATATTAAAAATTATTTTATTTGTTAAATGGCTTTTCAAATGTATAAAATACATTTAACATATCATATTTTTCAGGATATAAGCGATGTTTTCTTTGGATATAATACGCAAATGAATGGTTGTTATAATCATATAGTTCGCCCATAAAGTTCATTCGGGGAGTTGAAAGAATATATGCTCCATTTTGACCGGCGTCCTTGCCCGCATGGATAGCGATAAAATCACCTTTTGCGTCATAAATTCCTGTTCCTGAACTGCCTGGTTGCAATTGATACTCAGCATCTTTGGTGGATGTAGGGAATTCGTTATAGAAACCATATGATAAAGTTAATCCATAGCTTCCGTAGTCAGCACGCATAAAATCACCTACAAAATTGTGCTGCATTTGAATGTTATGTTTTGTACCATAACTTAATGAACCGGGAAACGATGATAAATAAAAGGTAGCAAATGTATGCGGACGAATATAACGACCTTGTTGTGAGAATTTAGTGTTTTTATTTACGTTAATTCAGTTATATACATTTTCTGTTACTTTAAAAGTATCATCAATTGAATTTTGGTCTTTGTGGGCTAAATAATAATCAATTAATGGCTTAACATTAATTTTTGCAATCTGTAAATCAGTACCTGCCATTTTTTGTAAATATTCATTTCCACTTTCATAGCCATCTTGGTAATTAGCAAATGTAGCATATGTACCATCGATTTTTTTGTTCGCTGTTGCTTCCCAAACAACCTCTGTTTCTAAATTTCATTTGCCTAAACGTTGGTGGTAATATGATGTATCAGTTTGGGATGTATGGGGTTTTGGAGCTAATAATGCCTCGCTATAATCAATCGGCACATGTTTATTGGTTGCAATGTAATAGTGATAATCATTTGGATCACTTGGTTTTACTTTGCTAATTAATCATCCAGTACCAAAATCCAAGCCGATTGATCGCATTATGACATCATCATGAATTTTATTGACTGGATCATTTGTTGTCTTTCAATTAGAAACAGCGAATTCCATTCCTAGTTTTTTGTTTGGTTTGTCATAATCATCTAACACAACAAAGTGGTTTCTTAACTCATACATATAACCTTTAAAATCTGTGACATTAGTAAAAATATCTTTCATTTGATTGCTCTCATACACAAGATCATTATTGTTTTTCGGAATAGACATGACAGAGAAAAAGGTGTTAGCTTTGTCAACATAAGTTGATAATGATTGGGATAAATTATGGATATATAAATCTTTATTCATAACCCCATTTTTGGCTGTTAAAGTAATAATTAATTGGTTGCCTTTTAGTACTATTTTAGCGCTAATCCGATCGTTTAATATCTTTTCAAGGTTATCCTCATCTAAAGTTAAGCGATACGCGTAATTCCCATCTAGTAAGTGGTTAATACTCTTATACATTGTTTCTCAATTTTGTACAAAATCAATTTTAACATTATCTAAAGTTTGGCTTGGTGCATTCTTTAATTGATTATAAGAAAAACTCAAACTATATGAGAAATGATTTAATTCTCATTCATCTAAATTAATCGGTTTGACACTAGCAAAAAAGTTCAAGTTCATTAAAATGTCATTTTGATCATTTAAATTTATGAAGTTATTTAAGTTTTTTGTAATTGTTAACTTTTTGCGGTTATCTGTTTCTTGTCACTGTCGTTCGTTATAATTTTCCGCAACAACCCCCCAGTTAACTTTTTGGTTATTAGCAAAATTTATTTCTTTAACTGTACGTTTTTTTGGCGAATAATCTTCAACAAATCTATAAACTTGGTTAAATTTTTGGGTTGCGTAAATATAATAACGGTTTAAATTACGGTAATTATTATAATTAAAATCAATTGAGTAAGAAGTGGCATCGGACATATCGTATGCTTTTAGTGTTGCATAACTAGTTACTGTGCTATTTGCCTGTGGATTAGACATAAAATTAGTCCCAAACGCATCGGTGAATGCCAAATTAGATTGATTAATTCTAGGTGTTAGCAAATTTAAGCCAATAAAATGTGAACTAGTGAAGTTAAAATTATGGATAGGTTGCAAGTCGTATTTATTTACTAACTCGATCTTATATAGTTCATATGTAGTTTCCTCCACTAAATTATCAAATTTAAATTGCTTAAATTCATCAAAATTTAAATAAACATATTTTAAATTTGCTGGTTGTTTATCGCGAGGTAAATATCCATAACCCAATGCATAGAAACCATAGCGGGTGATATCATTTTGTCCATCCACAGGTGTTTCTTTTTGTTGTTTGTCAATAAATGTTAATCGTAAATATCTACCAGTAAATAATTTTTCTTGGTTTTGTTGTCAATTAAAATTAATTGTTCCATAAAAAACATTTGTTGAACTATCTTTTTGGATTTTAACTTTAGTAATAGTTGGATAATTTGACAAATTATTAATTGTTATAATTTGATTTTCTGCAACACTAACTATTTGGTTAGTATTCACTGATTTGATATGAGTTAAAACGTATCGATTATATGCGGGATTTAAATAATCTAGATGATTAAAAACTAATCGGTTGTTAATAACTTTTGCAGCTAGTTGTAAATCTGCGCCAGATACATTCACATCCGGTTTCAAAGTAATTAGATAGGTGGAATTTTCGATTGCATTACCTAAGAAAAGAGTTAAATTATTATTGGTTTGATCCAAATTAAAACTTGTTAAACTAGTGTTAGTTTGGGATATCAGTGATGCGTTTTCATATCTTATTACTGGTACAATTATATTTTGCTCATCAAAATTAATTACTAGTTCATTTTCGCTAACATCACTGACTTGTAAAACAATAATATTTCCGTTTCCATCAAAATGTTGGTAGTAAGTTTTATTGTTTTTGACTAATTTAATTAACCCCTGTTTTTTTGTTGGTTCATTTAATTCAATTAAATAATTAATATGATCATTAAATTTATAACCTATAATTGTTTTAATTCTAAAATCATGTGTTGTTTTTTGTTCACTAACCATTTTGTCGTAAATAGCAAAACTTCCCATATCACTTATATCAATATCAATATCATTATTAGTCTTTTTGAAACTAGTTGTAAATGAAAGTGGTTGATCATTAGTGAAATCGATTTTTGTACGCTGAGTTGTGATGTTATCTAATACGTATTGGGAACCCGGTAATAAACTAGTTAAATTAAATTGGTAAGTTTGATTATCAATCACTTCGAAAGTTGTTAAACTGTGTTCCTGATTGCTACCTAATTTGTGGTATTTTAGTTCGGGAATTATATCATTGTCAAGGGGTTGTTTAAATCTAACAACCACATTTGCTTGCTCAAAATTAATATTGGTATAATACAAAGCATCAACTGAGTTATTAGCTTCATTAGTTGTAGTAAAACTTAATATTTGATCATTAATAGGGATGTTTTTGGTGTTTAAAGTTAAGGCAGATAAATTGTATGTAGTGTTTTTATTTAAATGTTTTAAATCAAAACTTACACTAGAAGTATTTGGTGTATAAAACGCTTCGTATGTTTGATTATTAATTGTTAGAACAAATTTATTTGCACTATTATCTTTTAGTTCATGGTTACTAAAAATAATGTTAACATTCGCTGATGTGTTTGTGATGTTTGTAATGTTAATAGTATTTACTGTGAAATTATCATTTTCAATTGATTGAGGATTTTGGAGAGGAGAATCGTTGTTTAATGTTGTAAAATTCAAACTTTGGTTTTCCAAATCCACTTCTTTACCATCAATTATTAAACCAACGACTGTATATGTAGTATCGGGTTCTAAGTCATTAAATATCATTTCGTTTGTATTATGAAAATCATAAGTTTCAACCCTTTTATCCGCCTCTAACATGACACGAAGATTTTTATTTGTAAAACTAGGGTTAGTTGTTAGATTTAAACGAGCGCTATTAATTGTAAGATCACTAAAACCTAAACTTTGGATTTGGTATGTAATCTCAGATTCGGGCTGAGATGGTGGGGGAGTGGGTTCTAATTCTTGCAATGTTTGAAAGCTAAAACTATTTTGATCAATTGAAACACTATTGTTATTTAAACGTAAATCGTTCAGATTATATGTTGTGTTCGGTTTTAAATTACTAATTTCTACAGTTAGATTGTTTGAGTTAGGTGTATATGTATCATCAATACTGTATGTTTGATTATTTAAAACTAAACTAAAGTTGTGATTAGCATCATTTGCTAATTCATAATTACTAAAACTAAATGTTAGTACTGCGCTATTAGCTGTAATATGACTTGCATTAATATTTGAGACGATAAACTTATCTACTTTAGCAATTGAATCTTTTGGATCTTCATGATTTTCAATTGATTCAACTTCTTTGGTTGTAAATCTCCAATTTATAAATTCATTTAAATTAATGTTTTTATCTTGATTTTTTAAACTAACTAAAGAGTAAGTAGTATTTTCAACTAAATTTGTAAAGTTAAAAGTTTGACGAGTTCCATATGACGTATTGATCATTTTTTCAATTGTGGTTTGATCAGAATTATTTTTTAAAACCAGGGTGAGGTTTTCGTTACCAACAAATGCTTCATTAAAGTTGAAGATGATGTTTGCGGTTGTTTGTTCGCTAGATGTATCAATACCGCTAATTGTATAATTCTTCGTGCTTGGTTGTTCAGGTTTTACCTCTGGATTTTCAGGTTCTGATTTTTTTGGTTCTAATTTAGAGATTTGTTGGTTTAGGGTTGTAAAATATGATTTATAAATACTTAAATTTGCTGATAATCGGTTTGCAGTAATTGTCTTTAATTCATATTTCATATTTTTTTGCAAATTCTTTAAATGAAAAATAATTTCCTGGTTTATTGGATCGTATTCATTACTTCTAAAAGTTTTATCATTGACTACTAAACTGAAATCAGTTAGTTGTTTGTTAGAATTAACAAATTTAATCCGCACATCAGCACTATTTGTAGTAATGTTTGAAATTGAGATGTTTTGAATCTCTAATTGATTGGTTGATAAACGGTTTTCGGGGATCTGAGAAAAAGCTTTGTCAGTTTTGCTACAAGCAACAATAATTGGGGTTAAAAATAAGGGTAAACTTAAACTTGCAAGAATTTTAATCTGTTTGTATGAGTAATTTTTTTTCATAAATTCATTCCTTTATGTTTGCTTTATGATGCTTTAATATTAATTATATAATAATTAATTTTTTAAAACAGGCAATTGATTTGTTTTAAAAAACCAAAAAATAAGTTAATTATTAAAATTTTTTTATATTTATGGTTTTGAGAAATAATAGATAAATAAAAAGAAGTGCAATTTAATCACACTTCTTTGTCTTATGGTTAATTATTTTTACTCTTTTGTTTTTTTGAAATTAAAACTGATGTTTTCATCAACAATACGCCGTAACATATAGAATTCGTCAGTAATTTTTGCTTCGACAAACTTATTAACTTTGTTTTGATTAATAATGCGCGGTGAATTGCTGCCAGTATATGTAGGCAAATTAGTAATATATGTTGGTAAAGATGGTAATTCTGCTGGCAATTTAATATGATAATCATTTTCTAACTGATCACGATTAATTGTTTTATCATCATTTAAATAAAGTTGGGTAAGTGTACCTGCAGAAATATCAAAGATATTATTAGTTTGTAATCATTGGGCATAAAAATCATTAATTAAAGCGTTCTTGTAATTGTCAACACTGTTATAAATTAAATTGTTAATTAAATCAGGTTGAAAAATATAATGGAAATGATGATTAGTTTGTTCGTTTAATACTAACATCTCTTTAAATAATTCTTGATATACGTCAGAAATGTTTATGATTGCATTAATTATTCATTTTTGAGCATCCACAACTGAATTCTGTTTTGCAATAATTTTAACTTGTTTAT
Source organism: Ureaplasma sp. ES3154-GEN (assembly GCF_025780075.1). Classification (GTDB taxonomy): domain Bacteria; phylum Bacillota_I; class Bacilli_A; order Mycoplasmatales; family Mycoplasmoidaceae; genus Ureaplasma. The sequence continues at coordinate 26,076 of NZ_JAOXHM010000001.1, read as the reverse complement.
CTAGGGTGTATGGTATTAAGTTATCGGAATCTGATTCAAGATAATTATAGATTGCAAAATCTTCAGGTAAATCAAAACCACTTTCATCAGGTTTTGTTTTGTTGATGACAAAAGTTTCTGGAACTAAAGTGTTGGGATTTCATTCTAGTTGATTGGTAAATGTTTGATATTGAGGTATAAACCCACTAAACCCATTTCAACGCCGATATGTGTTTACACCAAAAATATCTAATACTTGATATGCCTTTTGAATTGTTGTTAAAACATTTTTAAAGCCAGTATGCTCAGGGTTTCAATAATTCTTGTCTAATGTTGTATTAGGATACTGTTGGCGATATAATTCTTCGTATTTATGAATTAATCCCATTAACAAATAAGTGATCATTTCATAACCTGATACACTAGAATAATTATCGTTTGTTGAACCTAACAAAGATCATATTCACAACATATTCTGTTGAGCATGGTTTCAACCTTTTCATGCTTTTGTACTTAAAATTAAATCATATGTTCACGATGGTGTAACAGTTGATCGCGGGAGATTATAATTATTATTCGCATTTTCAATTTGTTCATACATGAAGATTGCATATCCATAATCATTAATGCTAGTCTCATCTTGGTAAATAATAGTATCTGCTTCGTTTAACAATTTGGCAATATCATTTAAATAAGCAGCTGCTTTCCCTTGGACAGTATTAATATTTTCATCGTATGAATAATTAAATAATGAATTATTATTTACTTCGCTGTAAAGAAAACTAACACCATTTGTTTGTTTATAACCCCCTAAAGCATAACCAATTTGATTCTTTACAAAGTTATTTATTAGTTTTTCTTTAAACTTATTTGTTAATTTGTTTGTAATATATGTTTTGTTATAAGTTGCTAACACATTTTTAAATTGCCGTTGCAAATGTTTGTATTGATTAATTTTTGCTAAATTATTAGCAAGGGGCTCTAATTTATTTAAATTTATACTAGCTTCCCATTGATCTAAAATATTAAGTAAATTTACATGTTTGTTATCAATTAAAACATCACTGGCTTCTGTTTGGACCCTATTTGCAAAAGTTCTTAGAGAAAATTCATTTTCATCTTTATAGAAGTGATCCGTGTATCGATTATACTGGTAATGCAAAATATATCCAATATAGTCTAAGTGTGGACTAATTTCTTGAAGTGTTGTATCAATATTGGCTATTTTAGCATCTAACGTTTGCTGATAAATAACTCCTGAATTTTTCCCAATCGTCAACAAATTAGATGTTATTTGCACTGGTGTATCAATGAAATCATCAATTAATTTCTTTGTTCTTGTAAATATATTTTTGATCTCTTGCACATCATTAAAAGCATCTAATTGATCATCAGAAGTAGTTAGTAAATCGTTAATACTTGTATCCAACCGATTGATATCACCAATCTTTTTTTGAATAATTTCGTTAACAACTTGATCAGTGTGTAAACGAATCGCTTTTTTAAAGGCATCGATGTATTGATTTTTTAATAGTTCAAATTTGTCGATACTTGTACGGATGCTAATGTAATTGGTGTTTGGATTTTTGTTTATTTCATCATTAAATTGTCTTAATTTGTTTTTTAAATCTTCAATTTGTTTAGTTTTTAGTAAATTAATTCATGGGTCTGTTTGTGGATCAATATTTATAACATTAACTACTGGCAACAGCCCCTCAAGTGAAGGGATTAAGATATTTTGGTTAATTTCCACTTCTTGTTGAAAATCCACTTTTGCAATTTGTCCGGGAACTGCCCTTAAAATTTCGTTTAGATTAGCAAAGATTTTTTCTAATTCTTCTACTGAATTATTCCCATCAAACATATATTGTTTTTCGTTATTTTGGTTGTTAGGTAATAATTGTAATTTTTGAGTTAATACTTCTATTAGGTAACTATACTTGTTTTTATTTTGATCTAGTGTTTGCACAAAATTACGAATATGTTTGCGCGCATTTTCGATTTTGTCTTCAATTTTTGTTCGTAACAATCATTGATATTGTTTTTGAAATAATTCATTAATTTTTATAACTATTTCTTGGTTGTTAGCAGTAAGGTTTTTTTCTTGAACACTAACTCATTGTAATTCACGATTAAGTTTTTCTTTATAAATTTTATTTAGAGTGGGATGAGGATTGGCTGGGTCATTAATTTGTTTATAAGATAGAGGATAAACTCCTTCTTGTTTATCATCAATTGTTTCAGTTTGGTATTTACCAGAAAGTTCTGCAACTTTCTGGTTATATACATCAAGGTCACGGAGTAAAAAGTTTTTATAGTCTCTTAAAATATCTGCTTGGGTTTGGTTTTGAGGAATATATTCTTTGGGAGCAGTGATATCGATGTATTCTTTTTCAGTAATTTCCTTATTTATTAGATTGCGAATGTTTTTTTGTAGTTAGTTTCTGTTAAAACAAGTTTTAAATCATTAGTCGCTTGAATAACATCTATCACTGATACATCAGGATTATTATGTACAATAGCATTATAATTACTAATTGCGTTTTTTAAATTAATTGCTAGATCATTAAATTCAGGGTTATCTCCAATTTTTTGATCATACTCTTCTGCTTGTTGTTTTATAATATCAAATTTATTTATTAAATCAAATAATTCTTTAGAATTTTTAGAAACTGATTGTTTAGGGTTTTTAAGATCATTTAAAAAACTAACTAATGTCGCAAATACATAGTTTTGATCCTTATTAGGATTCGCTAAATCATTAATTAGTTGCTGATATTGCTTAAGAAAAATACTTTTTTGATCTTTATTTAATCGATCAAAATTGTTACTTTTAAAATCATTGACTAATTTTAAACCATCAATAAGTTTTTTATTATTTTTTAAATATTCTTGTGCTTTTGTAATTATATTAGGGTTTATTTCTAGGTTGATTTGTTCTTTTAAACCCTTTTGAAGTTTCTGTGTCTCGTATTGAGAATTATTTTGGATTTGTAGGTTATTAAATTGTTTGTTTAAATCGTCAAAAGTTTTGTAAAGAATTTCTGATTCCTTAGAACTTTTGTGGTGATAACCCTGAAATTGAGTTGCAGCAATAACAATTCCTGCTGTAGTCAAAGAGCCAAGAATGGCACCAGTAATCACTTTGTGTTTATTTTTCTTATAAATTATTTTAGGATCTTTTTCCTTCATCGGGTTCTCCATAACTAAAATCATATATATGTATTTTGTAAATTAATATTATAATTTTTGTGTAATTTCGCGATAAAAATGACTTTTTATTAATAAAAAACCAATTCATATCAAAAAAATGTACATAAAAATAAAAATATTGGGATGATTGTTAAAACATAGATTAAATATGATGAAATTATAAAAAATTTTTAAAACAATAAAAAATAGCACTCTTAGATCCTAATTTTAGAATATGATTCAATTATTTTTTTGGATTTGATTATTCGATAAATGATAATTTTGTTATTTAAAGTTTTATAACACTAACAAATTAAAAAAATATCAATTATTATTTCGCCAATCAATCTCTATTTTATTTAATTACTTATTTGGGAAGTAAAATTAACAAAAAAAAGAAGTTCAACTGATTTGTGTTGAACTTCTTTCGATATTAATTTTTTTATGATTTTAAAATAGGAAAAATATGCTAAAAAATTAACTAGTTTTCATCAAGCGAAGCTTTTGCTTGTTTAATTTTCTCGAAAACGGCTTTAAAAGTTGTTAATGGGGCTCCATCTTCGTTTGGACCGAATACGCCATCTTGATCATCGTTACGGGTTGCGGCATGAAATTTATTATATGCAGGTTCGTATTCAGATAATAATTGATTGTATTTTGCTTTATCTGCGCGTAATTGCTCTAACAACTCTGTTGATTCAAGACGAAGTTCTTTATATCCATAAGCTGCAAATGTGATTTCCTGATTTGCAATATAGGCTTGAATATATGCTTCATGGAATGTTTTATATGCTGTTAATAAATCGTTATCTCGATTTGCATTAAAACTTTCTTGATGTGTTTTTAATTGATCCTTAATAGTTTCCATTTTTGCACCTTGTTCTGCATATTGTGGGTTCGCTTTATAACGAGGAATTTGGAATTCAAGGTTACGAATGAAAGCATTTGCTTTTCTTTCTAAAATAGGAACTGCTTCTTTAATTTTAATAGTTTCATTAATTGTTTTTCAAGCATCATAAATAATTTTAAATGACTCAGTAGGTTTTGTAGCTAACATAGCATCAGCAGAGGCAAATGCAGATTCCATTCTTGTTTTAAAATTAGTTTTTTCTGCATCTAATTCTGTTCCTCATGATTGAATTTGGTGTTCAATATCATGTTTTAAAGTATTATATTTATTTGTATATTCAACCTCTTCTACTTTTTGATTTGCTTGTTCATAGTATGATTGATAAACATCGATTAGTTTTTTGTAATCAGTTCATAATAAAAATTTACGTTTTAAAATAGGTTGAACTTCTTCGTATGCTGTTTCTACTAACTCTTTAGCAGCAATATATCGTTGATCAAGACGTTGATTTTTGATTGCCTTTAATAACAAATTATTTAGCATACTTTCTTCATACACTTGGGTTAGTTGATAAATAAATGTCATATAGTCAACATATGCATTATACAAAGCCTTAAATTTAAAAGAATCGTAAGCTGTAGTGTTTTTTAAATCATTCACTGCATTTTGCAAATTAACATATTCGGCACGTAATTGATCACTTAATTTATTTTTTGTTTCAGCTTCTGTAATCATTTCTAATTTATCCACTTGTTTAATATGATCACTTAAAGCATTTGACGCAAGTTCAAGGTATTTATTTTGCAAAATAGTATAACTGTTTGTACGGTTAGCACTTGTTTGTTCAGATGTTGCATCACTAACAACACTGACAGTTATTGGTTGAGCAAATTTAACTACATATCCATCCGCCACTTCTACTTTATGATCGAAACCGTGGTTATGAATGTATTTAATTCCTGTAACTTTAAAACTTGTTTTATTTGCTAAATCTGCATTTTCAAAACCGATATCAACAAGTGTTTTTCCATCTGTATATTTTGCATCTAACTCCGCATTTCCTGATACATATTTAGATAATACTGGTTCGTTATTACTATTCATCATATCAGTAATTAAGTAATAACCTGAAACTGATAAATAATTTCGAACTCAACTATCATCAGCTACAAATACTCCATAAATCATTGATCCTAAACTATCTACATAAATAGTAGGTGTTGTGTCGACAAAAGTCACAAATTTTTCTGCTGGTCAAGTTTCTTTTTCTTCTGCTACTTCTTTATGAGTATGAGTGTGTCCTTTATTTTCATCATTGGAATGGTTGTTATCGTGTTTACTAGATTCTTCTTTTTCTGTTGCATTATTAGAATCATTTTTTTGATCATTATTAGTGTTGTTTTTACTTTGATCAGTTTGTTGGTTGTTATCTTTATTTGTTTCTTGATTATTTATATTCGAATTAGTTGAACCTTTAGGACTATCCGACTTCTTCCCCGGTTCATTACCTTTTGTTTTTTTACAACTAGCTGCAATGCTTGCAATCGCCAGTGCTGCTAAGGATACACCTAGAGCACTAAATAATAATTTTTTAGATTTTTTTAACATAAGTATTTTCCTTTAAAAATTCAACTGCAAGAACTTTTTTTGTTGCAGTTTCAATTTAATTATTGAGAACAATCAAAAAAAAAAAAAAAACAACACGAAAAAAAGATGAATTGGAACGATATTTTAAAATAATTGGAACAATACCACGAGGTTTATCTTTTTGCGGTTTTGTTCCAAATTTTTCTTATTTTTACATAAAATTGATCTTTTTTGTGTAAATAAACATAAAAAAACACTTGTTATTAGCAAGTGTTGATATAGAAAAATAATACCTTTTATTCCTTATGCAAAGTACTAACCACAATGATTAAAATAATTAATCCCAAAATAATTGCGCTAACAATAAAAACCCATCAATGGTGATTTAAGAAATATGAACGAAGCGCTATTTTGCGTTCGTTAGTTGATAAATTAACTAAAAAATAATGGTTGTATACTCTTTGAATTCTATTTAATATTTTTTCGTGATTATCTGTATTGATGAATAATTTACTTGTAATTTTATTTCTAATATTTTCTTGGCAAAAATTTTCTAATTGATCTCATTGCTTAAAGATTTTAAAGGTATGGTGCCCAATGATCCAGTGAACTTTTTTAACTTCTTGGTTATTAGTTGTATAAGACAGCATTAAATACGGTAAAGCAACAAAAAATTGGTTAATAAAAACAAACAATTCTAATTCATCATCTTGTTTAATAGTATTTCATGTATTATAAAATTGTTTTATTTTTAAATTTGTAATTTTATCTTTATCTAATGGATATTCCTCAACAAAATCAACTCATTGTTGTTTAATCGCTCAAATATCGTTTAATAGCGCTTGAGCATCGATATTAGCATTGTTCGAAAAATATGCACGTAAAAATTCAAAACTGTTTTTAAGAACTGTCTTTGTATTAATTAATATTTGTTTTAATTCGTTGATAATAAGCATTATTAAGCCATAAAGTGTTTGCTAAAACGCGATTTTTTTTGTTTTTGCACCACAGATTGAACCTTCTTATAAATTTTTAAATTTTGTTTCTTTTGTTCTTCAGAGCTAATCTCTTTTTTATGAGCCCCAAAATAAAAACCTTCATCAGGAGCGTACTTAGGAATGATATGTAAATGTGTATGCATTATAACTTGCCCAGCCATAGGATAAGAATTCATCAAATAATTAAACCCCATTACATTATCTAAACTATCTTCAAGAACAAAGGTTAGATTTTTTGCTAGGAGCATCATTTTCTCTAAATAAACACTATCAGTTAAACCGAAGTTAGTAAAATGCTTTTTGGGTATTATTAATAAATGTCCATCTGCTGCAGGTGAAATATCTAAAAAAGCCATTACATATTCATTTTCATCAACAATTTGCGCTGGAATTTCTTGGTTAACTATTTTACAAAATAAACAATCACTCATAAAATTGATAAACACTTTCTTTTTTTGTTAATATAATTAATTGTAATATAAAAACCTATTATAAAAAAATGAAAGTAATAAATATGAAAGATATCTTTATTGATTGCATTAACAACCCTAACCACCCTCGTAAATATCCGACCTGAAAATACTATGCAATGGTTTTTTTAATGCTAATTGCATTAATCATTGTTTTTTTAATAGCGGTACTAGACCACCGCATCAATACCTTATATATTCTTATCCCTTGTTTAATGATGGTGGTTTTTTTCTTTGTCTTTATTATGATTGTTTTACTTCACAAAAAATACTGAAAACAATTGCACGAACATTTTAACCAAAAACCCTTTTTAACTGAAAAACAAATATCTTACTTTTTAAACAGCATCATCTTTTTTTATTACGATCATAAATATAAAAAATACAGTTTTTTAAAAGATGAAATTAAAACCTACTATGCCGAATTACAAAACAATCAAGCAATATCAAACAATTAAATATAATATTAATAAATCAAATTTCTACGCATTCATATATCCTGTGCACAATGCAAACGATATTGACCAACACCTTAATGAACTACGCACAAAATATTATGATGCTACCCACATTGTTTATGCTTATGTTTTTAACAAGCAAACTACTATCATTACCAAGGCGTTTGATGACCAAGAACCAAAAAACTCGGCAGGGGCAGTTATTTTAAATAATTTACTCAAGTATAATTTAATGAACAATTTAATTTGTATTGTCCGATACTTTGGGAAAGTTAAACTCGGGTTAAGCAATCTTAAAAATGTTTATAAAAAGATGAGCGAACAAATTATTAATAACAGTATTCTTGATGAATATGTCATCCTTTATGATTATCAAATCAAAGTTTTATTAACTAATATGAAAACTTTTAATATTTTTCATAATCAGCATCCCAATCTCATTATTAAACAAAAAACATGTCTAGATGACATGTTGGTTGTAGATTGTCAGATTGATGAAATTCTTGAAGAAATACAATCTGATAGTTGAGAAATCAGAAAGATAATTTAATATTTTAAATGCTGTTTAACCATAAATTTTTTAATGATATTTATCGGTCGAATCATAAATAAAGTAATTCAAATGTTAATTGCCAATGAACCAAAAACAACAACTGAATTATAAATATAAGAACCTTTTCAGTTTACTCCGTAAAACAATACCCCTTGTAAACTATAAAAAAATCACACCCCAAAATATGATACAATACTAAAAATTCAAAATAACATCATTGCGAAGGCTGTAGTGTTATTTTTTTTATGAATGTAATTTAAACGCAATAAAATTAAATCAACAAATAAAAATAACGCAAAGGAATAATGGGGAAATACATAACCAATAATCGGTTCCGCCCCAAAACCGAAAATAAGCATCGCAAATGGAGCGATTAACAAATAAAAAAGTTTATAATAAAAATTAGGTAGCACCATTAACCCAATAACTAAGACAGCCATTTGCAATTGTCAACTAGCTCCGTTTAAGAAGTCAAGGTTCTTGGTAATAAAACGAGCTAACAAAAAGAAAGCTAACATTAAACCTGCCATCGCAATGTTATAAGTCTTTTGAGCAGAACTAACTTTTTTAATATTAAAATAATCTCTAAGAATTTTTTTTCAAGCCAAATTATCAAATTGTCTATCGTGATAAGTTTTAAGATTAAAACTAAACTGTTTTTGACTCATATTTTGTCCTTCATCTTTAATTCTATAGTTCTAATATTATACAAAACACTAAAGATAATAGATGAAAAAATAGAAATATTTATTTTTTCTTTAATATTTTATTTAACTCTATGACTAAAAAATATTTTTCTATAAATGAATTGAATAGATAACAACTACCAAAGATCAATTCTAATAATTTCCATAAATAAATCGATTAATGAATTTTTATATAAGATATTTTTATTAGGAATTGCCTATTTGGCATAAAAAAATTAAAAAATATACACACTAAAAATTGAAAATCAACAAATATTTTTTTGGCATGCATATTTTATAAGTCTATTTTTTTAATTTTGTATAAATTTGTTTTAACTGGTCAACTTTATTTAAACGTTCCCATGGAAGATCCAAATCATTACGACCAAAATGTCCATAAACCGCAACATTTCTGTATGCTACATTGTATAAATCTAAATCATTAATAAAATCATTAACATTAAAATTAAAACTTTGTTTAATGATTTCAAACAATAAACTTTCGTCGATTTTGTTTGTGTTAAATGTATCAATATACATTGCAATTGGTGCGGGCTTCCCGATCGCAAAAGCTAATTGAATTTCTAGTTGTTCACAAAACCCTGCTGCAACAACGTTTTTTGCAATTCAACGTGCAAAATAAGCGCCTGAACGGTCGGTTTTAGATGGATCTTTCCCTGAAAACGCTCCTCCACCGTGTTTTGCATAACCACCATATGTATCAACAATAATTTTTCGACCAGTTAACCCTGTGTCCCCAATAGGTCCACCAATAACAAATTTTCCTGATGGATTAACAATTTTTTTGAAATTAGTATTTAATCCGTAGTTAGTTGCAACATCAACCATCACATCACTGACATCTTTTTCTAAAGTAGCTTGATCATAATCTGCGTCGTGCTGTACACTTACTAGCATTGAGTCAATTTGAACTGGTGTTGTTGAGTAATTAATACTTACTTGTGATTTCATATCACTTTTAATATATGGAATTGCTTTATTAACCCGTTTGGTTTCTAGAATTCGTACTAAATCATGTGCCATACTAATCGCTAATGGCATATAACTTGCCGTCTCATTACATGCATACCCAAAAACAATACCTTGATCACCGGCGTTAATGATGTTTTGTTGATCTACTGCTTGATTAATATCATTTGATTGCTGATTAACATTAGAGATAATTGTAAAATCATTTTCATTATAACCTAACGGTTTAATAACATCCCATGCCGTTTGGACAACATCAACATAAGCGCTAGTTGTAATTTCTCCTGCAATGACAATTAAATGATTACAAGCAAGAACTTCACAAGCAACTTTTGCATTTTTATCTTGTGTCAAACAGGCTTGTAAAATACTGTCACTAATTTGGTCACAAATTTTATCGGGGTGTCCAGCACCAACTGACTCAGATGTGATAATTTTTTGGTATAGCATATTCTCTCCTTTGAATTTTGTTTTTTTATTATAATTTTGCAATATATTTCACTTACTTGTATAAGCAAAAAAACAAAAACAAAATTAGGTTTCCTGTGTTCCTTCTAAGAAACCTAATTCTTTTCTTAAAATTATTGATTTTTTTATAATAATCAGACCTTGTAAAATACGTCTTAGAACTTATTATCCTTTGTTAATAAAAACAGATTTGCTAAGTAATAATAACGATAAAGTATAAATCAATATTTTTAGTTGTTTTTATTTTTCTTTCAAGCGCACAAATCTTCATTAATTTTAATTAAAACTGATTTTTTATTGTTCTTAATCAAAAAATAAGCATAAATGCCAATCATTGCTGCATTATCGGTTGTGTATAAAAGTTGGGGGATATAAACTTCATTGGCAAGTGTTTTAATGCGTGTCCGCAATAATTTATTTGCCGATACACCACCACCCAAATAAATACGATTTAAATTATATCTTTGTAGATAATACTCTAATTTCAAACACAGCTCATCAACAATATATTTTTGCAAAGAAGAGCCAACTTGAACCTTGTTCACATCCCGTTTTTTTTGTCTTAAATTATGAACGTAATTAATAAAAGCAGTTTTTAAACCCGAAAACGAAAACATTTGTTCAGGCTTTGGATGTTTAACTAACATTAAATCCGCTTCTTCTGGATCATAATGCTTGTCGATTATTGGTCCCCCGGGATAGTTCCAACCTAAAATCCGGGCAATTTTATCATAAACCTCGCCCACAGCATCATCTTGTGTTTGATTGATAATTTCGATATCATCGTAGTCTTTAACATGATAAATACTTGTTTCTCCTCCACTAACAACAAGTCCTAGAAAAGGAAATTTTATGGGTTGATCAATTCCTGCAGAAAACAAATGAGCATGTAGATGATTAATTTTGACAAGTTCTGCACGATAAATTCGACTAATTAAATCAGCAAAAACTTTTCCTACGTGCAAACATCCGGGTAAACCCGGAAACGCTGTGTATGCAATATGTGTTAATTGATTAGGATTAATGCCTGCTTGTTTAATAACCGTTCGGAACACTAGAACAATATTTTGTTCATGATACCTCGAAGCCACTTCGGGGACAACCCCTCCGTAATCAGCTTGGACTTGCATTGAAGTGGTAATATTGTGTGCAAGCAATTGGTTGTTTTTAAAAACAGCCATGCTTGTTTCATCACAACTAGTTTCAATGCTTAAAATATATAGATCATTAGTCATTTAAAACCTGGTCACAACGGACGCAAATATCATCACGCATTTGATCATCTACAAAATAATTTCAACAACGCAAACACTTGTTAAAATTTGGATTAACAACACTATTTTCATTTCCATAAACAACTTGAGCAACGTTCAACCATTGTGCAAGAGTCATTGGATTATCTTTTAGAAATTGACATTTAATCAAATCTTGATTAATATTGATTAACGCTTCATTATTCTTTTTAATCAAGCCATCCTTACGTGCTTTTTCTAGTAGACCAAATAATTCGTCCTTGATATCAAAAAAAGCTTGTACATGTTTAATTTCAGCAAAATTAAATTGATCAAAAGCTGCAATAGTTAAGAAGTTTTCTAATTTAATTGATGCTAATTTATTCACATCATTTAGTTGCATATATGCTTCTTCACAAGTGTGTGGAATAATTGGTGTTAGTAAAATAAGGGCGTTTTTTAAAATAAAATACACAGTTGACTGAATTTGTCGACGCCGTAAATCATTTAATTTTAAGCAGTATAAAGCATCTTTGATTAAATCAAAATACCAACCTGATAAATCTAAAATAAATTTATTAACTTGTTTGATAATTTCCATAAAATCAAAACTATTATACGCTTTTACACACTCAAAATATAATTGTTTAAATTCATTCAAGACATATAAATCTTCTTGTTTTAACTTATTTGTGTAATCGGTAATAACATCAAAATCACTCAAAACTGATAATGAATATTTAAAGAGTGTGTTTCTAATCCGACGGTAAATTTCTGCAGTTTGTTTCAAGATATCATCTGATATGCGTGAATCATTTTCGTAATCAATATTACTCGCTCAAAGACGTAAGATATCTGCCCCATACTGATTGCAAACACTTAGTGGATCAACAACATTACCTTTGGATTTGGACATCTTAAATCCGGCCCCATCTAAAACCATTCCATGGGCAACAAGATATTTATATGGTGACTGGTTATTCAAAATTGTTCCAGTAATAATCGATGAGTTAAATCAACCACGGTATTGGTCGTATCCTTCGAGATATAAATCAGCAGGATAGTTTAAACCTGCATGTTGCAGTATTGAATATGAACTCCCCGAATCAAACCAAACATCCATAATATCTTTTTCTTTTCTAAAAGTTTTGTTGGTTTGTAAATACTTAGTGGTTAAAAAAGTATTAACATCCTCGCTAAATCAACTATCTACACCTTTATTATCTAAAACATTAATGATGTGCTCAACCAGCTCAGGATCATAAATTGGTTGGTTGTTTTCGTCAAAAATCATTGGAATAGGAACCCCTCATACCCGTTGACGCGAAATGCATCACTCCTTCCGGTTAGCGATCATTTCTTTAATTCGTTCAATTCCTCGTAAACTCTTTGTTTGCACATCTTTTTCAAGAGTTTGAATAATTTTTTCTTTTGCGTTTTGCACTGATACAAATCATTGTTTAGTCGCGCGGTACATTACTGGTTTTTTTGTTCGTCAGTCATGTGCCACTGAGTGGGTAATAATTTTTTTATCAAATAGTAAATGATCATCATTTAGTTTATCTAAAATAATTTCGTTCGCATCTTCATAAAAAATATTTTCAAGAATAGGATCATTCACTAATGCATTATATTTTCCGTATTGATCAATCATTACTTCTGCATTAATATTATATTTTTTGCAAGCATAGTAGTCTTCAAGACCGAATGCGGGTGCATTATGAACTAAACCTGTTCCATCACTATCTGATACATATTCATCCATAATAATTGGACAAAGTTTTTTTGTATAAGCAGAAATATATTGTTTATTTTCTAATTCTGTTGCTTTTAATGTTCTTATAACACGATAGTTTCTTAACCCCATTTCTTGACATCATTGCTTAACTAAATTAGTTGCAATAATGAATTTTTTTGGTCCAACTTGAACTACATCATAAGTTAATGTTGGGTGAATGCAAATTGCTTGGTTAGCTGGCAATGTTCATGGAGTAGTCGTTCAGATAACATAAAAAGTTTGAGCTTCTAAAACATCATCTTCTACTGCAGGCATTAAAACATAAATTGCATGTGATGAACGATCTGCATATTCGATTTCTGATTCTGCAAGGGCTGATTGTGAAGATCAAGATCAGAAAACAGGTTTGAAATCTTGGTATACATAACCTTTTTTTAATAATGTTTGAAACAATTTTAACTGGTCAATTTCAAACTGGTGGTCTAACGTTAAATAACGCTCTTTAAAATCCGCAAACATTCCTAAACGTTGGAATTGAGCAGTTTGGTTAGCTACTTGCTCTTTTGCGTAATTGGCGCACAAGAAACGACGTTCATTAACACTTAAATCATTCAGTTTTGTTTTCTTTGCTAATGCAACTTCAATAGGTAATCCGTGTGTATCTCAACCCGGAATAAAAGGAGCATAAAACCCTTGCATATTTTTAGATGCAATAATAATATCTTTTAAAATTTTGTTTAGTGCGTGTCCGATATGGATGTTGCCATTTGCATATGGCGGACCATCATGAAGCACATATTTTTGGTTATTTTTATTTTTAGTTAAACGTTGTTGATAAATGTTATTTTCGTTTCAAAAATTTTGAATTTTTGGTTCTTTAACGTTTAAATTTGCTTTCATTTCAAAAGCAGTATAAGGCATATTTAAAGTGGTTTTATAATCTTTCATGAAATCTCCTGTAATCATTAAGTACGTGTCTGATTATATTAAAATAATGACATATTTATATATTTTAACAAAGATTAGGGTAGGTTGTTGGTGGTTTATGTTATAAATCAAAAAAAGAGGCAAAAAATAACAATATTATCCCAAAAACAACTTAAGGCAATAAAATGCAACTGTTTACAGTTGCATTTTGAATATTTTTATTCCTCTGATGAAAAAGAAATATGAACCTCATTTGTGTCATTATGAAAAACAATATCTTCTCGTACATTTTGGTCAACATCTTCTTGGTTGTTTTCTACATTAATAATAGAAGAAGATAAACGACCATTTTGATAAATTGAAACTAGATCATTTGCTTTCTCTTTACTTAGAACAATTAACGTTAAATTATCAAAATCTTGCTTAATTGTTTTTTGCAAATCAAAAATATCCTTGTCTTTATCATCATCAAAATCAATAACCATCATTATATTCATTTCGTGCAATCCACCATAAATATAGTTCATCACCCGCATTAAATTATAATCAGGTTTCATATTAAACACTAGTCGATGGTTTTGTTCTTTAATACCGGGAACAAACTTAACTTGACGTTTCAAAATTCATTTAAAATGATTGATTAAATTCATTTTAGCAACTAAATAACCCTCAACATTCAATTTATTCGTTGCAGGTCGAATTTTGCGTTGCATATAAATATATAAAAAAGAAAAGAAAAAGAAAAAAATTGTTAACAATAACGGTGCAATAACTTTCGCATCCTTAAAAGTAAGTCGTCATACTTCGGGAATATATTCAAATTGGTCAGATAAAGCACCTCCAGCAACATTCCCAGTTTTAGTTAATCCTTCAGCAATCGTTACGCCATTTACAACTAGTTTACCCACATAATCAGATTTCGCTAATTTTATAGATACAAATGATGCGGTTAAAATTGGTTTTGCAATTCCAGCAAGAATACATGCAATTAAACCAATAATACATAAAATAAAAAAAAGATTTACTAGAACCCAAACGATCGACATTTTTTTGCGAGATAAATCAGGATCTAACTTATGGTTTGTAGTATAAAACCACCAGTTCATAAAATAATATAGCGGAATACTTTTCTTCTTCACATGTTGATCAAGGGTTTGACTAGCTAAATTAAGAAATCGATCATTATGAAAAAATGGCCCACTATCATGCATAATATTAGTCCGAAACTCTTTCTGATGCTCATAAGTTTTATTCATAATAACAACTGTTTTCATTAATTTTTTTATTTCCCTTGATTATAAATATTATGTTCAAATTAACTTTAATAAATGCCTGTAATTCAGTTTCGTTATTAAAAGCTACCTTTTTATTTTATAATAAAATAAAGTATATGCAAATAAAGAAGATCACTTTGGTGATCTTTTTGCATGGTAAAGAAGGTAATGTACTTGATCGATAAAAAAAATCTTTTAATAATAAATAAACCTAAAGACTGAACATCATTTGATGTAGTAAATAAGCTAAAATATATGTTAAAGGTCAAAAAAATTGGACACGCTGGAACTCTTGATCCCAACGCAACAGGCGTACTTGTCATTGGAATTAATAATGCAACAAAACTTCTTGGTCAATTGACATTAGATGAGAAAGAATATGTTGCAGATATTTTGTTTAATATACATACTGATACTTATGATATTGTTGGTCAAATTCTAAAAGAAGATAATACAAAAGTAGATTTATTGATGATTCAAAACGCTCTTCAAATATTGTCATCATCCCCTTATTACCAAATGCCGCCAATGCACAGTGCAATAAAAATTAATGGAAAAAAAGCATATGATTTTGCACGCAAAAACATTAGCTTAGATTTACCCAAACGACTAGTGGAATTAAAAGAGTATGAAATCATTAGTTTTGTTAATAATATTTTAAAAATTCGTTTAGTTGTTTCTAAAGGTTTTTATGTACGCTCATTTGCTGTTGATCTTGCAGACATAATGCATACATATGCGGTTTTAAAAGATTTACAGCGTACCCGTAGTGGTCATTTTCGTATCGATCAAGCATTAGAAATAAGTGATGTCTATGATTATTGAACTCAAACCCCAACAAATAAATAACCTAGTAATGGATTCAGGTGTTGATCTTATTATCGGTTTTTTCGATGGCTTACACCACGGACATATGAAACTTTTTGCTGAATCCAAAAAGTTTAGTATTTTAACCTTTAAAAATATTCCCCGAAAAACTGCAAGTTTATACCCCTTTGAAAAACGCATTGAAATGTTAGAGCAACTACCTGGCTTAGTTGATATTTATGTTTTTGATATTAAAGAATACAACATTGATGCTCAAAATTTTATTGATTTATATTTAAAAAAACTTGCGCCCGAACGAATTGTTATTGGTCAAAATTTTAGTTTCGGCTCCGATCAACAGCCAAGTAGTTTTTTGAAACAAAGTTATCCTAATACTTTGATTATTGAAGCACCATTGAACTCAGTTTCCACATCATTAATTAAAACTGGAATCGCAACCAATAACTGAGATTATGTAAACCAAAAACTAGTTAATCCATATACTCGTTGCGGATTAGTTGTGCACGGAGATCAAGTAGCTTCAAACCTCGGCTTTGCAACTGCAAACATTCATTGTGATCCAAATCTAATTCGTTTAGTAGATGGAGTTTATATTACAAGTGCGATTGTGAATAATAAAACTTATAAGGCAATCACTTATATAGGTGTTCCTAAAACAATCGTTAGTCGTGATTATTCGTTTATCGAGACGCACATTATCGATTTTCATCAAAATATTTACAACCAAAATCTAACAATTATTTTTCATGATTACATCGCACCTAACAAAAAATTTAATTCAATAGACGAATTAATCAACACAATTACATCATATGTTCAAATAGCAAAGAATGCAAAGTATTAGTAATTATTAATTAATAAAAATAAAACAGGTTGACGCCTGTTTTTTTAATTGCATTCTTCAATAATTAACTAATGTATTTATGCTGAGAAATTTTAACATTACTTTGCATGATTATTACACGTTTAAGTGTTCTATGAATTTTAGTATGTCCTAGTAACTGTTGTAATCGTTGAATAGCTATCCACTTATCAATTACAATTATAGCTAGCGTTTTTTGAATCCGCCCAACTTATAATCTTTTATACCCGGATTTTAATGATACAAATAACACCGTATTATCATGTTACGACCATTTAAAAAGTTTAATCATTTTTGTTTGTGCATCAAAAAACAATTCACTTTTTCTATCGCCTTTGCCAAAAAAAGAATATATTCAAGCTCATTAAAATTAATATCTGTTTTATTTAATAAAACTTTTTCATTTGGAATAATAATTAATATTTTATCTAAATCTTCATAATTTACACTTTCTTGAGTTGCACTATGAGTTAATTTGTCTTTTTAGTTTTCAACACTTTCCAAAAAAATAAACATAACATCAATTGATGTTATGTTTATATAAATTATTAATAATTATTCTTATTTGGTTAATTCATCAATGAGCGCTGTATATTCATTAATTCACTCATTAACAATGTTAATTCCGTCAACTCATGTTTGAGTATCATTTAAATTAATATTCAAAAGTTTAATCGTGTCAAGCGGAGATCTTGAACCTCCACTTGATAAGAAATCGTAAAGGTATTTTTTATTTGCTTCATCTTTGTAAATACGATCCCCTGCAATTAATGCGCAGATTTGACCAATTGCATATTTGTAAACATAAAAGTTTCCTGCATAAAAATGTGGAATTCTCAGAGGTGTTACGTTTGCTAACACAAATGCATCTAAATTTTCACGTGAGCTTGTTTTACCAGCATATATTTCGTTTAATTCTGCATATGTATCTAAAATAATGTCCGCTGTAAACGCTTCGTTGTTATTAATTTTTTGATTTGCAATTCATTCAAAGTTTGAAAAAACTATCTGACGAGTTGTTGTTGCAAAGAAACCAGAAATCATTTCATCAAGAATTAATAAACGCATTTTTTTATCATCTTTATATTTTTTTAATAAATAGTAGTTTAATAAAACCTCGTTAATTACTGATGCAATTTCTGCATAAAAAATTTTGTATTCACTAAAAATTGGTTGATTTTTGTTTGCGTATAGAGAATGCATTGAATGTCCCAATTCATGAACAATAGTTTGCACACTTTCGATTGATTCTTCAAAATTCATTAGAATATAGTATTTGTCAATACCGCGAATTCCTCCAATTGAATAAGCTCCTGAACGTTTCCCTTTTGCAGGTAATCATGAAACTCAATTCTCATCAAATGCACGTTTTAAATTTCCAACATATTCATCCCCTAAAACTTGTAGAGATTCTAGTGTGATTGCTTTTGCATCTTCGACACTATAAGTAATGTTTTTTTCATACAACGAAATTTTTGTATCTCATGGTTCAATCGTTGATTTATTTAATAATTTCTTTAAATATTTATTTCTCGCTTCTTCATATGCAACTATGCTTGGACGATATTTTTTAACTTGTTCATAAATAAAAGTAATTAAATCTGGTGTAACTTCATCTTGAAATGTTGCTTCATGAATGTAATCATTGTAATTACGAACCTTTGCACGTTCATTATATGCTAAGTAATTAAAATAAAGCATTTTAGTTAAACTCGCTTTATTAGCAACATAAGCGTTATATAGAGATTGATAAGCTTGTTTTCGTAATTGTTCATCACTTGATTTTAAATATTTAAAACAATCCGCTTCACTTGCGATTGGATAAATTTTGCCATTTGTATCCACAAGATCAGCGAAGACCATATCATTATTTGTAAATGTTGAATAAATTTCTTCGAATCCCGCAGTTGCCCGGTCCATTAAATTAAATAAATTTGTTGTTTTCTTATCTAATGTATGGTTTTTAAAACGTAAAATCGCTTCATAACGAGGTGTGTATGCTTTAATTGATTCATCTTTTAAATATGAACGAATTAATATTTCATCTTTAATTACTTTTTCATTTAAATCCGCAAGGGCATTGTTAATTTCGAACAACAAACTGTTTAGCTTTTGGTTTCATTGGTTGAAATAATCATCAGCCACATTAACATTTAAACTGTTGTGTACATAATTATATAAACGATTTGTAGCAATTTCTAATTGGTCTTCAAAAGTGATTCATTGTTTAAAATCAGCTAATGAACGTAAAAAATTTGGATAGTGTTTTAAAACTTTATTTTTAAGTGCAACTAAATCGTTATAATTCTCTTCTAGGGACTTATTATTTAATAAATCTGATAAATCTCACTGGTATTTTGTGTTTGTCATATTTGCTCCTTTAATAACAATGTTATTATTCTAACACACTTGTGTATTTTAATTAACCGAGTTTTAAAGAAAAAAATAATGAACGAAGTAAATATGATATAAAATAAGCAAAACAAGATTCTATTTCTAAAAAACACGATAAATCTGTAATTTTAATTATAATTTTTGCAAATATTTAGATTCCTTATTTTGTCGTTATTTAAAAAATAACAATTTTTTTATTAAGCTAAAGGTAATAACATCAAAAAAACATTTAATCTCTCTTTTGGTAAAATATGTACTCCTTAATTTTTATTCAAAAATTAAAAAGGAGGGGTAAAAATGAAAAAAATTAGAAAAGCTAACAACAATATTAAGGCAAAGGCACAGAAGACTCATAGCCATCAATAATAATGTAAATAATTTTATAGACAAAATGATTTTATAATCTTTAGAAATATTATGAATAAGTGGTATACAAAAGAAATATCAAGAAAAATAAAATTTACATTTAAATCAAAAAAACAAAAAATATACAACAAACTTTCTATCTTATGGCACCTCAAAAACAAAAAAGATAGAAATAAATGGATAATAAATCAAAAAGTACCTGAAGTAGTAAGACACACATCCGATACGATCATATAAGGTAATCGTTAATATGAAATAGTTGAGTAAAAACGATTAATAATAAGAAAATGCGCTAAAACACAAGTTTGCCCCAGATAAATATCGATTTATTTTAGAAAAAACAGAATAAAAATATTCGGGTAATTGTATGTCTGTTATGTAGCATAATTGGTAATTAAATACTTTGTCTTTATAGGATATAGTATTGTTAAGAATTAAGTCAAAATTAATGGTAAATATTTTTAAAAAAGAAACAGAGAGTTAATCTGTTTCTTTTTTAATAAGTTGTTAACTTGTTATTTATCAAATATAACCATAAACTTTTTATTTCTCTAGACTATTCATTATTTTTGACACTTAAATAATGGTTATATAAAACAGATATAATATTCATATCATTTTTTACAAATCGGTTAGTAATCTCTTTTGCTTGATATGAAATTTGTGAACAGATCAAGGTTTGATCGTTTTGTTTACAATTAAAAATCATTTCTTTATTAAAATAAACGACCTGGTCTAAAAAGATAGGTTTTTTAATTGGATTTAATTCAACACCTTTTAAACCACGTTTAAAAATCTTAAAATCATCAATATTAACCATTTTAGTTCATTCATTATTAAACAACCATAAGTATTTAATTTTTTCATCAATCAGATATGTTGTTAATATATAATCTCCATCATTCAAGCTCATCACTTTTGTTCCGATGGCATTGCGATTAGCGATATTGATTTCATTCACCTTAAAAATAAGAGTTCTTGCTAAAGCACTAATACATAAAATATCTTGATGCTGATTCGCAGTCTGATGCACGCTGACCACTTGATCATCGTTTATTAGTTTAACAATGCGTAAATCCTTGATTTTATTCTTTTCAAAACCCGTAATTTCACTGCAACTAATTTGTTTAATTTTGTTATTTTTCGTCACAACTATTAAGTGGTTGGTATCTTTCATTTCCTCGTACACAAAAACACTAACAACTGTTTCGTTTATGTTTCATAAACAATAAGTATTTAAATGTTCACCTAAATCTTTTCACTTGAACTGATTAACTTTGTTAATTGGTAAATATAAGCAACGACCGTATGATGTTGTGATCAGTAAATGCTTATGGTTAGATAAATAGCTATGAAAAACTAAATTATCATTATCTTTTAAACCAATTTCTTCATAATTATTAGTTTGAAATGATTTTGGGCTAACGGTTTTAATATATCCGTTTTTAGAGATACATAAATGTAAATCTAATTCCTGGACCATTTGCATTTCATCAATTTTGATATCTGCTTCCTCGGGCACAATAATAGATTTGCGAGAATATCCGTAAGTTTTTTTATAACTTGTAAACAAACTAATTAAATATTCACGCATTACATATTCATTACCTAAACGATTCATCAACAATGCTTGTTGTGTTTGCAATTCGTTTCATTCTGTTTGCAAAGCAAATAAATCTGTTTGTGTTAACCTATACAAACGCATCATTACAATTGCTTCTGCCTGGTTATAAGTAAAAGCAAAACGGTTAATTAAATTCTCACGTGCACTCTGTTTGTCAGATGAACTCCGAATAATTTTAATGATTTCATCAATAATATCTAACGCTTTCATCAACCCTTGAACAGTTTCCATTCGGAGATTAATTTTGTTTAAATTAAACTGGTCAACCTTAGTTAATATATCTAAAGCATGATTAATAAACGCATCACAATATAAATTTAAATTAAACACCACTGGCGCTCGGTTATGGATTGCCACCATTTTTGCGTGGTATGTAATTTGTAGGTTAGTTTTTTTATATAAATACTGTTTGATATTTTGATAATTAATATCTTTTTTGATATCAATAACAATACTAATTCCAT
Organism: Ureaplasma sp. ES3154-GEN; assembly: GCF_025780075.1. GTDB lineage: Bacteria > Bacillota_I > Bacilli_A > Mycoplasmatales > Mycoplasmoidaceae > Ureaplasma. Next base: position 4,136 of record NZ_JAOXHM010000001.1, on the reverse strand, counting down.
GTGCATCAGATTCATCACGAACTTCAATGATCCCATTAATTTGCTGGTCGTAAATCATTTGATCAATGGATTTAACAATTTCTGCTTTATTAGTTTCATATGGAATTTCGCTAATAATTAACTGGTTATATTTATCATGGGAAGTATTGGCATTAATTTTTGCCCGTAAAACAAATTTTCCGATTCCTGTTTTTAGTATTTCTGCACACTCCTCGGGCTGATAAATCAAACCACCAGTTGGAAAATCGGGTGCTGGCAGGAGGGTTAATAGTTTATCTATTGAAGCATTAGGGTGTTTAACTTTATAGATCAAACAATCAAAAACTTCGCTTGGATTATGCGGGGGGATATTTGTTGTATAGCCACTCGCAATTCCTGTTGCTCCATTAATCAATAGATTAGGAAATAACGCAGGAAGAATATTTGGTTCTTTTTCTGAATCATCAAAATTGTACACAAATGGGACTGTATTTTTATCTAAATGTTCAAGCATTAAATCTGCAATTTTTGCTAAACGCGTTTCTGTGTATCGCATCGCAGCGGCGTTATCTCCATCAATTGAACCCTTATTTCCATGCATATCTAGTAAACACAAGTTGTTTTTTCAATCTTGACTCATTCGTACCATTGCTTCGTAAATCGATGAATCCCCGTGCGGGTGATATTTCCCAATTACTTCCCCAACAGTTCGGGCCGATTTTTTATAAGCTTGATTAGATGTAATTTTTAAATCATACATCGCATATAAAATCCGCCGTTGTACAGGTTTTAAACCGTCACGTAGGTCAGGTAATGCTCGGTCCTGAATGATGTATTTAGCATATTTTGCATAACTTTGAGAAACAATCACAGCAAGATTTTGGTTAATAATATTTTTGGACATCTCTAATTACCTTCCTCTTGGATAATTTCCTCATCGTTGCTAAAATCAATATTTGCATCTATTCATTGCTTTCTGATTTCTGTATTCTCACCCATCAAGGTATTAATCTGTTGGTGTACGGCTAAATAATCTTGAATACTAACTTGTCACATCACTCTGCGTTCGGGATTCATAGTAGTATTATACAGCTGATCAGCATTCATTTCTCCTAATCCTTTATAGCGTTGGATTTCGTAATTTTTAGTTGATTGTTTTAAGATACGTAAAGCATCTTCATCATATGCATAATCGACTTTTTTGTTATTTTTGTTCACAAATTTATAAAGTGGAGGTTGAGCAATGTAAATATGCCCATTTTCGATTAGAGGTTTAAGATATTTATAAAATAAAGTTAGCAATAAGACTTGAATGTGAGATCCATCAACATCGGCATCAGTCATAATAATTATTTTGTGATATTTTAGTTTTTTAATATCAAAATCCTTATCAATCCCTGTTCCCAAAGCACGAAAAATCGAAGCAATCTCTTCATTTTTTAGAACATTACTAACATTAGACTTTAAAACATTAATCACTTTCCCCCGCAAAGGTAAAATTGCTTGATATTTTTTATTGCGCCCTAATTTAGCTGAACCTCCCGCTGAATCCCCCTCAACAATAAAGAGTTCGTTTAGTTCGGGTTTCTTAGATTGGGCAGGGGTTAATTTACCACCCATTCCAACTTCTTTGCTAATACTTTTTTGAGATTTTTTAACATCCCGTGCTTTTTTAGCAAGAAGTTTTGCTTCTTTAATTGTTTGAGCGTTTTGGATAATCAATAAGGCATAGTCTGCATTCGAATTTAATCAAAAAATAAAATTATTAACTAGTGCTTCTTGCACAATATTCGCAACTTCAGGGGTTGATAATTTATTTTTCGTTTGACCTTCGAATGCAATTAATGATTCGGGAACCCACACACTAATTACAGCAACTAAACCCTCTAATAATTCATCTTCACTAAACCCCTTATCATTAGATTTAATAATTTTTTTTAACCGTGCATAATCATTCAAAATATTGACTAAGTTTGCTTTAAAACTTATAGCGTGTACCCCACCATCAACAGTATTAATAGCATTAGCATATGTATTTAAAATATACTGTGATGACTGGTTAAATCGAAAACCCAAATGAACAGTAATGTTGTTTTTTTGATGACTAAAATAAATTGTTTCTCCAATATTTTTTGTTTGCTTACTTAAGTCATTCACATAATCAATAACATTGTCTGGATAATAAAAATTGGTTTTATCTTTACTAATCTCATTAATAAAAATAATTTTTAAACCACTAATTAAATACGCTTTTTGTTGCAAACGATTTTTAATTGTTTGTGGATTAAATGCCAAGCTTTTAAAAATACTTTTGTCAGGCATGAAACAAATCATTGTTCCTTTTTGATTTGTTTCTCCGATTATTTTTAACGGTTGTGCAATTTGGCCACCATTTTTAAACCGAGCCTCATAAAGTTTATTATCTTTATGTACTTGGCAAATTAAACTTGAAGACAACGCATTAACAACAGCAGCTCCTACACCATGTAGACCACCAGCATTTTTATATGTATCTTCATCAAATTTTGCCCCAGCATGTAAGCATGTGAAAATAGTTTCAACCGTAGAAATTTTGGTTTTTGGATTAATGCCTGTTGGAATTCCTCTACCATCATCAAAAACACTTAAAGAATAATCATTATGTAAAGTTACAATTAGATTCTTTCCGTAACCATTACTAATTTCATCAATTCCGTTATCAATGATTTCTCATGCAAGATGGTGTAAACCGTTAATGTTTGTGTCTCCAATATACATACCCGGGCGCATTCGCACTCCTTCTAAACCTTCAAGTACTTGGACACTAGTATCATCATAAATGGGTTGTTTAGCCATAATTATTTAATGCTCCCAATTTTAATCCATTGGGGTTCAGTGTGATAAAGATCATGATTGTTAATACGGTCATAATATAAACCTGCATTAATATGATCAAGTTCATGTTGCATACAAATACCTAAGTAATCCGTAAAGGTTTCCTCAATCATTTGTTCGCGAATTATGTCATAAGCACGTACTTTAATTCATTCGTGACGAATAACATATCCTGGTCGGTCGTTATGTACTGATAAACAACCTTCTCCTGTTGCTAAAAACGCTTTGTTATCAGAAACAGCAAGAATTTCTGGATTAACTAATAGATAGTGGTTTTCTTTTTCGTGATCATCAAAATGAATATACACTACTCGTTTATCTCACCCTACTTGGTTTGCAGCAATTGCAATTCCTGCTCGAATCCCATATTTTTTTGCTTTATTAATGTAACATTGATCAATATAGTTGATCATTTGTTTAAGTTTATAAATATCTTCTTTATTAAACTCATTTCCTTGCATTGGGGTTAGATTTTTACGAATGATTGGATGATCATCCGAAAACAACCACATACGTGATGGAGCAACTTTTTTCTTACTTAAATCTTGATATTTGATATTGTACATACTACTTCCTTAATTGCAATTATGATAAATATAATTAATTATATATGAAGAAAAGGAATTTACAAAATCAGCGAAATAAATATTTACAAACAAAATTACACTGAAAATAGAATTTTTTTGCAAAATACTCGCAAGATTTTATATTCTTGGCATTTTATTAAATTTTTAAATCTTTTTATAATCCAATATTTATCTGCAAAAATACCCTATTTTAATATAGTTTCATATATAATTTAAGGTAATAGAAAAATATCACAAAAAGGTTAGATATAATGAAAATTAAAAGTGAAAACCCAATAAAAAATACAAGTGATTTACGTCGTTTGTTCAATGAAACAAATTCAATCCGTAACCGCTTATTAAAAGTTGAATATTGTGCTTGTGATAATGATGCTGATATTTGCGAACACCAAGATCAATTAGTAAACGCAAACGCTAACACTTTTGATCAACATAACCAAAACCATAATGCTGATGCAGAAGCATGTGCAACCAATGTCATTACCGCCGAACACCAAACTTTCAATATTGAACTTGATGTGCAAACTTGTTCATCAACAACAAGTCAACCTCAAACAATTATTAAAGAAGTTGAAAAAATTGTTTATGTTGACCGACCGGTTGAAGTTATCAAAGAAGTTGAAAAAATTGTTGAGGTTGAAAAACCAGTTGATGTTCTTAAAGAGGTTGAAAAAATTGTTTATGTTGACCGACCGG
>NZ_JAOXHM010000011.1 GCF_025780075.1 Ureaplasma sp. ES3154-GEN | reverse complement strand
TAGATGTTGAAGTTGTACCTGTACTTGTAGCACCTTCTTGATTATTAGATTCTTGACTCGGTTGTTGAGATTCGTTTTGACCGTTTCCTGTTGATGATGAACCACTTTCTTGTTTGCTACTAGATGTTGAAGTTGTACCTGTACTTGTAGCACCTTCTTGATTATTAGATTCTTGACTCGGTTGTTGAGATTCGTTTTGACCGTTTCCTGTTGATGATGAACCACTTTCTTGTTTGCTACTAGATGT
>NZ_JAOXHM010000010.1 GCF_025780075.1 Ureaplasma sp. ES3154-GEN | reverse complement strand
ACAAGATTCTACTTTCTTTTTAAGAGATAGAACTGCTCAAGGTAGTGAATATCCAAGACATGAATACCATTTTAACGATATGTGATGAAACGAATATATGATCACAAAAAGAGCACTGGAATTTTTATTAAAATATGTTAAGGAACAAAATGGACATTTTATTGGTAATTAATTGGTAATCATTTTTAAAAACAACTCCTCTTTAGGTGTTGTTTTTTTGTTTCTTATAAATATAAACAGCAATAGACTATAATATTTTTTAAAAATTAAACACGTATAAATTTTTTATTTTATACAAAATATAGTGATTTTTTATTTTCAAATGAAATAGTTAGACAATTATTGAATTATAAATTTAATTTTTTATTTAAAACTTTACTAATGTTTTTAGGTTATACTAGTTGTTTTTTGTTCCTACCTACCTGTATTTAGTAGGATATATTTGATTTAAATAGTCTATGGAAGATTTTTAATTTATATGCTGAACAATTACAACTTGATTGCAACATATAATTATGTACATTAATCATAATTTATAATCAACAACAAATTTTACACTTTAATAAAGTGATAGCATTGAAGTAATTTATTGTTTTTTATTTTATGCAAGACCATTTAAAAAGTTATTTTTTTATTGATATTGGAATTGGAAATATTGTTTAAAATATTTTTTATTGTCTTTGATTAATTTTTTTAATAAAAATTCCAGTGCTCTTTTTGTGATCATATATTCGTTTCATCACATATCGTTAAAATGGTATTTATGTCTTGGATATTCACTACCTTGAGCAGTTCTATCTCTTAAAAAGAAAGTAGAATCTTGA